>NZ_JBIWPL010000021.1:42225-154966 GCF_044768255.1 Kitasatospora sp. NPDC101157 | reverse complement strand
CAGGCCTGGAAAACCTGACGAGATCCCGGTCCCCATCCGCAAATCACTCCACCGGCCCTGACAGGCCGACTGGAATCACCTACTCACGAATTAGGGAACAACATGGACAGGATGACGGCACAGCGGCGGATCGTGGTGGGTGTCGACGGATCGGAGTCCTCCCATGCCGCTCTGCGGTGGGCGGCACGGCAGGCCGCCCTGGTCGGCGCCACGGTCGAGGCGGTGATCACCTGGGAGTACCCGACCGTCTACGGCTGGGGTGTGCCCGTGGCCGGCGTGGCCGACGTGGAGGTCGCCGCGTACGCCGGAAAGACGCTCGCCGAGGTTGTCGCACAGGCGACGGGCCCGCAGTGCCCGGTCGAGGTATGCGAGCGGGTGGAATGCGGCAACGCCGCCCAGGTCCTGTTGAAGGTCGCCGACGGTGCCGAACTCTTGGTCCTCGGTAACCGTGGTCACGGGGGCTTCGCCGGGGCGCTGCTCGGCTCGGTCAGCCAGCACTGCGTCCAGCACGCCTCCTGCCCGGTCGTCGTCGTCCGGGGCACCGGGCACGAGCACGCCGAGCATGCGAACGGGCCGGCCGCCGGCCGGTGACCCGCACCCGCGGCCGACAGGAGCTCCAGCCGATGTGCCAGTCCCTCGCGCCGTCCGGCCCCGCGGACACGGCGGCCGAGCGGCAGGACGAGGCCGTCGGATGCCCGCTCGCCAGGCCGCCGCTCGGGATGCCGACCACGTGCTCGCCGCATGGGCAGTACCCGCGCCGGGAGCCGTGGACGAGGGTTGTGCCAGGCAGGACTTCTTCGCGACCGAGGAGGCCTTCGACGAGCTGACCGACGCGCTGAGGCTGGCTCGCGAGAATGGGGTCGCGGCCCCGAAGGACGGCGTCGCGAGCCTGGAGGACAGGGGCGCGAGCTGAGCGGCGGCCGAGGGCAAGGACTTGGGACGGGTGTCGTGCCGCGGCCGGCTCACCGTGGTGGCGAGCCGGCGGTTTGCTTCCGGTTCCCGTCAAAGGTCGGCCAAGGCCGGGTCAGGCCTTCTTGACCACGCTGGACTTGAGTTGCATGGCGCCGAAGCCCTCGATGCGGCAGTCGATGTTGTGGCCGTCGACGCCGTCGACCAGGCGGATGTTGCGGACCTTGGTGCCCGCCTTGATGCCGGAGACGCTGCCCTTGACCTTGAGGGCCTTGATGACGGTCACGGTGTCGCCGTCGTTCAGCACGTTGCCGACCGCGTCCTTGACGACCCGCTCGCCGACGCCGGCCGACGCGACGGAGTCGCCCTCGGCGGGCACCCATTCGTGGCCGCACTCCGGGCAGACCATGAGGGCGTTCATCTCATAGGTGTACTCGCTGGAGCACTGCGGGCACGGGGGGAGGTTGTCGCTCATGTGTTCAGGATATCCAGTCGTGGTGGGGCGTTTTCCGTGGTCAGCGGGCACGGAAGGGCTCAGTGGCGGTTGCCGAGGGCGAAGAGCAGGATGACGAAGCCGGCGAACAGGTGGGTGCCGAGGATGTAGACCGAGGCGCGGATGAGCATGGCCTTGCGGCGGCTCTTCTCGTCGCTGGTGCTGTCGCTCATCGGGGCTCCTGGGCGGGTGCGGAGTGGCCGTCTTCTCGGGGCTGGGGGCGGATGTGGAGGCGTCGGCCGGTGGTGGCGGCTTCGGCGAGCAGCGTCTTGAGGGTCGTGAGGTCGACGGTCTGCGCGGCGGCGGGAGTGCCGTGGTCGTCGTAGGAGGTGACGGTGAAGCGCAAGAGTGGTGTTATTCCGGGGTCGTGGTGGGTGGGGTGAGCGGGAGGTGGACGAGGACGGTCTTGCCGCCGTCGGGGTCGGGCTGGACGGTCAGTTCTCCACCCAGGTGGCGGGCCAGGTCGGCGATGGCGGCGAGACCGCCCGTGGCGCCCTGGTGCGGCGGCAGGTCGAACAGACCCGGATGGCTGTCGCGGACGGCGACTTCGACGTGAGTGTTGGTGACGGCCAACAGCAGTTCGAAGAATGGGGAGCGCGACCGGGCGTGCCGGACGGTGTTGGTGACCAGTTCGGTGACGGCGAGGACGGCGGCGTCGTGGACGGTGGTCCTCGGCCGAACGCCCCAGCCGGTGAGGACGGTCACCGTGATGCGGCGGCTCACTTTGGCGGCGAGCCAGGTGCTGGCCAGGCTCATCCGGTACTTCCGATACCGACCGGATGGGGCTGCCAGGGCCGGGACGCGGTCATCACGACGGCCCCGGTCACGCCATCGGCGGATCACCATGGTGCTTCGGCTCGGGTCAACGGGCTGCTCCTGCGGCGAGGGGGAGATCGGCGGACTCGGTCTGACCGTGCAGGTGGTTGCGGGCGTAGGCGATGGCGTCGGGGGTGGTGGCGAACACGTGGCCGTCCGCGCGGAGCCGGTCGAGTGTGCCGAGGGCGTCGAGCGGGCGGTGGTGTTCGGCATGGATGCCGGAGACGAGCACCAGCGTGCCGCGGCGCTGGAGCTTGGTGATGGCGTCGCCGAGGACGGTGGCGCCGCTGGCGTCGATCGCGCTGACCCGGGACATCCGCAGGATCGCGACCTTGACCTCGGCGGATTCGGTGAGTTCCAGCAGGAAGCGGTGGGCCGCGGCGAAGAGCAGCGGGCCGTCGATGCGGTAGGCGACGATGTGTTCGGCGAGCAGCGCCTGTTCCTCGTCGTGGTGGTCGGCCGGGGGAAGGTCGGCGTACAGCGGGACCTGCTCGACGCGTGCCGCCTTGGCGACGGCGGCGAGCGCCAGGACGCCGGAGACGAGCAGGCCGACGACGACGGCGGTGACCAAGTCGAAGGCGAGGGTGGCGGCGGCGGTGAGGGCCAGGACCGCGGCCTCGCCGCGCCCGGTGCGGGCCAGCGCGCGCAGTGAGCCGACCTCGACCATGCGGACCGCGGTGGCGATCAGTACGCCGGCCAGGGCGGCGAGCGGGATCCCGGCGACCAGGGGCGCGGCGGCGAAGATGATCACCGCGAGGACGGCGGCGTGGACGAGGGCGGCGAGCCGGGAGGCGGCGCCGGAGCGGACGTTGACGGCGGTGCGGGCGATCGCGCCGGTGGCGGCGACGCCGCCGAACAGCGGGGCGGCCAGGTTGGCCAGGCCCTGGCCGAACAGTTCGCGGTCGCTGTCGTGGCGCTCCGAGACGCTCATCGCGTCGGCGGCGGTCGCCGACATCAGCGACTCCAGCGCGGCCGGTACCTGCGCGCCCAACGTTGCTCCTACCGGCGCCGCCGCGACACACTCGTGGCGGCCGTCAGGCCCGCCCCCGCTTTCGGCCGTTCTCAGCCGATGTCCCGGCGGCGCAGCCCGGCGAGACCGGTGCCGATCAGACTGGCGGCCACGAGAGTGAGGCGCAGCCGACGCGCTGCTCGGACGCTCCGCCCGGGAGCAGGGGCGGATGCCGGAACGGGGGTCGAATCCATTCGGGACGGGACGAGGCGGGCGCGTCGAGGGCCCGAGACCTCCCGAGGCCTTCACGAGGTCGGACACATCGATCGTCGCTGTCAGGTGCGCGAGTGCTCGGTCCGAAGTCGTCGTCATCGCGTCGAGGAGGCGGGGGAGCCGCCCGGACGGGCCTTCAGCGGTTGCGTACGGCGACTACCGGGAGGTCGTTCCGTGGGCGGGGTCAGGTCCGGGCCGGCTGTGTGAACTCGCATGGCAGGGACCGGTGCAGGCCGAGCAGCCGCAGCACCTTCGCGGGCTGTCGGGTGACACCGCGCAGGAACAGCCTGGTGCCCTTGGTCAGGCGCCGGTTCACCTGTAGGAAGGCGCTGGCCCCCGCGCTGTCGCAGAAGCTGACGCCGGACAGGTCCAGCACCAGCTCCCGGTCGCCGTCACCCGCCAGTCCCAGCAGTTCCGGGACGAGCTCGGACGCGGTGAGCATGTCCAGTTCGCCGCGCAGTCGCACCACCGTGGTGCGGGCCTGCGGATCGCGGGTGACCGATCGGACCACGCTGTGCCCGACCGTTTCTGCTGTCGCGTCCACCACAACCTCCTGGAGTCCCCGTCGTCTCGCGGCCCTCGCGCCCGGTCCTTCGAGCGGCGCGCGGTCCCGTGTCGTACCGGAGTCAATCAACTGCCGGGTGGAGAGGGGCAGAACCGATGGGCCCCGGTCTTGGGGCCAGTGGTCCCAGGGGACGTGGTCGGTTCGGGTAGTGCCCGTTCGCACAGCCTGGGGTGACCGGACCGGAGCCAGCCGTCCAGGCGGCGGTTGCCGGGGCGGCGCGCAGTTCGGCGCCGGTGCCGGTGCCGGCGCGGCGAGCGAGGCGGAGGTGCTCGTGCACGGAGCCTCCGCGCTCACCCGGACTGCGGGGACCCGGCTGCCTCGGTTCGTGGCCGTGTCACTGCTGGACGGGGCTCGACTGCGGGAGGTCGAGCCGGCGGAGCTGGAGGAGCCGGGTGACGTCGTGTGCGGTGACGACACCGGTCGGCCCGCCGGAGTCGAGGACGATGATCCGGCCTGCCGTTGCGACGGCGGATCGCTGGATCACGGCGGCCAGCGGTTCGTCCGGTTCCGCGGTGGTGCACAGGGCGAGCGGGGTCATGACGTCCCGTACCCGCAGGTCGTTCCGGCGCTCGGGCGGAACCGCGGCGAGCTGCCGTCGGGTGATCAGGCCGCTGGCCAGGCCGTCGAAGTCCACCAGGACCAGTGCGCAGTGGTGGCGGTTCGCGGCGATCTCGGTGCGGAAGCGTTCCACGGTGAGCCAGTCCGGGCCGGTCTCCACCGGGCTGGACATGGCGTCGGCCACGCGTACGCCCCGGAGCGTGCTTTCGAGGACCGAGCGGCGTCGTTCGGCTGCGGCGCTCGCGGCGAGGAAGAGCCCGACGGCCATGAGCCAGAGGCCGTCGCTCGCTCCGTCCAGGAGCAACGCGGTGCCGAGGGCGGCCAGCAGCAGGCCCACGGCCTGGCTGGCCCGGTCGGTCGTCTGTTCGGCCCCGTCCCGGTCGGCGCCGCGCCACCACAGTGCGGCCTGCAGGGTCTGCCCGCCGTCCATGGGGGCCGCGGGAAGCAGGTTGACGACACCGAGCACGAGACTGGCGCCTCCGAGCCAGGCGAGCAGCGCCGTGACCAGCGTCCAGTGCGCGTCCGGCCGGAGGAGGACGCCGGTGCCGAGGGCGAGGACTCCGACGGCCAGACTGGTGGCCGGACCGGCGGCCGCGATGACCAGCGCCGCCTTTGGTGACGCGGGCCGGTCGCAGCGGGTCGTCCCGCCCAGGGCCCAGACGGTGATGTCCGTTACCTTCAGGTGAGCGCGCCGGGCCGCGAGCGCGTGGGCGGCCTCGTGCAGCAGCAGGCAGGCCAGCAGTGCCACGGCCGCGCCCGCACCCGCGGTGGTGTAGCCGGCGGCCGAGTGGCCCGGGGACCAGCCGGGCAGCGCCTGCCGTACCAGGCCGTGGGCCAGCACGGCGGCCAGCAGGGGAGCACTCCAGTGCACGCGCAGCGGTGCACCCGCGAGGTGGCCGACGGGCAGGGATCCGGTCACCGGGGAGCCTCCACCGAAAAGACCGAGACGGTGATGCCCGCCGCCCCGGCGGCCGGTCCGCGCCATCGTGGACCCCGCCGGGACCGCGTTTCCGTACTTGCCCTGCCCCGCTCGTGGCGGGGCCTCGTCGGCCGTTCGGTATCCCTCATCTCAGCCCCTGCCTCTGCTACGCCGTCGTCGGTGTCACCAAGGAACACGACGGCCGCACCTCGGGGGAGAGACCGTAGGTCCCGATTCCGGCGGACCAACGGGCACATCTGCCAACAGCGCACGGGACCTTCCGGCGAGGACCCGTTTCAGCGGGGCTTCTGCCCACGGGCCAGGTGCGGTTGCGGTCCGGTGGCCGGCCGTGTGTGCCGACCTGGCGGTCCCGCCAGGTCGGAGGCGGTTCCTGCCTCGGCCGGCGGCGGTGGGCTTCTGCGACAATCGACCGGCCGGTAACAAAGACGGACGGAGGGAGGCCTGCGTGGGCGGGGACGGAGTGCGGTCGCGGATGCCGCAGCTGCGACTGGATGAGCTGTTGGAGGAACTCCAGGCGCGGATCGACGCGGCCCGGGGTACCCGGGACCGGGTGCACAGCCTCCTGGAGGCCGTGCTGTCGGTGGGCCGGGAGCTGGACCTCACCCAGGTGCTGCGGCGGATCGTGGAGGCGGCCGCCGTGCTGGTGGACGCGCGGTACGCGGCGCTGGGGGTGATCGGCCCGGACGGCGAGACGCTGTCGGAGTTCCTGACCGTGGGGCTGTCGGAGGAGGAGATCGCGAAGATCGGCCCGTACCCGACGGGTCGGGGCATCCTCGGCGAGCTGATCCGCAATCCCGAGGCGCTGCGGCTGACGGACCTGTCGGACCATCCGGCCTCGCACGGCTGCCCGGTGCACCACCCGGTGATGCGGACCTTCCTGGGCGTGCCGGTGCGGGTGCGCGAGGAGGTGTTCGGCAACCTCTATCTGACCGACAAGCGGGGCGGTGAGGAGTTCGACGCCGACGACGAGTCGGTGCTCTCGACCCTGGCGGTCGCTGCGGGGGTGGCGATCGACAACGCCCGCCTGTACGAGGAGGCACAGCGGCAGCAGCGCTGGCTGAGCGCGAGCGCGGAGATCACCCGGGGCCTGCTGTCGGGCAGTTCCCGCGCGGACGTGATGGAACTGATCGCGCGGCGGGCGCGGGAGATCACGGGCGCCGCGCTGGCGGACGTGTCGATCCCCGTCCCCGGTACCGACACGGTCCGGGTGGAGCTGGCCCTCGGGGGTGACGCGGCTGCCAGGCAGGGCCTGGTGGTGCCGCTGGACGGGACCCTGTCGGGGGAGGCGTGTGCGCAGGGCTCGCCGGCGACCACGGTCGACCTTTCCGGTGATCCGCGGCTGTCCGCCGGCCCTCGGAGGTTCGAGGGGCTCGGCCCGGCAGTGGCGGTCCCGCTGGGGCCGGCCGAGGGGCCGGTCGAGGGCGTGCTGCTGCTGGCGAGGGAGGTCGGTGAGCCGGCGTTCACCGAGCGGGAGACCGGTCCGTTGCTGGGCTTCGCCGACCAGGCGGCACTGGCCCTGGAGGTGGCGGAGCGGCGGCGCGACGCCGAGCAGCTGGCGATGCTGGAGGACCGGGACCGGATCGCCCGGGACCTGCACGACCTGGCCATCCAGCGGCTCTTCGCGACGGGGATGACGTTGCAGAGCGCGGCCCGGTTCATCGAGCACCCGGGTGCGTCGGACCGGGTGCTGCGTGCGGTCGCCGACCTGGACGAGACCATCAAGATCATCCGGTCGACGATCTTCGGGCTCCGAGCGCGCGAGGAGCAGGCCGGGCAGGGATTGCGGGCCAGGGCCGTGCGGGCCGTCGAACAGGCGCAGGCTGTCCTGGGCTTCCCACCCAGGCTGAGCATGGAGGGCTTGCTCGACACCGATGTTCCCGCGGAGGTCGCGGAACACGTCGTGGCCGTGCTGGGGGAGGCGCTGAGCAACGCGGCCCGGCATGCGAAGGCGAACCGGGTTGAGGTGGTGCTGCACGCCAGCGGGCAGCGGGTCGTGCTGACGGTGCAGGACAACGGTGTCGGCGTCCCCGAGCAGGGGCGGCGCAGCGGCCTGCGCAATCTCGCCGAGCGGGCGGAGGGCCTCGGCGGCGCGTTCGAGGTGATCGTCCCAGCTGAGGGCGGGACCCGGCTGACCTGGTCGGCTCCGCTGGTGTGAGAGTCGGATGCCGATGTTCGCGGGGCTCGTCACGCCTCGTAGACCGGTGAGCCGGGCAGGGAACGCCCGGTCACCAGTTCCGGGCGGATCCGGATGGTCACACTACCGGCTGTTCTCGCGGGGGCGGGCACGACGGCCGGAATGGTGCGGCCCTCCTCGATGTCGGAGGTGACGTCCGCCCGCCCGAGGACGGTGACGCTCCAGCCGCTGCCGTCGGCTTCGTCGAGTTCGCTCGCCTCGAAGGCGACGATCGCGTCGGCGACGGCTCGGGTGATCTCGGAGTCGGTGTGAGCGTGGAGCAGGACGCTGCCGTCCGCCGCGATCCGGTAACGGACCGGCATGACGGCCGGCAGCGCACCAACGGTGTAGACCAATCGGCCGACGGCTGTCCCGCTGAGAAGCCTCAGACAATGCAGCTCGTCCAGTGGTGTGAATTCGGCGGTCATGACATCCATGCTCGGTGGGGGCATGTCCTTCCGCGAGGGGCTGATGGTCCCCCGGGAGGCCTCCGGGTGGTCCCCGTACACCGGGTGCTTTCGGCCCGGGCACGAGTGCCGCTCAGACGGTCCTGCGGGCCGCCAGGTGGCCCTGGCCCGTCAGTACCTGGGTGGCGATGATCGCGGCCTGGACGCGGCGCTCCACACCGAGCTTGGCGAGCAGGCGGGAGATGTGGTTCTTGACGGTCTTCTCGGCGAGGTAGAGCCGCTGGCCGATCTGCCGGTTGGTCAGGCCCTCGCCGACCAGGGCGAGGATCTCGCGTTCGCGCTCGGTGAGCTGCGGGGCATCGGACGGCTGCTGGGTCGCGGCCTCGCCGCGCAGCCGGGCCATCAGCCGGGTGGCGGCGCCGGAGTCGAGCATGGACTGTCCGGAGGCGACCGTGCGGACCGCGGAGACGAGGTCGGTGCCGCTGATCTGCTTGAGGACGTACCCGGCGGCACCGGCCATGATCGAGTCGAGCAGGGCCTCCTCGTCGTCGAAGGAGGTGAGGATCAGGCAGGCCAGCTCCGGCATCCGCGAGCGCAGTTCGCGGCAGACCGTCACGCCGTCGCCGTCGGGCAGTCGCATGTCCAGGACCGCGACGTCCGGGCGCAGCGCCGGAACGCGGGTGAGCGCCTGCGCCACCGTGGAGGCCTCGCCGACCACCGTGAAGCCGGGCTCCGCGTCCAGCAGGTCGTGCACACCCCGCCGGACCACCTCGTGGTCGTCGAGGAGGAACACCTTCACCGGGTCGCCCGCGCCTGCCGCGTTGTCCGCCATCACCACTCCGCGCTCAATGTCTGCCCCCAGCGGCAGGTCATACAGATCTCATCGCAGTCTGCCGGACGCCGGGCGGGGCCGATAGGGCCGGAGGGCCCTAATCGTGAGGGGTGTCCGGACGCCGTGTGTGCGGGTCGGCCGTCAGGCCACCGCGGCGGCGGGCTCCGGTACCGGCTGATCCGTCGGGGGTACGGGCATGCGGCGCGGGGTGGGAAAGCCCACAGGGCCGTACCCGGCACGCAGCAGCATCTGGGGTGCGCCGCGCTGCGGCAGGGCCCGGGCCATCCGGCTGCGCAGGTCGGGCCACTCCAGGGCCTGGTGGAGCATCGACGCGCGCAGCCCGTGGAGGGTGAGGATCAGCAGGGCGTGCTGCAGGGCCTGACCCGCGCGCAGCCAGTCGGCGGGGTGGTCGCTCCGGGTGGCGAGCATGAGGAGGTGCGGGTCGGGTTCGTACTTGGCCTTCGGCCGGCCTGCCGTGCGTTGCGGTGTGAAGTTCCGCATCGGCAACAGGCCGTCAGAGTCCAGGGTGCCCAGGGCGCGGGGCGGCACACCGGTGTCGTCGCCGGGCCCGGCGATCCAGTTCAGGCCCTCGGCCAGGCGCTCCGGGGCCAGGCCGTTGCGCTGTTCCGCCTCCGCTGTGAGTTCGAGCAGGCGGATCCGGGAGGTGTGTTCCGGCAGCCACAGCGTTGCACCGTCCTGGTGTGCGGCCTCGGTGGCCTCGGCGAGGTCGGCGGAGGGCACGGGCTCGGGGGTGAACGGGAAGCGGCTGCTGCGGCGCTGCCGGACGGCTCGGTACAGGTCCGGCCTACGGGTCAGCGAGGCCCGGGGCCGACCGGCGAGACGGACGACGGCCAGCAGGTCGGGGACGCCGGGTCGGGCAGCAGCCGGACCACCGGTTCCCGACCCAGATGCACCGCGGCGACCCGGGGGTTGAACAGGGCGGCGCCAATCGAGAGGTGCAGTGCCCGGCCCTGGGGGTCGGTGCGCGGCAGCCTCCGCAACGGGTGTGAGAACACCTCGATGGTGTCCGCCTGCGCGTCGGTGCGGAACAGCCAGGGTTGCGTGTTGTGGATGGACGGGGCGGCGCACGCAGCGGCGATGAGAATCCTGTGGACGGGATCGTTGACATCGCGGCTGCTGGCGGACTGTGCGGACATCGGGGTCTTCTCCTTCCGAGTGGCCGGTGCGGTCAGCCCGCCCGGTTGTCGCGTGAGGCGCGGCCGCTCCACACGGGCTCCAGCAGGGCCCAGGAGTGCTGCCATGCCTGGTCGGCCCGGCGGTCCAGGACGTCCAGACGGATGCCGAGACCGGTGACGACGAGGACGCCGAGGCCTCCGAGGAGGAACAGCCCGAGGCAGGCCGCCTTGGCGGCGATGGCGGCCGATCCGAGCGGGGACGCCACGGAACGGCCGGCGTCGTCGACCCATATGCCGATGGTCGAACCGGGGGCCGTACCGCCCGGCACCGGGACGCTGCCCGTGGTGCGCTGCCCGGTGGGGTAGACCCAGACGGCGTCGGCCTCGTACCGCCGCCTGCCGGCGCCGGTGTCGGCCTCCCGCTGCGCCGGAGTCAGCACGACCGCCTGGACCTGGTGCAGGCGGGCGGCCGTCACCGAGGCCTGGTGCCGGACAACGGCGAAGTCGGCCGCCGCCGCGCCCGCGCTGCCGAGCACGGCAAGTCCGATGCCGAGCACGGCTAGGACCAGGGCCCGGCTGCGTGAGCGGTCGATCGTGCGACCCAACGGATTCCGGCCCTTCCCGAGAGCCTGCCGCAGGTGGTGGCGGAAGGGCGGCACCGGGCCGGCTTGCTCGGGCGCGGTGTTCATTTCCGGTCCTCCTTCATGGACGGTCTGGCAGATGGTGGCAACCGGCACGGGCCGGTCTTCAGGGGTGGGGGACGACCGCCACCGGGGCGGTGGAGTGGTGGAGTACGGCGTGTGCGACAGGTCCGAGCAGCATGCCGATGTGGTGACGGCGCTCGCGTCGACCGATGACGACCAACTCGGCACCGGCGGAGGCGTCCAGGACGGCCTTCGCCCCGCTGCCGAGCCGGACGTCCTCGACGACGGCCACGCCCGGATAGTTTGCCAACTGACGGGTGAGGTGCTGTGACAGCAGAGCCGCCTTCGTGCCCTCCTGGCCAGGGATGTCCACCGGAGGCGGCATCATGCCTCCGAAGGCCCAGGCCGGGGCCGGGTCCCAGCCGTGGACGGCGCGCAGCCCGGCGCCGCGGCGCTCCGCCTCTGCGAAGGCGAATTCTAGGACCGCTTCGCTAGGTTCACCGGAGTCGATGCCGACCACGACGTCGCCGACGGCGGCGGTGCTCGCGCGAGGGAGGGGCCCTGCCCCGCGGACGAGGACCGTCGGGACCGTCGCGCGGGCGGCGACCGCGAGGGAGACCGATCCGACGAGCAGGCCGGCGAATCCCCCGAGACCCCGGGAGCCGAGCACCAGCATCTCCTGTCCCCGTGCTTCGGCGACCAGTCCGTCGACCGGGTCGTCGGGCCTGACGGCGGTCTCTACCGACAGTTCCGGGTGGGCGAGGCGGATTCGGTCGGCGACGCGGGCGAGGGCGTCGAGCGCGGCGGGCCTGAAGTCGCCGGGCTCGGCCCGGTCCGCGTTCTCGCCGTTCAGCCAGGGCCAGACGTGCAGGAGGCGCAGGGCCGCTCCGAGCCGCTGGGCCTCCGCCGCCGCCCACAGGGCGGCGGTCTCGCTCTGCGGTGAGCCGTCGAGGCCGGCCAGGACGTGTCGCGTCGTCACGGACGCTCCTTTGGAGTCGGGCTGAGGGCCGGGCTCGACCGTGGCCCGGCGAGCACCAATCTCCCGCGGGGCCTCGCGGGACCCCAGGGCCGGACGGAACCCGTCGGTGGGCCGGTGGTCCCGAGGGGGCGGATCCGGCAATGCGTCACGCGCCGTGCGCCGGTGGGCGGTCCGGTGCTGTCGGGACCATCGGACAGGGAAGACAGGGACCGCCGGTGCGGGAAGCGGGACCGTTGGCCCATGGGGTCGGCCGCTCGCGGATTCGAGGATCTTCTCAGCGGGCCACGGCGGAGACCGGGCCCGTCAGCGCGGTCAAGCACCTGGCAAAGGAGCCCCTGATGTCCGTACACGACAGCGGAAGACCACCGGCGAGCACGCCGGAGGACGGCCCACAAGGGCGGAACACATTCTTCGGGCTGCCCGCGGCGACGGCGCTGGTGGTCGGCAGCATCATCGGTACCGGCGTGTTCGCGCTGCCGTCGGCGCTCGCGCCGTACGGGCCGATCGCGCTGGTGGCGTTCGTGCTGGTGACCGTCGGGGCGCTGGCGCTGGCGGTGACCTTCGGGCGGCTGTCGGAGCGGGTGCCCGGCAGTGGCGGGCCGTACGTCTACGCCCGAGAGGCGTTCGGCGAGTTCGCCGGGTTCCTGACCGCCTGGTCGTACTGGATCACGGCCTGGGCCGGGAACGCGGCCATCGTGGTGGCCTGGGTCGGCTACGTCGAGGTGTTCGTCAACAAGGGCCACCACACCGGGGCTTCGGTCGCGATAGCCCTGGTGGGCCTGTGGCTGCCGGCGATCGTGAACCTGGCCGGTGTGCGCAGCATCGGGGCGTTCCAGGTGGTCACCACGGTGCTGAAGTTCCTGCCGCTGGCGTTCATGGCGACGGCCGGCCTGTTGTTCGTGAAGTCCGGCAACTTCGGGGCCTTCAACGCGAGTGGCGGTTCGGCGCTGGGCGCCGTGTCGGCGGCCGGGGCGATCGCGCTGTTCAGCTACATCGGCCTCGAGACCGCCTCGGTGGCGGCCGGGCGGGTGCGGGACCCGAAGCGGAACGTGCCCCGGGCGACCGTCTACGGCACCCTGGCCTGCGCGGCGATCTACCTGCTCGGCACCCTGGCCGTGTTCGGCACCGTCCCACACGCGCAACTCGGTTCCTCCACGGCGCCGTTCACGGACGCGATGAACAACATCGCGGGCGGCACCTGGGCCGGGAACCTGGTCGCCGTCGCGGCGATCATCTCCGGGCTCGGGGCACTGAACGGCTGGACCATGATCTGCGCGGAGATGCCGATGGCCGCCGCCCGCGACGGGCTGTTCCCGTCCGCGTTCGCCGGCACTCGGGGCCGTGGTGCGGTGCCGGCCTTCGGCATCGTCTCGGCGACGGTCCTCGCGTCGGTGCTCACCGTGATCAGCTACACGCGGTTCACGCAGGTGTTCACCGAGATCGTGCTGCTGAGCGTGCTGACCGCTGTCATCCCGTATCTGGTCTCGGCGGCCGCGCAGCTGTACTGGCTGGTGCTGCACGGTCGGGAGGAGCTGGACCGGCGCCGCTTTGCGCGGGACGTCACCGTCACCGCCCTGGCGCTGGCGTTCTCCTACTGGTCGATCCAGGGCAGCGGCTACCAGACCGTCTACTACGGCCTGTTCACGGTCCTGCTCGGCATCCCGGTCTACATCTGGCTGAAGCGACCGCACGCCCGGCCCGAGGCGGGGGCCCTCACCGGCGCCGCCGCCCCGCTCACCGCCACCGAGCCGGCCCGCCACGACGAGCCGCCGCTGAAGGCGGCCCGCACCGTACGGCCCGTCGGCCTGCCGACCATTCTCCGGCGCGCACTGACCCCGCGCCACCTGCACTGAACTCCGAGGAGCACCACCGATGTCCACCCTGCGTGTCGATTCCGAAGCGGGCCGCCTGCGTCAGGTGATCCTGCACCGTCCGGGCCTGGAGCTGTCCCGGCTGACCCCGCGCAACGTCGACGACTTGCTCTTCGACGACATCCTGTGGGCCAAGCGCGCCCGCGAGGAGCACGACGCCTTCGCCCAGGTACTGCGCGACCACGGCGTGCGCGTGCACCACTACGCCGACCTGCTCGCCGAGACCCTCGACCTGCCGCCGGCCCGGTCCTGGCTGCTGGGGCAGGTGGTCACCCCGGCCGTTGTCGGCCCTGCCCTGGTCGAGCCAGTGCGCGAGCTGTGCGCGCAGCTCGACGGCACCACCCTCGCCGAATACCTGATCGGCGGCGTGCTCAAGCACGACCTGCCGCTGCGCAGCCCCCGCAGCCTGCACTGGAACACCCTCGGCGAGCAGGACTTCGCCCTCCCGCCGCTGCCCAATCACCTCTTCCCGCGGGACAACTCCTGCTGGATCGGCGGCCGTTACAGCCTGAACCCGATGGCGAAGCCGGCCCGCAGGCGGGAGACCCTGCACACCGCCGCGATCTACCGTTTCCACCCGCTGTTCGCCGAGACCGCGCCCCCGCTGCTCGACGGAACCACCACGCCGCCTGGGCTGAGCCTGGAGGGCGGGGACGTCCACGTCGTCGCCCCGGGCGTCGTCATGGTCGGGATGGGCGAGCGCACCACGGCGCAGGCCGTCGAAACCCTCGCCCAGCAGCTGTTCCTGACCGGCACCGCGCACCGGCTGATCGCCGTCCGCCTGCCGGAGAGCCGGGCGTTCATGCACCTGGACACCGTCCTGACGATGATCGACCGGGACACCTTCACCGTCTATCCGGGCCTGGCCGACGACATGCGCTCCTGGACCCTCACCCCCGCCCCCGAGCTCCCGACCGGCTTCGACGTGCGGACCGACACCGACCTCGCCGCCTCGCTCGCCGAGGCCCTCGACCTGGACAAGGTCCGGTTCCTGTCCGCCGAACAGGACGAGCGGGCCGCCGAGCGCGAACAGTGGGACGACGGCAGCAACTTCCTCGCCCTCGCCCCCGGCGTCGTCGTCGGCTACGAACGCAACACCGCCACCAACACCTACCTGCGCAAGCAGGGCGTCGAGATCGTCACCATCGCCGGCTCCGAGCTCGGCCGCGGCCGGGGCGGCCCGCGCTGCATGAGCTGCCCGATCCAGCGCGACCCCGCCAACTGACCGCCGAGCCCACTGACCGCCTAGGAGCAACCGCCATGACCGTCGACCTCACCGGCCGCCACTACCTGCGCGAACTCGACTTCACCGCCGCCGAGATCCACCACCTGCTCGACCTCGCCGCCGAGCTGAAGGCGGCCCGGCGGACGGGCACCGAGACGCCCCGGCTGACCGGCCGCCGGATCGCCCTGATCTTCGAGAAGAGCTCCACCCGGACCCGCTGCGCCTTCGAGGTCGCCGCCGCCGACCAGGGCGCCATGACCACCTACCTGGGCCCGGACGGCTCGCACATCGGCCACAAGGAGAGCATCGCCGACACCGCCCGCGTCCTCGGCCGGATGTACGACGCCATCGAGTACCGCGGCTTCGACCAGGACGCCGTCACCGAACTCGCGGCCCGTGCCGGTGTCCCGGTGTACAACGGCCTCACCGACCAGTGCCACCCCACCCAGAGCCTGTGCGACGTGTTCACGATGCGCGAGCACAGCGCAAAGCCGCTGGGGGAGATCTCCTTCTGCTACCTCGGCGACGCCCGCAACAACACCGCCAACTCCCTGATGGTCATGGCCAGTCTGCTCGGCATGGACGTTCGCATCGCGGCCCCGCGCGACCTGTGGCCCGATCCGGAGCTCGTCTCGGAGTGCCTCCGGCTCGGCCGGGACAGCGGCGCCCGGTTCACGCTCACCGACGAGGTCGAGGAGGCCGTGCGCGGAGCGGACTACCTCTACACCGACGTATGGGTGTCGATGGGCGAGGACCACGCCCGATGGTCCGAGCGCATCGCCCGGCTGCTGCCGTACCAGGTCAACGCGAAGACGATGGCGGCGACCGGCAAGGCGGACACTGCGTTCCTGCACTGCCTGCCCGCCCTGCACGACCGTCGCACCGACCTTGGCGCCGAACTCGCCGCAGAACACGGGCTCGACGGCCTCGAAGTCACCGACGAGGTCTTCGAGTCGCCGGCCTCGCTGGTCTTCGACCAGGCCGAGAACCGCATGCACACCATCAAGGCGATCCTCGTCGCCACCCTCGGGAGGAAGTGACCATGCGCATCGTCGCCGCACTCGGCGGGAACGCCCTGCTCCAGCGGGGCGAGCACCCCGACGCCGCCGTCCAGCAGCACCACGTCCACGACGCGGCCCGCTCGCTCGCCGAACTCGTCGCCGCCGGGCACGAGTTGGTGATCACCCACGGCAACGGGCCGCAGATCGGCCTGCTCGCGCAGGAGAGCGAGGCCGACCCGGCGCTCACCGCGCCGTACCCGCTGGACGTCCTCGGCGCCCAGACCCAGGGCATGATCGGCACCCTGCTCGCCCGCGAGCTCATGGGCCGACTGCCGGGCCGCGCCGTCACCGCACTGGTGACCCACACCGAGGTCGACCCCCACGATCCCGCCTTCCAGCGGCCGGGCAAGTTCATCGGCGGGCAACTCACCGATCACCAGGCCAGGATGATGGAGGTCGAGCGGGGCTGGACGATCGCGCGGGACGGTGAGCACCTGCGCCGGGTCGTTCCCTCACCCCGTCCCACGGCGATCGTCGAACTCCCGGCCATCCGGGCGCTCCTGGCCACGGGCTCGGTGGTGATCGCCGCCGGGGGCGGCGGTGTCCCGGTGAAGCGGAACCCGGACACCGGCCTCGTCCACGGTGTCGAGGCGGTCGTTGACAAGGACCTGGCCGCGGCGCTGCTCGCCGAACAGCTCGACGCCGACGCGCTGCTGATCCTCACCGACGTCACCCATGTCTTCACCCGCTTCGGCTCCACTCGTCCCGGCCCGCTGGTCAGCGTCACACCCGACCGGCTGCGCGAACTGGACCTGCCGGAAGGGTCGATGCGGCCCAAGGCCGAGGCCGCCGCCGCCTTCGCGGAGCGGACCGGCCATCTCGCGGCCATCGGCCCCCTCGACAACGCCCTCGGCACGATCCTCGGCACCACCGGCACCACCGTCCGCGCACTGCCGGGCGCCGCAGGGGAGGGACCCAAGGCGTTGCCGGCGGGACCTTCGACCCTCGGCCCGGCCGATCAGCGCGCGGCAGTCTGACAACCACCCGGAAGGAAACTGCGATGACCCGTCTGCAGGCCCGACCCGCCACCGAGGTCCTGGTGGCGACCCGCGGCGAAGTCTCCCTGGCCGCACCCGACTACGCCCGGACCAAGCTGCTCGCGGTGCTCGAACGCCTCGACGAGCCGGTCCTCGCGGTCCGGGTGAAGCTCACCCAGGAGCCCAACCACGCCGTGGCCAAGCCGTCGACCGCCCAGGCCACGCTCGACCTCAACGGCCGGCCCGTCCGGGCCCACGTCGCCGCCACCACCATGCAGGAAGCTGTCGACCTGCTCCAGGACCGGCTGAACGCCAGGATCGCTCGGGTCCGGACCCACCAGCGGCACCACCGCCACCACACCGAGCCGCCCGCGGCCAGCGGGCGCGAGCACAGGCCGCAGCGCCGGGTGCTGGATGCCGAGGAGCGCCGCATCGTGCGGCACAAGAGCTACAGCCTCGCGCGCCAGACCATCTGGGCGGCGGTGTTCGAACTGGAAGCGATGGACTACGACTTCCACCTGTACACCGACGCGGCGACGGGCTGCGACAGCGTCGTCCACCACGACGGGGCGACCGGGACGTACCGGATCGTCTCGGCCGGGCCCGCACCCGAAGCCGAGCCGGGCATCGCGGTGAGCACCACGGCCGTGCCCGAACTGACCGTCGCCGACGCCGTCTCGCGCCTCGACCTGAGCGGCCTGCCGTTCGTCTTCTTCACGAACGGCGAGACCGGTCGTGGCAACATCCTGTACCACCGCTACGACGGCCACTACGGCCTCATCACACCCGCGCAATAGCCAGCGCGAGCCGGGGGCCAGCCGGGACCGGTAATGCGAGCGGGGGAGCGGTTGGGGCCGTCCTCCGGCCGCCCTGGAGCGGCCCTGGACATCCGCGCGCATGACCCGCCACCGAAGCCACGGTGGCGGGCCGTGGCGTTGGGCGCTGCTCTGGACGCGAGGCTGTTCCACACGCACTGCTGAGTGCGGATCCACGCTGCCGCGTCGGGGGTGATCCTTGTCTGCCGGTCGTTCACTTCTGCCGATGCCCGCCGAACCCACGCACTTCGCGGAGCACTGACCGGCGCGGGCGCAGGTCGAGCGCAGGCCGGAAGCCGGATGCCGCGTCCACCTGGGGTGGACGCGGCATCGGAGCGTCATCGCTTTGCGCCCGGTACCCCGGAGGGCACCTGCGCCGTTTCAGTCGTGCGGGATGACGGCGACCGGCGCCTGTGCGTGGTGGATCACCGCGTGGGCGACCGGTCCGAGGCGCAGGCCGAGGTGGTGGCGGCGCCGGTGGCGGCCGACCACGACGAGTGCGGCGTTGCCGGATGCGTCCACCACCGCGCCGGCGCCGCCGGCGATCCGGCTGTCCTCGACCACCGCGACGTCCGGGTACTTGTCCCGCCGCACGCTGAGTGCCTGGCTGAGCAACTCGTCCTCGATGGTGCGGAACTGCTCGGTCTCGATCCGCGGTGCCACCCAGCCCGCGTAGCCCCAGACCGCCGGAGGAGTCCAGCCGTGAACGGCACGCAGCACGGTGCCGCGGGCCGCGGCTTCCCGGAACGCGAAGTCGATGACCTCGTCCGCCGGGGCACGGGTGTCGATGCCGACGACCACCTCGGCGGCGTCGCGGGCGTCGGCCTGCTGCGTCTGGGCGGCGGCCCGGACCAGGACGACGGGCACGTCGCATCGTGCCGCGGCGTTCAGACCGACCGATCCCACTAGCAGACCCTCGAAGCCGCCCAGGCCCAGCGAACCGACGGCGAGCAGTTCGGATTCGGCCGCGGCAGCGAGCAGGGACGCGGTCGGCTCGTGGCCGGGCAGAAGGCCGGTGTGCACCTCCAGCCCCGGGTGGGCCGAGCGCACCTGCCGCGCGGCGTCGGCGAGCATGCGCTCGGTCAGGGCGCGCACCTGCGCCGGTTGGCCGGGATCGGCGTGGACGTCGTCCTCCCAGGTCCAGGCGTGGACGAGTCGCAGGGCGTGGCCGCGGCGCACCGCTTCGTCGGCCGCCCACTGCGCTGCCGCGGTGCTCTCGGCCGAACCGTCGATACCGGCCAGAACGAACTTCCTCATGGCAGTGCCCTACTTTCCGCTGCTCGGGACCGCCTCGGGCGCACCCGCCTGAGGCTCGGGATCAGCCTGGCCGAGGGCGATTGTGCATCCCAGGGCCGGCCGGGTCCGCAGGCGGGGCCCAAGGTCCCGAATGGCCGAAGGCGGTCTTCAGCGCCCGGAACGCCGTCTTCGGATCGGAGAGGGCGTGGTGGACGGGCGGAATCGGCTTGTCGAGGCCGAGCAGTTGGTACACGGCGTGCATGGCGCCGCGCACCGAGTACTCGACGGTGAAGACGACGTCCTCGGGGATCTCGACGTACTGGCCGAGGAAGGCGAAGTTCCGGGCACCGTGCGGGATCACCCGGGGCCGGTCGTGGACCGAGCGGCGGGCGAACTGGCTGGTGATGTAGGGCATCATCACGGTGGTGACGGTGGTGGTGGCGCGGACCTCGTCGGCGATGTCGTCGAAGCCGAGCTGGCCGAGGAGTTCGGTGAGGATCTCCCGTCCGGTGGACTCGGCCATCGTCGTGCCGGTGTGCTCGCCGGGTGTGTCGATGAACAGGCCGTAGCCCCAGAGGGTGAAGACGTCCTCGGGCTGGCCCTCGAAGTGCGGCGGGCGGGGAACGACGATCGACATCAGCCAGGGCGAGTCCTTGAAGGTCATCAGCGCGCCGGTGCCCGGGGCGTTGCCGCTGAACTCCTCGATGCGATCGAGCAGTGCGGGGCTTCGCATGGTCAACGTGAAGGATTCCCAGGCGGCTTCGCCGATGTTGCCGTTGAAGACCGCCGGCTGGCCGAAGTCCGGCGCCTTGCGGGAGAGGGTCTCCCACAGTGTCCAGTTGCCGTCCCGCTTGTCCCGGACCAGCTCCGGTGCGGTGTCGTCGTCGCCGTAGGCGGCGTCGGCGGTCATCGAGCCGAGCGTGATGAACGCCAGGTCGAGGTCGGCGAGTTCGACGGTCTCCCGCTGGCCGTCGCGGAGCAGGTGGAGGCGCTTCGCGCGGCGGATGCCGTCCTGCTCGGTGAAGTCGACGTCGGTGACGGTGACGCCGTGCTCGAAGCGCACACCGTGCTCCTGCAGCCACCGGGTGAGCGGCCGGACGATGGAGTCGTACTGGTTGAGGCGGGTGCGGCGCACGCCCGCCAGGGTGTGGATGCGCGGGAACTCCTGGAGGAAGCGCAGGAAGTAGCGCTTGAGCTCGATCGCGCTGTGCCAGTTCTGGAAGGCGAAGGTGGTGCGCCACATCGCCCAGAAGTTCGTGGCGAAGAAGTGCTCGGAGAAGAACTGGTCGATCCGGCGGTCGCCGATCACCGACTCCGGCAGGACGAGCAGCCGGGCGAGCTCGACCCGGTCCTGGGCGTCGAGACCCAGGCGCGCGGCGTCGAGGACGCGGTGGTCCCGGTCGATCAGCCGGGCCCTGGCAAGGGTGGGGCAGTCCCGGTTGAACCGGATGATCTCGTCCCGCACCGAGACGTTCTCGTCGTCGAGGGTGGGGATCGTCCCCAGGAGGTTCCACAGGCAGGTGTACGCCTCGTCCTCCAGCATCCGCCCGCCCCGGGTGACGTACGCCCGTTCCGGGGACCCGCGCCCGTCGAGCGAGCCGCCGGCCAGCGGCAGCTGCTCCAGGACGTGGATGTTCTCGCCGGGGAACTCGCCGTCGCGGATCAGGAAGGCCGCGGCGGCCAGTGCCGCTATGCCGCCGCCGACCAGGTAGGCCTTCGTCCCACGCCCGCTGTCGATCATGATCTGTCCCACTCGTCCACGCGTCCGCGCCGTGCGGCGCGCCTGCACGGGGTGTGCAGGTGCCGCCAGCCTCTGGCACGCGACGCACCTGCACGCAGGGCCAGCGGTCCCCACTTCGGGGCCGTACGTCCCGGGGCGGAGCGCGGTGCGGGGCCGTCCGGATGAAGTCGTGGACAGCAGGGACCACCGGCCCCCAGCATCCCGTGGAACGGGGCCTGTTCGGCCCTGCGCGGACCTCGGCCGAGGGGTAAGGATGAAGGTCGGCCGACCGTCGGCGGTCGGTGAAGCCGACAGACTCCGAGGAGTGCACAGTCATGTCCGTCACCCCAAGTTCGGCTCCCGGTGAACCCTCCGAGGAGGAGATCCGGGCGCTCGACGCCCACTGGCGGGCCGCCAACTACCTCGCGGCCGGCCAGATCTACCTGATGGCGAACCCGCTGCTGCGCGAACCGCTGCGCCCGGAGCACATCAAACCCCGCCTGCTGGGACACTGGGGCACCTCGCCCGGCCTCAACCTGGTGCACACCCACCTCAACCGGGTGATCAGCGCACGGGACCTCGACGCCGTCTGCGTCTGGGGCCCCGGGCACGGCGGGCCCGCCGTCCTCGCGAACTCCTGGCTCGACGGCAGCTACACCGACACCTACCCCGACATCACCCGCAACGAGGCCGGAATGGCCCGGCTGTTCCGCCAGTTCTCGTTCCCCGGCGGTGTGCCCAGCCACGTCGCACCCGAGACGCCCGGCTCCATCCACGAGGGCGGCGAACTCGGCTACGCGCTCTCACACGCCTACGGTGCCGCCTTCGACAACCCCGGCCTGCTGGTCGCCTGCGTGATCGGCGACGGTGAGG
Organism: Kitasatospora sp. NPDC101157; assembly: GCF_044768255.1. Taxonomy (NCBI): domain Bacteria; kingdom Bacillati; phylum Actinomycetota; class Actinomycetes; order Kitasatosporales; family Streptomycetaceae; genus Kitasatospora; species Kitasatospora sp. NPDC101157. Next base: position 133,514 of record NZ_JBIWPL010000021.1, on the reverse strand, counting down.
CCGAGACCGGCCCGCTGGCGGCCTCCTGGCACGGCAACAAATTCCTCGACCCGGTCCACGACGGCGCGGTGCTGCCGATCCTGCACCTCAACGGCTACAAGATCGCCAATCCGACCGTGCTCGCCCGCCTGCCCGAGGCGGAACTCGACGCCCTGTTGCGCGGCTACGGCCACGACCCGCTGTACGTCGGCGGCGATGACCCGCTCACGGTCCACCGGGCCATGGCCGAGGCCATGGACACCGCCCTCGACCGGATCGCCGCCATCCAGCACGAGGCCCGCGCCGGCGGCAGCACCCGCCGACCGCACTGGCCGCTGATCGTGCTGCGCACGCCCAAGGGCTGGACCGGACCGGCCGAGGTGGACGGCCTGCCGGTCGCGGGCACCTGGCGCGCCCACCAGGTGCCGCTCGACCAGGTCCGCGACAACCCCGCGCACCTGCGGCAGCTGGAGGACTGGCTGCGCTCCTACCGGCCGGAGGAACTCTTCGACGAACACGGCCGTCCATCGGCGCAGGTCCTCGGCCGCGTCCCCGAAGGCCCCCGCCGCCTCGGCGCGAATCCGCACGCCAACGGCGGCCTGCTGCTGCGGGACCTGCCGATGCCGTCACTTGAGCGCTACGCCGTACCCGTGGACAAGCCCGGTGCGACACTGCACGAACCGACCCGGGCCCTGGGCGACCTGCTCGCCGACCTGACGGCCGCCACCGCCGAGCGCCGGGACTTCCGTCTGGTCGGCCCGGACGAGACCGCCTCCAACCGCCTCCAGGCCGTCTACCGGGCGACCGGCAAGGCGTGGCAGGCCGAAACCCTGCCCGTCGACGAACACCTCGCCCACGACGGCCGGGTGATGGAGATCCTCTCCGAACACACCTGCCAGGGCTGGCTGGAGGGCTACCTCCTCACCGGCCGACACGGCCTCTTCTCCTGCTACGAGGCCTTCGTCCACATCGTCGACTCCATGGTCAACCAGCACATCAAATGGCTGCGCACCACCCGCGCCCTGCCCTGGCGCGCTCCCGTCGCCTCGCTCAACTACCTGCTCACCTCCCACGTCTGGCGCCAGGACCACAACGGCTTCTCCCACCAGGACCCCGGCTTCGTCGACCACGTCCTCAACAAGAGCCCCGAAGCCGTGCGGGTCTACTTCCCACCGGACACCAACACCCTGCTCGCCACCGCCGACCACGTGCTGCGCAGCCGCGACTACGTCAACGTCGTGGTCGCCGGCAAGCAGCCCTGCTTCGACTGGCTCACCCTCGACCAGGCCCGCGCCCACTGCGCCCGAGGTGCCGGGATCTGGGAATGGGCCGGCAGCGAGGACGGCACCGAGCCGGACGTCGTCCTCGCCTGCGCCGGGGACGTGCCGACCCAGGAGGCCCTGGCCGCCGCCGACCTGCTCCGCCGGCACCTGCCCGGCCTCCGCGTGCGGGTGGTCAACGTGGTCGACCTGGCCCGGCTGATGCCCGCGGAGGAGCACCCGCACGGGATGCCCGACGCCGAGTTCGACGCCCTGTTCACCCGTGATCGGCCGGTGATCTTCGCCTACCACGGCTACCCGTGGCTGATCCACCGCCTCGCCTACCGCCGGGCCGTCCACCCGCAGCTGCACGTGCGCGGCTACAAGGAGTCCGGCACCACCACCACGCCCTTCGACATGGTGGTCCGCAACGACCTGGACCGCTACCGCCTGGTCATGGACGTCATCGACCGCGTCCCCGGCCTGGCCGTGCGCGCCGCCGCCCTGCGCCAGGAGATGACAGACCGACGTACCCGTCACCACGACTGGATCCGCGAGCACGGCACCGACCTGCCCGAGGTCACCGACTGGACCTGGCAGGGCTGACCCGAAACCAGGGGGGCCGACCGTCAGGAGAACAGCATCATGGACCTGCCCGTCACCGTCGGAGTCGACGGCTCCGAAGCCAGCCTGGCCGCCGCCGACTGGGCCGCCCGCGAGGCGCTGCTGCGCGTGCTGCCCGCTACGCGTCCTGCACGCCCTGCCCCTGATGCCCCAGCTCCTGCCCAGCCGGTCCGCCGGGCGGCGCCCCGACCCGGGCGCCCTGTTGCACGAGGTCCGCCACGTCCTGGCGGTGCGCTACCCGCAGCTGGAGACCCGCACCGACGAGGTCCACGACCTCGCCACCGTCGCGCTGGTGGCCGCCGGGGAGGACGCCGAACTGGTCGTCGTCGCCGCCCGCGGCGCCGGCGGCTTCCCCGGGCTGCGCGTCGGGGCCACCGCCCTGCACCTGGCCGCCCGGGCCGGCTGCCCGGCGGTGGTGCTCCCGGTGGACCCGCCGGGCCCGGAACCGCGCGAGCAGGTCGTGGTCGGGCTGGACGCCCGGCGGCCCGCCGAGGCCGCCCTGGAGTTCGCCTTCGCCGCCGCACACCGCCACGGACTGCCGCTGCACGTCGTGCACGCCTCGGGCACCGGGGTGCCGGACGACGAGGACGAACTTCTCGCCCGCGTCCTTGCACCGTGGCAAGCCGCCCATCCCGAGGTCGAGGCCGTCGCGGACAGCACGGGCGCGGGAGCGGGCCTGGCGCTGGTGGAGGCGTCGGCCAAGGCCCGACTGCTGGTGCTGGGCAGGCGGCCCGCGTTCCTGGTCGGTGCGCTCGGCCCGGTTGGCCACGCCGTCCTGCACCACGCGCTCTCCCCGGTCGCCATCGTCCCCGAGGCGTGACCGGGACCTTCGGGCCGTCCCTGGGGCTGCTCGGCCCCTGGGGCCGGCCCGCGGCGACCGCGATCGTGGATCGCACACTGGGGTCGCCGGTATCCGCGCCGCGACCGTCGAATGAGGGAGGGCTGTCATCATGCCGTACGCCGTAGTGGTCGGGGTCGACGGATCGGAGCCGAGTACGGCCGCGGCCGAGTGGGCCGCCCAGGAGGCGCACCGCAGCGGCCGGCCGCTGCGGCTGCTCCACGTCGGGGGCGCGAGCTCGCCCGCGCCCGGGGAGGCCGACCGTGGCGGCGAGCCGCTGCCGCCGTCGGTGCTCGCCACCCGGGACCACATCGCGAGCGTGCTGCCCGGGCTGGAGTTGACCTGCGAGCACGTCCCCGGGAATCCGGCCTACGCGCTCGCCGCCGCCGGTGGCCGCAACGGTCTGCTGGTGCTCGGCTCGCGCGGGCTGGGAGGGTTCGCCGGGCTGCTGGTCGGCTCCGTCTCGCTGCGGGTGGCGGGCCACGCGAACTGCCCCGTCGTGCTGGTCCGCGCCGGGGCCGACGGCCAGGGCGGCGGCCAGGGCGACGTGGTGGTCGGGCTGGACAGCGACCAGGCATGCCCGGACGTCATCGCCTTCGCCTTCGAACAGGCCGCGGCACGGGGCGCGACGCTGCGCGTGCTGGAGAGCCGGAAGGTGCCCGCGGGGCCCTACTCGACCGAGGTCGTGGTGGACCAGCGGGAGATCAGGGAGGCGTTGGAAGCCGCGGAGCTGATGCGGCTCCAGGACGCCCTGGCCCCCTGGCGGGAGAAGCACCCGGAGGTCCGGGTCCAGGCCGAGCTCACCGCCTGGCCGGCCGGGCGGGCCCTGGTGGAGGCCTCCCGGAGCGCCTGCCTGACGGTGGTGGGACGCCGCCGGCCCAGGCTCCACCCGGCCGCGCCCTGGCTGGGCTCCGTCGCCCACGCCGTCCTCCATCACGCGCACAGCCCAGTCGCGATCGTGCCGCACGACTGAGAACGACCCCGCACAGGGCCGTGGGGGGGGGGGGGCCCCCGGCGCCCCCCCCCCCCCCCGGGGGGGGGGGGGGCCCCCCCGGCGCCCCCCCCCACGGCCGTCGGCGTGTCCACAGGGGACCACGCGGGCGAACGAGGGGACCTTCGGCCCGCGGGACTACCCCCAATGGCCGGGGCCCGGCCCGTACCGGCCGGGAGAGGCTGTCGGTGGACAGCCCGACCGGACATCTGCGGGCGCCAGCTTCCCCGGAAACCGAAAGGTGGTCCAGCCCATGCCCCGCCAGACACAGACCGAGGCGAAAGCCCCCTCCGCCCCGGTCCAGGCCCAGGTCGTAGCGCCGACCGCGGACATCGCTGTCGACCGTCTGGTGCGCAACGCGCTCGACGCGCTGGCCGCGTACGCGCCGTTCACCCAGGAGCAGGTCGACCACATCGTCAAGAAGGCCTCGCTGGCCGCGCTGGAGCGGCACACCTCGCTGGCGGTGCTGGCGGTGGAGGAGACCGGGCGCGGCGTGTTCGAGGACAAGGCGGTGAAGAACGTCTTCGCCTGCGAGAACGTCACCCACGTGATGGCCCGGACGAGGACGGTCGGGGTGGTGCACCGGGACGAGATCGACGGCATCGTGGAGATCGCCGAGCCGGTCGGCGTGGTCGCGGGCATCACCCCGGTCACCAACCCGACCTCGACCGTGATCTTCAAGTGCCTGCTGGCGCTGAAGACCCGCAACCCGATCGTCTTCGCCTTCCACCCCTCGGCCCAGCGCTGCTCCGCCGAGGCCGCCCGGATCGTCCGGGACGCGGCGGTGGCGGCCGGCGCGCCGACACACTGCGTCCAGTGGATCGACCAGCCCTCGATGGACGCCACCCACGCCCTGATGAACCATCCGGACGTGGCGACGATCCTGGCCACCGGCGGCAACGCGATGGTGCGGGCCGCGTACTCCTGCGGCAAGCCGGCCCTGGGCGTCGGCGCGGGCAACGTCCCGGCGTACGTGGAGCGGAGCGCCGATCTGCGGCGGGCGGTGAACGACATCGTGCTGTCGAAGTCCTTCGACAACGGGATGATCTGCGCTTCCGAGCAGGCGGTGATCCTGGACCGGGAGATCCGGGACGCGGCGCTGGCCGAGTTCCGCACGTTGAAGGCGCACCACGCGAGCGCCGAGGAGAAGGCGCTGCTGGAGCGGTACCTGTTCGGCTCCGGAGCGGGCGCCTCCTGCTCGGGCGGTCGGCTGAACTCGGCGGTGGTGGGCCGTTCGGCCGCGCAGGTGGCCGAGGCGGCGGGCTTCGTGGTGGCGGCCGACACCTCGGTGATCCTGGCCGACTGCGAGCGGGTCGGCCCGGCCGAGCCGCTGACTCGGGAGAAGCTCTGCCCGGTGCTGGCCGTCCTCACCGCCAGCTCCCGCCCGGAGGGTGTGGAGCTGGCCGCCGCCACGGTGGAGTTCGACGGGCTCGGGCACTCGGCCGCGGTGCACACCGAGGACGCGGCGTTCGTGGAGGAGTTCGGGCACGCGGTCAAGGCCTGCCGGATCATCTGGAACGCGCCCAGCTCGCAGGGCGGCATCGGTGACGTCTACAACGCCTTCACGCCCTCGCTGACCCTGGGCTGCGGCAGCTACGGGCACAACTCGGTGTCCGGGAACGTCTCGGCGCTGAACCTCGTCAACATCAAGCGGATCGGGCGGCGCAACACCAACATGCAGTGGTTCAAGGTCCCGCCGAAGATCTACTTCGAGCGCAACTCGGTCAAGTACCTGGCGAGCATGCCGAACGCGCACCGGATCGTCGTCGTCACCGACCGGACCATGGTGGAGATCGGCCACCTGGAGCGGATCCGCGGCGTGCTCGACCACCGCCGTGACCCGGTCGAGGTGCGGGTCATCGACTCCGTCGAGCCGAATCCGAGCATCGACACCGTCCGCAAGGGCGCCGCCCTGATGCGGGAGTTCGAGCCGGACACCATCGTCGCGCTGGGCGGCGGCTCGCCGATGGACGCGGCCAAGGTGATGTGGCTGATGTACGAACACCCGGAGGTCGAGTTCGCGGACCTGAAGGAGAAGTTCTTCGATATCCGCAAGCGCGCCTTCACCTTCCCCGACCTCGGCGCGAAGGCTCGACTGGTGTGCATCCCGACCACCTCCGGCACCGGCAGCGAGGTCACCCCCTTCGCGGTGATCACCGACACCGCCACCGGCCAGAAGTACCCGCTCGCCGACTACGCGCTCACCCCGAGCGTGGCCATCGTCGACCCGGCACTCACCACACACCTGCCGAAGGACGTCACCGCGGACACCGGCTTCGACGCCCTCACCCACTGCATCGAGACCTACGTCTCGGTCTACGCCAACGACTTCACCGACGGGCTCGCGCTCCAAGGCATCCGGCTCATCTACGAGAACCTGGAACGGGCCGTGCTGAACGGCCCGGACGACCCGGTGGCCAGGGAGAAGATGCACAACGCCGGGACGATCGCCGGCATGGCCTTCGGCTCGGCCTTCCTGGGCGCGGTCCACGCCATGGCGCACACCCTCGGCGCAACCTTCCATATCGCCCACGGCCGCACCAACGCGCTCCTGCTGCCGCACGTGATCCGCTGGAACGGCTCCGCCCCGGCCAAGGTCACCGGCTGGCCCAAGTACCAGAGCTACACCGCCCCCGAGCGCTACCAGGCCATCGCCCGGACGCTCGGCCTGCCGGCCGCCACCCCGGAGCAGGGCGTCGAGTCCCTCGCCGCCGCCGTGGAGGAACTGCGCGACAAGGTCGGCATCCCGCGCTCCTTCAAGGCCGCCGGCGTGGATGAGGCGGCCTTCCTCGCCGCCCTGCCCCAGCAGGCGATGAACGCCTACGAGGACCAGTGCGCACCCGCCAACCCCCGCATGCCGATGACCGCCGACCTGCAGCAGCTGATGCGCCAGGCCTACTACGGCGACCAGGCCTGAGAGAGGACACCGACATGACCACCTCGCAGCAGGAAAACACCACGAGCGCCTGGGACGGCTTCAAGGGCGGACTCTGGCGGGACGCCATCGACGTCCGGGACTTCATTCAGCACAACTACACCCCGTACGAGGGCGACGCCGCCTTCCTGGCCGGCCCCACCGAGCGGACCACCGCGGTGTGGCGGCAGATCACCGCCCGCTTCCCCGAGGAGCGCGCCAAGGGGGTCCTCGACATCGCGTACGACGTCCCGTCGAGCATCACCGCGCACGCGCCCGGATACATCGACCGGGAGCGGGAGTTGATCGTCGGCCTGCAGACCGACGCCCCGCTCAAGCGCGCGATCATGCCCTACGGCGGCTGGCGGATGGTCGCGGGCGCGCTGCGGACCTACGGTTACCCGGTCGACCCGCAGCTGGAGAAGGTCTTCACCGAGTACCGCAAGACCCACAACGACGGCGTCTTCGACGCGTACACCCCCGAGATCCTCGCCGCCCGCAAGGCCGGCGTCATCACCGGCCTGCCGGACGCCTACGGGCGCGGCCGGATCATCGGCGACTACCGCCGCGTCGCCCTCTACGGCGTCGACCGTCTGACCGAGGCCAAGCTCGCCGAGAAGGCCGAACTGGACGCCGCGCCCACCGACCCCGCCCGGCTCGAGGAGACGATCCGCGAACGCGAGGAACTCGCCGAGCAGATCCGGGCGCTGGGCGAACTCAAGCAGATGGCCGACGGCTACGGGTACGACATCTCCGGCCCGGCCGTGACCGCCCGCGAGGCGATTCAGTGGCTCTACTTCGCCTACCTGGCGGCGGTCAAGGAGCAGAACGGCGCGGCCATGTCGCTCGGCCGCACCTCGACCTTCCTTGACGTCTACCTCCAGCGCGACCTGGAAGCAGGGCTGCTGACGGAAGACCAGGCCCAGGAGCTGGTGGACGACTTCGTCATCAAGCTGCGGATCGTCCGCTTCCTGCGCACCCCTGAGTACGACGAGCTGTTCTCCGGGGACCCGACCTGGGTCACCGAGTCGATCGGAGGCATGGGAGCGGACGGGCGGACGCTGGTCACCCGGACGTCCTTCCGCTACCTGCAGACCCTCTATAACCTGGGCCCGGCGCCCGAGCCGAACATGACCGTCTTCTGGTCACCGCAACTTCCGCAGGGCTTCAAGGAGTTCTGTGCCCGGGTCTCCATCGACACCTCCTCGGTGCAGTACGAGTCCGACGAGCTGATGCGCCCGCGCTTCGGCGACGACACCGCGATTGCCTGCTGTGTCTCCGCGATGGAGGTCGGCCGGCAAATGCAGTTCTTCGGCGCGCGGGTCAACCTCGCCAAGACCCTCCTCTACGCGATCAACGGCGGCCGGGACGAGCTGACCGGCGCCCAGGTCGGCCCGGCCACCGATCCGGTCGACGGAACCGTGCTCGACTACGACGAGGTGCTGGCCCGCCTCGACGAGCAGGTGGAGTGGCTGGCCGGGACGTACGTCCACGCCCTGAACGTCATCCACTACATGCACGACAGGTACGCCTACGAGCGGATCGAGATGGCCCTGCACGACCGGGACGTCCGGCGCACCATGGCCTGCGGCATCGCCGGGCTCGCGGTGGCCGCCGACTCGCTGTCGGCCATCAAGTACGCGAAGGTCCGGCCCGTGCGGGACCAGACCGGGCTGGTCACCGACTACCTGGTCGACGGGGAGTACCCGGCGTACGGCAACAACGACGACCGGGTGGACTCGATCGCCGTCCGGCTGGTCGAGGACTTCATGGCGAAGGTGCGCAAGCACCCCACCTACCGGGGCGCCGAGCACACCCAGTCCGTCCTGACCATCACCTCCAACGTCGTCTACGGCAAGAAGACCGGCAACACCCCGGACGGACGGCGGGCCGGCGAGCCGTTCTCCCCCGGCGCCAACCCGATGAACGGGCGCGACGCCCACGGCTACGTGGCGAGCGCGCTGTCCGTCGCCAAGCTGCCGTACGACCAGGCCGAGGACGGCATCTCGCTCACCAACACCGTCACCCCGGACGCGCTCGGCCGCACCCCCGAGGACCGGGTGTGCAACCTGGTCGGCGTCCTGGACGGCTACACCACCTGCCGCGGCTTCCACATGAACGTCAACGTCCTGGACCGGGACACCCTGCTGGACGCCATGGACCACCCGGAGAAGTACCCGCAGCTGACCATCCGGGTCAGCGGCTACGCGGTCAACTTCGTCCGGCTCACGCGGGAGCAGCAGCTCGACGTGATCGGCCGCACCTTCCACGACGCCCTGTAGGCCGCATCCGCCGCTCGCGGTGCCGGCGCTTCCCCGACCAAGGGCGCCGGCACCGCGCTTTACCGGGAGATTCCCATGCCCGATCCCGTTCTGCCCGTCCATCTGTCGAGTCGATCCGCGTCGGCTGAGACACCGGCCGCCGTCGCCGGCAGGCGCCCGGCCGGCGGAATGTTCCACTCCTGGGACCTGTCCACGGGCGTCGACGGCCCCGGCACCCGCTTCGTCGCCTTCCTGGCCGGGTGTCCGCTGCGTTGCCTGTACTGCCACAACCCCGATACCTGGCACTTGCGTGACGGGCGACGCATCCGCGCGGACGAGATCGTCGGTGCGGCGGCCGGGTGCGTCGAGTTCATCCGCGCCGCCGGCGGCGGCGCCACCGTCAGCGGTGGCGAGCCGCTGCTTCAGCCGGTTTTCACCGGGGAGTTGCTGCACCGCTTCAAGCACGACCTCGGGCTGCACACGGCGCTGGACACCTCCGGCTTCCTGGGCGCCCGTGCCACCGACGCGCTGCTCGCCGACACCGACCTCGTCCTGCTCGACATCAAGTCCTGGGACCGCTCCCTCTACCGGCACCTCACCGGACGGGAGCTGGCCCCCACCCTCGACTTCGCCCGCCGTCTGGCGGATCTCGGCAAGGAGGTCTGGGTCCGCTTCGTCCTCGTCCCCGGCCTGACGGACCCGGTCGAGAACGTCGAGGGGGTCGCCGCCTTCGCCGCCTCGCTGGGCAACGTCACCCGGGTCGATGTCCTCCCGTTCCACAAGCTCGGCATGGCGAAGTGGCGTGCGCTGGGCCTGGAATGCTCGCTCGCGGAGACCCCGGTGCCCACCAGCGACCAGATGGCGAAGGTGCGTGCCGTGTTCGAGGCCCACGGCCTGCACACCGTCTGACAGCCCTGATCGGCCGCGGACGCATCGCGCGAGAGCGAGGCTCCCAGAGGGGAAGCCTCGTTCTCGTGTGCCCGGGAGTCGAAGCGCCGTGGCTGGTGGGCGCCGCGGCCTGACACGGTGCGCCGGCCTCGGTCTGGCTGCCCCAGCCGACAAGGGACGCCTGCCGGTGTGGTGTCGGAGATCAGGGGCGCGCTGAACCGGAAACCGCCGGAGCCGACGGCACCCTTCCCCGTGGAGGGGTTGGTGCCGCCGGCTCCGGCAGCGGGGCCTCGGCGTGCGGTGCTTCCGAGACGGCGGTGGGGTCTCAGCGGAGCCAGGCGTGCTCGCGGACGACCGGGAGGGCGGCCCAGCGGCGCCCCAGCCCCCACGTGTCGCCGGCGCCGACGGCGGCCAGCGCGATGAGCAGCAGCGCGTAGACGACGTGGTAGTCGACGACGGGGTTGCTGGAGCCGCTGGCGGCGCCGTTGGCCAAATGGCGGGCGGGTGGCCACTCGGCGGCCCACATCAGGGCCAGCAGCAGGGTCCCGCCACCGGCGGCGACGCGCATCCCGACGCCGCCGACGAACGCGAGGCCGATGCCGAGCAGGCCGAGCATGAACAGCCAGTCGGCCCAGGCCTGCCCGGCCCAGGCATGGAAGGTGGACTGGAGCGGACCGGCCCAGACGTGGCTGAGGAAGCCCTTCGTCGGGGAGCCGCCGTTGAGCCAGGAGCCGGCCTCTCCGGTGGCGTAGCCGAGGCCGAACGTCTTGTCGAGGAAGGCCCAGAGGAAGACGAAGCCGACGGTGATCCTGGCGCCCGCGATGGCGAGCCCTGTTCCGGTGGTCAGGGCGACGGCGCCCGATGCCTCCGGGGAGCGCCGGGTCGCGACCGGGCGCCAGCCCGTGGTGAGACGGTGGGTGAACCGGGGGAGGTGCGGGTGATGGACGGCCATGGCTAGCTCTCCTTGTCGACCTCACGGTGGATCGGTCGTTCTGTGGCGCCGGGACAGGACGGTCGGCCGGGCCTTGAGGCGCCGGGCTCCAAGGCGCCGGGCCGGGTCGTGCGGGTGGAGTGGGGAGGCGGGCGGTGCCCGCCTCCCCCGGGCGCGCCGGGCGGGCTACTTGCGGTGCATGGTGTGCAGGGCCTCAGCCAGGACGTGCGGGTCGTGGTGGCCCTCGTGGACGGCCGGGGGCTGCCGGTCGAGGTCGAGCAGTTGTGCGACGGCGGCCCAGGCGGTGCGTACGGAGTACTCGACGGTGAAGACGACGTCGTCGGGGACCTCGGCGTACTGGCCGATGAAGGCGAGGTTGGTGGAGCCCTTCGGGACCACCTGCGGCCGGTCGCCGTGACTGCGCGCGAGGAACTGGCTGGTGATGTACGGCATCAGGCAGGGGATGGCGGTCGAGGTCCCGGTGATCTTCTCGGCGGTGTCGGGGTCCACGGCCAGGTGCTGGAGGACTTCCTGGAGGATCTCCGCGCCGCTGCACTCCCGCATCGACTTCTTGACGAAGGTGCCGGGCCTGTCGGGGAAGAGGCCGTAGCCCCACCACACGGATACGCCTTCGGGCTGCTGCTGGTAGACCGGCTGGCGGTTGACGACGACGGTGAGCAGCCACGGGGAGTCGGTGAGGGTGAGCAGGCCGCCGCGGCCGGTCGGGCGGCCGGTGAACTTCTCCATCCAGTCGAGGAAGGCGGGGTCCTTGGCAGTGACGGTGAAGGACTCCCAGGTGGATTCGTCCGGGTGGTGATCGAAGACGGCGGGGTTGCCGAAGTCGTCGCGGCCACGGGCGATCCGGTGCCACAGCAGGAAGGAGTCGGGACTGAGAGAGGTGTTCGGGCTCGCCGGCGGGGCGGTGTGGGAGCCGAGGACGGAATCGGCGGTCATCGATCCGTTGGTGACGAACACTAGGTCCTCCTCGGCGACCGGGATGTCGGCGTGCGCGCCGGTGAAGTGGATGCGCTCGACGCTCGTTCCCGGCCCGCGCCGGAAGGCCAGGTCCGCGACCCGGCGGCCGGTGTGAAGGTGGACTCCCTGCTCCAGGAGCCAGGCGGTGAGCGGGCGGACGATCGAGTCGTACTGGTTGTAGCGGGTCCGGTAGATCCCGGACATCGTCTGGAACTCCGGGAAGAGGTGGACGAAGCGCTTGAGGTAGCGCCGGAACTCGATGGCGCTGTGCCAGGGTTCGAACGCGAAGGTGGTGCACCACATGTACCAGAAGTCGGTGGTGAAGAAGCCCTCGTCGAAGCAGTCCGTGATGCGCTTGCCGTCCAGCAGCCGCTCGGGCGTGGCCAGGCACTTGACCAGTTCGAGCCGGTGACGTTCGGAGAAGCCCATGGCGTGTCCGTCGCAGATCTCGCCGCCCGCCCGCACCAGCCGGGCGGTGTCGTCCCAGGGGGACTCGTCGTGCGAGTCGAGGATGTCCTGCGTGGCCGACTTCGACGGGTCGTCCAGCGACGGGATGCCGGATAGCAGGTCGTACGTGCAGCGGAACTGGGCCTCGAACATCCGGCCGCCGCGCATCGTGTACCCCGTCTCGGGCGTACCGCCCGCGTCCAGGCTGCCGCCGACCACCCCCTGGTCCTCGTAGAGGTGGATGTCGTCGCCGGTGAAACCCGCGTCCCGGATGAGGAACGTTGCTGCGGACAGGGCGGCGATGCCGCCTCCGACCAGGTGGGCCTTGGGCATCGGAGGTCTCCTCAACTGCCGTGCAGTGAACCGCCATCGGCTGGATGAGCAGCGATCCCGGCGGTTGGTGCCGGGCGATCGAGTCCATCGATCGGGGGTGCGAACGACAGCTTGCTCCCGGGCCGGCCGGCGGGTCGTTGGGCCATTGGTCACCGGTGGCGGAACGACGGTCCCGGTGGCATCCCGGGTTCGCGGGACCGGTGGACCGGGACCTTCGGGCCCTGCCGCGGGGCAACGTGGACCCTGTCGAACAGCGTGCGCGAAGGAAGGGTTGATCGGGCGGACACCTATCGCAGGACCCGAGGAGGAGACCCATGAACAGTCGCGGACCGACCCCCGCCGTGCCCGCGCCCGGGCCCGAGCCCGTGGCCCTGCTCGGGCCCGTGGTCGTCGGCGTCGGCCGCTCCGCGGCCAGTCATGGAGCCGTGACCTGGGCGGCGGACGAGGCCGCCCGCACCGGCCGGGCTCTGCGGCTGGTCGCCGTCCTGGAGTGACCGCAGACCGATCAGGGTGGGGACCCCCGCGGCTGCTGGACGATCACCTCCGGGGCGGGGCGACATCGTCCTGGCGCAGGCGCGCAAGCTCGTCGAGCAGTGGCACCCCAGTGTGGAGACCGAGACCCGCGCGGTCGACGGGCCGCAGGCGCGCGGGCTGCTGGAGCAGGCCGCGGACGCCTCGCTCCTGGTGGTCGGAGGCAAGCGCAGGCCGGTTGCCGAGCAGGTGTTCACGCTCCCGCCGATCGGTGTCCCGCTCAGCTCCCACGCCCCCTGCCCGGTGGCGGTCGTCCGCGAGGCGGATACCGCCGTGAATGCCCCCAGGCCGCTGGTCGTCGTCGAAGTGGACGGATCGCCGGGCTCCCTGGTGGCTCTGGAACTCGCCTTCGCGCAGGCCGCGGCACACAGTGCCGTGCTGCGCGTGCTCCAGGTCTGCCGGGCCCGTCCAGGGCGGACCTCCGCCGCGCACACGGAGGCTGCGGGCCGGGCTGAGGCCGAGCTTCTCCGTGCAACCGGCGAGTTGCGCAAGCGCGATCCGCGAGTCGAGGTCGAACACGAAGTGGTGTTCGGGCGCCCCGTGGGAGCACTGCTGGGCGAGGCTGCTCGGGCCCTGTGTCTCGTCGTCGGTTCGCGTCGCCTCGGCGGCTTCCGGGGCCTGCTCCTCGGGTCGGTGAGCCATGCCCTCGTCGAGCACGCGGAGTGCCCGCTGATCGTCGTCCCCGTGCAAGGGGCGCTGAGGGGCATGGCGTGGATCCCGACCTCGGCCGCTCACACGGTCCGGGCGGGACCGTCACGCCCAAGACCGCACCGCACGGCATCGCCCTCGGCAGAGAACTCACATTCCTGTGCCGGGCAAGGACCGGGCTGAAGGTCCCGGCCTCCGGGACCCGTTCGGTCCTTCGCAACTTCGCCAGCAGTGCCGATGGTTGAGACCAACGAGAACACGAAGGAGAAGGCACATGGGCGAGCAGACCGGACCGGAGCAGCGGATCGTGGTCGGTGTCGACGGATCGCCGGCATCGGTCGACGCACTCCGATGGGCCATCGGCCAGGCCCGCATACAGGAGGCCGTAGTGGAGGCCCTGATCGCGTGGCAGCACCCGGTGGCCACCGGCTGGACGGTGCCGATCGAGGCCTACGAGGATCTCCCGGGCATCGCGCGGAAGACCCTCGACGACAGCGTCACGGAGGCGACCGGCTCCGACGCCCCGGTTGAGATCAGGACCCGGGTGCAGGAGGGCGGCGCCGCGGCGTGCCTGCTGGACGCGGCCCGCGGCGCCGACCTCCTGGTCGTCGGCAGCCGGGGCCACGGAGGCTTCGCCGGAGCCCTGCTCGGCTCGGTCGGCCAGCACTGCGTCCAGCACGCGCCCTGCCCCGTCGTCGTGGTCCGCCACCGGAACGACTGACCCGCACACCCAGCACCAGACGCGCGGCCGCGCCGCCGATCGGAAAGGAGCGAACCGACCATGCGACACCGGATCGTGGGAGAACTGATGACCCCGGCCGTCGTGCACGTACGGCCCGACACCGGCTTCAAGGAGATCGCCCGACTGCTCGCCGAGCACGACATCACCGCCGTGCCCGTCCTGGACCACGAGGACCGGCCACTCGGCCTGGTCTCCGAAGCCGACCTGCTGCTCAACGAAGCGGCCCAAGAGGACCCCGCCGGCCTGCTGCTCACCCCGGACCTGCCGCCCCGCGAGCGCGCCCGCAGCCGGGCGACCACCGCCGTGGGCCTCATGACCACCCCGGCCGTGTGCGCGCGCCCGGAGTGGACGGTCGTCGAAGCGGCCCGCCTGATGCAGAGCGAGCGCGTCAAGCGCCTGCCCGTCGTCGACGAGGCCGGCCGCCTGGTGGGCATCGTCAGCCGCAGCGACCTGCTCCGCGTGTTCCTACGCCACGATGCGGCGATCCGCGAGGAGATCCGCGCCGAGGTCCTGCGCCGCCTCCTGGGCATCGACCCGGACACCGTGGACGTCCGGGTGCAGGACGGCCGCGTGACCCTCACCGGCGCGCTCGGCCACGGCGGCCAGGCGGCGGTGGTCGAGCGCCTGTGCCGCGGCGTGGACGGCGTCGTCGACGTCACCAGCCACCTCGACCACCGCACGAAGGCCACCACTGCCCTGAACCGGGCCGGCTGACTCTCCCCCGCCGCAACCACCCGCGGCATCCGGCACCGGCCGCCGTCGACGACTTCGACGGCGGCCGATGGGGGCAAGGGGTCGCAGGTTCAAATCCCGTCGTCCCGACCGCGAGTTTTCGCAGGTCGGAGGGCGCTTCCATCGGAATGATGGAAGCGCCTTTTTGTGCGTGTCGCGGGGTGGTGGTCGCATGGTGGACGCCCCCTGACCGGCCTGGGAACGCCGCCTGATGGTGGGCGGTGCTAAACAACTCGCCGCAGTCAGGCTGGAGTTGAGGCTGGATGGTCAAGCGTGGTGCCTCGCGGTCGGAGGACCTCAGCTCTCCTGAATGGGTGACATGTTGCCGTCGAGTTGACGGGCACCATGCGTGATCTGCCCCGTCGGTGACTGATCCGTGCAGATTTGTTCGAATTTCTGGGCCTGAATCCTCGCTCGCAGTTCGGTCGAGTGATCGTTCCGGTGCGACCACCACGCGATCACCAGAACCTGGCCGTGCTCGCTGAGCTGCTGTCACCCCTTGAAAGTGCGACAAGGAAAGCTCTTCGTAGCCGGAAAGCGTTGCCAAGCCCTCGGGTCACGGTCGCTGAGCAGCTTGCTCTGCGTCTATGTGCTATCGGCTTGGGGTCGCGATGCTCAGCCAGGAAATGCGCTGGCTTCGGTTGGGTCAGATCTTCGCGGCTAATGTTCCGCTGGCGTTGTTCCAGGAACTGCCGCTGGCGTGTTTCCGGTGGCCGTCCGTTCTGGGAAGGCTTCATGGTGGAGCGGACTGCGCGCAGCTGCGATCCGCGCTGGCGGTTCACCGTTCGGAAGTGCCGCTGATCTTTGCGGTCGGGGAGTTGTGCACGCATTGCGCGTGGCCGGTTCCGGCAGGGCCATCCACTCGTCGTGTTCACTGAGGCGCCGGCATATCTGACGCCGTTGAGGGCGTGGACGGAGTTGTCCGGTGGTTGTGGTCAGTTGCCGGACAGGCCCAGTACCTCGACGACGGTGTCGGCAGGCACACCGCCCGGCGGTACCACGGCGAGACCGTCGGCGAGGGCCAGTCCGCGCAGCATGGCCGGGCCGTCGAACGGCAGCGGGCTTGCGGTGGACTCCTTGAGCGCCACCGGCACTAGGCGGGTGTCCCGCGGGTGGCCCGGTAGGTTGGCGGCGGCGGTGACCTGGTGGGGTGAGTCCGTTCGGCCGGCCAGCCGTCGGAGCAGTGGCTGGGCCAGGGTCAGCGTGCCTGCCATGGCGGCGAGCGGATTGCCGGGCAGGCCGACCAGCGTGCGGGTCCGGCCGTGGACGGTGGGTGTGATTTCGGCGAGCAGCATCGGGTGGCCGGGGCGTACCGCGACGGAGTCGACCAGTAGCCGGGCACCCGTCTCGGTGAGCGCGCGGTGCAGGAAGTCCGCCGGCCCGGCGGCGGTGCTGCCGGTGGTGATCACGATGTCGGCGCGCGAGCCGCGCAGCGCGTCAGCGAGCAGCCCGAGGTCGTCTCCCACCCGGTGGACCCCGACCACGTCGGCGCCGCCGTTCCGCAGTAGGGGCGGCAGCAGGGGACCGAGGGCGTCGCGGACGCGACCCGCGACCGGGATGCCCGAAGTCAGCAATTCGTCACCGAGGAGGAGGAGTTCCACGGTAGGTCGACGGTGAACTCTCAGCCGGTCGTAGCCGGCGGCCGCCGCCAGGCCCAGCACGGCGGGGGTGACGGTCGTGCCGGCAGGCAGGAGCACGTCACCGTGGCGGCACTCCTGAGCGCGGGGCCGGACGTCGCGGTTCGGGGCCAGGTCCGGGGTGAGGTGGTGCAGGACATCGCCGCCGGATGCTGCCAGGCCACCGTGCTCGTAGCGCAGGACGGCCGTCGCGCCGGGAGGCAGGGGAGCGCCTGTGGCGATGGGTACGGCGGTTCCGCGGTCGAGCGGCACGGCCGGCGCGGCGCCCGCCAGGATGCCGCCGTCGCGCAGCCGCCACGGGCCCGGTCCGGCCACCGCCCAGCCGTCCATCGCGGAGGTGTCGAACGGTGGCAGGTCGGTGAGCGCCGTCAGTGGCTCGGCGAGGGCGTGGCCGAGGGCCTCAGGGAGGAGGCGGGAGACGGCGGGCAGCGGGCCTTCGGCGCTGTTCTGGGCAGCTGTCCGCGCCTGTTCCCAAGTCATGCTCCGTACGCCGCGTTCGGTTCGGTGCGATGTGCCGTGCTCGGCGCGGTTGGGGAGTGTCAGGTGGTTCATGCCGTCCCCGCGTCCTCGGGCTGCTTCGCCGTCCAGTGCTCGGCCAGTCGGGAGACCGTGCGGTTGGCTTCGGTGACCGCTTGGGGGTCACCGCCGCTGCGGGCGGCCGCGTAGCCGACCAGGAACGCGGTCAACGGAGCGGCGGGGCGGGCCACCTCGTGGGCGACGATCCGGGTCATGTCGAGCAGATCGTTGACGTCGACGTCGAGGTCGATGCCGAGTTCGTCCTTCACCGCGTCGATCCATCTCTTCATTCGGTGCTCCTCATGCGCTGGTGATCGTCCGTCGGGTCTGCCTCAGGCTCAGGCTTGGCGGCGCGCCGCTGTGCTCCGGCTGGGACGCCTCGTCGGTTGGGCACGTCGGCGGTAGACGAGGTAGGGGCGGACCAGGTAGCCGATCGGGACGCTCCACACGTGGACCAGCCGGGTGAAGGGCCAGGCGGCGAACAGCAGGCAGGCGGTGAGGGCGTGCAGTTGGAACAGCAGCGGTGCTCCGGCGATGGCCTCGGGCCTGGGGTGCAGGGCGAACAGGCCGCGGAACCAGACCGAGACGGTGGAGCGGTAGTCGTAGCCGCCGCCGAGGACGTTGTGCACCGTGGTGGCGCTGATGCCGAGCAGCACGGTGGCGGACAGCAGAGGGAACAGCAGCCGGTCGCTGCGGCTGGTGGTGAGGCGGATCCGGCGGGTGAGCAGGCGTCTGGCGCACAGCATGCCCAGTCCGGTGACCATGGCCGTGCCGGCGACGGAGCCGAGGGCGACGGCGGTGGCGTGGTAGGAGTCCTCGCTGATGCCGGCCGCCTCGGTCCAGGAGGCGGGCACAGCCAAGCCCACGACGTGGCCGCCGATCACGGCGAAGGCGCCCAGGTGGAAGAGCGGGCTGCCCCAGCGCAGCCAGCTCTTCTCCAGGAGTTGGCTGGTGTGCGAGGTCCAGCCGAACTGGTCCTGTCGGTAGCGCCAGACGTGTCCGACCACGAAGACGGCGAGGCAGACGTAGGGGTAGGCGACCCAGAGCAGCAGGTCGGTTCCGCCGGTGGCGGCGGCGAGCGGGTGGATGGGGGCGCTCATCGGGCGGGCTCCGGGTCGTGGGTGGCGGCCGGCGCGGTGACCGGTCGGGGCGGCACTATGCTCGGGGGCGCCGGCAGTGGTGGGACGAACGTCTGGGGCGGTGCGAACAGTTCGCCGCTGTACGGGTCCAGTCCCACGTCCTCGGTGGGCGGTCCTTCCGCGGCCAGCCGGGCCACTGCTTCGAGGTCGGCGGCGGTCGGTGGCGGAAGGAGGGTGAGCAGCGCGCCGAGCAGGTTCACGTAGGGGGAGTGGAAGTCCGTGAGCGAGTGGTGGATGAGCTCCAGTCCGCGCCGGTGGCGGCGCAGCGGTGCCTCGCCCGCGCCGGGGCCGGCCAGGGCCGCGAACTCCAGGACGACGGGCAGGTGGTCGGGCAGTTCGCCGCCGTCGACGGTCCAGCCGGCGGCGCGGTAGCTCTGGGCGAGGGTGAGCAGGGCCATGCCGCGGCGGCGGGTGTCGCCGTGCAGGTAGTAGGTGAGGTAGAGGCTGGACTTGCGGCGCAGGTCGAAGACCTCGACGTAGTGGCGTTCCAGTTCCTCCGGGTCCGCATCGCTGAACCAGGCGGTGAATTCCGCCAGTTGCTCGGCCGCGGGTGAGGGAGACAGTTCCCGGACGGCGGTGGTGAGCGAGGGACGGGCCGCGGTCAGTCCGGCGTCGGGGTACTGCAGCATCAGGGACAGCAGGCGCAGCAGCAACGCGCGTTCGGCGGTCTGTTCGGCCGTGAGGTGTGCGGGGCGGCTGGGGCGGCGGACCGCGGGCTGGACGAGGGTGCGCAGCGGCTTCACCGAGTACCTCCGGCGCTGCGGCGCAGGGTGGGGATGCCGAGCATCACGCGGCGGTTCGAACCGCCGGACGACGGGTCACCGCTGGTTTCGACCGGGCAGCGGTCCGACATGGCGCTCAGCCCGGCGGCGTCCTCCTTGTGGGCGGCGGGGACGACGTAGCGGTCGGCGTACTTGGCGACGGCCAGCAGCCGGTGCAGGTCCTGCGCCTCGCGGGCGGTGAGCCCGACGGCCTTGAGCGCGGTCTCGTCGCCGGCCTCGCCGAGGGTGCGCTGACGCATGTAGGAGCGCAGGGCGGTGAGCTTCATCAGTACGCCGGCCACTACGTCGGTGTCCCCGGCGGTGAAGAGCTCCGCGAGGTACTCCAGCGGGATGCGCAGCTGCGTGACGGCGGCGAAGACGTGGTCGGGGTCGTCCTGGTTCCCGCCCGCCGCGCTGACGGCGTCCAGGACGGGCGACAGTGGCGGCACGTACCAGACCATCGGCATGGTTCGGTATTCCGGATGCAGAGGCAGCGCCACCATGTAGCGCATGACGAGGTCGTACACGGGGGAGCGGCGGGCCGCCTCCAGCCAGTCCTCCGGGATCCCGGATTTGCGTGCCGCCGCGATCACCTCGGGGTCGGAGGGGTCGAGGAAGACGCCGCGCTGCGCGTCCAGCAGGTTCGTCTCGTCGGGGGTGGCCGCGGCCTCGCCGACGCGGTCGGCGTCGTAGAGCAGCAGCCCGAGGTAGCGCAGCCGGCCGACGCAGGTCTCGGAGCAGACGGTGGGTTGGCCGGCCTCGATGCGCGGGAAGCAGAAGGTGCACTTCTCGGCCTTGCCGCTGGCGTGGTTGACGTACACCTTCTTGTACGGGCAGGCGGTGACGCACATCCGCCAGCCGCGGCAGCGGTCCTGGTCGACCAGGACGATGCCGTCCTCCACTCGCTTGTACATCGCACCGGACGGGCAGGCCGAGACGCACGCGGGGTTGAGGCAGTGCTCGCACAGGCGCGGCAGGTGGAACAGGAAGGTCTGCTCGAACTCGAACTTCACCTTCCGCGCCCACTCACCGCTCAGGTTGGGGTCGCCAGAGGCGTGTTCGGGTGCACCGCCGAGTCCGTCCTCCCAGTTGGCGCCCCAGGTGATTGCGGTGGGCCGTCCGGTGAGGACCGAGCGGGGCCGGGCGACGGGCATGTCCGGTCCGGCGGGGGCGCTGACCAGGTTGTCGTAGTCGTAGGTGACCGGCTCGTAGTAGTCCTCGATGCCCGGCAGGTCAGGGTTGGAGAACAGGGACAACAGCCGCTTGACCCGGCCTCCGGAGCGCAGTACGAGGCGCCCGCGCTTGTCGAGCATCCAGCCGCCCTTCCACTGATCCTGGTCCTCGTAGCGGCGCGGGTAGCCGACGCCGGGTTTGGTCTCGACGTTGTTGAACCAGGCGTACTCGACGCCGGTGCGGTTGGTCCACGTTTGCTTGCAGGTGACCGAGCAGGTGTGGCAGCCGATGCACTTGTCGAGGTTCATGACCATCGCGATCTGTGCCATCACGCGCATGTCAGTACTCCACATCCTGCGAACGACGGCGGATGACCGTGACCTCGTCGCGCTGGTTGCCGGTCGGGCCGTAGTAGTTGAAGGCGTAGGTGAACTGCGCGTAGCCGCCCGCGAGATGGGTCGGCTTGAGCAGCAGGCGGGTCAGCGAGTTGTGGATGCCGCCTCGCTTGCCGCTGACCTCGGTCTTCGGCACGTTCACGTTGCGGTCCTGGGCGTGGTACATGTACACGGTGCCCTCGGGCATGCGGTGCGTGACCACGGCGCGGGCGGCGACGACGCCGTTGCGGTTGTACGCCTCGATCCACTCGTTGTCCTTGACGCCGATCTTCTCGGCATCGGCGGTGGACATCCAGATCACCGGACCGCCGCGGGATAGGTCGAGCATGTGCTTGTTGTCCTGGTAGTTCGAGTGAATGGACCACTTCGAGTGCGGGGTCAGGTAGCGGACGGTGACCTCAGCCCGGTCGCCCTCGTGCAGGTGTTCGTCGCCGTAGTGCCGGATGGCGTTCAATGGCGGCCTGTACACCGGTAGTTGTTCGCCGAGTTCGGCCATCCAGTCGTGCTGGACGAAGAAGTGCTGGCGGCCGGTGAGGGTGTGCCAGGGCTTCTTGTGCTCAGTGTTGATGACGAACGGCGAGTAGCGCCGGCCCCCGGTCTCCGAACCCGACCACTCGTACGAGGTGATGACCGACCGGGGTTGGGTGCGGGTGTCGGAGAACGTGATCCGTTCCGCCTCCCGTTCCGAGGCGAGTTCCACCAGTCCCTCGCTGCCGGTCTGCCGTTCGAGTTCGCGGAAGCCCTCGGTGGCCAGGCGGCCGTTGGTGGTGCCGGACAGGGCGAGGATCGCCTCGCACATATCGGAGGCAGTGGCCAGGGAGGGGCGGCCGGCGGCCATGCCCTCGCGGACCGTGCCGCAGCGGTGGCGCAGTTCGTCGAGCTCGCGGTCCGGGTGGACGGTGACGCCCTTGGTGGTCGTGCCGAGGGTGTCGAGCAGGGGGCCGATCGCTCGCATCTTCTGCGCGACCGCCGCGTAGTCCCTCTCGATGGTGACGAGCCTCGGCATGGTCCGCCCGGGTATCGGCTCGCACTCGCCGGCCTTCCAGTCCCGTACGACTCCGCCGGGTTGGGCGAGCTCGTCGGCAGTGTCGTGCTGGAGCGGTACGGCCAGGACGTCGGTGCGCTTTCCCAGGTGCTCGGCGGCGAGTTCGCTGAACTTGTCGGCGATGGTCAGGAACGTGTTGTAGTCGGTGCGGGCCTGCCAGGGCGGGGCGATGGCCGGGGTGAAGGCGTGTACGAAGGGGTGCATGTCCGTGCTGGACAGGTCGTCCTTCTCGTACCAGGTCGCCGCCGGCAGGACCACGTCGGACAGCAGCCCGGTCGAGGTCATCCGGAAGTCCATGGTGACCAGCAGGTCGAGCTTGCCCTCGGGGGCCTCCTCGTGCCAGACGACCTCCTCCGGCCGGTGCTCGGGTGGTGTCTCCTGGGAACGGACGGCGGCGTCGGTGCCGAGCAGGTGACGCAGGAAGTACTCGTTGCCCTTGCCCGAGGAGCCGAGCAGGTTGGCCCGCCACACCGTCAGGACGCGGGGGAAGTTGGCCGGGTTGTCGGGGTCCTCGACGGCGAACTTCAACCGGTTCGTCTTGAGCTCCTCGACGATGTGTTCGGCTACCGGGAGTCCCCGCGCGGCCGCTTCGTCGGCGAGGTCGAGCGGGTTGCGGTCGAAGCCGGGGTGGCCGGGCGTCCAGCCGAGCCGCACCGCCTGGGCGAGGGAGTCCGCGAACGCCTTGCCCTTGAAGCGGCCCTCACCCAGCGGCGAGGCCAACTCGTCGGGGCCGAAGGCCTCGTAGCGCCACTGGTCGGTGTTGACGTACCAGTAGGAGGTGCCGGCCATGTGCCGGGTGGGCCGCTGCCAGTCGAAGGCGAACGCCAGATGCTGGAAGCCGGTCAGCGGGCGGACCTTCTCCTGGCCGACGTAGTGGGCCCAGCCGCCGCCGTTGACACCCTGGCAGCCGGTCATCGTGGTCAGCGCGAGGAATGCCCGGTAGATCGTGTCGGAGTGGAACCAGTGGTTGGTGCCCGCACCCATCGCGATCATCGAACGGCCCCGTGTCCGCTCGGCGTTGCGGGCGAATTCCCGGGCGATCCGGGCCGCCTGCTCCGCGGGCACGGACGTGATCGTCTCCTGCCAGGCGGGGGTGTACGGCTCGGACGCGTCGTCGTAGGACGCCGGCCACGTGCCGGGCAGCCCGTCGCGGTGCACGCCATACTGCGCCAGCATCAGGTCGAAGACGGTCGTCACGAGCCGGCCACCGACCCGGCGTACCGGCACTCCGCGCACCATGACGGACCCGCCCTCGGTGGCGCCCTCGTCGAAGCGGGGCAGTGCCACCGCCACCGCCTGCTGTGCACGTCCGAGCAGGCTCAGCTCGGGTACGGTGTCGCCGAGATCCAGGTTCCAGCGGCCCTTCTCCGCCTTCCCCCAGCGGAAGCCGAGCGAGCCGTTCGGTACGACGGGCTCGCCGGTGGTGGCGTCGATCAGCACGGTCTTGGACTCGGCGTGCTCCGTGTCGTGTCCGAGGTCGGCTGCGGTCAGGAACCCGTCCGGGACGAGGCCGTGCTGCTTGTGCTCGCGCAGGGTCACCAGGAACGGCGCGTCGGTGAAGTGCCGCAGGTAGTCGGTGAAGTACGGCACCTCGCGGTCGACGAGGAACTCGCGAAGGATCACGTGGCCCATCGCCATCGCAAGCGCGCCGTCCGTGCCGGGGTGCGGGGCGAGCCACTCGTCGGCGTGCTTGACGTTGTCGGCGTAGTCGGGGCTGACCGCGACGACCTTGGTGCCGTTGTAGCGGGTCTCGGTCAGGAAGTGCGCGTCGGGGGTCCGGGTGACGGGGATGTTGGAACCCCACATGATCAGGTAGCCCGCGTTCCACCAGTCCGCGGCCTCCGGCACGTCGGTCTGGTCACCGAAGACCTGCGGCGAGGCGACCGGCAGATCCGCGTACCAGTCGTAGAAGGACAGCAGCGTGCCGCCGATCAACGACATGAAGCGCGAGCCCGCCGCGAACGACGCCATCGACATCGCCGGGATCGGGGAGAAACCGGCCACCCGGTCCGGGCCGAAGGCCCTGATGGTGTGGACGTGGGCGGCGGTGATCAGCTCGGTGACCTCGGCCCAGTCGGCGCGCACCAGGCCGCCCTTGCCGCGGGCCCGCTTGTAGGCGCGGGCCTTGGCCGGGTCGCCGGTAATCTCGGCCCAGGCCGCCACCGGGTCGCCCAGCCGCGCCCGGGCCTCACGCCACAGCTTCAGCAGCGCGCCGCGCACGTACGGGTAGCGGACCCGGCTGGGCGAGTAGGTGTACCAGGAGAACGACGCACCGCGCGGGCAGCCGCGCGGCTCGTACTCGGGGCAGTCAGTGCCGATCGAGGGGTAGTCCGTCGCCTGGTGCTCCCAGGTGATGATCCCCTCCTTGACGTACACCATCCAGGAGCAGGACCCGGTGCAGTTGACCCCGTGGGTGGAACGCACCACCTTGTCGTGCGACCAGCGGTCCCGGTAAAAGCCCTCCCACCTGGCGTCGCCGGTGCCGAACACGGCCCGGCCGTCAGCCGAGACCTCACTGCGCGTCAGCAGCCGCCGGGCGGCCAGCGGCCAGCCGTGCCCCCCTCTGGCTCCGGCGTCCGCGTTCTCCTCGTTTTCCATGACACCGAACGCTAAGCGCCGCACCACCGTCGTGCCTGGGCCCAACATCCCTGGTCACAGGGCCGTTGGTCCCTCGATGCCCCGTGGTGGAACGGGATCGGTCGAACCGCGCCGCAGAGGCCAGCTTGGGTGGTCCGGCCGGTGCTGCGCTGCCCGTCCGCCCATGTGGGCGCTGCAGGGCCGTTCAGTCCTGGCTCGGCGGTCGTTCGGCGGGCAGGGTGGCCTCGACCCCCGTCGTCCATCCGGTGGCGGCGTCGTCGGTGGCGATGGAGCGAGGGCCTGCTGGACGGGGGCAAGGGGACGTCCGGCCCTCGTCCGGTCATCCCTGCAGAGGTGAGCATCGAGGGTATGGAACTCGAACGCGAAGCGGTCAGCGAGCAGCAGTGGCTGGCTCTGCTGGCAGGACGGCAGGTGGGGCGGCTGGTGTACACGGTCGGCGCGCTCCCCGCTGTGCTGCCGGTCCGCTTCCGCCTCGACAGCGACGGGTCGCTGCTGCTGCGGGTGCCGGTCACGGCCGGCCTCGCACGGGCGGTCGACGGTGCGGTGGTGGCCTTCGAGGCGAGTGAGCTCAGCGAGGCGGACGGCAGTGGCTGGAGCGTCACCGTCCTCGGGCACGCCACCGCGACACCGGGAGCCGGAACCGTGCACCTGCGCTGCGAACTGGTGACGGGCCGACGGTTGGCGGCGATGGCGGCGGCCGAGTAGCGATGACCCGACGGTGGTGACCGCCGGCCGGCGGGCTACGCCCCGGTCAGCGGCGCCTGCCACATCAGCCGGGTTCCGTGGCCGTCCGGCGAAAGGGCCTCGAACGTGCCGCCCATCTTCTCTGCCCGTTCGGCCAGGTTGCGCAGTCCGCTGCGGCGTCCGTCGGGGGGGAGGCCGACGCCGTTGTCGGTGACGGTGAGGACCACGTCCGTTCCGGTGGCCCTCAGGACGATTTCTACCCGGTCGGCGCGGGCATGCCTGGCGGCGTTGCTCAGCGACTCCCGCAGCACGGCCATCACCTGCTCGGCCAACTCGGCGGGCACGTCGGTGTCGAGCAGCCCCTCCATGCTGAGCTGCGGTGCGAAGCCGAGGGCTTCCTGTGCTTCGCCGACGGCCAGGGCGACCTGGGCGCGGAGGCTGTGGGCGGCGTCCTGTTCGCGGGCACGCAGACCGAAGATCGTCGACCTGATGATCTTGATGGTCTCGTCCAGGTCACCCACCGCGCGCACCACCCGGTCCGCCGCACCCGGATGATCGATGAAACGGGCCGCGCTCTGCAGGGTCATCCCCGTCGCGAACAGCCGCTGGATCGCCAGGTCGTGCAGATCACGCGCGATGCGGTCGCGATCCTCCAGCAGCGCCAGCTGCTCGGCGTCGCTGCGGCGGGCGGCCAGCTCCAGGGCTAGCGCCGCCTGGTCGGCGAAGCCGAGCAGCGGGCCAATCTCCTCCGCGGTGAAGGTGGGATCTCCGGTGGGGCGTGCCAACAGCAGTACCCCTTGGACCTCGCCGGACGCCACGCCGAGCGGGACCGCGACGGCCGGGCCCAGACCGGCGAAACGGCGCGGCCCGGCGGTGAAGCGCGGATCCGCATCAAGATCGGCACTGGTGGCGGGCGTGGCAGTCGAGTACGCCGCGCCGGACAGGGTGCCCTCGGCCGGGACGGTCAGCCCCCGCCGCACGCAGGTGTCCCCGCCGACGGCGAGTTCGACCGTCAACCGGTCCGTCCCCGGCAGCGGCACTGAGACGTCGGCGAGCTCCGCCCCGGTGATCTCCCTGGCACGCTCGGCGATCAGCTCCAGCACCTCACCGCGCGGGCTGCCGGACAACAGGCTGCGGGTGATCTCAGCGCTGGCGTGCAGCCAGCGCTGCTGGCGCCGGGACTCCTCGTACAGCCGCGCATTGTCGATCGCCACACCGGCCGCCACTGCCAGGGTCGCGAGCACGGTCTCGTCGTCCGTGTCGAACTGGGCACCGCCGCGCTTGTCGGTCAGGTAGAGGTTGCCGAACACCTGCTCGCGCACCCGCAGCGGCACCCCGACGAAGCTCCGCATCGGCGGGTGGTTCGCCGGAAAGCCGTACGAGGAGCTGTGCGCGGACAACTCGGCCAGCCGCAGCGGCTCCGGGTGGCGGATGAGCTCCCCGAGGATGCCCTTGCCCGTGGGGTACGGGCCGATTGCGGCGATCTCCTCCTCGGACAGCCCCACGGTGAGGAACTGCGACAGGCTCTGCCCGTCGGGCCCGATCACGCCGAGCGCTGCGTAGCGGGCGTCCACCAGCAGGGCGGCCGCCTCGACGATGCGCCGCAGCACCTGGGTCAGGTCGAGCTCACGGCCGACGGAGAGCACCGCCTCCAGCAGGCTGTGCACCCGGTCGCGGGTGCCGCGCGCGGCGTCGATGCGGGCCTGCAACTCGTCCAGCAGCTCATCCAGGCGCAGCTGTGGCAGCGGCGATGGGGTTCCGTCTTCGCCCACCAGCGTCCTCCTTGATGTACCTGACCGGTCCAGGTTCACAGTAGCGGGCTGCACGGTGGCGGCGGCAGCCCACCCGGGACGTTGATCGGAACCGTGTCAGGCCGAAGGTCCCTGCTTGCGGAGCCGGCCGGCCCTGGGCTGCCGGGTGCCGGTCCGGTCATCGTGTGGAGCGACAGTGACGAGCGAAGGAGACGGACATGGGATCCGAGGTGCCGCAGGAGCGGCGGATCGTGGTGGGGGTCGACGGTTCCCCGTCGTCCCGGCAGGCGCTGCGCTGGGCCGTCGAGCAGGCCCGCGTCACACGAGGCGTGGTGGAGGCCGTGACCGCGTGGGAGTACCCGGCGACCTACGGCTGGAGTGTTCCGGTGGAGCCCGGTGGGTTGGCCCAGGCGGCCGGCCATGCGCTGGCCGACACCGTGGCCGAGGTGGTCGGCGCCGACCGCCCGGTGGAGATCCGGGAACGCGTGCAGTGCGGTAACGCGGCACAGGTTCTCCTGGAGGCTGCGCAGGAAGCCGACCTGCTGGTCGTGGGAAGCCGGGGGCACGGCGGCTTCACCGGCGCGCTGCTCGGGTCGGTCGGCCAGCACTGCGTGCAGCATGCCCCCTGTCCGGTCGTCGTCGTTCGTCACGGCCGCGACGAGAGGGCAGGACGGGCACGTTGAGTCAGACCGCGCTCACCCGCCGACTGCCGGAACCCGCCGACCGAGGGCGGGCCGACGCGCCGTGCGGCATGCCCGCACAGGCGGCCGGCGTCCTGCCCGTCGAGGACGTAATGGCCGAACTGCGCACCCGCCGCACCGGCCTGTCCTCGGGCGAGGCGCGCGAACGACTCGCGGCCACCGGTCCCAACGCCGTCCGGTCCCACCACGTCCGGGTCCTGACCGTGCTGGCCCGCCAACTGCGCAGCGCGTTGCTGCTCCTGCTGCTGGTGACCGCCGCGGTGTCGTTCTTCTTCGGCGAGCGCACCGATGCCGTGATCATCGGCGTGATCCTGCTGCTCAGCGTCGCTCTCGGGTTCGCCAACGAGCTCCGCGCGGAGCGCGCGGCCGAGGCGCTGCACTCGCGCGTGCGCCACACGGTCATCGCCGTGCGGGACGGCCGGGAGGCGGAGGTCGACGTCACCGACCTGGTTCCCGGCGACGTGGTGCGCCTGGCCCTCGGCCAGATCGTGCCCGCCGACCTGCGCCTCCTCGAGGCCACCGCCCTGCAGTGCGACGAGAGCGTGCTCACCGGCGAGTCCGAACCGGCAGACAAGGACACCGCGCCGGTCAGCGCCGGCACGGCCCTGGCCGAGCTGACCGGCTGCGCGCTGATGGGCACGGTGGTCCACGCGGGCAGCGGCACCGGGGTCGTGGTCGCCACCGGTGGGCGCGCCGAGTTCGGCCGGATCGCCCTGGGCCTGGGGGAGCGGCAGCCGGAAACCGACTTCCAGGTGGGGCTGCGCCGGTTCTCGATGCTGCTGCTCCAGGTCGCGGCGGTGCTCACCACGAGCATCTTCGTCACCAACATGCTGCTGCACCGGCCGCTGCTGGAGGCCCTGCTGTTCTCGCTGGCCATCGCCGTGGGCATCACCCCGCAGCTGCTGCCCGCCGTGGTCAGCACCAGCCTGGCCGCCGGTTCCCGGCAGCTGGCCCGCCGCAAGGTCCTGGTCAAGCGCCTGGTGTGCATCGAGGACCTGGGAGACATGGACGTCCTGGTCACCGACAAGACCGGGACCCTCACCGAGGGCCGGATCGCCTTCCAGAGCGCCCTCGACCCGCACGGCAATGACAGCGCGGAGGTGTTCCAGCTCGGTCTGCTGGGCACCGAAGGCGACCTTGACGGCGCCCACCTCGGAGGCAACCCGCTGGACAGCGCCCTCTGGCAGGCACCCGGCGCCACGGCAGCCGTCGCCGACGACCACCGCCGCCTGGCCGTACTGCCCTTCGACCACGAGCGCCGGCTCACCTCCTCCCTCGTCCAACGCCCCGACGGCAACAGGATCCTGGTGACCAAGGGCGCACCCGAAGCCGTGCTGGCACGGTGCACCGAGGTCCCCCAGCAAGCGGCCGCCGTACTGACCGATCTCTTCGCCGCGGGCAGCCGGGTGGTGGCCGTCGCCACCCGGCCCGCCGGACCCGCCACCGCGATCACCGCGGCCGACGAGTCCGGTCTGCACCTGGCCGGCTTCCTGGTCTTCCTCGACCCTCCGAAACGCAGCGCCGCCGACTCCCTGCGCCGCCTGGCCGAGCTCGGGATCGCCGTGAAGATCTGCACCGGTGACAACCCCTTGGTCGCCGAGAAGGTCTGCCGCGACCTCGGTCTGAAGGTCGGTCGCACGCTGACCGGTCAGGACATCGCCTCCCTTGGGGACGAACAACTCGCCGTGGCGGCACAGGAGTCCACGGTGTTCGCGCGGGTCTCACCGGAGGACAAGGCGCGGATCGTGCGAGCGCTGCGGCGGCGTGGACGAGCCGTCGGCTTCCTGGGCGACGGCGTCAACGACGCGCTCGCGCTGCACGGCGCCGACATCGGGCTCTCTGTGGACACCGCCACCGACGTGGCCAAGGACGCCGCCGACGTCGTGCTGTTGGAGAAGGACCTCGGCGTGCTGGCCGAAGGCGTCGCCGGCGGCCGCCGGATCTTCGCCAACACGATCAAGTACGTGCTCATGGGCACGTCCAGCAACTTCGGCAACATGTTCAGCGCCGCGGGGGCGTCCCTGGTCCTGTCCTTTCTGCCGATGCTGCCCTCGCAGATCCTGCTGAACAACCTGCTGTACGACTCCAGCCAGCTGACCATCCCGACCGATCGGGTGGACACCGAGCAGCTGGCGGCGCCGTCGCACTGGGACATCTCGCTCATCCGTCGGTTCATGCTGGTCTTCGGACCGGTGAGCTCGGTGTTCGACTTCCTCACCTTCTGGGTGATGCTCGGGATCTTCCACGCCGGGCCCGCCCTGTTTCGCTCGGGCTGGTTCGTCGAGTCGCTGGCCACCCAGACCCTGGTGATCTTCGCCATCCGCACCCGGCGCATACCCTTCCTGCGCAGCCGGCCAAGCTGGCCGCTGCTGGCCGCCGCCCTGGGCGTGGTCGCGCTCGGCGTCGTGCTGCCCATGTCGCCACTGGCTCCCGCCCTCGGCTTCCAGGCCCTGCCCGCGGGGTTCTTCCTGGCCCTGGCGGTGATGACCGCGCTGTACCTGGCCCTGATCGAGATCGTCAAGCGCCTCTTCTTCGGCCGGCCGACGCGGCCTACCAGCCCCGTCCGTCATCGCGGCCACGAGCACCGCGTCCAGCGCCGGGCCAGCCGCTTCAGCCACCTCGGCCCGCTCGCTCACCGCTGACACGCGCATACTCCTCGATGTCGATCGGCCGTCCGGAGGTCCCTTTCGGCCCTATGACCGCCGAGTCCGGGCGGGGCATGGTGGGAGTACGGACTGCCGACGCGAGAAGGGGCGCCCCCGGGGCGCACGATGAAGGCAGGGACCCAATCAGGCAAGACAACGTTCCTTGGGAGACCACGATGACCGTGCCGTCCTTGACCCTCGCGGAACTGCGGCTGCTCGCGGTCGCCGGGGGCGCGGCGCCGTCGCTGCACAACAGCCAGCCCTGGCGCTTCCGCCCCGCCCCGGACCACCGGAGCCTGATGGTCTTCGCTGACCGCGCCCGCGCCGTACCGTTGGCCGATCCGGATGGTCGAGCCCTGCACATCTCCGTGGGCGCGGCGGTGTTCAACCTGAGGACCGCGGCCCGGCACCTCGGGCGGGCCGCCACCGTCGCGCTGTGCCCGGAGCCGACGACCCCGGATCTCCTCGCTGTCCTCGACCTGTCGGAGCCAAGCTCGGCCGATGAGCCGGACCTGTACCCGGCGATCGAGCACCGTCACTCCAGTCGTCGGCCGTTCGCGAACCGTGACGTGCCCGAAGCCGTACTCGGGGAGCTGATCGAGGCCGCGACGGCGGAGGGCGCCACGCTGAGCGTGCTGGAAGAGGCTGAAGTGCGGCGGGTGCTGGCCCTCACCACCGAGGCCGAGCAGCGCATCAGCGCGGACATCGCCCGGCAGGCCGAGACGCGCGGCTGGCTCCGGTTGGAGGAGCCGGCCTCCGACGGCATCCCGGCAGCGGCGTTGGGGCCGCTCGACCACGACGCCAGGGTGCCCGTGCGCAGTTTCACCGGACATCCGCCCAGGCCCGCCGCCCACACCGAGCGGTTCGAGGCACTGCCGCAGGTCGCCGTCATCAGTACACACGGGGACCACCCGATGGACTGGCTGCGGGCCGGCCAGGCGATGGAGCGGGTTTGGTTGCTGGCGACGCTGTACGGGGTCCGCGCTTCGGTGCTCCACCAGGCGGTGGAGTGGGCCGACACCAGGTGGCGCCTTCGCGACCCGGCCGAGGGGCCGGGGCACGTCCAGATGGTGATGCGCCTGGGCTACGGCGCGCCCGGGGCTCCGACGCCGCGGCGAGCGGTGGAGGACGTCCTTGACCTGAGCGGGAGCACCGACGCGCTGTCGGTCGGCAACCGAACCGGCGGCCCGGCGCAGACCACGGACTCCGCCGTTCTCCAGGAGGACGCATGAACCAGCACCACACGAGGTCGGTCAGCCGAGACCTTCTTCACCGGATCGAAGTACGACGGGGGCAGCTCGGTCTCACCGAGGAAGAGCTGGCCGACCGAGCCGGCATGTCGCCCCGCTACTTCCACGAACTGCTCCACCTCGGGGTCGGTTTCTCCCCCAGCGGCTTCGTGAACATCGCGGCCGCCCTCGGAATGAGCTACCACCAGCTGGTGGAGGGCCGGAGCGATGCACCACCAGGGCAGCAGCCGGGAGCATCCGCACACCCCGTACTCGTGAAGCTCACGCCCCAGGAGTGCTGGGAGCGACTGGGCACGCACGGGATCGGTCGGATCGCACTGCCCGTCCACCCCGGGCCAGGGGTGTTCCCCGTCAACTACCTCGTCGACGGTCAGACGGTCGTCTACCGGACGAACCCAGCGGGCGTGGCAGCGCCGGAAGCCGGCAGTGAGGTCTCCTTCCAGGCCGACCACATCGACGAGCACCGGCGTGACGGCTGGAGCGTCCTGCTCGTCGGCACCGCCGAGCACGTCACGAACTCCACCACCATCCAGCAGCTCACGCAGCGGCCCGGCGCCGAGACCTGGGCCGGGGGCGTCCGCGACCTGTGGATCCGCGTCGTCCCGGCTCAGGTGAGCGGCCGGCGGATCCGCAGCCTCTGACGGAGCGCCCGCCCCCGTTCCGCCGGGCACCCTGCGAGCTGGGAGGAAGCCTGTGGACACCATCGCTTATGGAGTGCTTACCGACGAACGGGCCGCCCTGGAGTCGGCGCTCCAGTCGGCCTTCTCGGGCGCACACTCGCTGCGGTGCCTCGACCCGGCCTCGACCGGCACACCGCTCCCGCCGCGGCCGGGCACGAGGCCGTGCTGAGCAGCGTCAACGACACGCTCAACGCGCAGGTCCTGCGGATCCTCGCCGACGGCGGCACCCGGCTGATCGCCCAGCGCTCGACCGGCTACAACAACGTCGACCTGCGGGTGGCCGCCGACCTCGGGGTGACGGTGGCCCGGGTGTCCTCCTACTCCCCGTACGCCGTCGCCGAGTTCGCCTGAGCACTGGTGCTCGCCGTCAACCGCCGGATCGTCCGGGCCGCCATCCGCGCCCGCGAGTTCGACTTCCGCCCCGACGGCTTGCTCGGGCGCGACTTCCACGGTCGCACCGCCGGCGTCGTCGGCACCGGCAAGATCGGCAGCGTCTTCACGACCATCGCTCACGGGTTCGGCATGACGTTGCTCGGCTGCGACGTGGCCCCGAACCCCCGCCTGCGAACAACTCGGCATGACCAATGTCGAGCCGGACCGGCTCTTCGCCGAATCCGACCTGATCAGCCTGCACCTGCCGCTCACCCCCGAGACCCGTCACATCGTGGACGGTGCGGCGTTCGCCGGGATGAAAAACGACGCGATCCTCGTCAACTCCGGCCGCGGCGGGCTGATCGACACCGACGCGCTGGTCGCGACCCTTCGCGCGGGCAGGCTCCACGGGGTCGGCCTGGACGTGTACGAGGAGAAGGCCAGCCTCTTCCACCTCGACAAGTCCCTGGAAGTCATGACCGACGACACCCTGGCCCGGCTGATGACCTTTCGCAACGTCCTGGTCACCTCCCACCAGGCGTACTTCACCCGGGATGCCCAGGACCAGATCATCGCCGCCACCGTGGACAACGTGCGGGACTACCTGGCAGGCCGCACCAGCGCCAACACGCTGACCGCGCCTGTGCGCGTGCCGCAGCCGTGAGCGCGTAGCCCGCTCGGCCTCCCTGCTGGCAGCCCGGTGCAAGTGGGGGTGTCACGAGGTCGGGCGGCCGGTGGTGCGGTCGTGGGCGGCGAGGGTCTGCGTGGCGATGACGGCGGCCTGGACACGGCGCTCGACGCCGAGCTTGGCCAGCAGGCGGGAGATGTGGTTCTTGACGGTCTTCTCAGCGAGGTAGAGCCGCTCGCCGATCTGCCGGTTGGTCAGCCCCTCGCCGATCAGAGCCAGAATCTCCCGCTCCCGGTCGGTGAGTTGGGGGAAGTCGGGGGCTTGCGAGGCAGAGTCGCCCCGCAGCCTGGCCATCAGCCGGGTGGTGGCGCCCGGGTCCAGCATGGACTGGCCCGAGGCGATGGTACGGACGGCGGACACCAGATCGGTGCCGCTGATCTGCTTCAGGACGTAACCGGCGGCCCCTGCCATGATCGAGTCCAGCAGGGCCTCCTCGTCGTCGAACGAGGTGAGGATCAGGCAGGCCAGCTCCGGCATGCGCGAGCGCAGCTCCCGGCAGACCGTCACCCCGTCGCCGTCGGGCAGGCGCATGTCCAGGATCGCGACGTCGGGGCGCAGCGCGGGGACGCGGGCCAGCGCCTGCTCGACGGTGCCGGCCTCGCCGATCACGCTCAGGTCCGGCTCGGCGACCAGGAGGTCGTGCACGCCGCGGCGGACCACCTCGTGGTCGTCGAGGAGGAACACCTTGACCGGGCTGCTCGCCTGACCTGCCACGTTCTCCGTCATGCCGCCTCCGTTGTGCCGTGCCCGCTGCTCTGGCAGCGAATCTGTCCAAAGAGCAGTCTGCCGTCGCTGCCGAGGGGAGCGGTAGGGCCGGATGCCCTACTTCCCTCGTGGCGGTGTACCGGGTGTGGGTCACCGTGTGGTGGTTGCATGCCGGTCGTACTGCTCGAGGAGGGTGGTGGCGTGGTGACGTGGTGTGGGGTAGCCGGCCGGGCCGCAACCGATGCGAATGAGCATCTGTGGAGCGCAGCGATAGGGGGAGGTGTCGGCGACCCGGGCGCGCAGATCGGGCCATTCCAGGGCCTGGTGCAGCATGCAAGCACGCAGGCCGTGGAGGGCCAGCAGGAGGAGGACGTGCTGGAGGGCCTGGCCGGTGCGCAGCCAGTCGGCGCGGTGGTCGTGGCTGCGAGGCGGACCGCAAGTTCGAACCCCCCTTCGAGCCGTCCAGCGGCGGCGCGATGCTGTGGCAGCACCTGTTCTGGTTCTTCCGGCACACCGAGGTCTACATCCTGGCGCTGCCATTCTTCGGGATCGTCTCGGAGAACAAGCCGGTCTTCGCCCGCAAGCCGATGTTCGGCTACTCCGGCCTGATCGCCGCGACCATCGGCATCGCAGGCCTCTCGGTGACGGTGTGGGCGCACCACATGTACGTCACCGGCCAAGTGCTGCTGCCCTTCTTCTCGTCCATGACCTTCCTGATCGCCGTTCCGACCGGGGTGAAGTTTCTTCAACTGGGTCGGCACCATGTGGAAGGGCTCGCTCAACTTCGAGGCCCCGATGCTCTGGACCGCGGGCTTCCTGGTCACCTTCCTCTTCGGCGGCCTCACCGGCGTCATCCTCGCCGCACCCCCGCTCGATTGCCGCGTCTCCGACTCGTACTTCGTCGTTGCCCACTTCCATCACACACTGTTCGGCGCGGTGATCTACGCGACGATGGCCGGATTTCACTTCTGGTAGCCCAAGTTCACCGGAGAAATGCTCGACGAACGGCTCGGCAAGATCACCTTCTGGACGCTGACGATCGGCTTCAACGCCACCTTCCTCGTGCAGCACTGGCTCGGCGTCGAGGGCATGCCCCGCCGCTACGCCGACTACCTGGCCTCGGACGGCTTCACCACGCTGAACACCGCCTCCACCATCGGCTCGTTCCTGCTGGGCCTGTCGATCCTGCAGTTCCTCCGTAACGTCTGGAAGACCGGCAAGTACGGCAAGCGCGTCACCGAGGACGACCCGTGGGGCTCAGGGCCGTACCGACGCCGGCGCGCACGGCGTCGACGGCCTCCCACTGCTCGGCGTCCAGGCTGATCAAGGCGGCGGGGAAGACTCCGTCCTGCTCCTTGAGGATGTGGTCGCGCAGCATCGCCAATGCCTCCAGCAGTTGCTCCGGCCAGGACGGATCGGTTGGTGTGCCCGCCGCGGCCTGGTGGAGGACGGCCTCGATCCGGCGGTGTTCGGCCTCCAGCGCCGCGATCTGGTCGGGGAACTCCTGGGCCAGGGCGGGGAACAGGCCGCCTTCCTCGACCTCGGTGTGCGGGGCCAGCACGGCGGCGATCCGTCGCGCCGTCGCGGCCATCCGGGGAACGTCGCCCGTGGAGTGGGCGGCGCGCACGTCGCCGATGAGGTTGACGACCGCGTCGTGCTCCGCGGTCAGGGTGGCGATGGCCGGCAGGGTCTGGCAGCCGCAGTATTCGCACATGGTGTGGTCCTCCCTGGTCCGTGGCGCTCAGACGGTGGCGGGGCGCTGGGCCGAGCGGCGGTTGACGGCCTTGCGGACCCTGGTGGTGGTGAAGGCCAGCGCCGCGGCGGAGACCAGTGCGAGCAGT
This sequence comes from Kitasatospora sp. NPDC101157, assembly GCF_044768255.1. Taxonomy (NCBI): domain Bacteria; kingdom Bacillati; phylum Actinomycetota; class Actinomycetes; order Kitasatosporales; family Streptomycetaceae; genus Kitasatospora; species Kitasatospora sp. NPDC101157. The sequence continues at coordinate 97,840 of NZ_JBIWPL010000021.1, read as the reverse complement.
ACCAGGCCGAACCCGTAGGAGCTGGTGGCGCCGTAGATGGCGCCCATGACCAGCGGGGGCACGAAGCCGCCCAGGCCGCCGGCGGCTCCGACGACGCCGGTCACCGCGCCGACCTTGTCCGCTGGGGCCAGCAGCGCGACCAGGGCGAAGGTGGCCCCGCTGCCGGCACCGAGCGCGGCCGCCATCAGCAGGAAGGCGATCGTGCCCAGCGGCGCCAGGGCAGGGGTGAAAGCCTGCACGACGGCGCCGAGCACCACCAGCGCCAGGGCCGAGTCGAGCACACGCACCGCTCCGATCCGGTCCGACAGCCAGCCGCCGACCGGCCGCATCACGACCGCGACCAGCACGAACCCGGCCATCCGGTTCGCCGCGTCGGCCTGCGCCAGCCCGTAGCCGGTCTTCAGGTAGGTCGGCAGGTAGACCGAGAAGGCCACGTACCCGCCGAAGGCCACCGCGTACAGCGCGGACGCCTGCCAGGTGACCTTCAGCCGCAGCGTGTCCGCCAGCCGGGCGGCCATGGAGCCCGTCGGTGCGGCGCGACCCGGGGCGTCGCGCAGCAGCAGGGCGGCCAGCAGCGCGTACAGCGCGAGCACGACGGCGGTCACCGTGAACGGGGTGGCCATTCCGTCGGCCTTGACCAGCTTGACGGTGGTCAGCGCGCTGATCGCGGTGCCGCCCATGCCAGCCCCGAACACGCCGATCGCCAGCCCGCGCCGCTCGGGCGGGAACCAGGCGTTGACGAACGGCACACCAACCGCGAACGCGGTGCCGCCGATGCCGAGGAAGAGCCCGCCGACCAGCAGCCCGGCCAGCGAGGCATGGCCGCTCCACCCCAGGTAGAGCACCGGGACGATGGTGGCGGCCGACACCAGCGGGAACATCACCCGCCCGCCGAACCGGTCGGTCAGCGCGCCCACCGGGATGCGGCCCAGCGAACCGACGACCACCGGCACCGCCACCACCAGGGCCTGCTGGAACGCGCTGAGGTGCAGCGAGTCCTTGAAGCGCGGGCCGAGCGGGCTCAGCAGCGCCCAGGCCCAGAAGTTGACGGCAAAGCCGATCGTGACGAGCGCCAGCATCGCGGCGCGGCGACCGTTCGAAGCGGCGGGCGGCACAGCGGCCTGTGGCCGTACGGAAGGCGAGTTCATGGTCAGGTGTCTTTCCACTTCGCACACATGGCAGGGAGCGGCTGAATTGCCGTCCGCGTACCTCATGGTCGTCACCGTTCATGGGCCTTCCTAGGGACCTTCGGGCCCGTCCGGCGCGGACGTTGGTCGCCTTCCACGGCGTCCGCCCGCTCAACCACCCCAGCAGGAACGTGTCCGGCGGTGAGCCTCGGAAGAGTGAACGGCATCCACCCTGCCCCGGATCCCACCGCGCCCTGCCGCCGAGGTGCCCGTCCACACCCTGCCGCCGCCCGGCACGGCCGGCCGGATCAGGGACCAATGGCCCCATGACAAGGGCCTCTCGGCGCCCCGACCGGGCGGTTCGCGCCTTGCATGCTGGCGCTGATCGAATCGGAGGCAGCACATGAACGACCGCCCGCTGCGGCAGCCTGGCCGCTATCCCCGCCCACGGCCGCGGCGAGCGCGCGGCGCCTTCTGCGTCGTTCTCCGAGGCGGTCATGCTCCGGCTGTCCGCGACGTCTGCCCCGGCCCGCGAGCGGTCGGACGTACGCTCGGGAGCCGGCGGTGACCGGCGTGCGGACGTCCGCGACGGGTGGGACACGGGACGCGGGCCGGGCCCACGCGGGCGGCCCCCGTCCGGGGAGCGCCGGACAGCCGGTCCGGCGGCAACGCCAGAACACCGCGGAGCGGCCCTTCATCGTGATCTGGGAGTCCACCCGGGCCTGCCCGCTGGCCTGCCTGCACTGCCGCGCCGAAGCCGTCCCGGATCGAGACCCCCGTGAGCTCGACACCGAGGCGCCCAAGGACCTGATGCACCAGGTGGCTGCCTTCGGTCAGCCCGCCCCGCTCTTCGTGATCACCGGCGGCGACCCGTTCCAGCGGCCCGACCTCCTGGACCTGATCTCGTACGGCCGCGAGGCCGGCGTCAGGGTCGCCGTCTCGCCCTCCGGCACACCGACCCTGACCACCGATCGGCTGCGCGCCGTGCACGAGGCGGGTGCGGTCGGCCTCTCGCTCAGCCTGGACGGCTCGACCCCCGCCCTGCACGACGGCTTCCGCGGCGTGCCCGGTGTCTACCGCTGGACGCTGGGCGCCTGGGACACCGCCCGCGCACTGGGCATGAAGGTGCAGATCAACACCACCGTGACCCAGCACAACCTGCACGACCTGCCGGACGTCGTCCGCCTCGTCCACACCCACGCGGCAATGCTGTGGAGCGCCTTCTTCCTGGTACCCACCGGACGCGGGGCGGCACTTGGCGCCCTGACGGCCGAGCAGACCGAGGACGTGCTGAACTTCGTGTACGACGTCGGCCTGGCCGTTCCTGCCAAGACGACCGAGGCCCACCACTTCCGCAGGGTCGCCCTGCAGCGCCGCATCCTCGCCGACCGCGGTGAGGACCACGAGAGGGCACTGCGACTCGGCCCGCTGTACCGGGAGCTGCGCGACCGGGCGGCCGAACTGGGCCTCGACACGGGTGAACGCCGGGTCCGCCGCCCGCCGCTGGACGTCAACGCGGGCCGCGGCTTCGTCTTCGTCTCCCACACCGGGACGGTGCACCCCAGCGGGTTCCTGCCGCTGGGCGCGGGCAACGTGTGGGAGCGTCCGCTGGCCGAGATCTACCGGACCTCGGAGCTGTTCACTGGTCTGCGCGACGCCGACCGGCTGGCCGGCCGGTGCGGAGCCTGCGAGTTTCGTCAGGTCTGTGGCGGCTCCCGCTCCCGCGCCTACGGCCTGACCGGCGACCCGTACGCCGAGGAGCCCTGGTGCGGCTACCTGCCCGGAAGCTTCCCCCACCAGCGCGAGTTGGCCGAGCTCCTTGCCGGGCTGACCACGCGGAACTGCGACGGTGATCGGTCCGTGCCCCCGCGAGACGCGTCATGAGCGGCATCGAGGACACGCCCCGGGCGGACGGGTGCCGCCAACTCCCCCTCCTCCAGCCCGCGAACACCGAGGCCGGGACGGACGCCAAAGACGGCACGCGTCCCAGCCGGCTCCAGCGGTCAGGGGTGCGCGCCCGTCACCTGCGGGCGCACGTCCTGGTCGCGGGCTGGGCCGCCCTGGCGCTGCTGGCGGCCACCGCCCAGGGATCGCTGCCGGTGGCCCGCTGGCTGGCGATCCACCTCTTCCTGCTCGGCGCCGCCACCACCGCGATCGTGGTGTGGAGCGAGCACTTCGCCGTCGCGATGCTGCACGCCCGGCGGCCGGACCAGCGGTGGAGCACCGTACGACTGGCCGGGGCGAACCTGGCCGCGGCCGGTGTCGTCCTCGGGGTGTGGGCCGACCTGCCGGCGCTGATCGTGGCTGCCGTCACCGGATTGGTCGCGGCTCTCGTGGCGCACCTGGTGGTGCTGATCCGGCTGGGCCGGGGGGCGCTGGGCGGCCGGCTGGCACCGGTCGCCGCGTTCTACCGGGCCGGCGCCGTGGCGTTGGTCGCCGGAGCGGTGTTCGGCGGGCTGCTCGCCACCGGTGCGGCCGGGACGCGGTGGTACGCCGGACTGCGGCTGGCCCACATCCAAGTCGCTCTGTTCGGTTGGGTCGCCCTGCCTGTCCTGGGCACCCTCCTGATGCTCTGGCCCACCGTCCTGGGTGTGCGCATGCACGAGGGCACCACGCGGACGGCCGGCCGGGTGCTGGCCCTGACCGGCGGCGGCCTGACCGTTGCGGTCGCCGGGTTCGCTGCCGGGCCGGCGCTCGGCTGGCGGGCCGCGTCGGTGGCCGGACTCGCCGCGTACGCGGCTGGACTCGTCCTTGTCGTACGACTGTTCGCCATCACCGCGCGGCGCGGACACCGGCCCGTCTCGAAGGCCGCCGCATGGACATTGGCGGCGTCCGCCGGGTGGTTGGTGACGGCCGTGGTGCTTGACCTCGTCCTGATCGCCACCCGCGCTCCGGTGGCCGCGCAGGACGGCGTCGACACGTTGGTGGTGATGCTGCTGCTGGGCTTCGTCGCCCAGGTCCTGGTCGGCGCACTGACCTACCTGCTGCCGGTGGTCCTGTCCGGCGGCCCCGGGCAGCGGACGGAACTGCGGGCGGTCCTGGAACGGGCCTGGCTGCCCCGCCTGGCCGCTCTCAACCTCGCCGTCGCGCTGCTCGTCCTACCCCTGCCGCACCCCGCGTCCACGGTCGGTACGGCGCTGGCTGCTGCCACGACGACCGGGTTCCTCGCCCTCGTCGTGGCAGTGCTGGTTCGGCGCGACGGCCCGCAGCGGACACCGTTGCGGACGCCCGCAGTGCTCGGCACCGCGGTCGGCGCGATCGTGACCGTTCTCGCCGTCCTCGTGGCTAACAGCGGCCCCATCGGTAGCGGTTCGCAGGTGAGCGCCCCGGCGGGAGACCGGGCCACGGCCACCCGCACGGTGACCGTCACCCTCCAGGACATGCACATCCTGCCGACCCGGATCGAGGTCCCCCGAGGCACCGCACTGCGCCTGAGCGTCACCAACCACGACGCGCAGCGCCATGACCTCACCGTCGACGGCGGCCCCACCACCGCCCTGCTCGCGAGTGGGCAGACCGCCACCCTCGACCTGGGCCCGATCACCACCGGCCGGAAGGCATGGTGCACCGTCCCGGGTCACCGCGCTGCCGGCATGACGCTGGACATCGTGGTGACCGGCACCACCGCGCCCGACCCGCGGGGCGGTACTGGGATGCCGAACGGCATGCCGATGCAGGGCGGCACGCAGGACACCGGCGGCCAGGGCGGTGGCTCGGCGGGCCCCGGACTCGACCTGGCCGCGAACTTCTCCGCCGGCTGGCAGCCGCGCTCCGCCGCCCTCCCGTCGGCGGACACCGCCACCGTGCACCAGCTCGAACTGCACGCCACCACCACGACGGTGGAGGTCGCACCCGGCCTGCGGCAGCAAATGTGGACGTTCGGCGGCATCGCGCCCGGGCCCACCCTGCGCGGCAAGGTCGGCGACGTCTTCGTGATTACTCTGGTCAACGACGACCCGGTGATGGGCCACGGCATGGACTTCCACGCCGGCGCCCTGGCCCCTGACGGACCGATGCGCACCATAGGTCCTGGCCGGCGGCTGGTCTACCGGTTCACCGCCCAGCGGGCTGGGGCCTGGCTCTACCACTGCAGCGCCATGCCGATGCTCCAGCACATCGGCAACGGCATGTACGGCGCGGTGATCATCGACCCGCCCGGCCTCGGCGCGGTCGACCGGGAGTACCTGCTGGTCTCCTCCGAGCTCTACCTCGGCGCACCGGGCAGCACCGCCCAGGTCGCCAAGATGCGCCAGGACGCTCCGGACGCCCGGGTGTTCAATGGCATCGCCGCCCAGTACGCCAAGGCCCCGCTGAGTGCGCGCGCCGGTCAGCGGGTCCGGTTCTGGGTGGTCGCCGCGGGACCCAGCGACGGCATCGCCTTCCACGTCGTCGGAGCCATGTTCGACACCGTCTACAAGGAGGGCACCTACCTGCTGAAACCGTCGGACGCCGGCGGCTCCCAGGTCCTCGACCTGGCCCCGGCCCAGGGCGGCTTCGTCGAGGCGGTGTTCCCGCAGGCCGGCCACTACTCCTTCGTCGATCACGACATGCGCCACGCCGAGGCCGGGGCGCAGGGCGTGATGGAGGTGAACTGATGGGCGCGGTCGGCTGGTGGCAATTGGTGCGCTTCCTGCACGTGACCGGCGCCGTGCTGTGGGTCGGCGGCCAGCTGGCGTTGTCGCTGGTGGTGCTGCCGCTCGCGCGGCGTCTCCTCGCCGAGGAGGAACGGGACCGCCTCGCCGCCGACGTCGGACGACGGTTCGGGATCCTGACCGGAGCCCTGTTCCTGCCCATGCAGTTGGGCACCGGTTGGGCCCTCGGCTGGCACAGGGGCGCCACCTGGGCCTCGCTGAGCGAACCGGGGTACGGCCGGACACTGGCCGCCAAGCTCGGACTGTTCGCCGTGGTGATGCTTCTGGCGGCGGCACACGGCTGGGCCCACGCCAAGTGCCGCCCCGACCTCGCCCGGACGCTCGCCGTGGCCTCGCTGGTCGGCTCCCTCGGCATCGTCCTGCTCGCCACCGCGTTGCCCGCCACCTGATCCACGCGCGCGGCGGCCACCACGCGCCGCTGCGGCATCCAGCGGCCTCCGGGCCACCCGACACCCACCGGGAGCTGTCATGCAGACACCCGAACTCACCGCGGCCGCTGTGGAGAGCCTGTTGGCCGCGGCCGTCGCGGCGCCATCCATTCACAACACCCAGCCGTGGCGGTTCGGCATTGACGTGAATGCACCGGCGATCACGGTCCGTGTCGAGCCGCGCCGGCTGCCCATGGCCGATCCCCGTTTTCGGGCACAGCACATCTCCGTCGGCGCGGCCGTCTTCAACCTCCGCGTCGCCGCGGCCCACCTGGGCTGGCATCCCGTGGTACGACTACTGCCAGACCCGAACGCCCCCGACCTGCTGGCCAGTGTGCGGCTGGCACTTCCCGCCGCGGACCGGCCGCCGTCCTACGGCTGCCAGTACGAAGCCGTCATGCGGCGTCACACAAGCCGGATGCCGTTCACCGGCCGACCGGTGCCGGACCAGATCGTGAACGACATGGTCACGGCCGCCCGGGTCGAAGGCGCGCACCTCGACGTCCCCGGCCCCACCGGGACCCGAGAGTTGCTGCAACTGACCGCGCTGGCCGAGGCACGCAACGCCGCCGACCCCAACCGCACTGCCGAGGCCCGGACCTGGATCACACCGCCGGGAGCGCAGGCTCGCTACGGCATCCCCATCACGTCACTCGGCCCCCCTGACGCGGCCGGCCGGATACCGATGCGTGACTTCACCGGCCCGGGGCCGGGCTTGCGCCTGCCCGCACTGCGCTTCGAACGACACGCCCAGGTGGCCCGGTTGGACACCGCCGACGACCGGCGGGTCGACTGGCTGCGGGCTGGACAGGCCCTGGAGCGGGTGCTGCTGGTGGCCACTGGGCAGAGCGTACGGACCTCGATGCTGCACCAGGCGATGGAGTGGCCGGACCTTCGGGCGGCGATGGGCACACCGAACCGCCACTGCCGCAGCTACCCCCAGGTGCTGATCCGCTTCGGCTACGGCCCCGACGGCGGTCCCACTCCGCGCGCGGCCGCCGCCATGGCCCGGCAGTCGGGAGCCGGCGGGTCCTGACGGGACCACGGGTGGACGGGTCGTAGGCCAGCCATGCCCGCCGGGATCGACGGACGTACCAGAGCCCGTACTCGCTGTTGTGCGAGCACGGGCCCTGGTGCGTTGGCTGGTCAGTGGGGCCAGCTCCAGTCGGTGACTTCGGGCAGGTCGGTGCCGTGTTCGCGGATCCAGCTGTCGTGGCGGGTGCGGACGTCGGCCATCTGCTGGCGGACGTTCGCGGGCCCGGACGGCCAGGCCGGGAACGCGGTCGATGACGTCCATGACCAGGCGGTAGCGGTCGAGGTCGTTGCGCAGCACCATGTCGAACGGCGTGGTGGTGGTGCCGATCTCCTTGTAGCCGCGCACGTGGATGTCGGGGTGTCCGGCGCGGCGGTAGGTGAGGCGGTGGATCAGCCACGGGTAGCCGTGGTAGGCGAAGATCACGGGCTTGTCGCGGGTGAGGACGGCGTCAAACTCGCGGTCGGGCATGCCGTGCGGATGCTCCTCGGCCGGCAGCAGGCGGGCGATGTCGACCACGTTGACGACCCGGACCGCGAGATCGGGCAGGTGCCGGCGGAGCAGGGCGGCGGCGGCCAGCACCTCCATGGTGGGTACGTCCCCGGCGCAGGCGAGGACCACGTTGGGCTCCCGCGTGCCGTCCTCGGTGCCGGCCCAGTCCCAGATGCCCAGCCCGCGCGCGCAGTGCACCCGGGTCTCCTTCAGCGTCAGCCAGTCGAAGCAGGGCTGCTTGCCCGCGATGACGACGTTGACGTAGTCGTTCGAGCGCAGCACGTGGTCGGCCGTGACGAGCAGGGTGTTGGCGTCCGGCGGGAAGTAGACGCGCACGGCTTCGGGGCTCTTGTTGAGGACGTGGTCGACGAAACCCGGGTCCTGGTGGGAGAAGCCGTTGTGGTCCTGGCGCCACACGTGCGAGGTGAGCAGGTAGTTCAGCGAGGGGACGGGCGCGCGCCAGGGCAGTCGGCGGGTGGTGCGCAGCCACTTGACGTGTTGGTTGACCATCGAGTCGATGATGTGGACGAACGCCTCGTAGCAGGAGAAGAGGCCGTGTCGGCCCGTCAGGGTGTAGCCCTCCAGCCAGCCCTGGCAGACGTGCTCGGAGAGGATCTCCATCACCCGGCCGCCGCGTTCCAGGTGCTCGTCGGTCGGCAGCAGCCCCGCCTCCCACGCCTTGCCCGTGGCTCGGTAGACGGCCTGGAGCCGATTGGAGGCGGTCTCGTCCGGGCCGACCAGGCGGAAGTCGCGCCGCTCGGCGGTGTCGGCCATGACCTGCTCCAGCAGGTCGCCGAGCACCCGGGTGGGTTCGTGTGTGGTCGCACCGCGCTCGTCCACCGTCACCGCGTACTTCTCCAGTGGCGGAATCGGCAGCTGACGGGTAAGCAGCCCGCCGTTGGCGTGCGGGTTCGCCCCGAGCCTGCGCTGACCTGCGGGCAGGCAGGCGAGCACGTCCGGCACCGGGCGGCCCCGGTCGTCGAAGAGCTCGTCGGGGCGGTAGGAGCGCAGCCAGGCCTCCAGCTGGGCGAGGTGTTCGGGGTTGTCCCGCACCTGGTCGAGCGGCACCTGGTGGGCGCGCCAGGTCCCCTCCACCGGTACGCCGTCGACCTCGTGCGGGCCGGTCCAGCCCTTGGGTGTGCGCAGCACGATCACCGGCCAGCGGGGGCGCTCGGCGACGCCGTCGGTGCGGGCCGCGTGCTGGGCATCGGCGATCCGGTCGAGTGCGGTGTCCATCGCGGCCGCCATCGCCCGGTGCACCTGCGCCGGTTCGTCGCCGGCGACGTGCAGCGGTTCGTGGCCGTAGCCGCGCAGCAGTGCGTCCAGTTCCTCGTGCGGGAGGCGGGCGAGCACGGTGGGGTTCGCGATCTTGTAGCCGTTGAGGTGCAGGATCGGCAGCACCACGCCGTCGTGGACCGGATCGAGGGCCTCGCCGTCGCCGATCACGCAGGCGACCACCAGGCCGGGGTTGTCCAGCGCGGCGCCGTACGCGTGGGCGAGCGCGTAGCCCAGCTCGCCGCCCTCGTGGATGGAGCCCGGTGTCTCGGGGGCGGCGTGGCTGGGCACGTCGCCGGGGAAGGAGACCTGCCGGAACAGCGCGGCCATCCCCGCCTCGTCGCAGGTGATGTCGGGGTAGTGCTCGGTGTAGCTGCCGTCCAGCCAGGAGCCGGCCAGCACGGCCGGACCGCCGTGGCCCGGACCCCAGACGCAGATCGCGTCCAGATCGCGGGCCATGATCACCCGGTTGAGGTGGGTGTACACCAGGTTCAGGCCGGGGGAGGTGCCCCAGTGGCCGAGCAGCCGGGGCTTGACGTGCTCGGCCCGCAGCGGTTCGCGGCAGCGGATTGGCCATCAGGTGGATCTGGCCGACGGCCAGGTAGTTGGCCGCACGCCACTGGGCGTCCAGCTGGGCGAGTTCGCGCTCACCCAGCGGGGTGTGGGCACGGGGGCTGTTCGACTGCTCGGTACGCATCGGGAGTCGTCTGCGTCGGTGGTCGCTCGTAGCGTCTTCCCACGAAAGTCCCGCTCAGCGCTGCCGCCCCCGGCGTCGTCGACACCGGGGACGGCTTCACCCGGTCGGGTACGGCGGCGTGCTGCTCAGGCGGCGGCGCTCTCGGGCAGCCACAGGTCGGGGCCGAAGACCTCGTAGTGGATGCGGTCACCGGGCACGCCGGCCTGGCGGAACTGGGCGCGGACGGCGCGCATGAAGGGCAGCGAGCCGCACAGGTACACCTCGGCGCCGGCGGGCAGGTCCAGCACGCTCAGGTCCATCAGCCCGGTCTCGGCCTCCGGCTCCTCGACGCCGGGCTGCTCGTACCAGAACACGGCGCGGGCGTCCGGGAGTTCGGCGACGAGCCGGCGGGTCTGCGTGCGCAGGGCGTGGTCGGCAGGGGAGCGGTCGGCATGCAGCACCAGCACGGTGCGGGTGGAGCCGGTGGCGGCCAGGTGGTCGAGCATGCCGACCATCGGGGTGCAGCCGATGCCGGCGGACGCCAGCACCAGTGGCCGGTCGCCGTCGTCCAGGACCACGTCGCCGAATGGGGCGGAGAGGACGAGCTGGTCGCCCGCCCGCACCCGCTGGTGCAACAGGGCGGAGACCTCGCCGTCGGGGGTGCCGTCGCCGACGACCCGCTTGACGGTGATGCGGCGCAGGTCACCGTCGCCGGCGGGGTCGCTGGATAGGCTGTACTGGCGCAGCTGGTGGACGCCGTCGGCCATGAGCACCCGGACGCTGACGTACTGCCCGGCGCGGGCCCGGGGCGCGGGGGCGCCGTCGGCGGGGCGCAGCAGGAACGAGACGGTGTCCGGGGTCTCGTCGTGGCGCTCGACCACCGTCCAGGGTCGCCAGGTGTCGCCGGGCGTCACGTCGGCGGCCTGGTAGAGGCGGGCCTCGCGGGCGATCAGCGCGGCGGCCATCTGCCAGTACACCTCGTCCCAGGCGGCGGCCACCTGCGGGGTCACGGCGTCGCCGAGCACGTCGGCTATCGCGGCGAACAGGTACTTGTGGACGATGGTGTACTGGTCCTCCGTCACGCCGACCGCGGTGTGCTTGTGGGCGATCCGCTCCAGCAGGGCGTCCGGCGTGGCCTCGGGGTCGTGCACCAGGGCGCCGGCGTAGGCGGCGATGGAGCCGGCGAGGGCCTGGCGCTGGGCGCCGCTGGCCTGATTGCCGCGGTTGAACATGCCGTCCAGCAGTTCCGGCCGGTCGGCGAACATCGTCGCGTAGAAGCGGGTGGTGATCTCGTCCAGTGCGCCGCCCACGACGGGCAGGGTCGCGCGGATCACGGCAGCCGATTCGGCGGAGAGCATGACGACTCCAGGGGAGGGGAGGAGGGGAAGTGGCGCCGTCGAACGGGCCAGGGACTGGTCTACCAAGCCCCGGACGCCCCAGCCTTGGGCCGAACGTCCCGGTGCGCGGGATCAGGGCCGAACGGCCCTACGAGAGGGGCCGGCCGACCCCACGGAGCGACGCTGGCCCTGTGCCGAACGGCCTACGGCGCACCGGGTCCCTCGGCCTTCGAGGTGCGTGGGAGGGTCACCGAGGAGACGACGACGGGAATGGGGACCAACGGCCCTAGGCAGCCGGGCGCGGCCTGCCTTCACTGGGGACCATGCGCACGACCGAAGACCCGACCGAACACGGGCAGACCTCGCAGGCTTCCGAGGGCGTCGCCACCGGGGCACCGACCGGTTTGTCCCCGCGCAGCGCGGAGCTGTCCCGCGGTGAGGCATGGGAGCTGCTCGGCAGCATCTCCTACGGCCGGGTCGTCTTCAGCCAGTCCGCGCTGCCCGCGATCCGGCCGGTGAACCACGTGCTCGCGGACGACTGCGTGATCATCCGCACCAACCGCGGGGCCGCCCTGCTGAGCCCGGCGCAGGACGGTGCAGTCCTGGCCTACGAGGCAGATGTTCTCGACCCACTGACGCGCTCGGGCTGGAGCGTCATCGTCACCGGGATCGCCACACTCGTCACCGACCCCGAGGAGCAGCACCGCTACAGCGAACTGCTGCAGCCGTGGATCGGCGGCCATATGGAACACGTCGTCCGGATCAGCGCCGACCTGGTGACCGGCTACCGCATCGGCTGACCGCGAAGTCTCAAGCAGTCGTTCAGCGTGCTATGCCTCAGCTGTGGGCGTGCGGCAAGCGTTCGATCACGTTCCAGGCTCGCCGACGCAGGTCGTCCGGCATATTCGAGCGAGCGGCGACGTCGCCCACCAGAAGGGCCACCAGTGGCTGGATCGGGTCGCTCGTCGCTCGGAGCCGTTTGGACGGCTGAGCCGGACCAGCCGGGGGCGAGGTCCGAGCCTCCAAGCTCTCCCGCGACCCCTGCCCGGCTGTCAGTGGCTTCGCCCCCCAGCTACAGCTTGGCCGATGATGTGACATGTCCAGAGGCCGGGTGAGGGCGCTGACTCGGGAGAACAGGGCGCGCAGGGAGATCTCAGCAGCACTGCCCTCGACGGCCAGCCCTGGCCGGAGTTTCTGGACTGTCACCCCGCGTTGGTCCTGCCTGCTGCTCCCCGGCCGCGTCCTTCTGCTTGGAGGACGGCTGGGCTGACCGGCACACAGCCCTGAAACTCGCCCGGCCCGGAGGGTCTTGGTCGGCGGTACTCAGGCACTCCCACCTGGCCATTCACCGCCCCGGCGGAGTGCCATGGTTTGACGGCGAGATCGCCGCGGTTTGCGAATGGCGCCGAGCCCTCCGAAGCCACCGGGCACTATTTCTGATCATCGGCCCGTTCACCAGCGTCTTCGAGTTCTCGGTCGCCGCCGCGGTCGGCGAGTTGTTGCTCACGACCGTGCCGGCCCGCTTGGAAGGCGACAACTTCTGGTCCAGCGACCTGCGCAGCACACGACTCAGCCAGAATCAGCCGGGCTCGTTCCCGCAGGTCACCCCGCAGGGCGTCCCGCAGCGCATAGAGCGCCTCGATGTCGGCACGCGCGGAGAACAACCGCAGCAGCTGACTGATCCGCCGATCGTCGCCTGCGCTCACCGCCGCCACGATGCTCTCGATCAGGACAGCGGCGGCTTCATCGGACCCGTCCATCACGTTGCCTCCGACTCGCGCTCTATCGGGACCGCACCCCGACGGCCCGAACCGGCAACCAGCATCTCCCACACGGGATCAGGCTGACCTGGCAACGTCCGATCAGTCACCTGCCACAACGCCGCCAGCTGCGAGTAGATCGGCACATCAGCGAGCGGAAAACCGCGCTCGCGGCCAGCTCCGGAAGCATCACGGATCTCGTCATGCCTGCCCAACGACGGCGAAGGACTATCGGCACGCCCCGGTCAACCCCTGTCAGCGCCCGCGCCCGGTCGGCCCGCCCTCCCCATGGCGAGCTCAGATTCAGAGGCGGACGACAACCAGGGCGATGTCGTCGGGGCCGCCACGGGCGACGCCAAGTCGGGCGAGCAGGCTGTCGGCTAGGTACTCCGTGCCGAGTTCCGCGCACTCGGTCAAGGTGTCCATCAGTCGCGCGATGCTGGTGTCGATGTCCTCGCCGCGGCGTTCGATGAGACCGTCCGTGTAGAGGACCGGGAGGTTGCCGGGCGTGTAACCGAAGGTCGCCTGCGGGCGTGGGACATGGTGGGGCGTACTTCGAGCGGCGGGTCGGTGGCCTGATCCAGCAGGAGGCAGCCGCCGCCCGGGTAGGCGAGTACCGGTGGGGGTGGCCGGCGGTGCTGTAGATGAGCAGGCGGCTGCGCGGGTCGATGAGTACCTTGACGGCGGTGGTGCCCTGGGCACCGTCGGCGGAACAACAAGGCTCTCCCGGCCAGGCAGGCGGCGAATGCTGCCCCTCATGCCGCCGCGCCTCCCGGTGGCGCCCGCCCATCGAGGGCTCCCTCGCAGGGCAGCATTGGAACCCGCCCGCACGCTACCCTCCACCCGAGGGTTGATACCTCAGCGCCACCTGCAGCTGGTCGGCGCCCGCGCGGCGGGGAGTGGCCGGAGTGTGCCGCGACCGGTGGCCATCCCCGGGTGTACGCGGTGTCTCAACCCTGCGGTCGACGACGACTCCCGCGCCGCGGGCCTAGTGTCGTGTCCCACGGGTGAACCGGACGAGCAACACGGATGACCCGCCCACTCCGAGGTCACGCCTCTCGACGACGAGAGCCAGGACCGCGGTTGTCAGACGACGGCACTGCCGCCGTCGTCCCGATCCGTACTGGGGGAAACACCATGGCACCGAACAAGAGCACCACACTGTTGCTGGGAGGCCTCGCAGCCGCCGCCCTCGGCCTCAGCAGCCTACTCGGCGCGACCACGGCCACCGCCGCACCCGCCCGTCAGGCCATCACCCGCACCGCCAACATCCAGGCCGTCAACAACCTGGGCCTCAGTACCTCCGAAGGCCGCAGCGTGCAGTGCTATGTCCGCGACAGCGGCTACGACCCCGGCACGATCGACGGTCAGCTCGGTCCCAACAGCTGGAAGGCCTGGCAGCGTTTCCTCAACGATTCCGGCTACAACGCCGGTAGCGTCGACGGTCAGGTCGGCCCCCACACCATCCGTGCGCTCCAGAGCTTCCTCGTCGACTGGGGCTACGACACCGGCGGCATCGACGGTGACGCCGGACCGAAGACCAGGGCCGCCTGGAAGGCCTTCGCGGACAACGGCGGAGGCTGGTGCTGAGCGTGCGCCGCGGCGCTTCGTGAGGGCAACGTCGCGCGGTCCGGCCCAGACCGGGCCGGACCCCGGCAGACCGCTGGCCGGCCTTTCGAGGGGCTGTTTTCCAGCGCCCCGTGAGCTGGAGGCGGGCTCGGCAGGCCGTCACGGGCACCTTGGAGACATCGCGATCCGCACTGGCCGGCGAGCCCGCCGTGACTGGTCTGGGCCAGGGCTGGCGGTAGCGTTGGCGGTCGACGCCGCTGGAACTCAGCCACCGTCCATGGTGCTGACGCGAGCTTCTGCCGTGGGCGCGGCGAGATGATCAGGAAGTGTCCCATTGACTGGTCGGCTTCCGCTTCGGGCGACGGCGCCCGCGGAGATCCGGCGCTACTTCGCGCGGTCGAGGGCCTCCTGCTGCCGCTCTACGGGCGGCGGGTTCTGCTGGCGGCCACCTATCTGGACGACCGGATCAGTTCCGGTGTCCTTCGGATCGCCGAGGGTGACGGTCCCGACGCCAAGGTGGCGGTGTCGTCGGTTGTCCAGCTGGCCGAGGTAGTCGACGGGTGTGAGGACGGCGGCCGCCATGAGGACTGCCCGCGGCTGAACTGCACGGAAACGGCTCATATGGAGAGCGAGCACAGAACTGGGTTCCACCACCTGCACGCCGCCAGCGCGTTGCTGGTCGACAATGCCGACGCGATTCGCTTCGCCGTACCGCCCCGGCGGGTAGGCCAGGGCTGGTTCCTCGTGAGTGGTGAGCCGACGGGCCAGGCAGGGGAACGCTGTTGCCAGGACGTCGCAAGGACGACGCGGATGTCAGCCCCACCATTCTGAGGCGATGTTCTCCAGACGTCGACGCTCCTCCTCCGCCCTGGCTCGTTCCGCCGCCTTACCCAGTTCGACCAGCGTGTTCAGCGAGGCCGCGGCGGCCTCCGCCGTCTGCGACACCCGCATGATCGCCTTCAGCGCACCATGCCGGTCACCGCTGTTCCACCGCTCAAGGGCAAGCATGGCCAGCCGTCCGGCCTCGGTGAGCTCCTCGAGCACTACCTCCGGCAGAGATCCCAGCGATCCCTCGCCCATGTCCATGCTCCCGGACTGGTCGCCGCGTGGCGGGTCAGCGGGCGCCATGGTGCCCGGCCTTGGTGGCGCGGAGACGGTAGGACTCGGTGCCGGTCTCCAGCTCCAGCGTCTTGCGCCCCTTCCGCACCGGCGGGCGAAGCGCCTCCGCCACCGTGTTCCGGCTCACCCTGTAGCGCAGAGCCAGCTGCCGGCCCAAGACCGTCGGATCCTGACGGCGCTCGCACCGGATGTTCTGAGATACCAACTCGCGCGGCAGAGCCAACCCCGCCTCCTGACATGACCGTGATCAAGGATCATAGCCTGTCGCGGCCGACCGGAGCAGTCGACGACCCTGCTCCGCACGCGGCGTGTCGCACCCTCAGAGAGCGGTACGCAAAGTATGTGCCCGATTTCTCTCTGGCGCGGGACGGACTTGCAGGGCACATCAGTTGCGTGGCCTGCTGCCGCCCTCGCGGCCTGGGATCGAGACAGAAGAGGGCTGTCGAAGCCGGGCTCTTCGGCATACTGCGGTCATGAGCGACGAATCGGCACGGCTGGCGCGAGCCCTCGTCGAGTTCCGTGAAGCCGAAGGTATCTCGGAACGCGAGCTCGCACGACGTACCTGGCTGAGTCACGCGGCAATCAGGACCTACGAACGCGACTGCGGGGACCTACCCACTCCTACCGTTGCCCGCAGGTTCGAGGAAGTCCTTGGGTGGGCTCCGGGGAGCATCAAGGCCGCGCCGTCCGAGGCGACGAGCCTTGAGTCATCGGCCGATTCGAGTTCAGGCCTCGAGTATGTGCGCTGGTCAGGGTTGCTTGCCGGATGGCTATGGTCGCAGGGCGAACAGGCCCGGTTCGGGCTCGGCCAGGATATTGCGTCCGGTCAGGCGCTTGAGCTTCAAACGGACGTCGTTGATGTTGTTCGGAGCCGGCTCCAGGCCCATCGCCTCGCACACACCCCGTGCCCGTAGCGGACGGTCTGTCTGGGCGAACACCGCCAAGAGCGCGGCGGTACGGCCTCCGGCGGCCTGAAGTTCGGCGGCGAGCACTCGCGGGGGTTGACGGCGCTGCCGCACGTCGGCCGGAGGCCAGGTCGTTCTGGTTTCGGCTGCCGCGCGCCACCAGCGTCCGACGTCGCGTTCACGGTCGGCGGCGACATCCTCGTCGGGAAGCGGCTTATGGTCGTCTGTGTGGTCACCGGCGCTGGACGTGCGGCTCGCCAGTGAACACGGACGGCGCTCCGCGGCGGCTGTCCAAGCCCCTCGTCCAGGTCATACCCCCCAGGAACGTCTCACCGTGCGCGTCGACCTCGCCGACGGCAAGGTCACCGCTGCCGTGGCCGCCGCCCTGCTCGCAAAGGCCCGCAGCGGCTACCCCGTCCGCGGCTTCCCCCACGACCCCGTCTCTCAAACCCTCCACCAGAGTCGGTGCGCACTCACCCAGGCCGGAACGGCGGCCACCCGCCGACGCGGCCTGCCCTACTCACCGAGGCTGTCCCCTTCGATACCGCGACCACCTACCCCTCGTCGGCTCGGCTCCGCTCCTGTCACCATCATGCCCGGCTCCCTGTACATGCAGCCGGGCCCTCGATCGTCGGCTCCTGGGGTCGCACCGGCAGCCCGGCCGGCACCCGGCACGTGGGTGCCGGCCGGGCTGCCGGTGTACGGGGTGCGGTAGTCTGAGCAGCTCTACTGGGTGGCGTCGTCTTTCCAACCGGCTTTAGCGCACTCTGCGACGATCGCCTGGAGGGCGTCATTGTTAATGCGCGCAATGACATCCGGCGGGGTCGTGATCCGTTCGGCGTTCTTCTTGATGTCAGCATTGTCAGCAAGGGGCCTGTCGGCAGCGAGGGCAGTGATGTCACCCTGCGCCGCTTCCCCGCAGATTTTTCGGTCACCGTTGCTCAGCGATGACAGGTTCGACGACGAACAGCCAGCCGACGCCATGGCGATGCAGACGGCGATGACGGCGGCTGCGGTGGTCCGCGTTGACGCCCGTGACATGGATACCTCCTGGGAAGCAATGGAATGAAGGCCTGCGCTGACGGCGAGGGAACCGGGGCGCGCCTGCCGCCAAAGCGCCGGGCGCGTAGATGAGGCCCGCGGCCACGCAGCAGCGGAACACTGCGAGGATGGCTCGACTCAGAGCTGCCTGGCGTCAACCGCTCGGTTGAGATCCCTGTAAACCCTGGCTGTACTATGCGGTGCCGAAGCCGACCTCTCCGGCGGCCCGCGCCCGGGTGCTGGGCCAAGGGCCTTGGCGACTCTGAACGGCGGGCGGGCTCGCGGGACTCGGGCTCCCAGCGGCGGCTGCCGGCATCACGTCATCAACCCGAGGGTGGACGACCTCCGATGTGGAGTTCCTTACTCTGCTGGGATGCAGATAGGCACATGGCGGCGTCGTGTCGATCCGCTGGTGACGGACACAGCCCTTGCGTGCGTTCTGGCGATCGTCACCATCGTTTACGCTCGGCAGAGTTATGGGGCCCGCTACCAGAGCGAGGGATGGCCTTCCTTCGGGCTCCTCGCGGTCGCGCTCAGCCTTGCGGTGAACCTTCCCCTGGCAGTGCGCCGTCGGGCCCCGTGGCTGGTGTTCGCCGTCTCGTGCACGATGTTCGCGGCGTATACCGCAACAGGATTCCAGCCGTCGGTGAACCTGTGGGCGCCACTGCTCGCCTGTTACACGGTGATCGCGCGGGAACCCGCGGGCCGTGCGGCCTGGGCGGCCGCAGCGACGGCCGCAGCGTGGATCGGCAGTGGTCTGGCGGCGCACCTGTCGCCCGAGCTGTCGGTGGCGCAGACGGCGATCGGGGTCGGCGTCGTTTGGGCCTTCGCGACCGGCAGCCGACGACTGGCCCACCGCAACGCCCAACTGGCCGAGCTGACGGCGCAACTGGAACGTGAACAGGAACTGCGCGCCCAGCACGCGATCACCGAGGAAAGGTTGCGGCTCGCCCGGGAACTCCACGACATCGTCGCCCACCACCTGTCGGCACTCGCGGTCCAGGCGGGACTGGCCGACTTCGTTTTCACTTCCGACCCCGCGGCTGCCCGCCAGGCCGTGGTGTCGATCGGGGACAGCAGCCGGCAGGCCCTGGAGGAGATGCGCGGGCTGCTCCATGTGCTGCGTGAGGGCACCGGCTCCGGTGACACCGACCACCTCTACCGGTCATCGCCCGGCCTGACACGCCTGGACGAGCTGGTGGAGCGCGGCCGCTCGGCCGGTTGCGAGGTGTCCCTGTCCCTGTCGGGGCCCCGGCGCGCCTTGCCCCAGGGCGTGGACCTGTGCGCGTACCGGATCATCCAGGAAGCGCTGACCAACACCGTCAAACACGCCGGCCCGCAGGCCCGGGTCACCGTCAGCCTGGAGTTCGGTACGAACCACCTGACGGGGCAGGTGACCGACGAGGGCGGCAAACCACCAGCCGCGTTGCCCTCCAGTGGCCTGGGCTTGCTCGGGATGCGTGAGCGGGCCAGACTCTACGGCGGGTCGCTGCGGGCCGGTCCCCGAGCCACGGGAGGGTTCGAGGTCGTCTTCACCCTGCCGCTGGCCCCGCTCGACAAAGCCGCGGACAGCTGACGACTGCCCGGCATCTCACAAGGGGGAGAGGTCACGATGACACGCCTGCTCGTCGTGGATGACCAGGTACTCATCCGGGCCGGGCTCGCAGCCCTGGCTACGGCCGCGCCCGGCTTCGAGGTCGTCGGTCAGGCCGCCACGGGCGAAGAAGCCGTCGACCTGGCAGCGGCACTTCGCCCGGACGTGATCCTCATGGACATTCGCCTGCCAGGCATCAGCGGCATCACCGCCCTGGAGTACATCCTGGCCCAGGCCGTCGACCCCAAACCGAAGATCGTCATGCTGACCGTTTTCGACCTCGACGAGTACGTATACGCCGCGCTCAGGGCCGGCGCCAGCGGCTTCCTCCTCAAAGACACTCCGCCCGAACGCCTCCTGGCCGCCGTCACCCTGATCGCCGACGGCGAGATGCTCTTCGCCCCGACCGTCACCCGCCGGCTCATCGAGACCTTCGCTCCCCAGCCGACCGAACCTCGGCAGCACCCGGCATCTCTCACCGAACTCACTGCGCGGGAAACCGACGTCCTTCACCTCGTCGGACAGGGCCTCACCAACGAACAAATCGCCCAGCATCTGGTGGTGAGCACCGCCACCGTCAAGACCCACCTCAACCGGGTGATGTCCAAACTCGGCCTGATCAGCCGCGCCCAGGCCGTCGTCATCGCCTACGAGAGCGGCCTGGTCGTTCCGGGCCAGCACGCGCACCACACCCCATGGGCGAGCGGCGCGAGCCCTGTGACCTCGGAACCCGGCCCGTGACCGGCACCCATATGGCAGCGGGCGTCGCCACTACAACCGCCCGCTGCCATACCGTTATAACCCACCACTGCCCGCCAGCGCACGGCAACCATCCCCTTTGCGCCTTTACCAGCGCGACCCTGGCCGCGGCACCACGGAAAGATCAGTTCCCCGATCAACAGCGGTGCGGGTTACCAGTTCTTCGCGAGGCCCCAGGTGCCGCTCAGCCCGCCGTGCCCGGCGCAGTACACATAGGAGCCCCGCCGGTCACCGGCCCAGCGCTCGACACCGTAGCTGGAGAAGCCGTCGTTGCAGAGACCGAACGCGTAGTACCGCTTCGTCGGGCCATTGCCGTCGCACCATCCGCCGCCCGTATTCCGATCGTGCCAGTAGTGGCACTTGCCGCCCCACGACTTCGCCCCACTGTCGCCGGCCGCTGCCGCCGGGAACGCCAAGAGGACACCAGCCCCCGAGCCCATGACCATCAGGGCGAGGACGCCGAAGACGCGTACCCGAATACTTTTCGCGCGCTTCATGGATCGGTACCTTCCACTCGCCGAGGCGCCCGGTGCGCCCGAGCGGTACGAGGCTAGGCGCGCAGCATCAGCCAGTCGTCCACCGCATGGTTGAGCCGCCCCTTCCAACCTGGGTTGGACGCCGGTCGCGGCCTCCAACCCATGCAGTGCTCAAATCCGCCCGCTCGTACCCGAACAGGGACGCCGCGGTCCGTCGGGATCTTCGATGATGGCCCGTGCCCCAGGCGGTCTTCTCGAGCTCATGGCCGACCGATACCTGGGACGACGACTGGGACGGTCCCATGTCCGTCCACCCGGACAAATCCGTGCCTGCTCTGCGTGTTCTCCCGGTCGTGGTTCGCATCCGCGCGAGGCGCTCACGCCGGACCTGCGGCACGCCCACCCGGACGAGTGGCGGCAGTGGCCAGCGATTCTCGATCCCGTGTCAGTTCGGCCAGTCACATGACCTGTCACGTGCCGCGAATGGATGACGGGGAGCTGCCTTCAGTACGAGACGGATGCCAGTGCTCGGCCCCGTGCGTGCTCTACCTATCCCCGGACTCCCCTTCAAGGAAGCGAGAGACTTCGGAGGCGATACTGGTACGGGCGGTGCTGGGCCGCGGGCCGCGCCCTGTGGATTGCTCGTCTACTCCTACACCGCCAGCCCATACATACCTGCGTGACTGGACGCCATCGATGTGCAGTCCTACCTGGATATCCATCGTCTTGAGCCTCGAAGCGAGTCCGGCGCCGAGGATGCTGGCCGTCGCACGGTGCATCGGGTAGACGTTGAATCCGCGGATGAGTTTCGAGTTGTACTCGTCGACGAGGGCGCTTTCGCCGTCCTTGCCGATGCGTACATCGAGGCCCCACCGGTCGAGGTCGATGGTGAAGTACTCGTCGGCGCGGTTCTCCACGGTGACGCGGAAGTCGAAGTAGCTCAGGCCCTTCGCATCGTCATGACGAAGCCTCGGGGGGTCGACACGTTTCAAGTCGTACACACGTATCCGGACGCCGGCGAAGGCGTCGTCGTACTCCTGCCAGTCTCCGACGATGTTCGGCACGTGCATAGCTGCTCTCCAAGGACATGGGCCAGCGACTTTGATGCCTCCGCTCCGCCTGCGGTGGGAAGCGGTCCACCTTACGACCTCGCGCATGGTCGGCTGCGACCGACGCCTGGTGGAAGCCCGCTTTCGTTGATCAGGCGGCCTGCCCGTCGCGATTTTGGGCAAGTGTGTGCAAGCCCTTCAAGTGGGTGCTGCCGTGCTTGGCTGGCTCACGGGCGAGGAGCGCCCGAAGGCTCCCCGGGCAGTGTTCGGAGTTCCAGTGCCGCGACAGCGCGGCTGCCTGGCCGCGCAGTTCAGGACACCACGAAGGCGACGCTGTGCCTGGCCCGGGTGACCGACTTACCTTGCGGACGGGTCTGCGGATGGACGAGCTGCCTCGCGCGCACCTGCGGTTTCCGACGTGAAGGACGGCCGAACCCGTCGCCGCCCGTTGAACCCACAAGGTAGGTCTTCACAACTTCGGCGGGCGCCGCGAAGCCCGCTGGTCAGCCGCGGCCGGCGCCGCACCTTCGCGCCCGACGCGACCGCTGATGGTGCGGTCCGTCCTTCTCATCTCCCTCACCCGGCGCCGGCGGCTGGACAGCGCCGACGGCTACGGCCGCGCCGGGTGGCATGTCGGTCAGCGGATGGGGCGGCGTCCCCCATGGCGAAAGAGCACGCTGCCCAGGACCAGGGCGACAACGAACACGACAATGCCGATGACCAGCAAATACAGCAGGCCCTTGACGACGGCGCCGATCAGGCCGAGCGCCACGGCCACCAGGACGAGCAGCAGGATCCCAGACCACGGCGAGAGCCCTTTCCCTCAGCGGCACGCCAGCTGCCATATGAAAGCTCCTCTCCACCCATGGTGATGGCACAGCGTCCGCGCCGCCCGACGAACAACCCAGGGGTTTACCCGACACTCGCATCGACGTCGCCAACAGTGCGAACCAGGACAGCCTGGACGGACAGCGTCCTCAACTGCCGGTGATCACGTCGGGAAGCGAGGGCCAGGACGGCGCGTCCACTAACGGCCACGTGACGATGGTTCCCGCCTGAAACGGACTACGCGCAGGGGACGACTCCTCACGATCCACTCGTTCACCGGCCGACTCACGTACCTGAGGAGGGCTGGCGCGCGTGGTGGTGGGGGGGCCTCGTGGCCTGCGGGGCGGGATCGTATTCTGCGGGCATGACCAACGCCCTTACCCTGAGTCCCCAAGCCGCGTTCGAGATGCTGCTGGCCGGCAACCAGCGGTTCGTCACCGGGATACCGGAGCACCCGAACCAGGATGCCGCGCGCCGGACCGAGATCGCGCCCGCGCAGGCGCCGTTCGCGGTGCTGTTCGGCTGTTCCGACTCCCGCCTGGCGGCCGAGATTATCTTCGACCGGGGCCTGGGTGACCTGTTCGTGGTCCGCACCGCAGGGCACGTGCTGGGCCCGGAGGTGCTGGGCAGCATCGAGTACGGGGTGAGCGTGCTCGGCTGCCCGCTGGTGGTCGTCCTCGGCCACGACTCCTGCGGCGCGGTCGCGGCCGCCAGGGCGGCGGTCTCGGACGGCGCCACGGTTCGCGGCTATGTGCGTGACGTGGTCGAGAAGGTGACCCCCAGCGTGCTGGCCGCCAGGTCCGCCGGGCGTACCGAGGACGCGGACTTCATCGCCGAGAACGTCCGGCACACCGTCGACCTGCTGCTGGAACGCTCCCACACTCTCGCCCAGGCGGTCGAGGCCGGCACCACTGCGGTGGTCGGCCTGTCCTACCGCCTGGCGGACGGCACCGCGCACCTGGTCACCGCCCGTGGTTTGGACGCGGAGCCGACCACGAGCGCATGACGCTCAGCGCTCCCGCAGGCCAGGTGCGATCTCGCGCAGCCGCGCCGCGCTGATCGCGCCAGCACGCACCAGGACGGGGGCCTCGCCGGTGACGTCCACGATCGAGGACGGCACCGCCGCCTCGGTGCGGCCACCGTCCAGGTAGACGGCGACCGTCTCGCCGAGCATGTCCTGGGCGGCGTCGCAGTCCTGCGGGGACGGCTTGCCGGTCAGGTTCGCACTGGAGACGGCCAGCGGCCCGGTGGCCTTGAGCAGGTCGAGGGCCACCGGGTGGTCGGGCATGCGCACCGCCACGGTGCCGCCGGTCTCGCCGAGGTCCCACCTGAGGGAGGGCCTGTGGCGGGCGACCACGGTCAGCCCGCCCGGCCAGAACGCCGCCATCAGTTCCCGGGCCAGCCCGGGCAGGTCTTCCACCAGGTCGTCCAGCGCGTCGGGGGAGCCGACCAGCACGGGGGAGGGCATGTTGCGCCCGCGTCCCTTGGCCGCCAGCACCCGGGCGACGGCCTCGGGCCTGAAGGCGTCAGCGCCGACGCCGTAGACGGTGTCGGTGGGCAGGACCACGAGCTCTCCGCGCCGTACGGCGGCGGCGGCTTCGCGCAGACCCTCGGCACGCTCCACCGCGTGGGAGCAGTCGAAACGAACAGACATCGTTCTCCGTCCGAGCGGGTTCTCGGCCCGCAACCGTTCATTCACCGGGCCCGTGACCGGCCCGGTGCCCCGTCAGGCTACCGCCCTCACCGTTGCCCGCAGCCGCGCGAGCACAGGGGACGTGGGGTCTGAGCGCGCCGCCTGATTGGCGGACCCGCCGGTCAGGCGAGGTGAGCGTCGGCGTCGTGGCTGGTGTCGTCGTGGGCGATCTTGTCCGCGAGGGTTTGCAGGTTGGCGTCGCGGGAGGCTTTGAAGAGCACGACGTCGCCTGCTCGCAGCCGCTGCTGCAGCTCCGCGAAGGCGGCCTCAGGGTCTGGCACGCGGATGGCGTCGACGCCGCCGTGCCGGGCCGCCTGCTCGATGCACCGCGCCTCGGTGTGGCCGACGGTGACCAGGTGCAGGATGCCGAGTTCGGCGGCCAGCTCGCCGAGGCGGGTGTGCTCGCGTTCGCTGTCGTCTCCCAGCTCGCGCATCTCGCCCAGGACGGCGATGGCCCGCCGGCCGTGGGACATGGCGGCCAGGGCCGTGAGGGAGGCGCGCATGGAGTCGGGGTTGGCGTTGTAGGCGTCGTTGACCACGGTCACCCCGTCGGGGCGCTCGGTCACCTCCATCCGCCACCGGGAGGCGGGGCGGGCAGTGGAGAGCCGGTCGGCGAGCTGATCGACATCCAGGCCGGCCTCGCGGCCGATGGCCGCGGCCGTCAGCGCGTTGGCCACATGGTGCTCACCGACCAGCTGCAGCGTGACATTGGCCCGGCCCTCGGGGGTCACGAGCTTGAAGCGGGCGCGGCCTCCCTGGTCGAGCTCGACGTGCTCGGCCCGGATGTGCGCCTGAAGGTCGCGGCCGACCAGCACGACCCGTGCCCGGGTGCGCGAGGCCATCGCCCGTACAGCCGCATCGTCCGCGTTGAGGATGGCGAGCCCGTCGGGCCTCAGATCCTCCACGAGTTCGCCCTTCGCCTGGGCGATGGCCTCTCGGCTGCCGAACTCACCGAGGTGGGCGGTGCCGACGTTGAGCACGGCTGCGATGTCGAGGGGGACCATGGCGGTCAGCTGCCGCAGGTGGCCGATGCCGCGAGCGCCCATCTCCAGGACGAGGAACCGCGTCGCCTCGTCGGCGCGGGAGACGGTCTCCGGGGTGCCGATCTCGGAGTTGTGGCTGCCGATCGTTGCGACCGTTGGCCCGGCCGCGGCAAGCACGTGGGCGGTGAGGTCCTTGGTGCTGGTCTTGCCGCTGCTGCCCGTGATCCCGATGACCCGCGCGGTCAGGCGCTCTGCCAGGCGGGAAGCGAGAGCGCCGGCCGCGGCCAGGACGTCATCGACGACGATGGCGGGCACCCCGACCGGTCGGGCCGCGAGGACCAGGGCGCTGCCGGCCTTCACGGCGGCGGCGGCGTAATCGTGCCCGTCCACGCGCTCACCCCTCAGCGCGAGGAAGATCCCGCCCGGGCGGACGTCACGGGAGTCGTAACTCATACCCGCAGTGACCTCACCGGTCGCCGCGGCGTCGTGCAGCCTGCCACCGGCGATCTCAGCGACCTGAGCGAAAGTCATGGCAATCATCGATGGTTCTCCTCGATGCTGGCGGCACGGGCTACCCCGAAGACGCTACCCCCACCCCGGGCCGATGCGGCGACAACGCGTTCGCCACGGGCGGCGTCATACGGAACAGACGCCACATGGCAGACGGGCTTCTCTTCCCTCTCGCCTCCCTCGGCCGCGGAGCAAAGGCGGTTCGACGCTCGACGCTCGACGCCTTGACCCAGACTCCACCGGAGCGGCTGACCAGGCCCGTCCCAGGGATCCAGCGGTCACCGCTCCAGCCGGCCCGGCCACCATTCGCCCTCGACCCGGAGGTCCACCCAACTCCAGGCGCCGCTCGCTGCTGTCCGTCTGCGGGCTCGGTGCGGCATGCCGTACGGCCGAACCCGGGGCACCGTGGGTAGAAGAACCGTTTCTCCGCACAGCTGGGGTGAGTAACGATGCCTACCACCATCGTCCCCGTCCACCTGGCCTTGTTCGCTCCGGCCGCAGCCGCCCACCTGCCCGCGGGCACGGCGTCGGATTCTGCGGCGCCTCTGTGGTTCGTGATCGTCGCCGCGATCCTGGGCAGCAGCGTCATCGCCGCCATCGTGGCCGCCGTCACTAACATCCGCATCGCGACATGGCGACAGAAACAGGAGAAAGACGCTCTGAACCAAGCCGCGGACCTGGCCAAGGACCAGATGAAGCAGACCGCGGACCTGGCGGAGAAGCAGGTGAAGGCAACCGCGCGACTGGCTGAGGAGGAGATGGGTGGCGCGCAGCGGCGCTTGAGTGATGAGCTCGATGCGCAGCGGGAGCGGCTGGCGCAGCAGCTGGCGCAGGACCGGAGGAAGCTGCTGTCCGATCGGTTCGCCGCGATCTCCGCGCAGCTAGGAGATGAGTCGCGTTCGGCGCGGCTGGCCGCGGTGTACGGGCTGGCGGGGCTGGCCGACGACTGGGACCAGCCTGGTGAGGAAGGTCAGCGCCAGACCTGCATCGACGTGCTGTGCGCGTACCTGCGCATCCCGGTCGGTCCCTGTCCTGACGAGCACGCGTCTGCGCAGGTGCGGGGTGCGTGGCGGGCCGAGCACGAGGTGCGGCACGCCATCATCGGACTGATCCGCGTCCACCTCCTGGGGGACGCGCACACGTCTTGGCAGAGGTACAGGTTCGACTTCACCCGCGCCGCCTTCGATGGCGGCAGCTTCAAAGATGCCGAGTTCCGTGGGCCGGTGAGGTTCCACGGCGCGACCTTCCGCCCCGGCAACGGCAACGAGGTGACCTTCGAAGGCGCGTCGTTCGGCCCCGGCTGCCAGGTGGAATTCTTGGGAGCCACCTTCGCCAGCACCGGCAGCCGTTCCATCGTCTTCCGCGACACCGAGTTCGCCGGCGGCTCGGTGATGTTCAAGGACGCCCACTTCGACGAGGGCGCCGTCGTGTTCGACGGCGCCCGGTTCACCGGCGGGCACGTCGACTTCCGCGGCGCGGAGTTCAACGGCGGCCAGATCACCTTCGATCACACCCGCTTCACGGGCGGGGAGGTCGACTTCCGCGGTGCCAAGTTCAACGGCGGCCAGATCACCTTCCGAGAGGCCCGGTTCGACGGCGCTGCCACCGTTGTGTTCGACTTCGCCCACTTCCATGCCGAGGTCGGCTTCTGGGACACCCGGTTCAACCGGGGCCTCGTCAGCTTCGATCATGCGGCCTTCGGCCCGGGACCGGGGAAGGTGGACTTCGGCGGATCGTTCTTCCGGGGGGCGGACGTACAGCTGGAGACGGCGAACTTTAACGGTCTGACCGTCGACCTCTCCAAGCCGAGCGCCTGGGACCGGCCGCCGAAACTCCCGCCAGAATCCCGGCAAGGACTGCACCTACCGGGATTCCGCCACGCCGCATAGAGCGCCGGCGTCTATCACCCGCGGCTGTGACGCAAGCAGCTTGCTCGGCCCTGCCCCCAACCCAACGAGTCACCGCCCGGGACACTCTCGGCAGCAGGACCGGGGACCAGCCGCTGCCCTCGCCCCCTGTTGCCGAGGCGACAGCACCGGCCACTGCCTGGGCCCAGCCAGCGGCCCCAGCAGGCAGCGCCGGGATGCGAACACCGCTCACGCCGACGACGTATAGGCCGTCGTCGCGGGGCATGAGCGCGGTCCTGGACCCCGGATTCACCTCCGCGGACCTGGTGGCGATCGAGGCTCGCAAGGCGCTGGAGGCGGCTGGCGGGCCTCCGCGCGTCGTGATCACTGACCACACAGCCGAAGGCGCCGGCGGGTTCCCGAAGAAGCCGGTCGTCGCGCTCGCCGGCGTCCGCCTCGGCCTGACGGATCCAGTTGCGCAGGGCCTCGGGGTGGACACCGAGATCCTCGGCCATCCGTCGGATGACGGGCTTCGGGTCGGCCGTGCGATACATCCGTACCGCGCGCTCACGCAACTCCAGCGGGTACTTCTTCGGGGCAGCCATGGTCTCGGGTCCGCGCGCTCGTGGACGGGCGGTACCGGCTTCACGAGCGCCTTGGCCGCGGCGGCATGGGCACGGTGTGGCGTGCCACGGACGAACGGATGAAGCGCGAGGTCGCGCTCAAGGAGCCGGCTCTGCCCGAGGGGATCGACGAGCGCGAATGGGCCGACCGCGACACCACCCCCAGGCGTCGACCGCCAGCCCCGACCCGGCCTGGTCCGCCGTCTTGGCAGAAGACCAGCTGACCACGCCTTCCACCGCCTGGCCCGCTGCGACGAACGCCGCACAAACGTCATCAACGCCCTCAGCGTTGACTACGAGCAGCATTGGTAGCGAAGCTGTTACGACGGTACGAGGGGCGATCGCTATGGCCAGAACGCAGCAAATCTTGTTCATCCAGGGCGCCGGCACAGGCGCGCACGATGAATGGGACGACAAATTAGTCGACAGCCTGAGGCGAGAGCTCCGGGGTGGGCATGACGTCCGCTACCCCCGTATGCCCGACGAGGGCGACTCGAGTTACGCCCGGTGGAGCCCCGTGATCCGGGACGAGATGGCGCACCTCAGGGACGGGGCGGTTGTGGCCGGCCATTCGGCAGGCGGGACGGTTCTCATCCATACACTCGCCGAGCAGCCGCCACAGTGCCGGTTCGCAGCGCTCGTGCTCATCGCAGGCCCGGGGCAGGGGTGAATCAGGACGCCTTGAGCAGCGCCTTGAACCTCGCGAAGTCCAGGGTCTGATCAGCGGGCGGGACCGTGACCTACGAACTCACACAGAGTGATCTGGTTGCCGGAGCCCAGGTCAACCCCACACTACTCCAAACGAGTGTCGCTGTCAGCCCTGGGCCACCTGAAAATTGCTGCTCAGCGCACTCTCTGCGCGGCTAGCATCCCCAGATGCCTCTTCGCCAGTATGTCTACTTCGCCTTGTTCAGCCCGCATGTCTCCGCCGACGAGATGACCTCGCAACTGGCTATCGCTCCTGACGAGGTGTCCGTTCGCGGCAGCCGGATCACCGGGCCCGAGGCGATTCCTGTCAGCCATAGCTGGAAGGTCGTCTGCCGGGATCCCGACCTGTGTGTCGACGAGCAGATCGCCCGCATCCTTGACAGGATCCAGCCCCACACGGCCCGCATAGCCGAGCTGGCAGGCCAGCTGGCGATCGACGATGGCGGGGCAGTGCTGCAGGTCGTTCGCTACTTCAGCGATTCCGACGACGAATCGCCCAGCCACCCGGACGCTCCTGACACTCTCAACCTCTTCGGTTGGCATCTGGGGCGCGATGTCCTGGATTTCCTCGCTGCAGTCGGCGCTGAGCTCGATGTCGACGAGTACGACATGGCCCCAAGCGACGGCACCATCTGAGCGCGCGACCTCGCGCTCGCTCAGCGCGGAGCCAGTACCGGTGTGGTCCTGGCCGCGGTGGGTAGCCGGCCTGAGTCTCCACAGGACGCACCGAGGCAGGGGGATGAGATGAGGACCTCGAGCGATGGCGGACACCGCTTGTCGCTGACCCTCGCCGAAGAGGCGGGCGCGCCGGTCACCCGAGGTCGGGATTTCGCCCGCCGGGCCCTGGCCCGCTGGCACCTGCCCGGCCCGGACCCCGCCGCCGCAACCCGGTTCCTCTACGACGTGCTTCTGGTGACCACCGAGCTGCTGTCCAGTACCTGCCTGTACGGTGGCGGTCCCCGCGAGCTGGCCCTCGAGCGCCGTCCCGGCGTGCTGCGCGTCGAGGTCGCCGACTCCAGCCCGGCCAGGCCGCGCCGGCTGATCTCGGAGCCCGGGCGTCCGGGCAGGTGCGGCCGGCCGAACCCTGACTTCACACTGCCCCGATGCCCTGAGCACCACCGCGGACCGGGCCGTCAGCCAGCCGCGACTGTGATGTGTTCTCAGGCCGGTGGCGATGGTTGTGCGGGGATCTGGGCCGGCCCGTCTGCGGCGGCGGGGACGGTGTCTTGTTCGGGCCAGGTCGAGGCGATCCGTTCCAGGCCGTTCCACAGGTCCTGGGCGCGTTCGCGCAGGCCGACCGCGGTACAGCTGCCCGTGTCGACCGCGGTGAGGTATGCGTCGATGCCGGTGAGGGCATGGTGGACCTGGCGGCGCAGCGGTTCGACGCGCCCGGCGTCTTCGCCGCGTTCGTGGGGCGCGCCGATCCGTGCGGCGAGTAGCAGGCGCAGCCGCTCCAGGCTTTCCCTGTTCATCGCCTCCATCGCGCACCATCTCCCTGCCGCAAGACCCTCCGGTACGGACCGCTCGCGGACACCGCAGGTACTGCTACTGTCCGCCCGTCTGCCTGACATGTCAACCGTTACACGAATCTGATGTCGTGTGTTCTGAGGCATGAAACTGCCGTCGTATGGTGGAGTCATGGACGACAGAGCGGCGGCAGAGCGGCAATGGACCTTCCTGACCAACCACGCTCGCGTCCTCGTCCAGATCGCCCGTGACCCCGGCGTTAGGGTGCGTGACATCGCCTCTTGCTGCCTGCTCACCGAATGGGCCGTGCAGCGCATAATCACCGACTGTGCCGGTCGTCCTCCAGCAGGTCGATCTCGGCGAGCATCTCGTTCAGCTCCGCAAGAGTTGCGACCTGCGGCGGCGGGACCAGGTGGGTCCGGCGGAACCTGCCGCCCCCCTGCTCGACTCCGCCCTTCTCGTGGGCGCCTTCCTCACCCGGAACACAGTAGAACGGGGTGACAGCGAACCACGACCTGAAGTTCACCCAGCCGGTCGACTCCCGACGCTCCCGCCCGAAACAGACTTGACGCGCCGCCGGCCGCAGATTGTCGTAGCGGATGCGCCGGGCCGGCACGCTCAGCGCCTCGAACGCCGCGACGTGCCCCTCCAGGAACGCCTGCTGCGAGGCCGTCGCGTAGACCCGGTGGACGGCCTTGCAGCTGTAGGACATCCGCAGCGTGAACAGCACGCACTTCACCCGCTCCCCGGCCAGGTCCACCCAGACGTCCGCGAAGTCGACCTCCGCCTCCTGCCCGGGTGCCTTGGCCTGCGGGACCGTGCCGTCCAGGTGCCGCCGCCCCTCCTTGGCCAAGGCCGCCAGCTCCGGGCGCCGCCCGCCACGTAGTCACGGATCGTCGAGTACGAGGCCAGGTCGAAGTCGAACTCCACCGCGAGGCGGACCTTGATCCGCTCGATGGTGTGCCGCTGCTTGCGCGGCGCCTCCAGATCCGCCCACAGCATCTCGTCGATCCGGGCCTTCACCGGCTCCAGCACCGACAGGCGCGGCTCCGGCTTCTTGCGCTTCTTCGGCACCGGCGAGCGAAGCGCCTCCGCCACCGTGTTCCGGCTCACCTTGTAGCGCAGAGCCAGCTGCCGGCCCGAGACCGTCGGGTCCTGACGCCGGTCCCGCCGGATCTTCTCGAACAGCAACTCGCGTGGCAGAGCCACCCCGGCCTCTGACATGACCGTGATCAAGGACCACAGCCTGTCGCGGCCAGCCGGAGCAGTCGACGACATTGCTCCGAACGCGGCGTGTCGCACCTCAGCCCGGGTGGCTCTCAATCTCATTGCCCAAACCGGTGGCTCTCGCTCCCACTGTCCGACCGGCTCTCAAACGACGACCTGCCCAATACACGTCCGACCGGTTTCAGCGAGGCGGCTGGGGCGCGGGTATGTCCGGGTCGACGGGGAACACCCGGTCGGCTCCGGTGACCTCCAGTAGCCGCGCGACCCGTTCCGAGGGCTGGACGAGATGGACGACGGTGCCCTGGCGGTCGGCCTGGATCCGGGTCAACAGCAATGCGTTCAGCCCGGCCGAGTCGATGAACGTCACCTCGCGCAGGTCGAGCAGCAGCATCGGCGGGACCGGCCGGGCGGCCAGGGCGCGGTGCGCGGCGTGGTTGAAGACGGGGACCTGGTCCATGTCCAGCTCTCCCGCACACGCCAGAACCGGCCCGGCCAGACTGTCCCAGGCCGTTACCGTGAAGACGGCGGTGTCGTCGATCGCAGCGCTCCCCTCGCGATGCCACTTTTTTCCGTGGCATGACCACTGTAGGCCGCGGCTTGCGGGCCCGCCGGGCCGCCAGCCGCGGCTACGGTGAGGCCAACTGCCAGCCGGTCACGCGCCCATGGACCGGTCGGGTCCCCCGGGCGCAGCCATTGGTGGAGACGCGGCGCACTTCCGGTGGCCGGCGCAGATCGGCCCGCGCCCGCTCGGGGGTTCGGGCACGGGCCGGCTCCTCCAGCGTGTAGGTGCGGACGCTCCCACGCACTCCCGGCTACGCCAGCGCGGCGACGGAGCCCTGCTTCGGGGTGACGTCGGTCCGGTGGGCGGGGCCTGCGCGGGACCGGCTCCGGCAGCGCGGCGCCCGCCCACCGGGCCGTGCTGCCGGAGATGGCCGCGTCTGACACCCACCATTCGCGCGATACGGCCACGGCGGAGTCGGCAGCACCGTGGGTGGATGGTCAACAGCTCGACCCGTACGCTCTTGCCGGCACTGTCGGCCGTGGTGCCCCAGCAGGTGGCCAGGCGCTCGACGATGAGAAGCCCGTAGCCGCCCGGGAATCCGAATCTTGAGGTGCGGTGGTAGGGCGAAGCCGGGCTGCGGTCGCTGACCTCCTCCCACAGCACTCCCGGGCGGTGCTCGAGGTGCAGCTCACGAATGCCGCAGCCGTGGACGCAGGCATGGCGAGCAGTTCGGTCGTGATCTGAAGAACGTCGTCGAGCAGACCGCGACGGGGCCCGTGACCGAGCAGGTCCCGCCGAGCCAGAACGTTCCGAACGAAGTTCAGCCCCTGGGCGATGGGCATGTCCGGCTTGGGCGGAAACGGCAGGCACGCACGGTATCGGGTCGCGAAGGCGGGTCCCATGAGGCGGTCCCAGGACGGGGGGACTGGGCTTCTCACCCACGCGGCTACCCGGCGCCACCGCCATACACCACACTCCCTCGCCTGGAGCAGGCAATGAGCCGCCTGTCGCGCCCGCTGCCATCCCCGGGCCCATCGGGTATGGCGGCGTGGTCAACCAGCTGACGACAGAGGCACCCCGGGCCGGGGCCGCAGATCCCCGGTCGGTAATCCCCGGCCAGGCCGGGGATTACCGACCGGACCCGCGGGCCCCCTTACCTCACCGATGCCCGTGGACGGCCCCTGACGGCGGCCACCGCGCCCGTCCTGACGTGGCCGGTCTGTCGGGGGTGTGCGCCCCCCTTTCGGTGCCGCCGGGACCGCTCGTCCCACCCGGTGCCGCGGACTCCCCACCGCCCAGGCCGCGCAGCTCAGGCGCTGCGCGGGTGAAGATCGGGAGCGTTTGCAGTCCTTTTCGGACTCCGCCGAAAGGTGGCATTGGCGGCCGACGGGAGCTCGGGGCGCATTGTCGGCTCGTTTACTGGTCCGCAAAGTGCGCCGTCGGGCACATGCCATGAGATGCGCCCCGTTCGCGCTGTTGTGGACGGTCCTGGCTGACGGCATATTTCGGATGGTCATCTCGCGGCCGGGACTCCGGGCCGCATGACGGTGAGAATCGCCCCGCCCGACGGTCCCTCCGTGGCGGCGGCCCCGTTCTCCGCCGGCGTTGCCCGTTCTGTGCCCGTGCTCCGTGCTCCGTGCTCCGAGGAGGGCTTTCGTTGGACAACCGCTACGAGGTCTACGCGTTCGCCGACCTGGTCTTCTATGACTCGCCCCGGCGCTGGGGTGCGCAGGAGGAGTTCGACGCGGTCAGCTGGCCGCTGCCGGCGGGCTGGCAGCGCGGGGACCAGGAGATCTGGGCCGTGGTGCGGCCTGCGGATGTCCAACTGCCCCAGCAGGGCTGGAAGATCCACGTGTCGTCGCGCGTCGAGGACGCCGAGGAGGTGCTGGAGCAGGTCTTCGCGTTCTGCCTGCGTGAACGCATCACGTTCAAGTTCCTGCGCGGACTTCCGGTCCTCCAGATGCAGAACTCCAAGTACGCGTCGCGCGGCGCCAGCGGGAAGTTCTGCACGCTGTACCCGGTGGACGACGCGCAGTTGGAGCGATGTCTCGACGGTCTGGGCAGCGCGCTGGCCGGCCGCAAGGGCCCGTACATCCTCAGTGACCTGCGCTGGGGCGACGGGCCGCTCTATCTGCGCTACGGCGGCTTCGCGGAGCAGCGCTGCCGCAACGAGGCGGGCGAGCGGGTGCTCGCGCTGGCCGGTCCGGACGGCCGGCTGGTGCCGGACGTGCGCGGCCCCGGGTTCGCGGTGCCGTCCTGGGCACCGGTGCCGGCCGTCATCGCGCCGGCCCTGGCCGCGCGGGCGGCGCAGCAGGACACCGGACTGCCCTACTCGATCGAGCGGGCGCTGCACTTCTCCAACGCCGGGGGCGTGTACCTGGCTCGGGACGGTGCCGACGGACCTCGGCTGGTGCTGAAGGAGGCCCGGCCGTACGCGGGCCTGGACCAGCGCGGGACCGACGCCGTGACCAGGCTGCGCAACGAGCACGCCGTCCTGGCCCGGTTGGCGGGCGTGCCCGGCGTCCCCGAGCAGCGCGGGTTGCTGACGGCCTGGGAACACGAGTTCCTGGCCGAGGAGTTCGTCGAGGGCACGTCGTTGAGCGAGTGGCTGGGGGGCCGCTACCCGCTGGTCCATCCGGGCGTCGACGAGGCCGACATCGCCGACTACACCCGCGAGGCGCTGGCGCTCGTGGAGCGGATCGAGCAGGTGGTGGCGGCGATCCACGACCGCGGCGTGGTCTTCGGCGACCTGCATCCGCGCAACGTGCTCATCCGGCCGAACGGCGAGGTGTGCTTCATCGACTTCGAACTCGCCAGCACCGTGGACGAGTTCGTCCGCCCGGCACTCGGTGCGGCGGGCTTCGCGGCGCCACCTGGCTACACCGGTCAGCAGATCGACCGGTACGCACTGGCGGCGCTGCGGCTGTGGCTCTTCCTGCCGCTGACCCAGCTCCCCGCGCTGGACCCGGGCAAGGCGGACGAGCTCGCCGACGCGATCGAGAGCCGTTTCCCGGTGCCCGAGGGCTACACCGCCCCGATCCGCAGTCTCCTCGGGCCGGCGCCGGCAGACGGCCGGGCCGTCCGCCCCGAGCTGGGCAAGCGCCGCGAGGAACTCGGCGCGATGCTGGGGGCGCCGGAAGCCGACTGGCCGAGAATCCGTGACTCGCTGGCCGCCGGGATCGCGGCGATGGCCACCCCCGAGCGGGCGGACCGGCTCTTCCCCGGCGACGTGGCCCAGTTCACCCACGGGGGCCTGGGCCTCAGCCACGGCGCGGCCGGCGTGCTCTACGCCCTGCACGCCACCGGCGCAGCGGTCGATCCCGAGCACGTCCGCTGGCTGGTGCGTGCGGCCGACCGCCCGGTCGAGCCGGGCCTCTACCACGGCGGACACGGTGTGGCCTACGTGTTGGACCTGCTCGGCGAACGCGACGCGGCGCTCGACCTGCTGAGCCGCCTCGCCACGGCCCCGGAGGACGAACCGCGGCCCGGCCTGGCCAACGGTGCGCCGGGCATCGCCCTCACCCTGCTGCACTTCGCCGGGGCCACCGGAGAGCGACGGCTGCTCGACGAGTCGCTCGCGCTGGCCCTCGCCTCGGCCGCCGCGCTGGAGAAGGCCGGCCGCAGCGATCCCGCCCGGCACGCAGGACTGCTGGGCGGGGCCTCCGGGACCGCGCTCGCGTTGGTCCGGCTCTACGAGCACACCGGCGAGAGTGCGCTGCTCGACCAGGCCGAGACCTTGCTGGAACTCGACCTCGACCGGTGCAGAAAGGTCGCGGACGGCAGCCTGCAAGTGGTGGACGGCCGTCGGGTGCTCCCGTACGTGGAGACCGGCAGCGCAGGGATCGGCCTGGCGCTGCACGCGCTGCTGGAACACCGCCCCGACAGCCCGTCGGCGCGCCACGAGCCGGCGATCCGCCTGGCGGCAGCCCCCGAGTTCGTCATCCAGTCCGGCCTGTTCAACGGCCGGGCGGGGCTCATCGGCTACGCGGCGCTGACCCGGCACCGCGCCGCCGAGCCGGGCGCCGCGGCGTTGCTCGACCGGCAGCGGGCGCTGCTGGCCTGGCACCAGGTCTCCTACCGGGGCGAGCTCGCCTTTCCGGGTGACCAGCTGCTGCGGCTGTCCGCGGACCTGGCGACCGGCTCGGCCGGTGTGCTGCTGGCACTCGGCACCGCGCTGGCCGGCACGCCCTTCCTGCCCTGGACCGGCCGGTCCGACTGACCGGCCCTGGCTGCGGGCCACACCCCGGCGCCCGGCCGGTCCGACTGACCGGCCCGGGCTGCGGGCCACACCCCGGCGCGCGCCCTGCGCGCGCCCCACGAACTCCCGGCCGTCGGCCGGGTGATCCACCCCCAAGTGAAGGAGAACAGTCATGGCGATCCTGGACCTGCAGACCATCGAGCTGGCCGAGACCGAGGCGGTCGAGATCGACGACACCCTGGCCCAGGTCAGCTCGCTGAGCGCGCTCAACTGCACGGTCAGCACCGTCAGCACCCTGCTCTGTCTCTGACGCGTAGGCCCGCCCGCTAGGGCAGCCAGGAGCGCGACGCCGGCCGGGCCGTCCACATGGGCCCGGCCGGTCACCGGGCCGCGGCGGTAACCCACTGCCGCGGCCCGGCACGCACCCACCGCAACCGCCCGACCCGGTGACGTGGCACCGCCGCACCGCCCGTTCACCGCACCGCCCGAGAGGTCTCCGTGGCCGACCAGCCCGATCGCACCACCCTCCGCCCGGCGGAGCGGATCCGACTGCGCCGCGAGCTGACCGCCGAACCGTGGTCACTGGCCCTCGCACTCCTGCTCGCGCTGGCCTCCACCGGCGCCGCCCTGGCCCTGCCGCTCCTGGTCCGGACGATCATCACCGACTTCTCCGCGCACCACCCGCTCGGCCCCGACATCCTGCTGATGTGCGCCTCCGCGGCAGCCGGAGCGCTCGCCCAGGCGCTCTCCAGCTTCCTGCTCGCCCGCATCGGCGAGCGGATGACCTACCGGCTGCGCACACGGATCATGGAACACACGCTGCGCCTGCCGCTCGCCGTGGTCCGGGCCCAGGGCACGGGCGAACTCACCGCCCGGATCACCTCCGACGCGCTGCTGCTGCGCCAGGTCGTCGACGTCGCCACCCAGCTGCCGCTGGCCGCACTGACGGTGACGGCGACGCTGCTCGTGATGGTGTGGATCGACTGGATCCTGACCGTCGTCACCGTCCTCGCGTTCGCCGCGCTCACCACCCTGGTGCTGCTGATCGTGCGCCGCATGAAGGCCAACGTGACCGGCCAGCAGGACGCCGTGGGCCGGATCGCCCAGCGCTTCACGGCCGACCTGGAGGCACTCAGCACGATCAAGGCCTACCGGGCCGAGCCGATGGCCGCCCGGGCGCTGGCCGAGGACGCCGAACGGCTGCGCGCCGTCTCCCTGGTCGGCGGGCGGCTGAATTCCCTGATCCCGGCCGTGCTGACGCTCGGCAACCAACTCGCGCTGATCGCCGTGATCCTCGCCGGCGGCGCCCGGATGGCCACCGGCGGCCTCCAAGCCGCCGCGTTCGCCGCCTTCCTGCTCTACCTCCTGCAGACCGTGCCCTCGATCAGCGCACTGGCCACCGGCTTCGGCCGGCTCCAGTCCGGCCTGGCGGCCCGCGACCGCTGCACCGACCTGCTGGCCACCGCGCCCGAGGCGGAGCCGCAGGACGCCGAGCGCACGGTGCCGCCCCCACCGCCGGGCGTCCCCTCGGTGGTGTTCAAGTCCGTCTCCTTCACCCACACCGGCTCCCGCGACGCCGCGCTGCGCGAGGTCTCCTTCAGCACCGGGCGCACCGGTCTGACCGCCGTGGTCGGCCCCTCCGGAGCGGGGAAGAGCACCACCCTCTCGCTCATCGACTGCTTCGTCCGGCCCGCCTCGGGTTCCGTCACCGTCCTCGGCCGCGACACCGCCCAGTGGCCGCTGAACGCACTGCGCGCCCGGATCGCCTACGT
Organism: Kitasatospora sp. NPDC101157; assembly: GCF_044768255.1. Lineage (NCBI taxonomy): Bacteria > Bacillati > Actinomycetota > Actinomycetes > Kitasatosporales > Streptomycetaceae > Kitasatospora > Kitasatospora sp. NPDC101157. The sequence continues at coordinate 60,190 of NZ_JBIWPL010000021.1, read as the reverse complement.
CGACCAGGCATTCACACTCGTCGAGGCGACCGCCCGGGAGAATCTCCAACTCGGCCGCACCGATTCGGCCGACGACGCCGAACTGGCCGCCGCGCTGGACGCCGTCGGCCTCACCGAGGACATCGCCCGCCTGCCCCACGGACTCGACACCCCCCTCGGCCGCGAGTGCGACCTGTCCGGCGGCCAGCGCCAGCGGATGGCACTGGCCCGGGCACTGCTGTCAGACGCCGAGATCGTGCTGCTGGACGAACCCACCAGCCAGCTGGACGGGCTCAACGAGCAACGCTTCCGCGCGATCGTGGCGGACTTGGCGGCGACCCGCGCCGTCATCGTGGTCGCCCACCGGCTCTCCACCGTCCAGGACGCCCAGCACGTGATCATGATGAACCGCGGCACCGTCGTCGACGCCGGCGACCACCTCACCCTGCTGGAGCGCTGCCCCCCGTACCGGGAACTCGTCACCAGCCAAGCCATCCTCACCCCCTGAACGGGTCCGGCCCCCTCGGGCGGCCTGCTGCCGGAGATCACGGACCAGCCGACTGCCGGTGCCGTTCAAGCTGACCGGGACACGCGAGCGCTTCTGACCGCCCCTCCCGCCCGATTTGCCTCGCGGCGACGGTGACAGACTCAACCGCATGAGTGATCACTTGGCGCGTGCGGGGCGACGCCCGCTGTCCCAGCCGTCTTCCCACCTCGACGCCGCGGTCGACCAGCCGCTCGGCGAGCGCCCGCTTCCGGCGGAGCGTTCCCCCTTCTTGCTCCCGACCGACGACATGGCCCCCGCCCCGGGGGCGCGCTCTACGGGCGCCAAGTACCGACGGCCCGGTGAGGACGGCCTCGGTAGCACAGGCGCAGCCACGCCATGGTGAGTGCCGCCGCGGGGCCACGGCGCGGCACCGGCATACAGTGGCGCAGCGCGGTGGTGATGGTTGTCGAATCCCTTCCTGACCGACCACGGGCGTCGTGCGGTCAGGTTCGCAGGTCCCATACGCCCGCGCCTGGGCCCCGGGCTGGTGTGCGGTGTGGTGCCGGTCGTGGTGGGTAGCCGCGCGGGGTGGAGCAACCGAACGACGATGTTTCGTGGGACTGGGTGATGGGAGCCGCTTTCGACGCCGAGCGCCGTGTGTGTCTGTCGTTCGTTGGGTCATCGGACACGGTCATCACCCGGGGCCGTGACTTCATTCGCTGGTGCCTGACCCGATGGAATCTGCTCGACCAGGGCCCTGGCGGCCTAGCACCGGAGCTGCTTGACGACCTTCTCCTGATGACGAGCGAACTTCTGGCCAATGCCTGTGTCCACGGCGGTGGCCCCCGCGAACTGGTCCTCGAACGACGTCCTGGGGTGCTGCGCGTGGAGGTCAGCGACCGCAGCCTGGCCGCGGCGCGCCGCCGCGCGACCAGGCCCGGGTACCCGGGCGGCTACGGGCTCCTGGTCGTCGACCATCTCGCCGCCTGCTGGGGCACCAAGGCCGCTACCGGCGGCAAGACAGTCTGGGCCGAGCTACCGACCACCCGCCCACGGTGGTGCTGACCGGAACCGACCCGGACGTCAGCCCAGGCGCCGTGCCTGCGGCCGCTCCATGGCCTCGTCCTGGACGTGGAGGGCGACCTCGTCCATAAGCTGCTGCAGCAGGCTCACGTGTGCATCGTCGGGTTTCCATGTTTTCCAGGCGCTTGAGGATCTTCTCGACCCCACTGTGGTCCTCGAGCTCCTTGTCCGCGAGCCGGTCGCCAGCTTCGAGGTGCTCTCGCACTGCTGGGCAGAGGCACCGCTCCTCCGTGACCGGGCGCCGCACCACTCGATGGTGAGCTCGTCCCCCAGGTCCCGCAGCTGCTGGCGGCTACGGCCACCATCGCCTGGATCCGAGCGACGATACCCTCCACCTCGCGGTGGTCGACCGCCTACTCCTCGATCACGTTCCCGCTGTGCCCCACGCGTTGTACTCGCTGTCTGCTGGGGCGGCGCAGGCGTTCGGTGAAGTCAAAGGCAAGAGACGCAGCAAGTCCGCCTCCCGGCACTAGTGATCGGAGGCGGACTTGCGTTCCAGGCGTGTTTAGTCAGTGCTTGAGGGCATCCTTTGCCTTCTGGCCAGCCTGGAGCATGTCACCCTTCGCCTGATCGGCTTTGCCCTTGGCCGTGAGAGTCTCGTTTCCGACGGCCTTGCCGGCGGCTTCCTTAGTCTTTCCCTTAACGGTCTCTGCCGTATGTTCTATCTTCTTACCTGCGCCCATGACCATCCTCCTCATGAGCTCGGTTACCTGCACCGCGTCTGCCCCGTATCGGTACCTTTACGCCCGAAAGCTATGGAGGACGCTGGCCGTCGACCCACATGGGTCAAGCCGGGCGGCGTGGGGGTGGCCTGGTCGAGAGAATGAAGGCATGAGTAATGGTTTCCGGGATCCGGTGCTGATCTTCGACGGAGACTGTCTGTGGTGCTCGAAATGGGTCATGTGGGCGATCCGTTTCTCGGGCGGATGGGAAGCGATGGCCTTGCAGCGGGCGGATCTGCCAGCGCTTGACAAGCGGGTCGGCGGCTGGGATGTGCTGAAGCCAGCCCGATGCGGGCATCGCTTGCTGTGGGTCACGCCCAGGGGAAGGCAATATTCGGGCGTAGAGGCATGCGCGCGGCTACTGATGCGCTCGAGCGGACCCCGGGCATATCTGGGTGGTCTTCTGGCTCTGCAGCCAGTCAGGGCGCTGGTCGGTCTCGTGGCGCTGCTGGTGGTTCGATACGGGCACCGGACCTACCGCGATCCCCTTCCTGTGCCGCTGCCAGCGCGGGAGTGAGTGGGTTCGGAGATGCGTGAGCAGTGTCAAGCGCCTGGTCGCGTCTCGATCGAAGTTGCTGGAGACCGGTGACGCGCCCGCCACCTCAGGCCTGGAGTTCGTCTCCTCTCAGGCGTTCAGGGGCATCTACGTGCCGCGTGGGACACTCCGCCGCACCTACGGTGCCTGCCGTACCTACCGCGTCTTGGTCCGCGCCGGCCACTCGGTCGCGCGGTGCGCGGAGGGTCGAGCGAGGGGTCATCCGCGGACCACACCACGGTCCCGGAGCCAGCCGTGCGGCGTCCTCCGGATCTGGTCAACGGTTGGGCTGAGATTGGGGCTCAGGCAGCTGCGGCCGCCATACCCAGCCGGGTCGGCCGGTGACCTGCTCCGCCACGGGTAGACGCGCCGTAAAAGGTTGCGGAGCCGGACGACAAGAAGGCCCAGGCATGAACCCCGTCGAACGCACCCTCCGCGCACTCGACCGCGCCCAGCAGCACCACACTGTGCCGGGAATGGTCGTCGGCGTGATCAAGAAGTACGGAGATGACCGCGGCAGTCTGCTCACAGCCCTGATCGCCTACTACGGGTTCATGGCCCTGATCCCGCTGCTGCTCCTGCTCAGCACCATTCTCAGCTTCATCCTCCACGGACACCCCGGCGCCCAGAAGACCAGCGTCAACTCCGCGCTCGCCGACTTTCCCATCATCGGCGACCAGCTCCGCCAGAACGTCCACTCCGTCCAGGGCAGCGGCCTCGCCCTCGTCGTTGCCCTCCTCGGCCTGGTATATGGCGTGCTCGGTATCGCCCAGGTCCTTCAGCACGCCATGGCCGAGGTCTGGAACGTGCCCGGAGTGGTCCGCCCCGGCTACTTCCCGCGCCTGGCCCGCAGCCTGCTGCTATTCAGCACCCTCGCCGTGGGCCTGCTACTCGCCACGGCCGCCGCTACCCTCGTCGCCACCACTCTTGGCGGGCTGGCCGCCCACATCGGCGCCCTTGTCCTGTCCGCCTTGCTCAACACGGGCCTGTGCCTGGCCTCCTTTCGCATCCTGACTCCCAAGATCATCTCCACTCGCGCTCTGCTGCCCGGATGTGCGATCGCCGGGCCTTTGTTCACCGTCCTGCAGGCCTTCGGTGCCGCCCTCGTGGCTCACCAGCTGCGCCATGCCACAGCTGTCTACGGGTTCTTCGCAACCGTGATCGGCCTGCTCTCCTGGCTCGCTCTGGCCGCGACGATCACCGTGTACGCGGCCGAGACCAACGTGGTACTGCACCGGCGACTGTGGCCGCGAAGCATTCTGCAGCCACCGCTCACCGAGGCAGACGAGAAAGTCCTGGAATCCATCGCGAACCAGGAAGAACGCCGCCCCGAGCAGCACGTCGACGTCGACTTCGACGATGACAACGCGTCCCCCGAGGACGGGCGGCCGCACCAAGACGACACCTGACCCGTAAGGTTGGGACCAGTCGTAGGCCCCAACGAAATGCTTACGAAAGCATTGACTGACCGGGGTCCGAGGCCCCGGGTGGCCTGATCTAGGCCGGTCCTTCGCACATGACGAGTTCGGATGAACTGGTGATGCGACCGGTACCCGGTGGGGTGCCGGTCGTTGAGCCTGGCGTGCCGATATCCCGTTCACGGTGCGGCATTGGAGCCAGTGCAGGATGTGGTCGATGCTTGGGTTTCGGCGCCCAGGCTGGCGGCTGGCCTGGGCGGCCATGTCCCTGACGCGATCGGGCGGCCGGTCCGCGCCTGGTGGGCCTGGCAAGTCGTCGCCTTCGGCTTCCCGGCTGGAGGATGGCCAGGGCAGGAGCAACGGCGCTGCCAGCTGCAAGCCGGGTGGCTGCTCGCCTCCGCCGCCAGCTCGGCAGTCGGGCCGGTGCGCGGTGCGGGTTGGCTGCCCCGGGGCCGGTCAGCGGGCTTCCTCCAGGTACTCCTCATCCTCCTCTTCCGGTTGTTCGTCCTCTTCCCCGTAATCGCGATCGTCGTACTCGTCGTCGTTCTCGTCCTCGGGCTCCTCCTCTTCGTCGTCGTTCTCGTCCTCGGGCTCCTCCTCTTCGTCGTCGTACTCCTCCTCGGGCTCTTCTTCCTCCTCGTCGTACTCCTCCTCGGGCTCCTCCTCTTCGTCGTATTCGTCTTCTCCGAGCCGGTCGTCCTCGGTGGCTTCGTCTTCCATCGCCTCCTCGTGCGTGCGCACCACCTCGCCGTCGCGGATCTCACCGCGCCAGCCTTGGGCTTCGTCGTTGGACAGGGAGACGTGCCGCTGGAAGTTCTTGAAGTCGAGGCGGAGGCGCCGGCCCTGGGCGCGCCAGATGTTGCCGGTCTTCTCGAAGAAGCCGCTGGGGTAGTACTCGACGACGAGCACGATGCGGGTCAGGTTCGGGGTGAGCTCGTGGAAGCTGACGGCCCCCCGAGTACTGCCCTTGGCTCCTTCGGAGGTCCACACGATGCGCTCGTCCGGGATCTGCTCCTGGACCGTTGCCTTGAAGCTGCGTTTGGAGGGCCCGACTTTCACCTTCCAATCGGTGGTGACTTCATCGCCCTGTGAAACGCTCTGCACACCCTTCGCGAAGCCGCTGAAATCCTCGTACTGCGTCCAGTGGTTGTACGCGGTGCGCACAGGGACCCCGACATCCAGTGCCTCCACGATGTTCATCGTCTTCTTGCCCGCCTTGCGGCCGGGCTTGCCGCCTCCCCCGAACGTCTCCTTGGCCTTGTCGACGACGTTGTCCTTGATGCTCTTAGCTTTCTCGCCCACGAAGGCCTTGAGCGGAGAGTCACCCTGCAGGACACGGGAACCGACCTTGGGCAGGACGCCTCCGTTCTCGGCGACGTCACCAAGGGTGTCGGTGAGGTCGGAGACCTTCTCACCCGCCTTCTCCACCAGGTGCTCCAGCTGGGCGCCGAGGAAGTTGGCGACTTCTTCACGTAGTTGGTCGACTCCCGACCCGGCTGTGGACCTGTCTCCCGTGGCGGCCATGGCTCACCTCCGCCGGGTCCGCGTCGACGGCTTGGAGGCGGTGCTTTTGCTCGCTGCGGTCCTTTTCGCTGCGGTCTTCTTCGCTGCGGTCTTCTTCGCCGGCGTCGGCGCTTTCTCGCGCGCGGGCTTGGATGCGGCGGTCTTCGACGTCGTGGCGCGGGCCGACGACTTCTTTGCCGCTGGCGGACTCTTGGCCGTGGTCTTCTTCCCCGCCGGTGCAGCCTTCCTGACGGGTCGGCGGGCGGCGGTCTTCGGCGCGCTGGTGCTCGGCGCCGTGCGGGAGGAGCGCGGCTGGTCACCGGCGGGTTCGGCGGTGCGGCGTCGCCGGGCCGGTTTCGCCGGACGAGTTTCCTCGGGCTCGTCCTCCTCCTCGGGCTCCTCCTCGTACTCTTCGGCCTCTTCGGGCTCTTCCTCCTCCTCCGGCTCCTCTTCCCATTCCTCCTCCCCGGCTTCGGCCTCGTACGGTTCCTCCTCGTCCTGCCCCTCGTCCGGCTTCCGTTTTCCGATGTTGAGCGTGCGCTCCCTAAGCGAGTCGGCCAGCTCACCGATGCGCCGGTCGGCGGCTGCGGCGACGGCCTTCTTGCCTGTTTCCAGCAGTTCGCCGCGGACCTGTTTGTTCAGCTCGGCGACCTGCGGGACCTCGGCGAGCTTGCGTATGCCTTCGGTGGCGAGCTGGCGCGGATCCAGACCAAACCGGCGCCCGGCAAGGTAGGTGGCGGCCGCGAACGCGAGACGCCCCTTCTTCGCGCGCCCGAGTACGTAACCGCCCACGACAGCCGCCGCCAAGGCGACCTTGGTGGTGTCATTCATAGGGGGCATCCCTTTCCGGCGATCGCCCCTTCGCGAGTGATCGGCACCAGCGAAGGGGCCGTTCCTTGTCTTTCCGCGCGCGTGATGGCCGGTCTTGTGGTCGGCGCGACGCCGACATGCGACAACGATCCGTCGCTGCGACATCGGTCACGGCAGCCCGCGTCGGAAGCGGCGCTGGGAGAATCGGGGATCGTGACCCCGTCGAGCCCGGCAGAAAAGAACCCAGTTCCCAGTCTGGCATGCCACGGTGTTCCCGCACCTGGAACCGATGTCGCGCCGAGTGCACGGCCCCGTACTCCACGCCCCACGCCGACCAGCCACCGCGAAGCAGGCCTGCGGCGCCGGGGCATGAGACACAAGTCGACGGCTATATTGGTGCATATCGGGCATGTGTGGTATGTGAACGCTTTTGGAGCAGGCTTTCCCCGATCCGGAGAAGGGCATGACCACTGGCAACGAGCACGACGAGGAACCGAGGAGGGCCGGCGCGCGTCCCACGCGGTCGCCGGGCCGGACGCCGCAGCCCCGTCGACGTGTATCCGCGTCACGCGCCATGCGTATCGCTGCTCAGCAACTGCAAGACCTCCTCGGACGTGTCCCCGAGTCGGTGTCGGCCCTGAAACCCGTCGAGGGCGGCTGGCAGGCCGACGTGGAGGTGGTGGAGCTGGAACGCATCCCCGACACGACCAGCGTGCTGGCCAGCTACCGGGTAAGGCTCGACGAAGAAGGCGAACTGCAGTCGTACGAGCGGATCCGTCGCTACACCCGGGGACAGGTCGATCGCCCGACCTGACGAATCCCGCAGCGCGATGACCTGCAAGAACGCCCGCGTTCACCGTGAGGGCGGGCCGCGAAGGGAGGCACCATGACTGTGGTGCCGCAAAGCGCAGCCGGCGTTTCCCGCAGCGGGAACACCGGAAGTCTCTACGACGTCCTTGAGCTGATCCTCGACCGGGGCCTGGTCATCGACGTCTTCGTCCGGGTCTCGCTGGTCGGCATCGAGATCCTCAAGATCGACATCCGCATCGTCGTCGCCAGTGTCGACACTTACCTCCGGTTTGCCGAGGCGTGCAACCGCCTCGACCTGGAATCCGGGCGCAAAGCACCCGCTCAGCTCACCGACATCGTGGGTGAGGTCACGGAAGGGGGTGCCCGGGGCAAGAGCAAGGGCGCGCTGAGCGGCGCCGTCGACGCTGTCACCGACGCCCTCCACCTCAGAGACGCCAACGAGGAGGAGGAAGAGGAGGAGCCCGCGCCGAGGCGCACGCGGCCCGCCCGTCGGCCCACCAGACGACGGGAGGAATGAGATGGCCGTCTACGTCTACTCCATCACCGCAGCCGGTCATCCCCACGACCTGACCGGCCTCGACACGGTCGGTCCCGTCCCAGCAGCCCTGCGGTCCCTGCGGGCCGGGCCGCTGGCGGCCGTCGTCAGCGACGCACCTGCGGAACTGCGGCCCAAACGACGCGACCTGATCGCCCACCAGGCCGTTCAGGAACGCCTCGTCGCCGACGGGGCGGTGCTGCCGCTGCGCTTCGGCCTCACCGCTCCCGACGACGACGCCGTCCGGGCCGCCCTGGACCAGCACCGCGAGGAGTACCTCCAGCGGCTGAGCCACTTGGAGGGCTGCGCCGAGTACCACATCAAGGCCGCAGTCGAGGAGGACGCCCTGCTGCGGCAGATCCTGCGGGAATCACCCAGAGCCCGGCAGCTCAACGACGACATCAAGGCGGGCAACAGCAACCCCGAGCTGCCGCTCGCCCTCGGGGAACTCGTCACACAGGAGGTCCTCGCGCGCCAGCAGGCCCTGGCAGCCGGCATCACCGAGGCACTGCGTCCCCACACCCGCGAGGAACTGGCCTCCGAGCCCACCGGGAACGACTTCCTGAACATCTCCTTCCTCGTTGACCAAGAGCACCGAGAGCTCTTCCTCACTGCGGAAAAGGGCCTCGCCGACGAACTCGGCGCCGACTGCGACGTCCGGCTGTACGGCCCCCTGCCCGCCTACAGCTTCGTCTGACCTCGTCTGAAGGGTGTATAGCCATGGGTCTGATCACCCAAATCCTCACCCTCCCGCTCGCGCCGGTGCGCGGCACCGTCTGGGTGCTCGAACGCGTCATCGAAACCGCCGAGGACGAGTACTACGACCCGGCACCCGTCGAACACGACCTTGCCGAACTGGAGCGAGCACTCCTGGCCGGAGAGATCGACGAGCAGACCTTCGACCGGCGTGAGGACGAACTCCTCGACCGCCTCGACGAAATCCGGGCCCACACCCAGCGCCGCGCACCATGACCGTGTAGCAGCCACGCGGCGGGACGGAGGACAGCAGTGAGTGATTCTCTCGCCAACCGTATGGGCTCGCTGCCCTCCCGGGCCGCGCCGCCCTACCAGCCGGCCTCCTCCGCCAGTCTCGCCGATATCCTGGAGCGGGTGCTGGACAAGGGCGTCGTCATCGCCGGCGACATCCAGATCAACCTCCTCGACATCGAACTGCTCACCATCAAGCTGCGCCTGCTCATCGCCTCCGTGGACAAGGCCAAGGAGATGGGCATCGACTGGTGGGAACACGACCCCTCACTGTCCTCCCGCGCCGACCACTCCACTTCCCGGCTCGAAGAGGAGAACCAACGCCTGCGCGAACAGATCGAGGCCCTGCGCGCCGACGCCGCCCTCCCGCCTGTCAGCGCTCCGGAGGCAACAACGCCGCGCCGCCGTCCGGCCAAGCGGCCCACCGCTCACCCACGACCCGGTCCAGGTGACACATGAGCGACGCCTCCCTCACCTACGCCTACGCCGTCGCCCGCGATCGCACCCCCGCCCTGGCCGTCGAGGCGGGCACCCTCACCGGCGTCGCCGGAGCACCCGTCCGCCTCCTGACTCCCGACCGCACCGCCGCACCGGTGGCCGTCGTCAGCCACGTTCCCGCCGAGGACTTCCACGAAGCGGCCCTGCATCGGCATCTGGAGGACCTCGGCTGGCTCGAAGCCCTGGCCCGGGCCCACCATGGCGTCATCGAAGCGCTGGCAGCGCACACAACCGTCCTTCCACTGCGCCTGGCCACCGTCTACCTCGACGACGACCGGGTGCGCGCGATGCTCGACGACAACCAGAAACTGTTCTTTGACGGCCTGGAACGCCTGCGTGGCCATGTCGAGCTGGGCGTCAAGCTCTACGTCGAGGCCGAACCCCGGCCTCCCGCCGCAACGGATGCCCCGCCTGATCCGGCGCTCAGTCCGGGACGAGCCTATCTACGCCGCCGCCGTACGGAGCAGGACGCCCGCCACGACGCCCACCGGGCAGCTGAAGAGGCAGCACAACGGATCGCAGTGATCGCCCGGGCCCACGCGGTGCAGTGGGCACGTCACCGTGTCCAGGAAGGCGAATTGGCAACCGGCCCCGGGCAGAACGTGGTCAACGACGCCTACCTCGTGCCCGCAGACCATGTCCGCGCGTTTCGCGAGGAGACCCTGCACGCCACCGATGGTCTCTCCGGCCTGCGGGTCGATGTCACCGGTCCGTGGGCCCCCTACTCCTTTGCCACCCTTACCCCTCCCGAACGCGGCACGGCGGGCGCACCGTGAACCCTTCAGGAAACACCCCGGCTCCGACCACCGGCTCGTCTGCGCCACAGCGGCAGGTCGCCCTCATCGACCTGCTGGACCGCCTGCTCAGCGGCGGAGTGGTTGTCACCGGTGACCTCGTCCTGTCCGTCGCGGACATCGACCTCGTGCGGGTCTCGTTGCGCGCCCTCATCACGTCGATCAGCGAGCGCACGCCCGCCCCCTGGGCGGCACACGCCCCATCCGAAGAGGGGGGGACGCCGTGACTACCGACAAGCCACCCCGTCCGGACCGCCGCCAAGAGGTCGCCGAGGCCGCCACACGCGCGTTCCGCGTCCTGCCGGCCACCACGAGCGATCAGGCAGCCACAGGCCGGGGCCGCCCGCGCCATGCACCCCGAAGGATCACGACCAGTCCCGAGACCGTCGAACGGGACCTGATGAAGCTCGTCCTCACCCTCGTCGAACTCCTCCGACAGCTCATGGAACGGCAGGCCCTGCACCGTGTCGAAGCCGGCGACCTCACCGAGGAGCAGGAGGAGAACCTCGGAGCCACCCTCATGGCACTACACGAGCGCATGAACGACCTGTGTGCCCGCTACGGGCTCACCATGCAGGACCTCAACCTCGACCTCGGACCGCTCGGCCCCCTCCTCACGCCGGACGAACCGCAGTAGGCCCGTCCTGCGCCGCAGTGCAGATGTCCGTGGACGGCGAAGGCCCGGACACCGGGCCGGGCCCTTGGTCCCGTCAGGACAGAACCGCGTCCGCCACCGTCTTGAGCGCGCTGGGCGTCTCGGGCCTGCGGGGCGCCTTGTCGCGCGCTTCGGTCAGACGGACTCCGATCTCCTGCAGCTCCTTGCGACCCAGCGCTTCGCGCACCTTGGGGAACCAGTCGTTCTCCTCGTCCTCGATGTGGTGGGTCACGCTTTCGATCAGCACGGTGGTCTTGGCGTCGAAGCGTTCGTCGTCGGGGCTCAGGCCGGCCAGCTCGGCGCACAGCAGATCGGCGACGTGGTGCTCCTCGAAGGACTCCAGGATGTCGCCCTCCAGGTCCGGAACGAGCCTGCGCACCTCGGGGTACATCACCTCGTTCTCGATGTAGGTGTGGACCGTAAGGGCCTCCAGGATCTGGTTCACCGTCTCAGCCCTGGTCGCCTTGTCGGCGTTGTGGAAGGCGCGGAAGAGCCGCCGGATCTGTTTGTGGTCTTCCTTGAGCAAAACGATGGCGTCAGTGGACACAAGGCCTCCTTCAAGCCGCGGACAGTGTGGACCGTGTGCCCTGACACAGCACCGCGCATGCCTTGAAGGAAGCCGAACGGAGGACGGACTCTGCTCACCTGCCGCAACCAGGTCGGCATGACCTCCCACGGCTCCCTTCGCCTGCCTGGAAGCGGCCAGCCGGGCATGATCCACTACTGCGTGATTCCCGGCTTCCTCCGAGAGGATCCGGGCCCCGCACGGGCGGTGACGGCGCTACTGCCAGCCGGCGCCATGGTGTTGCTGGCGGCAGGCACGCCCGGCGGCGAGGGCCTGGTCGATCAGCGCACACACGCGGGGCAGGTCCGCCACGTCGAACATCGCGGCGGCGGGCAGGGCGAGAGCGAGGGCGGCTACCGCGCCGACAGCCACCGCTTCGATCACGTCCAGGTCGACGGGCTGGTGGCAGCGCCGGGCGCCGAGCAGCACGTAGCCGTCGAGGTGCGAGCGGGTCTGCCAATCGACGCCGCCCAGGTAGCCGTCCCCGGGATCCAGGTCGCTGCCGACTCGGGCGACCGCTTCGGCGAACTGGCGCAGGACCCGGCCGTGCGCGGGGTCGGATTGCCGGTCGGCGAGGTGGCCTACCCAGGCCGCGGCCCTCGCCGTGCAGGCGGCGACCGCGGCCAGCGCGTCCCCGTCGTGCCCGCTCGGCCCACCGGCGACCGAGTCGGCTTCGTCTTCTCCCAGGCCGGGAACGCCGGGCAGGCCGGCCCAGGACATGGAATGGCTCATGCCCTTGCAACGGCCCAATGCGGACCGAGGTCACGCCTGTACGGCACTCGATGCCGGGGTCCTGTGAGCCGAGTCCGGCATAGACCGCCGTGCAGGGCTGTGCCTCCCATCGGCCGCCGGCCCCAACCTGCCTCGTAGTAGGCCTCCTTCGCGGGTGCGGGGCCGCGCAAGAGGGGAGAGAGGGCGAAGGCGGCCGGAATTCCGCCGTGGCGCCGACTGCCCCGAATGCCGTCCGGTCCCGAGACGGCACGGGGGAGTATTCCGGGACTCGTGGCACGGACGGCTCGGGTGTGCCCATCGGCGCACCCGATTACGTTCAACGAGCCGAGCGAGGCACGTCCAGGTCAACGGGAAAGACCCGGTCGCATCCGGTGATCTCCGGCAGCCGCGCCACCTGGTCGGAAGACGGGGTGAGCTGGACGACGGCGCCCCTGGCGGGCGGCCTGGCTCCGGGCCAGCAGCAGCGTGTTCAGCCCGACCGAGTCCAAAAAGGTCACGTCGTGCAGGTCCGGCGTCATCGCGGCGCCGCCCGGCTGCACCGGCCAGCACGGCGACTCCAGGCACCCGGGGCGGCTCCATCCCCACCGCCACTCCCGGCGTCGCACCGGGCGGCACCGATCCGTCGGCCACCCAGCACCCCCGGCAATGCCGCCACCCCCACGGATATCCCGACCTACGCAGCACCCACGCCCACCGGCGCGGTCCAGGACCAACCGCATCGCACCACATCCGGTGCAAGCCTGCAAGCAATATGGGCACACGCTCCGGGGACAGGCGGTTGCGGAAACGGAGGGAGATCGCACTGAGCGCCTCGGACAAGGCTTCGAACCTCGGTGACAAGGTCAAGGGCAAGGTCAAGGAGGCCGCAGGCACGGCGGTCGGCAACGAACGCCTGGAAGCCGAGGGCAAGGGTGACCAACTCAAGGGCGACGTGAAGCAGGTCGGCGAGAAGGTCAAGGACGCCTTCAAGGACTGACCGCGCCACCCGTCGGAGGGAGCGGGCGTTCACCCGGGCGGACCACACGGCGCGGCCCGGGAGGCACATGGCCGTGGCCGTCGGGGGACTGGCCCGCCGCCCGCTGTGGCTGGCCGGTCCTGGGTTTTTGCCGGTTGCGGGCAGGTCGCGGGTGGGGCGGGATGGCCGAGGGATCTCGCGTGCCTGACTGCCTGATGGCTGGCGCGCGGGTCCGGTTCAGCAGACCGACGAGTAAGGAGTGGGTTGGTTATGAGCAGGGTCCAGGAGACGATCGACGTCGACGTGCCGATCAGCACCGCGTACAACCAGTGGACGCAGTTCGAGCAGTTCCCGATGTTCATGGAGGGCGTCGAGGAGATCACGCAGATCGACGACCGCCACAACCGCTGGAAGACGAAGATCGCCGGTGTCAGCCGGGAGTTCGACACCGAGATCGTCGACCAGGTCCCGGACGACCACGTGGCGTGGCGCACGGTCACGGGCGAGGTGAAGCAGTCCGGCATGGTGTCCTTCCAGCCTCTGGACGCCGGCCACACCCGGATCGTGATGTCGATGGACTACCAGCCCGAGGGGCTGGCGGAGAAGGCCGCCGACATGGTGAACATGCTCGACCGGCAGGTGAGGGGCGACCTGAAGCGCTTCAAGAACTTCATCGAGAAGCGCGGCAGCGAGACCGGCGGCTACCGCGGCAAGCTCTGACCCGGCAGTAGTGTGAGGGCCCCGGCTGGTGGCGGATCCCGCCCGTCGGGGCCGTCCGGCTTTGTCGGGCGGGTGGGGATGCTGGGCCGGGCCGGGCGCAGCGCGCCGCTGGGATGCGTGCCGGAGCCGGGCCGGAGCACATGAAGGCCGGCCAGGGCCCGGGTGGCCTCCGAGAACCGCGGCCGACCCCTGCCCGAGTGGCACCACCCTCGTCGGCTCCCTCTCTCCAGCAGCAGCCGTTGCACGGTCGCAGGGTCGAGCCGTCGGACTTGGGGCCGGTCGGCACGGAAAACTGCGGCGCCCCTGCGAGGCTCGGTGTCGCGGTCGTCGCCGCGGTGCGGGACAACCTTGACGACGGCGCTCCTCGCGTGGAGGGCGAGAGTGGCGACGGTCCACAGTTCGCCGTCGTCGGGGTGCGCGAAGGCGGCCAGGACCGAGCCCGGCATAGCACCGGTCACCACAATCCCGGCTCTTCGACGACGTTGGCGGGCGTGCAAGCTGGGGACCCGCCGTGCCGCCGAGGGCCACGGGCACGCTGACGATCACCGAACGGCGGCACGTCACGGACGCCACCGGTTTGGGAGCCGAAACCGGCATCGGTTCCGTGCCGGGACCGCCACCGAACCCGTCGATGCGGGCACACGCCGCGTGGCAAGCGGACGGCGCCCGCCGGGGGGCGCCCGTCGCGCGGATACCGGTCGGCGAAGGCCCCGTCCCTCCACAGGCCCGTCGAAGCGGTCACGAATGCATATTGCCGTCGTCCCGCCGGAAGGCGTCCCGCAGAGGGAGGTTGCCCGTAGGTTGCGAGTGACCGCGAATCGGTCACTTTGCCCTCCGGGGAGACGGTCGACGACGCGCTCGTGCGTGCCATGCGGGTTCACGGGGCGCGGGCCGAGGTTCTCACGGACAAACGGCAAGCAGTTCACCGGCCCCTGCACCCGGCCAGCCGGGACAGGGCCGAACAGGACGGGGCTCTCAGTTGCTCCGGTAGAGGTCTCGCGCGGCCGGCCGCGGTGGTCTCCTGGAAGGGGAAGCCGAGTAGACCCCGGAGGTGGTCACTATGCAGCAAGCCGTGCACTTCGACGCGATCTTCCAGGACAGTCCGGGAGACCGTCACGTTCAGGTCCGGATGAACGGCAATGTGGTGTTCAACGACACCTTGGAAGGACAGGGCTCTGTAAAGGGGATGGACATTACGGAACCCATCGTCGGCGCCGCCCACATCGAGTTGGGGATCGTCACGGATGACGGCGCCTTCCACGCCTGCCGGTATACCGACATCCCAACCTTCGGCGGTCCGCCCCCGTTCGAACTCGTCCTCCCGGACAGCGGACTGTTCCCGCCCAGCCCGGCGCACTTCGACACCGCGGCCACCACCGGCCTACCAGCCTTCGGAGGAGGAACCTACGAACTGTTCTACGAAGGGAGCATCGTCTGACCTAGGAGGGCGGAGGAGATATGCGCGAAAGGTGCCACTTGGTTACGCAGTGTCAGAGCCGCGACCCTGAACTGCAGGACAAGGCGGTCAAGTTCCTCGACCTCCTCGCCTTCAGCGTGGTCTCCACGACCATCGACATGACTCCCACGTTGTCCGGGATGGCCCGCGAGGGCTGGACCCTGCACGCGAACGACCTCGCGGTGCTCAGCCCGTACCGGCGAGAGAACGTGCTCCGGTTCGGCGACTACACCACGGGGCAGCTCCCCATACCCCCACCCGCCTACAGCCCGAGCCTGCACACAACCTCCGGGGAAGGAGGCCCGTAGTAGCAAGCACCGCCATCAGGAGGATAGGACGCGCCGCAGGACGGCCTGGAGGTCTACTGCCGGGTCGGTGCCGCGCCAGGCCACGTGACCGTCCGGGCGGACCAGGACGGCGCCCGGAGCGCCGCCGGTGCCGGTGCCGGTGCCGACCAGACGCTCCCAAAGCCCAGGGGTGGCGTCCCCGGCGCCGACGGTGCTCACGGCCTGGAACGCGAGGGGGATTCCCGTCTGCTGCGCAGTCTCGGCCCGCCTTCGCCAAGCCGGGGCGTCGGTCGCGGTGAGCAGGGTGAAACCGGGGCCGACGAGGTCAAGGGTCGATGTCACGCCTGCATCGCCGCCGGTGAGGCGGACGTGGGGTGCGCGCTGTCCCGGATGGCAGCCCGGGCGGTAACCGTCCGGGCTGAGCCCGGTCTGCATGGGCGCAGTGTCGGGGTCGGGGATGACCGCAGTCGATTGGTAGGTGGCGGTCAGGAGGAGTTCGTCGTCGATGCGGTAACCGGCCCGGCTCCGGGCGTTGGCCGAGGAGATGTCGATCACCTGGCGGGCGACGGGACGGCGTTCGGCCGCGTAGCTGTCCAGCAGGGCGTCGCCCGCGTTTCCGGTGGTGACGGCCGCGAGTTTCCAGGCGAGGTTGTCCACGTCGCCGATGCCGGTGTTCATGCCGTGCCCGCCGGTGGGCGGAATGACGTGGGCGGCGTCGCCCGCCAGCAGCACGCGAGAACGGCGGTAGGCGGTGGCGAGCTGGGCGTCCATCCGCCAGGTCATCGTGTCGCGGACCGTCACGTCCAGGTCGGGGATTCCCGCGGCGGTACGGATGAGCCCCGCCAGGCGCCCGTGGTCGGACGGGTCCGGATCGGGCGTGTCCAGGGTGAGCGGGTACTGGTAGATCCAGTGGCGGTCGTTGTCGACGGCCATGAACCCGCCCCGTCCGGGGGCGGTGAGGAAGTACGAGGCGCTGGCACGGTCGGCCACGATCTGGCCGAGCGGTGCCTCGAAACGGATGCTCAGGTAGCGACCCAAGCCGGTGGGGCCCTCCATGGCAATCCCCGCTCCGGCGCGCACGGTGCTGGCGGCGCCGTCGCAGCCGATGATCCAGTCCGCGCGCACGTCGTGCCGGGAACCGGTGGCCGCGTCCTCGACGACGGCCAACACACCCAGTCTGTCGTCCGTGAAGGAGACCAGGCGGGTCCCGAAGCGGACCCGTGGGCCGGCCAGCTCGACGGCGTGGCGCAGCAGGATGGGCTCCAGCGCGTCCTGGGAGCAGATGATCCCGGGCGACGGCGTGTGCTCATCACCGTCGTCGTTGTCGGGTCGCTGAGCGAGGCCGGTGCGGACGAAGTCGGGATCGACTAAGTCGTGGCCGCGATAGAAGTAGACCTGCTCGGCCGGCAGGCCCGCCCCGCGGATCTGCTGCTCCAGGCCGATGCGCCGGAAGATCTCCATGGAACGGGCCGAGATGCCCCGAGCTTTGGGGTGGCGAGAGGTCGTGGGGCGCGTCTCGACCAGCACATGGTCCACCCCGTACCCGGACAGCAGAGCCGACAGCGTCAAGCCGACCGGCCCGCCTCCGACGACCAGCACGGACGTCTGCGAAGCAGTCATGGTGACCTCCTTCCACGGGCTGACACCACCCGATGTAACGAATAAATCCAATTTAGACGTTACCATGGGGGTGGAACTCGACCCGCAGCGGGAGGCGCGCATGCAGCAGGGCTTCGGCGACGACAATCCACGCGGCCTGTACTTCCTGGTCGACCTGGTCAACACCGGCCAGGACAGGACCGGGCTCACCGAAGCCGCCCTCACGGACCTGGTGGCCCGGCACGGCGGCCCTCCGGGCCTGCTCACCGAAACCCCAATCCAGGAGATACGCGAAGCCACTGCGACCATCGCCGGCATCCTGGACATCAAGGACGCAGACCAGGCCGCCGACGCCATCAACGCCCTGCTCGACCAATACCCCGCCCAGCCCCGCCTGGTCCGGCTCCCGCACCGCCCCTGGTCGCTCCACGCCCGGCCCCCCACAGACGCGCAGCCGGCCCACTGGCTGCTGTCCACCGCCGCCCTCGCCCTTGCGCTCTGGCTCAGCGAACGCGGCTACTGCGCCTGGGGCCGCTGCGCAGCGCCCGGCTGCGACCACTACTTCATCGGCACCGGGCGCCGCTCACCGCAGCGCTACTGCTCAACCCGCTGCGGCACCCGGGTACGCGTAGCCGCCCACCGGAGTCAACAGAGCTGATGAACCCCCAGGGCTTCCTAGGCGGAGGACAGGTCCAAGGGAGTCGCTGTGCGTAGTCATGCTGCTCAGGGTGCCCACAGCAACATGCCGATGGTCTTTGGAGTGGATACGCGCGGTAGCGCCGGGGCGGTGCCCCGGGCGGCACCCCCGATGACCACACAAAAACACCCAGCCCCC
>NZ_JBIWPL010000021.1:21187-42215 GCF_044768255.1 Kitasatospora sp. NPDC101157 | reverse complement strand
GGTCTTGGCCGGGTACCCCCGCGGCCCCCCGGGGCCAGCCCCCCCCCCCCCCCCGCGTATCCACTCCAAAGACCACCTAGCCCCAGCGCTGTGTAGAGAGCCCGCGTATGTCTGTCACGGGTTTGGTGTGGTCAGGATGTCGATGCGGATGGTGGCCTTGTAGCTGGTCCGGTCGACGGTGCCTTTGGCGTTGTACTTGGAGATCGCGCGTTTGACGACGCGGGGTCGGGTGCGGATGCGCCGGTCGGGCATGAGGTCGGCCAGGATGCGTTGGCCGATGGTGCCGGCGAGGTCGATGACGGTGTTTGCGATGACGCCCGCGGCCTGGATGATGAGGTCGCGGGCGGTGTTCAGGGCGATGGCGAAGCTGGCCCGGTCGGGATCGATACAGGGGCGTGTTCCGGGGGCGTCGGCCATGGCCAGACGCAGGACCTGGTAGGTGACCAGCAGCGCGTAGGCCTCCTGGTCGAGGCCGGCGGGAGTGCGGGCGCGCAGGACTTGGCCGCCCAGGACGGTGGACTTGATCTCCAGGTAGGCGGCCTCGATCTCCCATCGCTGGTGGTACAGGGTGATCAGTTCGGTGGCGGGATGGGTGCGGTGGTCGGTCAGGGTGGTCACCAGTCGGTAGAGGCCGGTGTGGCGGCCGGTGGCCGTGGTGATGGTGATCTCGCAGTCGATGACCCGACCTCTCTACTACCTTCGACGACGGCCGCACCTGGGGCGCCGCCGCCTGCAACGAGGAACCCCCACGACCCGGGGAAGCTACCCGGCGGCCATCTCCTGGCACGTCAGAGGACCCTGACCGAGCCGGTTCCGGTCCGCGAGAGCCTGCAGGATGCGCTGGTAGTCCTCTGACAGTGCCGACCAGCCTCGCGTGCCACATTGGCACCACGAACTTCGGCTTCGCCGAGCAGTCGGCCCGTTGTCCCGGCGTGATGACCAGGGGCAACGCCCTGCAGTGGCCTTCCACGCTTCAGGTGGATCTTGGTGGTGTGGCCGCCCCGGACCGTCCAAGGGCCTCTCCGGCTGCCCCGCCGCCGCCAGGCAGTTGAACAGTTCCGTCCACACCCGAGCGTTCCTGATCGCGTGTGCGGCGCCCCCTTTGAGGACTGGCGGAGTGTGGCCGGCGCCTGCCGCGTGATGGTGTGCGCGGATGGAGGTAGAGTCGACGGAGATGTCCCAGTCGATGCCACCGGCGGCATCCGCCTCCGCCTGGACCCGCTGGAGCAGACGTTCCCACGTCCCGTCCGCCGACCAGCGACGATGCCGCTCATGGACGGTCTTCCATGAGCCGTAGCGCTCCGGAAGGTCCCGCCACGGCACGCCTGTCCGGGTCCGGTACTAGATGCCGTCGATGACCTGCCGGTGGTCCCGCCACCTGCCACGACGCCGTTGCTCACCGGCAACAGCGGCCGCAGCCGCTCCCACTGGCTGCCAGTCAGATCACCTCTACTCCCTATAGTCGTATCAACGACCCAAGTGACTGGCAGGACACGGCCTAATTCGATCAGCGGACGCGGACACCGATGAGGCAGGTGTCGTCGTCGGTGTCCGCATTGGTGTGGCGCAGCAGGAGGTCGAGTCGTCGTTCGAGTTCGTGCGGTTCCTCTGGGGCGAGCGGCGTCTGGGCGATGGTGAGCAGGTTGTCGAGGGAGTCGGCGACGGAGCGGTCGCGGCGT
Organism: Kitasatospora sp. NPDC101157; assembly: GCF_044768255.1. Lineage (NCBI taxonomy): Bacteria > Bacillati > Actinomycetota > Actinomycetes > Kitasatosporales > Streptomycetaceae > Kitasatospora > Kitasatospora sp. NPDC101157. Next base: position 40,536 of record NZ_JBIWPL010000021.1, on the reverse strand, counting down.
TCGATCAGTCCGTCGGTGTACATCATGAGGGTGTCGCCGGGCTGCAGCTGGACTTCGTCCTCCTGGTAGTCGGCGTGATCGAGGGCGCCCAGCAGCAGGCCGCCGATGGTGGGCAGGGTGTTCGCCTGGCCGTCGCGCAGCAGGACGGGTGGGAGGTGGCCGGCGCGGGCCCAGTGCAGGCGCCGGGTGTCGGGCTGGTAGAGGCCGCAGACGGCGGTGGCGGTGACGTTGTCGGTGAGGTGGTGGGTGACGGAGTTGAGCCAGGCGAGCAGTTGGGCGGGTCCGGCGCCGGTGGCGGCGAGGCCGCGCAGAGCGTTGCGGAGGGCGACCATGCCGGTGGCGGCTTCGATTCCGTGGCCGGCCACGTCGCCGACGCACAGCAGGATCTGGCCGTGCGGGAGTGCGACGGCGTCGTACCAGTCGCCGCCGACCAGGTGGTCTTTCTCGGCGGGTCGGTAGCGTACGGCGACGCTCAGGTTGTGCAGGTGCTGGGTGCCGCGGCTGGGCGGCATGATGGCGTGCTGGAGCTGGAGGGCGAGGCGGCTGCGTTCGGCGGCTTGCTGTTCGGTATGGGCGAGCTGGTCGCGGGTGGCGGCCAGGGCGACTTCGGTCCAGTGCTGGGCGGAGACGTCCTGGTAGGCGCCTCGGACGGCGGTGATGCGTGCGGTGTCGTCGAGGACGGGTTCGGCGACGACCCGGATGTGGCGGGCGATTCCGTCGGGGCGCTGGAGCCGGAAGGCGGTGGAGGCGGGGTGCTGGCGGTGCAGGAGGGTGCGCAGGAAGCGGCCGATGGAGTGCGAGTCGTCGGGGTGGGCGTGGGCGGCTAGTTGCTCGAGGGCCACAGGCGGCGCGGTGGGCGGTAGGCCGTGGAGGTCGTAGAGGGTGTCGCTCCAGATGATCTCGCCGGTGAGGAGGTTTTCCTCGAATCCGCCAATACGGCCCAGGCGCTGGGCGTGCTGGAGGAGGCTGGCGACCTTCGGGGTGCCGTCCTGCAGCCGCCAGGTGACCACGACGTGGTCACCGGAGCGGCTGATGGTCACCTTTGCTTCGGTGGCCAGCGGGACGCCGTCGACGAGCGCGGTCAGGTGCATGCGGTCGGCGCGGAACGGCTCGCCCGTGGCGAGGACGTGCTCCACCTTCTCGAACAGGCCGCCGGGCTCGGCAGCCAGGGGGTAGGCCTCCAGGAGCCGGGAACCGACGATGAGGTTGCGCGGCCGCCCGGCGAAGTCGACGAAGCCAGTGTTGACGTGGCGGATGCGGAAGCCGACCGGGGTGCCCGCATCGTCGAGCAGCGGCTGCAGGACCATGCACGCCTCGTCCAGTCCGTCGACGAGGTCCAGCAGTTCGGTGAGCCGCGGATCATCCTGCCCCATCGGCTTGTCGTCAGGAGTGGGCCGGGTCTCCAGGATGGTGGCGCACAGCGTGGCGAGGACTTCGAACTGTCGCTGTAGTGGCTGGGTCTGCTCTGGCAGCGGTTCGGTCCAGCAGATCTCCATCGCTCCGGTGATCCGTCCGCCGGTGCCGGCGGGGACGACGAGGCGGCCACCGGGAAGCTCGAGCTGTCCGATCGAGGGCAGCGCGGCGTCGGCGAGGGTGTCGAAGGCGGTGGTGTCGCGGTGGTCGAGGGCGTGGCGGGCCGGGGTTGGGACACCGGGTGGCACGTGCCGCCAGCGGCCGGGTTCGTGTTCGGTGAAGCCGGCGCTGCCGGCGAGTGTCAGGGACTGGTCTGGGTGGGCAGCCCAGATCGCGACCGCTTTGGCGCCGAGCGGCCGCAAGGCGTTCTCCAGAATGCACTGCGCGACGGCGTCGGCGTCGTCTCCCGCAAGCGCTCCCGCTTCCACGCTGCGCAGCCGCAGTGCCGTCGACGGGGAGGCGGGTTCGGTCGTCGCGGTGACGAAGTCGCGGGCGATGTCGGCGATCTTGTCGCGCGAGGCCTGGTTGACGAGCTCGACGGCGAGTTCGAGCACCTGCAGACCGGCCTGGTCGGCCAGCTTGTCCAGTTGCCGGCCGGCTTCGGCGGGGCCGCAGCCGAGCCGCTCCACCAGGATGCCCTTGGCGAGGTCGATCAGTGCCCGGCCTTCCGCCTGCAGGTGAGCGTGCTGAAGCTCACGCTGCAGGCGCTCGACGACACCGGCGAGCCGCCCCATGGCGGCCGAACCGCGCCGAAAGGGATTCCCGGGTTCCGCAAGCTGCGGTCCGGCCGGGCGCGGAAGTCGCGTCCCGCTCTCGGCCGATGCCGGGGACCCTGGAGTCGTCAGGGACCCGGGACCGTCGTCACGGGAACGGCGAACTTCCCCGCGCTCGTATGGGTGAGCGCGTCGCTGGTCCGGCTCCTGCGGGACCTGGTGGCGGTTGGTGGCGGGTTCGGTGTCGGTCATGAGGCGAGCTGTCCCTTGATCCGGGCGATCAGATCGCCCGCATCCACGGGTTTGGTGACGTAGTCGGAGGCGCCGGAGGCCAGGCTCTTCTCGCGGTCGCCGATCATCGCCTTGGCGGTGACGGCGATGATCGGGAGGTCGGCGTGCTCGGGCATGGCGCGGATGGCGGCGGTGGCCGTGTAGCCGTCCATCTCCGGCATCATGACGTCCATCAGGATCACGTCGATCTCGGCGTGCTCGGACAGCGCGTCCAGCGCGGCCCGGCCGTTCTCGGCCTGCAGCACCCGTACCCCGTACAGTTCGAGAATCCCCGTGAGGGCGTAGAGGTTGCGGTCGTCGTCGTCGACCACCAACACGGTGCGGCCCGCCAGTGAGCCGTCGACGTCCTGATCGCCGGCGGCGAGGGGCTCCTCGGCGCGCACCAAGGGCAGCACGTCGCCGGGCTGGTCAGCGCTCAAGTGCAGGGCAATGCGTTCCCGTAGCTCGTCGAGGCTGGAGAGCAGTTCCAGGGGCTGGCTGGTGGCGTGCGCCTGCAGCGCCCGCTCCTGCTCGGCGCCGAGCCGGCGGTTGTTGTGGGCCAGGACCGGCACGGTCTGCAGTGCCGGGTCACGCTCCATCTCGTCCAGGAAATGCAGCGCGGCGCCGTCGGGCAGGTCGAGTTCGAGGACGACGCAGTGGCACGGGGTGGTTGCCAGCGCCGCTGCGGCTTCCGAGGCGCCGAAGGTCGTAATGATCTCCACTGGAGTGCGGGGGTCGCCGATGCCGGAGTGACCGGCCAGGTCCGCTACGGCGCTTTCGGCGACCAGGGACAGCAGCCCGCGCGGCCGTTCCTCGATCACCAACAGCCGCTTGGGCTGCGCCGGGTCCACCATGGGCGCCGTTAGACGGTGCGGCGGATGCTCCTCCGGACCCATGGCGGTCTCCTCGCGTGATCCGCCTTCCAGGGCAGGTCGGGCACTTTGGGCGCTAATGTCGGCGAAGTCGGGCCGGGCCACGGGAAGGTAGAGCGTGAAGGTGCTGCCGTGACCGGGAGTGCTCTCGGCGGTGATGATGCCGCCGAGCAGGAACGCGATCTCTCGGCTGATCGACAGCCCCAACCCGGTGCCGCCGTACTTGCGGCTGGTGGTGCCGTCAGCCTGCTGGAAGGCGCCGAAGACCGTCTCCAGATGCTGCGGGGCGATGCCGATGCCGGTGTCGATGACGCGGAACGCCACGACGGGGCCGCCACGACGGGCCTCCTCCGGCGCCTGTGACTCGCCGACCGTTTCGATCAGCAGCTCGACGCTGCCCTTCTCGGTGAACTTGACGGCGTTGGAGAGCAGGTTGCGCAGCACCTGGCGCAGCCGGTACTCGTCGGTGAGGAGTTCGGCGGGCACTCCCTCGCCGGTGCGGACCCCGAAGGCGAGGCTCTTCTGGCTGGTCATCGGGCGGAAGGTGGCTTCGACGTAGTCCAGCAGCGTGCGCAGCGGGATGGGCTCGGGGTTGATGTCCATCTTGCCGGCCTCGACCTTGGACAGGTCGAGGATGTCGTTGATCAGCTGCAGCAGGTCGGAGCCGGCGGAGTGGATGATGCCGGCGTACTCGACCTGCTTGGCCGTCAGGTTGCGCGTCGGGTTCTGGGCGAGCAACTGGGCGAGGATCAGCAGGCTGTTGAGCGGGGTGCGCAGCTCGTGGCTCATGTTCGCCAGGAACTCCGACTTGTACTTCGAAGCGAGTGACAGCTGGTGGGCGCGGTCCTCCAACTCCTGGCGCGCCTGCTCGATCTCCAGGTTCTTGGTCTCGATGTCGCGGTTCTGCGCGGCCAGCAGCTCGGCCTTCTCCTCCAACTCGGCGTTGGAGGACTGCAGCTCCTCCTGCCGGGCCTGCAGCTCCTCGGAGCGGGCCCGCAGTTCGGCGGTCAGGCGCTGCGACTCACCGAGCAGCTCATCGGTCCGAGCGTTGGCCACGATGGTGTTCACATTGACGCCGATCGCCTCCCGCAGCTGTTCCAGGAAGTCCCGGTGGACCTGGGTGAAGGCGTGCACGGTGGCGAGCTCGATGACACCGAGGACCTGCTCCTCGACCACGATGGGCAGAGCCACCAGGTTCAACGGCTCGGTGCGCCCCAGGCCCGAAGTGACCCTCACGTAGTCGGCGGGCAGCTTGTCGACGGCGATGGTGCGCTTGCTGCGCGCCGCTTGGCCGACGAGGGACTGGCCGAGCTTGAAACGGGTGCCTACCGCCTCGTCGGGGTGGGCGTAGGAGCTGATCAGATTCAGGTACGTGCCCTGGTCGGTGTCCTCGGCGAGGTAGAAGGCGCCGTACTGCGCGGAGACCAGCGGGGTCAGCTCATCCATGATGAGTTCGGCGACGATGGCGAGGTCGCGGCGCCCCTGCATGAGGCCGGAGATCCGGGCGAGGTTGGACTTGAGCCAGTCCTGTTCCTCGTTGGCCCGGGTGGTCTCGCGCAGCGACTCGACCATGAAGTTGATGTTGTCCTTCAGATCGGCGACCTCGCCGGAGGCGTCGACGGTGATCGAGCGGGTCAGGTCGCCGGCGGCCACCGCGCTGGTGACCTCGGCGATGGCGCGGACCTGGCGGGTGAGGTTGCCGGCGAGTTCGTTGACGTTCTCGGTGAGGCGCTTCCAGGTGCCGGAGACACCCTCCACTTCGGCCTGCCCGCCGAGCCGGCCCTCGCTGCCGACCTCGCGGGCCACCCGGGTGACCTCGGCGGCGAAGGAGGAAAGCTGGTCGACCATCGTGTTGATGGTGGTCTTGAGCTCCAGGATCTCGCCGCGCGCGTCCACGTCGATCTTCCGGGTCAGGTCACCGCGGGCGACCGCGGTGGTGACCTGGGCGATGTTGCGCACCTGGCTGGTCAGGTTGTGCGCCATGAAGTTGACGTTGTCGGTGAGGTCCTTCCACGTGCCGGCCACGTTCGGGACGCGGGCCTGGCCGCCCAGCGTGCCTTCGGTGCCGACCTCGCGGGCGACCCGGGTGACCTCGTCCGCGAACGCGGAGAGTGTGTCCACCATGGTGTTGATCACGCCGGCCAGCGCGGCGACCTCGCCCTTGGCCTCGACGTTGATCTTCTGGGAGAGGTCGCCCTTGGCGACTGCGGTGGTGACCTGCGCGATGTTGCGGACCTGGTCGGTGAGGTTGCCGGCCATGAAGTTGACCGAGTCGGTCAGGTCCCGCCAGGTACCGGCGACACCCGGCACCTGGGCCTGGCCGCCCAGGCGGCCCTCACTGCCGACCTCCCGGGCGACCCGGGTGACCTCGTCCGCGAAGGCGGAGAGCTGGTCGACCATCGTGTTGACGGTGTTCTTCAGCTCCAGGATCTCACCGCGCGCCGCGACGTCGATCTTCTGGGACAGGTCCCCCTTGGCCACGGCGGTGGCGACCTGGGCGATGTCACGCACCTGGGACGTCAGGTTGCCGGCCATCGCGTTGACGGAGTCCGTCAGGTCCTTCCAGGTGCCGGAGACCCCCGGGACCTCGGCCTGGCCGCCCAGCTGGCCCTCGGTGCCAACCTCGCGGGCCACGCGGGTCACCTCGGAGGTGAACAGCGACAGCTGGTCGACCATCCCGTTGAAGACCGTCGCGATCTCACCGAGCAGCCCGTCGGCGTCGCCCGGCAACCGCGTGCCGAAGTCCCCGTCACGCACCGCCGTCAGGCCGACGAGCAGCTGGCGCAACTCGGGCTCGCCCACCTGAGCCGGGCCTGACCCCTGCGGGTTCCGCCGCCGCGGAACGGCCTCGGACTTCGTCGCACCAGCCATCGAAGGTCGCCTCCGTAGTGTGGAACACCCGGCTCATCGACCCGCTCCCGCCCCTGGCGGGTGCGGTCGAGCGGGCGCCACGCGGTTCCTGTCCGGTACCGTTGAGGCGGTGCGCCATCGGTCGGTCGTCCTGCAGCAGCCCGGCGCGCAGGACGGCCAAGGAGCGGGCCAGCAGGCGTGAGACGTGCATCTGCGAAAGGCCGAGCCGCTGCCCGATCTGCGCCTGCGTCAGCTCCTCTCCGAAGCGCATCGAGATGATCGAGCGGTCGCGCTCCGACAGAGCAGCCAGGAGGGGCTTGAGGGCGTGAAGATCCTCGAAGCGGGTGAGGCGGGTGTCGTCGAATCCGAGACGGCGGGCGAGTGCGCTGTCCGGGGAGTCGCTTTCGAGCTGCATGTCCAGCGAGCCGGCCCGGTAGCCGTTGCTCGCGGTGAGGCCCTCGACGACCTCCTCCTCGCTCACCGCCAGATGGACGGCGAGTTCGGCGACGGTGGGCGCCCGGTCCAGACGCTGTTCGAGTTCGTCAGAAGCCTTGGCCAGGGACAGGCGCAGTTCCTGCAGGCGACGGGGGACGTGGACGGCCCAGGTGCTGTCGCGAAAGTGTCGCTTGATCTCGCCGATGATGGTGGGCAGCGCGAAGGTGGTGAACTCCAGGCCGCGGTCGGCCTCGAACCGGTCGATGGCCTTGATCAGGCCGATGATGCCGACCTGGATGATGTCGTCCATCAGCTCGGAGGGGGACTGGAAGCGCCGCGCCGCGTACTTGACGAGCGAGACGTTCAGCTCGATCAGAGTGCCGCGGACGTAGGAGTACTCGGCGGTGCCCTCTTCGAGCCGGCCCAGCCGCGCCAGCAGCGCGCGGGACAGCTCGCGGGCATCCGCCGGGGCGACGGCGCCGGGATCCTCGATATGCGGCAGATCCACCAGCTCCACGGAGGAAGCGGCGGCGGTGTCCGACGACGTGGTGGTGTCGCGTACGGGATGGGGATTGGTCAGCAGAGCGCGGGGCGCCGTCATGACGTTCCTTCCGTCGGAGTCGTCGTGCTACACCTCTATCCCTATCACTGGCGGTGATGCGCCCCCAATCGCAAGTAGCCTTATATCCACTTATGTCTGTTATGTGCGATAGTCCACTACTTGCCCCTTCTGGGCGGCGGGCCCCGTGGGCGGCCGGCGTCACGGGGCGGAGGACGGCGAGGTGTCGAGTTCCAGCCACACCGACTTGCCGTCGGAATGGGCCTCGGTTCCCCAGCGGTCGGCGAGCTTCTCGACGATGTGCAGGCCGTGGCCCCCGGGCAGCCCCGGCCGGTGCGGGGCACGAGCGCGCGGACTGTCCGGGCTGCCGTCCCTGACCTCGATCCGGAGGCGCGTCGGAGTGGCGTGCAGGAGCAGTTCGTGAGCCCCACCGGCGTGCAGCACGGCGTTGGCCAGCAGTTCGCTGACGACCAGGAGAATGTCGTCGCCGTCTCGCGCGTGCCAGTCGTCGAGGGCCCGTCGGGCGAACTCGCGGCCGCGGGTGACTTGGCCGGGGACACCGAGCAGCCTCAGGCGTCTGACCTGCCCACCGGGTGGCAGTGCCGCCTGCTCTGCCCCGGCCGGAAGCCGCTCGTCGCCAGCCATCCACCATTCCTCACAGATCAGACATACGCGATGAAAGAGGAGTGAACCTCTGAGGAGGCGCGTTCCCGCGGATGGCCGGTGAACACCTCGCCCGCAGCGGCAAGAGGCCACCCCGTGGTCAGGGATTGTGAAGCGCGTCCGCAACGGTGGCGTAGAGCGGGAAGACGCCTGATGCGCCTGTGAGATCGAGAAGCCGCATCAGCTGGTCGGGGGGAGCCGCCAGGCGCACCACCTTCCCGGCGCCCTCGGCGGTCAGCCGGGTCCTCAGCAGTAGGTTCAGGCCGGAGGAGTCGCAGAACGCGACGGCCGCCAGGTCAACGACCAGCACCCGCGCGGCCGAAGCCAGCCCCTCGTCCAGCAGCACCCGCGCCGTGCCGGCTGTGTCCAGGTCCAGGTCGCCCTCCAGGCGGCATACCACCGCGCCGGCCGCAAGCTTGGAGGGCGCAGGCCGGTCCACCGCGCGGTCGTCTCCCTCGATGTTCATCCTGTCAGTGCCTTCCTCGGCGTTTCCGGGGGCGGCTGCCCCAGGGCGTGACAATACGGTCACCGACCCGCGTCGCGGTACCGCGGGACCGTTGCCGCCGAACACCCTGTCGGCCCGCTCCCGCCGGAGGACCTGCAATACCCGTTGCCCCCGGGCCGAGGAGCTCTTGTAGGCTCAGTGTCGCGGTCGTGGAAGGGGTGGCCGCGGTCCTAGCCGAGGAGGAGCCGGTGCCCCAGACCACCCACGGTGGGCCGCCCGCACGTCGCGGCGAGCACCTGTGCCGCACCTACACGGACGACCGCGAACGGGCCCAGCAGGCGAGCGGATTCGTCCGCGACGCGCTCTCGCGCGGTCAGCGGGTGCTCTACTACGCCGACACCCCCACGCCCCAGAAGGTCGCCGACCGGCTGCGTACCGAGGTGACCGGCGCGGTCGCCGCCCTGGAGCGGGGCCAGTTGAGCGTGGAGAGCTCCGCTGGCTCCTACCTGCGCCGCCTGCCCTTCGACCCGGACTCGATGTTCTCCGACCTGCGGGACAGCTGCCAGCAGGCCCTGTCCCAAGGGTGGGCAGGGCTGCAGGTCATCGGTGAGATGGACTGGTCCATTCGACAGGTGCCCGGCGCGGACCGCCTTCTGGAGTACGAGCTGCGCCTGGACACCGAGGTCCTCCAGGATCTGCCGGTCACGGGCGCCTGCCTCTACTCCCGACACGCGGTTACCCGCACCCCGGCGGCGCTCGCCGCCGCCGCCCACCTGGACCTCGCGCCGGCACCGCAGGACCCCGGCGCATTGACAGCCCTGCCGCTGCTCCCCGGGGGCGGGGTACGGCTGACGGGGAGCGCGGACCTGGACAGCAGGATGGCGCTCGTCGCAGTACTCGCAGCCGCCATTCGCATGCCCGGCCCCGTGCTGGACCTGGATCTCACGGACGTCGACTTCGTCGAGACGGCCGCCGCCGGCGAGCTCGCTCGCACCGCGGCGATCCTGGCAGGGCAGGGCCGGCGACTGGTCGTGCACCACGCGCCCGCTTCACTACGCCGGGTGGCTCAGATGTTCCCCGATGAGTGCAGGCACCTGGAGATGACGGCGTGACCGATACCGCGAACCCCCTCGTGCCCGCCGCCTCCTTCGTGCATCCGGCGCTGTTCTACCGCACCAGCCAGGAATACGTGGACACCGTCGGCTCCTTCGCCCGCGCCGCCCTGGCCGCCGATGAGCCGTGCCTCATCGCGGTCCCGGGCACCCAGCTGGAGGCCGTGCGCCCGGCACTGGACGACGCCAAGGGTGACGTCGAGTTCGTCGACATGACGGTCCTGGGACGCAACCCGGGACGGATCCTGGCAGCCCTGCAGAGCTTCGCCGACCGCCACCCCGGCCGGCCCGCCCGCATCGTCGGCGAGCCGATCTGGGCCGGACGCACCGGCGCGGAGATCCTCGAAGCCACCCGGCACGAAGCACTCATCAACACCGCGTTCGCCCACCGGGGCGCCACCATCCTGTGCCCGTACGACGTCACCGCCCTGCCCGAGCACGTGGTCGCGGACGCCCGCCGCACCCACCCCACCATCTGGGACGGTGGCGAGGACCTCGCCAGCCCGGCCTACACCGACCCCGCCGCCGTCTGCGCCGACTGCGACCAGCCGCTGCCCGAACCCGACCGCGCCACGGTACTGGCGTACAGCGCGGGGCAACTGGCCGAGGTCCGCCGCCACGCCAGCTCCTGGGCCCGCACCACCGGCCTGGCGCCCGCACGCCAGGGCGACTTGGTCCTGGCGATCGGCGAAGCCACCGCCAACTCCCTCACCCACGGAGGCGGCAGCGGCACCCTGCGATTGTGGACCGGCCAGGGCGCCGCCGTGATCGCCGAGATCCACGACGCCGGGCACCTGAGCGACCCCCTCGCGGGCCGCAGCCGCCCCCTCCTCACCTCCGCCGAAGGGGGACGCGGCCTGTGGATGATCCATCAGCTCTGCGACCTCGTCGAAATCCGCTCCACCCGCGACGGCCTGACCCTGCGGCTGCACATGAACCCCTGACTCCAAGGGCTCCACGCCGGCTGCGGCGTGACGCGGGGGCGGTATTCGGCCTGCTCCGTGTGCTGGCCGCGACCGGCCGGTAGAGCAGCAGCCGTGAGCCCCAGGGCCCGGTGCGACCGGGCTCGTCGCCATGGGTCGGGCCGCCACCAACGTCGTCGAGGAGGCGGGCGCACAGGCCCAGCAACTGGCCAGCGAGCTGCGGGAGCAGGTCCGCGAGCAGACTCGCGTGCAGGGGCAGCGGCTGGCCGACAACGTGCGTTCACTGGCCCGCGAGCTGGAGCAGATGGGCGAGCACGGCGAGGACGGCTCGCTGGCGACGTCGGTGGTGCGGCGTCTGGCCGATGGGGGCCTCCAGGTAGCCGACCACCTGGAGGAGCGCGGGCCGCAGGGCCTGCTGGACGAGGTCCAGGACTTCGCCCGGCACCGTCCCGGCCGGCGCGGCCCTGGCGGGGTTCGCGGTCGGCCGCACTGGAAAGGGCGTGAGCGGCGGCGTCCGACGGTTACGGCGCCCCCAGCGCATCCGGGCCGTCTGCGAGCCGTGGTGACCATGCTGGCGGTCAGCGCAGCCTGGCCCCACAGCATCCCGCCCAAATTGCTGCTGGCCGCCTACACCTCCGAGTCCGCGCTTGCTCCGCTAGGGGTGGATTTCGCCGATCTCCTTCGCCAGTCAGTGGAACTCACCGTCTCCGGGCTGACGGCCCGCCGGGAGAACGCCCCACTGGGGTCCGGTCTCGTGGAGGTCCCCGGCCAAGAGCACAGCGGACGGGCACAGCCCTGATGCTGCTGGTCGCACCCGGGGCGGGGCTCCCGAGACTGGGGCGCGGCGTGGACCGACCTGCGCAAGGCCGCGCTCCAGTGGGATCACGTTCTGGGGCTCGCTCCATGGCCGGGCCCGTGCCGAGCGCTCGGTTCTGGCTCACCTCCGCGTCGCACGATTTCCAGGAAGGGGAAATTGCCACCATGATCAAGAACTTGCGCCCGCACCCGGAAGAGGTGTGCGACGCGGCAGTACGACCTCTGTGCCCTACGCCTACCGGGCACCAACCGGGAGTCTGGGTGGCCGAAGGGCCGGGTCGGACTTCGTGGCCGGCCCGACCCGCTTGTAGCGGCTGGCCGCCCGTGCCGACCGCGGGACACCGGCCGCCAGGGAGATCCGGCGGACCACCTTCGACCAAGTCCACAGGGTCAGCGGCTGCCCGTGGTTGCGCCGAGACTCCGACAGGAACAGCGGCCCCCTGGCCCGGCTGACCGTGGCCCGATGGGCGAGGTAGGCCGACATCAGCACGCCGGTCGACGCCGAGTACGGCACCACCCGCTCCAGCCGGTTCTTCGTCGTCTCCGCCCGCACCCGCAGCGTCCGGTGGCCCAAATCGAGACCGTCGGTCCGCAGCGAGCACAGCTCTTCCCGTCCCAGCCCGGCGTCGTACACCAGAGCCAGCATCACCCGGTGTGAGGGATCCGGCTGGTCGCCCCAAGGCGGTGCTGCCTGCGCTGGACGGCGACTGGAGGCACGGTGATGCGACAACCGCGTACTGTGTCCGCCGGCTGACTGATGATCACGAGCGAGGGTTTGAGATGCTTCACGGGAAGCGCGGCGCGGTCATGGGGCTCATACTGGTCATGGCACTGGCAGGGTGTTCAGGAGGAAGCGGCGGCGGAACGGCCGGCAACGACGATGGGAAGGGCAACGGCACGGCTCCGACGCCCTTGACTGCCACCCAGGTCGCCCAGGCCATCCCCAGCAAGCTTGCCGCCCCCCAGGGTTGGCAGGGCCAGGAGCCCCGGGTCCTCAACGGCAGCGCAGCCCAGAAGCAGTGCCAGCTGGTGGGGCAGTGGGCCTGCGCCGGACTGACTTCCCTGGCGACCACCCAGCACTTCGATTCGAGCTCCCACCAGCGGGACACCGACGTGAAGTTCACCCTCCTCGCCTACGACTCGGTCGAGAACGCCAAGGCGAGCATGAAGGCGGCGGTCGCCGGGAACCACAAGGACAACCACGGCAAGGCCACGCCGTTGGCTCTGAACGTGGGGGCCGACGAGACGGACGCCTACACGGAGGCGGACGACCAAGGCGAGTACGCGACGGCTGAACTCCGTGTCGGCACAGTCGTGGCCGTGATGTACGGCACCTCCCTGCCCAAGGAGCATGACCTCCAGTCCTTCGCCAAGATGCAGGTGACCCGCATCACCACCGCCATGAGTGGCAAGAACCCTGACGCATAGGTGGGCTTGATTCGCTTTGACGGACACCCCTGAACAGGGGCTTCGGCCCCGGTAAGGATGATGTCCATCATGGAGAGCATGGGGAAGAAGCCGCGCCCTCGCCGCTCGTTCACGCCGGAGTTCAAGGCCGAGATCGTCGAGCTGTGCCGCCGCGGCGACCGCTCAGTCGGCCAGGTCGCCAAGGACTTCGACCTGACCGAGACCGCGGTGCGTGACTGGGTGAGACAGGCCCAGGTCGACGCTGGCGAACGCGACGGCCTGACCAGCGACGAGCGCGAGGAACTGGCGAGGCTGCGGCGGGAGAACCGCCGCCTGCGCGAGGACGTGGACATCCTCAAGCGTGCGACGGCTTTCTTCGCGGCGGAGACCCGGTGACGGTGCACCCGTTCATCGAGGCGGAGAAGCAGGCAGGCCACAACGTCAAACGGGCGTGTGAACTGCTCAAGGTCTCCCGAGCCGCCTTCTACGCCCGCCGCACCGCCACCCCCGGCTCCCGCGCGGTCCGCGACACGGAACTGACCGAGAAGATCACCAAGGTCCACGAGACTTCCCGCGGTACCTACGGCGCCCCGCGCGTCCACGCCGCCCTGCACCGCGACGGCGACCGATGCGGCCGCCGAAGGGTCGCACGCCTGATGCGCCAGGCCGGCCTTGAGGGCCGGCACCGAAGACGGCGCCACCGCACCACGATCCCCGACCCCCGCGCCGCCACCCGGCCGGACCTGGTCCTGCGCGACTTCACGCCCCACCCGGCCGCCCTCGACACGCGCTGGTGCGGCGACATCACCTACATCCCCACCGACGAGGGCTGGCTCTACCTGGCCACCGTCATCGACATCGCCTCCCGCCGCGTCGTCGGCTGGGCCACCGCCGACCACCTGCGGACCGAACTGGTCGCCGACGCCCTACGAGCCGCCTGCCACACCCGCCGCCCAACCGATCCGGTGATCTTCCACTCCGATCGCGGCTGCCAATATACCAGCCGTGAATTCGTCGATCTGGCAACCGAGTTCGGAGTTCAACTGTCGGTCGGCCGCGCCGGCCAATGCTGGGACAACGCCCTCGCCGAGTCCTTCTTCGCCACCCTCAAACGGGAGCTACTCGGCGACCGCCCCTGGCCCAGCCGAGTCGCAGCACGGACCGCGATCTTCGAGTGGATCGAGGCCTGGTACAACATACGCAGGCTGCACAGCAGCCTTGGCTACCGCAGTCCGGCCGAATACGAGACCGTCCTGGCGGCCTGACCACCACACCAACGGTGTCCGTCAAAGCGGAGCAAGCTCAGGTTTCACAAGGATGTCCGCTGGAGGGGCATCCCATTGTGGGCGGCCCCTCTTGAGCCGGGTGGTGGCTCCAACTACCCGACGCGGACGTTCGACTCCCCAGGCCGGTGAGGTGCTGCGAAAGTGCTGAACAACTGCTGTCGATCTCGTGCGCAAAGCCACGGTGTCGATGACCCGGGCGCCACGCCCTGCTGAGTCGCGTTCGCTCGCTCCGCCCCGAACTACCCGTCCAATGTGCCTTCCTGGACCTGAACCGTCCGCCCCTCCGTGACGCCCTGCACCAACTGCGCGGCGAGCGGCCGGTCCTGGTCCCGCTGCTCCTGAGTACCGGCTACCACGTGCGCGTCGACATTCCGGCCGCGGTTGCCGCCGCCGGCCTCCCCATCTCCCGGGTCGCCCGCGCACTGGGCCCGCACCCCCTGCTCGCCCGAGCCCTCGCGGCGAGGCTGGCCGAGACCGGCGCCACCCCCGAAGCCCCGGTGGTCCTCGCCAGCGCGGGCTCCTCCGACCCCGCCGCTATCGCCGACACGACCCGGATGGCACACCTCCTGGCACGCCACCTGGGCCGCCCCGTCACCCCCGCCCACCTGTCCGCCGCAGCTCCCACCCCACACGGGGCAGTAGCCGCCCTGCGCACGGCCGGCCACCGCGACGTCGCCGTAGCCACCTACCTCCTGGCCCCCGGCTTCTTCGCCCGCCGAGCCGCCACGACGGCCCGGTGGACAAGCCCCCCACTGGCAGCTCACGACGCCGTAGCCCGTCTGATCCTCCACCGCTACGACGAGGCCCGTACTGGGGTTCCCCCCGAGGTGTGGAAGGTTGCGGGACATGACCTGATCTTGTGATTGGTGGTTCGCCGAGGTTTGGTACTGACCTTGCGGTGGGCGGGCCGGGTGTGCGCCTCGCCGGTGGCCAGCACTCTTCCGACCTCGTAGGGGGCGGCGGGCTGCTGGTTCCTGCGGCCGGGCGGTCGGCCCGGCGGTCCTGGGTGGGTGGGTTCGGCGCTTCCCCTGGTGAAGGGGCCTCGCCGCGGTCGTAGGTGTGGCAGAACGAGCTGTCCGGGCAGGTCTGCGCGTCCGCCCGCAGCCACGGCGAGACGGCCACTGCGAGCAACAGGCGGCCGTCGGCCGTGCGGGGCAGTGGCAGGTCAGCCAGCTCGCTCCGCAGCCGGTCGACGTCGAAGCGGCCCTTGTTCAGCGCGGCGTACAGGGCGCCGTGCCCGCGCCGGTGTTCGGGCGCCGGCGCCAGGTCCACCAGGGTCTTCACCGGCCCGCCGAAGCACAGTCGAGCGTCGGCAAGCTCGAACAGCGCGTCGCGCCGCCCGGTCAGGCAGTCGTAGAAGACCCCCGGAAGCGTGACAGTTCCGCGAGCGGATCGCCATGAGCACCCTGCTGCATCGGCGGCTTCCGCCGACTCCACCGCCGCTACGAGCGAAAGGCCGACCACTTCGCCGCCTTCGCCAGCATCGCCGCAGCCCTCATCTGCGCCCGCAGAATCCCCAAATGAGATGTCTTCTAGGGCGCGTATTCGGTCGTGATCAATCTGCGCGATTCACCTTCGCGGCGGGTCCCGATCCGGTAGACCGTAGTGTGTGACACGAGCGCAACTGACGGATGCGGAATGGGCGTTGATCGAGCCGTACTTGCCCATCGGCGAGTACGGCCCCTACCCGGAGCGGCTGCGGCAGCAGTTCGAGGGCGTGATCTGGCGCTTCCGGACGGGCGGGCAGTGGCGGGAGGTGCCGATGGAGTTCGGTGCGTGGTCGACCGTCTCCAATAGGTTCCGGCAGTGGAGGGATGCCGGCGTCTTCGAAGCCCTGATGGAGGGCCTGATCGCGGAAGCCGCGAAGCGCGGCGAGACGGACCTGTCCCTGGTCAGCGTGGACTCCACGACTGTGCGGGCTCACCATGACGCCGCCGGGATGCACCTCGACTCCGACACCGTGGCCGTCCTGGAGAAGGCCGCCGAGGAGGCGGAGAAGGCCCGGCAAAAGGGGGAGGCCCGGAGGAACAAGACGGGCGGGACGCCTCAGGTGACCCGAAACGGGAAGAACGGCGACGCATCCGGCGCCGGCGCAGGCTCCGGCTGAAGGAAGCCCTGCTCGGACGCTCCCGGGGTGGGCAGACCAGCAAGATCCATTGCGCCGGCGACCGAAAGTGCCGCCCGCTGGTGTTCGTCCTGACCGAGGGCCAGGCCGCCGACAGCCCGCAGCTCATCCCCGTACTGAAGAAAGTCCGGGTCCGTGGACCGGTCGGCCGTCCCCGCACCCGACCCGACGCGGTCGCCGGGGACAAAGCCTACTCATCCCGCGGCAACCGCACCCACCTGCGCAAACGCCACATCAAGGCCGTCATCCCCGAGAAGAAGGACCAGAGCGCCAACCGAAAGAAGAAGGGCAGCGCAGGCGGCCGGCCCGTCAGCCACGACGCCGAGCTCTACAAGGAGCGCAACACCATCGAACGCCTGATCAACAAGCTGAAGGCCTGGCGAGGCATCGCCACCCGGTATGACAAGACCCCGGAAAGCTACCTCGCCGGCCTCCACCTCCGCGGCGCAATGATCTGGATCAAGGACCTCACCCGAACCCATTGATCACGACCGAATACGCGCCCTAAGCCGGTGCTGCCGATTGGATCACATCATCGGTCAGAGGGCCGGCACCGCACTGGTGAATCCCCTGACGGACTGGTGGCGGCCGGGGGAGTGTGGTGAGGTCCGGGCCAGCTACCCCCGACTAGCCCGGACGGTGGGGCGTGACAATACGCGCAACGTCGCCTGCCCTTTACATTTTCCCTCCCGTTGCGCCGGGGATCCTCTGGTGCCTTCACGGGTCACGGCGCCCTGGAGTGGTCGTGCGGCGGCGTTGGCGCTGCGATCAACGGGACCGGGGTCTTCACGGTCACGGGTCCGGGAGAGTGTGGCCTGGCCGCTCCTGGTGTGTGTGGGGAGTTGGACCCAGGCCTTGACCCAGGCCCTGGTCCTCACCGCGGCCGCGCGCTTGCGGGGCCGGGCCGTCGGTGCTTGTGGTCGACCTGCAGGAGGTGACGTTCATGGACTCGGCCAGGCTGAAGGCGCTGTTGCTGGCCCGGCGCCGGCCGACCGGCAGGGCACCGTCGTCTGTTTTACCGGTACTTGCCTTGCGGCGACGCGGATGCTGCGGTGGCCGAGACGGATCCGGGGCTTGTTCAGGGCATGGGAACGGCGTACAGGCAGGGGTGACGGTCTTCGTATCCGGCGGGCGCGGACAGCACGCCGGCCGTCTCTCCGTCGATCTGCATCCGCCAGTGGCCGGTGACGTCGGTCCAGACGTGGCCGCCGCCTGGGGCGATGTCGTCGCTGAGGTGTACCAGGAGCACTGTGGGCTGGCCGTGACCGCCCGCCGGTGCCGGCAGGGTCACCGCGTAGCGCCGATGAATAGGTGGCATGGCCACCGCCTCCTCAAGGGCGTGTCCCGCACGCCGGGACAGTCATCGGCCTGCCCCAGGGCGTGCCCGGCCGTCCAGGCACGGGCCACGCGCCCGCGCACCACGCTCACCTCACCGGGAATCCACACCCGCGCCCGCCCGCACGCCTCACAGGGAGCAGGCAGATCACCGGGTACGCGCTGAGGCGCCTGGCCGTCCATGACCACCGTACGCCGCGCTTTGCCGGGTCGGACGGGGGCCACGAGCGCCGCCTGCGAACAGGGGTTCAACCGGTCGGTGCTCGGTCCAGCGGGCAGTCGGCCTGGTGGCGGCGGATCATGAAGGCGGTGCCGCCGAGGCTGACGGTCGCTCGCTGCACATTTGACAGCCGGCTGCCGTAGAACGGGCGCGGGCACTGGGACTGATGCCCGCGCCGGTGCCACCGTGGCGGGTGTTGCGGGCGGGGACGACCCGGCAGCCAGCGGCACGCCCAACGCCTTGGTGCCCGAATGCCGACGGCTGCGGCGGGTGCCGGGTGTCGTCGTGGCGCACAGCATGCCGTCCCAGGCCGGGGCGTACGGGGCCGCGACACGGAAAGCCGCGAGCGATCCAACGCGGGCGGGCGCAGCGGTGCTGTGCGCCTCGCTCCCGGCTGCTCGAACCGCCTTGACCGCGGCCCGACATTTGGGTCGCGTCGGGCCGCTGGCCAGGCGCGGCCGAGCGTGTCCGCTAGGGTGCGCCCGACTGGGGCCGGCCGCAGATCAGGATGAATGCGTGAGCTGGTCGACGAGGCGGTACCCGTCTCCTATTCGTCCTTGTCCGATATCCGCCGCTACTGATAAGTGACATCGGCCCTGGCGCACACGAAGCCGACTGTAGCATCTCCGGCAGGGGCCACGACTTGCACGGAGAAACCCAAGGAGGTCAATATGTAATGGGGTCCTGGTGCGCCGATTGACCACAGGTTAATGCCAACTTGCCAGGTGTTTGTCTGGTCGCCCGACACGCCTAGCTGCTGTGCCCATATTTGGTTCTTGCCGTCCCATACCGTGAGTTCCTCCAGGGCTACGGGGAAGTCGGTATGGAAGAGAAGTCCCACGGCCGTCAAGTTTGGAATCGTTGTGTCAATGTTCGCCGTGATTGGAATGGCGAAGTGGAACCAATCTCCTTGCCCTCCCTTGAGGTAGAAGGTTACGCCGTATGCTTCGCGAAAGCCGTTCACATCTGCAAAATTGTGGCCACCATAGTTTAACGGCCCTGCGCCCATTTCCTGGGCGGCGGCTACATATCCGGGAACCCGATAAGAATAGTCGGTAGCCATGATTCCTCCGGGAGCTGTGTCCTCACTTCAAGGCTCAGCCTTCGTCGCGCGCCGGGCAACCCGAGCTGACCACCAGTCGCTGCGGAGTAGGTTGCGGTGGTCTGGCGATCAGAGGTCTTCCCGGCGCCACTGCGGCAGGTCGGGGGAGAGGCCGACCGCGAGCGGAGACCTGTTCATCGCCGCCGCGGCGGACCCCGGCGGGCGGCCTGGGCCAGCTCTTCGAAGCGATCTTGGGTGGTCGGCGCCGCAAAATCTTTCAGGCCTCGTCGATCAGCGCGTCCTGCGGGTCGACGTCCGGGTGGGCGGCCGGGCGTTTCGATGCCAGTCAGCCTGTGGAGCCTGCCCGTGCCGCTGGCGTTGGTGCGGGTCATGCCGTTCCTTCCTCGGTGGCCCAGCGTTTGAGCACCCGGTTGTACTTCGACAACGACGGCGGCCGGGTGTCCGAGGGCACCTCCTCGGCCAGGTGATCCGCCTCGGCGGGTCCTTCCTGGGCGGCCTTGCTGGCCTCGATCGTGACCATCTCCGCGAAGACGGTCGATGTCGGCGCCGCCCCAGCGACGGTGCCGGCTCTGCTCGCGGTGTCCGGACCGCTTCCGCACCAGTGCTCCCACGACCGCAGCGTCACCGGCGACACGCCCCAGCAGCCGAGCGGCCCACCGGTCGGGACTCCCGCTTCGCTCGCCACTGTCTGCGGTGGGGAGTTTGCGTCGCACCCCGTGTAAGGAGAACTCGCCGGGGCGCGGCGCCGGCCGGCGCCGCGCGCCCGCGCGCCGGGGGTGGAGCGAATACCGCCCGGCTACACACCCGGGCGCGGCTCCAGGGGGGGCCCCCACGGCGCCCAG
>NZ_JBIWPL010000021.1:0-21177 GCF_044768255.1 Kitasatospora sp. NPDC101157 | reverse complement strand
GGGGGCCCCCCCGGTTGGGCCGCCGGGGGTGGGGGGGGGGTTTTGGGCCCCCCCCCCGGTTTATGTACACCGCGGGGGCGGGGGCCGCCGGCGGCCCCCCCCCCCCGGCTCGCAGGGTGTGCAGCTAAGACGGCCGTGCTACACACCGGGTCGCTGCTCCTGGCGGCGCAGCAAGGGCGCCCTTTTCATCAGCTGCTGCCCGTGACCGGCCGGGTCTGGCGACGGTTGCGCCGACATACAACTCGCGGAAGACAACCGATCCGGGCTTTCGCGCGTTGCGGCTCACAATGTATAAAGCCGCGGTTCGGGTGGGCGGGTCGTCTTGGTCTCTGCGGTAGCGGGCACCAGCATGGGCAGCAGACCGAGGACGCAGCGCTCTTGTTGTCATTGACCTGTCCAGCTTTCGAGGGCCTTGGGCTACTTCACTATGGCGGTGGGTCGGCGCGTTTGCGGTTTCGTGTGAGCGACGGTGGAAGGGCATCGCAGGTGATCCAAACTGTCTGCCAGATTGTCCAGGCGATTGCGAGTGTTGCTGGTGTAGCTGCGACCGTCTTCATCGCATGGACGGTTAGGCGCGGTACAAAACGCCTGGCGCGAATTGAACATGACAGAGCCATCAAGAATGCCTGGATTGCGATCGATACGATCGCGCTCTCGGACGACAGGAATCTAGAGGCTGCCGATCTGTTGATTAATCCTGATACCGAAGGCGACTCTCTCGAAGAGCGCCGGAGGCGCTGGCTTTGTTTTATGTTCATGAATCCCATGGGTGCTACCTTCAGGGGTTTTGACGGCGGTCTTTTTGATAGCTCCGCTGCCGCCCCATATGAAAATGAACTTTACCCGCTCGCTTCCAATGAAGTTTTTTTCGCCATGGTTAAAAAGTACGCGTTCGAGCCGGGCTTCGTAGAGCTGTGCGAGCGATTGCGGCGTCGCACGGATTTCTCGTAGTCGGGTGGGAGCAGGCACGACTCCGGTGCGACGGAGGCGGAGGCTCGTTCTCGCAGACGCGGAGTTCCGGACTTGGGCTGCGCAACCGGACGGTCCTGTCAGGGCATAGGGACGGCGTGCAGCAGGGGGTGGCCGTCGCTGTCGTATTCGGCGGGGGTGGACAGCACGGTCGCCGTTTCTCCGTCGTTGTGCAGCCGCCAGTGGCCGGTGGCGTCGCTCCCGACATGGCCGCCGCCCGGGGCGACGTCGCCAGATGGACCAGGAGCCCGGGGCCGGGCGTGCATGCCGACCGGCCCGGGCAGAGTCACCGCGTAGGGCCGATGGACGGGGCCTCGACCATGGTGCACCGGCTTCCCGGCGCTCTCGCGACCTATCTGCCCGGTGGCGAGGGTACGTCCGAGGTCCTACCAGCCAGCGTTCGGTATTCGCCCGGCGGCATCCCGTATGCAGCCTTGAAGACCCGGCTGAAGACGGCCGAATCCGCGAAGCCCCACCGCCTACCTATCGCCCCCACTGGACGCATCGCCATGTCGGGCGCTACCAGATCAGCGCGGCATCGCTCCAGCCGAAGCTCCCGGCGAGCGGCCCTGTCGGCCGAGGGCCGTGACACGGCGGACTACTACAAGGCACTGCAGTCCGACGAACTCGGCGTCGGATTCGCGCTGGCCGTGGCCAAGCACGTCCTGGCCAGGCGCTACCCGGACCACAGCGTCTCCATCGTCCCCGCCGACGCCGCCCTGCGGGCGGGCTTCGCGGTGACCGGCCGGGACAGCGGCGTCCCCGTCGGCTACCGCTGCCGCCCCCAGTACCTTGCGGAGGTGTGGAAACCCGGCCGGCCCTCGCGGGTCTTCCCGATCGCCTGCAAGGGCAACCACAGCGGCGCCTCCGCCTCCCACACCCAACTCGCCTCGGCCTCAGTCCACGCCGACGCCGTACACATCGGCGGATGGACGGACACCGCGGCCCTGATCTTCAGCACCGAACTCCCCGTCGACGGGCCGATGACCGTCCACCTACTGCACACACCAGGCAACGGCGGCACACTCACCCACCCGGTCGGCGAAGCCAGAGACCTGGACAAGGAACTCGACCAGGACAACATCTTCCCCGGAATCCTGCCGCCCGCACAGGACGGCCGAACCCCTGAACCCGTTCCGGGCTTCCACATCCAGGCCAACCACTTCGCCTGGTTCCAGCACCCCCTCGCCCGCACCGGCGCGGCGGGCCTGACAGCCTTCGCCGGCGACGCGGCAGCCACCGTCCCGTACCTCACCGGCCGGCAGGGCCGCAAACGGTACGAGGGCATCTCGCACGCCGCGATCGGCAGCGTCCAGGACGCGGACCACGAACTCCTCGGCATCCCGTTCGTCGGCACCGACCACGTCCTGCGCCTCAACCGCACACGAGTGGAGGCCTTCTCGGGCATCGCGGAGGACCTCTTCGAACACCTCGTCGAGCGCCGCCTCACCCGCTACCGCAAAGAGGCCCACGCCCGCCGCTCGTCGTGGCCGAACGCCACCTGGGACGACGACTGGGACGGCCCCGTCTCCATCCACCCGGACGGATCCGTCCTCGCCCTGCGCGTGCTCCCGGGGCGGGACTGCTGACACCACGGCCGTGCCCGCTCCGAACCTCTTCATGCATGAATCCGGCGTGGTCCGCCCGCAGCCCTCTCCGGTGAGAAGGCCGGGCGCGGTCCGTATCGGAGCTCCCGGGAATGGGGCGTGAGGAGCGGGCCCGGGCTGCGCCTTCTGCCGGCACGGGGAGTTCCGTGGATCAGTGTTCGGATGCCCACCGCTTTACCCGCTCGATCACACAATCCGGATCGGGAACCGTCGAGTGGACGGTGAACTCGGCGTACCCGGGGTCGTCGATCGACAGAGCGGGCAACGGATGCTCGCGCAGCCGCGCAACAAGGTATTCCGCGGCCAGTAGGTCACGGGACTTCTCCTCGTCGACATCGGCCTTGTCCGCGTGCCAGTAGGAGCCGTCGTACTCCACGGCGAGCTTCCGGCCGCCCGAGAGTTCGACCGTGATGTCGACGTGCCAGACGCTGCGTCGGAGGAACGCATCGTGGCGTACGGCCTGGCCCGAGGATGCCTTGCCGAAGGCGCGTTCCGCGGCCGCGTGGTGGTCGAGCTCGATCTGGGACTTGCCGTGTTCCCTGCATTCGGGGCACCCGCTGCCGACGGCACGGGAGGCCAGGGGCGCCTGCCACACGTGCGTGGGGTCGGCGGTGCAGACCCAGGTCGGGACGAATGCCGTCTGACCGCTGGGGCGCACGTGCCAGGCGGAGAGCGGGTTCACCGGCGACCACTCGGCGGCGAGGTCCGGGAAGTGGAACGCGAGTGAGTCGAGGATCGTGCGGCACTCGGGGCAGCGCAGGCGCTGCCCCTTGTCCCGTTGCTCAGGCGTGTCCTGCCACTCGTGGCCGCAGCCGGGGTCCTGCCACCACACGGTTCTGCGCGACTTGGGGGAGAGTTTGGCCAGGCTGATGCGGCCGTTGCGGCTCGGGTGCCACTGGGAGGCGATCTCCGGGCTGATCCTGAACGGGGCGGGAATGGCGGCTTCGGTTTCCAGCCGAGCGGCGCGTGTCTCCTGGCTCCGGCAGGAGGGGCAGCCCGAACGCAGATAGGTGTACGGGGATATGCGCGGGTGGTGTCCCCGCGGACAGCGGAACTGCCGCAGCGGCCCGAGTTTGGCCACGGTGACGGTGCGGGGGTCCTCGTCGTCGGCCCACGCCGCGAGCAGTTCGCGCACCTCGGAGACGGGCGTCACCTGGTAGCGCTCGTACTCCGCCTCCCACTCGACGTGGCGATTCGGCTCGCAGGTTGGGCACTTCGCCCGGTGGATCATGTCGTGGACCCGGGCGGTGAACCGCAGGCCGCAGTCGGGGCAGCGCCAGGCCGCCTCGCGGCGGGCTACGACGGTGACGCTCTCCCACTGTGCGAGGTCGTTCGCTCCGTGGTCCCACCATGCGAGGACGGGGAGCCTAGAGTCCTTGAGCAGGGCCCGCTGCTTCTGCCCGGGCGGGTTGGGCGTCTGTCGTGCGCGGCCCGGGTTGGTCTGGCACCGGCAGCCGAACGCGATGTCCCCCATTCGTTCGGCGGCGAGGCGGCCGCAGTACCGGCACCGGACGTGATGAGGGTCGTCGCGGTAGGACGGGTTGGTCAGTGCTGCCAAGTAGTCGTAACCGTGCCTGTCCGCGCGTTCCTTCGCGTCTGCTACAGGGACCGGCGTCAGATCCGCGTACGCGCCGTGGCGCCGCCGTTCGTCCTGCGCCCACTGGCGCCAGTAGCACGCCCGGCACGTCGCCTCGTTCTCCGCGTTCTTGGAGACGGTGTACTCGAAGCGGTAGTGAGCCTCGCAGCCGCACGTCAGGCACCGGGTCAGGCGCCACGCCGTCGGCTTGGCGAACGGCTCCAACGGCTCCAGGCCGCCGGCGCGGAGGATGCCTGTGATGTGATCGTCGCACCAGGCATCGCGCGAACGCGTCCGGTACGCGGCCGACTGCGAGCAACCAGGATCCGAACACAGCTGAACCGGCTTCCCGGGCGATATAGGGATCACCTGCAGGATTCTTTCATGGTCACGTGCTGTTCCCCAGAGCGGGGCCTATGCAGTACGTCTACGATCCTTGGTTTCCCCCCACTGCGGCGGGTGCCGCGATCGGCCAAGATCACTGACTGCCTACACTGAGCCGATGCCCCGCTCCATGATCAAAAAGTGCTCCGTGTCGAGGGTCACAGCGCTGTCCGTCGCGGGCGCGCTCCTCGGCATGGCCACGGCCTGCGGCACCGGTCTGTCGCCCGCCGCTGCGCCGAACCCGTCCTCCGCGGCGGCCTCGTCATCCGCGCTGCCGTTGTCCGTCCCACCGCTGTCGCCCGCGCCGATGGAGGCTTCCACTTCACCGGCCCAGACCCGGACGTCCTCGCCGACCGCACCCCTGGCCGACACCGCTCCAGCACCCACCAGGCGCAGCGCGACAGGGAAGCCGACAGAGACGGACGGCCCGGACGGAGACTCCCCTGGGCGGCACGACGGGAGCAACTACGACAACCTCTCCCCTGAGGGCAAGGAAGCGCACGACACCGAGAACTGCGCCCAGATACCCGGCACGAAGAAGGGAAGCTGCAACGAACCCCACCGCAAGTGCCGCGAGGCCGGCGCCACCGCCACCTCCTCGAGTGGCCTGGCTCTCACCTGCCGGACCTCTCCCAAGGACGGGCGCCTGCGCTGGCTCACTGCAGGGGAATGACCCCGACGCCGTCCAGGCGGACAGGAGAACGCCGGTCAGACCGAGCCGCTTGCCGTCGTCCGCAGGACGTATGTGGGAACAGCGTTCTCGGCTGACCTTGTCGGTGCCCTCATCTAGGCTCGCAAGCCGAGACCGATAGGGGAGTCACGTGCTCGACTGTGCTCTGACCGCAGATGTTCCGCTCGGCCCGTTCGAGGGCACGCCCGTCACCGTCCATTCGGCCAAGGGCAAGAACGCAAAGCTCCATGCTGGGGCGACATGCACCCAGCTGCGTGCCCGTGACATCACGACGGCCCAGGTCCCGTTGAACGCGGAGACGATCGGCCGGATGTGCTCACGCTGCGCGCCGCGGGGTGCGTGGGTGCGCTCGGAAACCGGCCTGGGCGTTTTCCTCAAGGAACTCGGCGGGATCGGTCTGCTCTACCAGTTGCGATTTCACACCGGGCCGGACGAGGACACCTGGTGGGACGAGAACGAGGTCCAGGCCGCCGCAGACCTGCTGCGCACCGAGCCCGTAGTCGACCCTGACAGCGAGGAAGTAGACGGCGACGAGGAAGAGGCGCGCGACGACGCTGAGCACCTGCGGAACAGCGTGTTCTCCGCCTGGCGGAATGCGGCGAAGAGCCTGCACCAGGCCGAAGCCGTTGTCGCAATGTTCCCCTGGCTTGCCGACTGGGCGGGGACGAAGCTGGCCGTGAAGAAGCAACACCTGGAGACACTGCGTGTGCAAGCCGCACGGTTCGTCGACCCGGACGGACTCCTGACCGGCGCGGCAGCAGCGCTCCTGGACGAGCCGGACCTGCCCATCGACGATCCGGCGCTGACCACGATCGGCACACGCGAGGAGATTAACAAGAGGCTGAAGGCACTGTGGCGGGACTGGCAGCACAAGGCCGAAGCTGGCTGGGGCCGGCCGAGCGAGCGCTCGTACATCTCCTACACGCTCACCCACGGTATGCGCTCCAACCGCAAGGGCTACGCACAGGCATGTTCCGCCGCTGACGAGCTGGTCGCGTCCTGGGAGGACCTGGCGCATGCCGCAGCTGCCGGCGCCGAGCCCAAGCCGACCTTGCTGGTGACCGCGCACCTGTCGGAGGTCGCCGACGACTCCTCGCACCGGGACGAGCGGGGATTCCTCAGCGAACTCGACAACTGGACCACCGGCGTTCTCGTCACCTACCTCGCCACCGCCGACTGGGCCCGGCGCACCCTCACCCTGCAGGTCCCGCCCCTCATCGCCGATCGACTTCTCGACTCCCGCGCCTCCCTCCTCGACTGCGAACCCCACACCACCGCCACGGCCGAAACGACGACCGGTACCAGGGCCGAAACGGCCGTGGCCCACATCAGGCCGGGGGTCTTCGACGACACCCCCGTCCGTGACCGCCAGCCGTTCGCCGCTGACCACGTGCGCGCGCTGCGCGCCGTCTCGGCGGGAGAAGACCAGCTGTACCTGGTCTTCTCCCCGGACGGAGGATCGGAGGTCTTGCCACTGGCGGTCGTCGAGAGGCGGCTGGCCGCCGGGTGGCACGGAACCGTCATCGCCGGAGCCTCGGACCTGCCGACGAGCGTCATCGAACCGTGGATCCAGGAAATCGGACCTCGTCCCGACGAAGACGAAGGGGAGAGCATCTGGCCCACCCCCGTCCGCGATCCGCACGATCCGCAGTTCGGAGAGGACCTCGGTCTCGCAGACGGCGCCCGCACCACCGCTCGCCTGAGGTACCGAAGGGAGAACTTTGAACAGGAGCTGCGATGCCTGGCCATGGCACGCGGCGCGGCGGACCTGCGCACCCTCGACGGCGGCCCCGACCGTGACGGCCGCCGCCGCACCGTGTCCAGCGCGGTGTGGCACGGCCTGCTGGTCAGCGCCCGCCGCCTTCGCCTCCAACCGTTCGAGCAGCCCGGCACCGACCGGTGGCACCGCGGCAGCGGAATCCCGTTGGGCGTCCTCGCCGATGTACAGGTCTACACCACCGATGCCGACCCCGGCTGGCAACGCAAGGGCCACTCACCGTTCTGTTCACACTCCGGAGAACGCGGCGTCACCGAGCACGACGACCTGCTACGCATCGCGGACCTCCTCGCCCGCGACGACTTCGACTGGTGCAGCAAGTGCGACGGCTTCGCGGTACGGCGACTGACCGACACCCAGCTGTCCTACTATCGAGCGGCTCACCGCCTCCACGACGTCGCCCGGAAGCTCGACCGGGACTCGGGCACCACACACGGGACCGGCTGGGAGGCGCTGACCGCTCAGCTGAGCGAGCTGTCCGACTGGCACCCGATCGGCGAGAAGTACTGGGACGCCCCGGAGTCGTGGCGCTGGAGCGAGAGCATCCGTGACCTCCGACGGCGCCTTGAGGCAGCTCGCCGCCAGACCCCCTGACGAAGGGCCCGTCTGCACGGGGGTGTCCTGCGGGGGACTGTATCGCTCGCAGGACAGCCCTGTTGCCCTGCTCACGGTTCGCGTAACCGGGCGCAACCCAGTCAAGCGCGTGGGAGAGCGCGAGAACGGCCTCATCGGCGCAGTCTTGAAGAGGTGGCCGTAGAGGTTGATGGTGAGGGTGAGGGTGGAGTGGCGCATCGTCTTGCAGACGATGGCCAAGGGGGGTATCGGCGGCGATCGTGATACTGGCCGCCGTGCGGTGCAGGTCGTGTAGGCCGATTCTGGGGAGGCCGAGTTCGGTGGTGCGCCTGCAGAACTGGTCGAGGACCCACTGCGGCCGCAGCGGTGAGCCGTCGGGACGGCCGAAGACGAGGCCCTCGAGCCGGCCGTCGAGGCGGGCGTTCATCTGGATCGCGGCTTGGCGGTGGATGGCAGCCATGACTCTGGGAAAGGGGCTGATCCAGGGCCGACTGACCTCGGTCTTCGGTTCCCGGAGGCGGATCTTCCCGTCGTCGATGGCGGCGAGGCATCCAGCGGACGTAGTGACGCCCTGCCTGCGGGCCCGGTCACAGAGCCTGAAGAGGGCTCGACCCGATGCACCGCTGAACTGGCGAAGTCCTGCAGGCTGTGGTAGCCCGAAAGTATGCGGCGGGCGGACGACTACGTCCTATTGGGACTGCTTGCTGCCGGGCTGGTCGACACCGGTCGGCAACTGCAGCAGCTCGCCGACGCCATCCCCGGTGAGATTTCTGGCCGTAGCGCCTTCTCCCTGCGCTGGCAGGAGGGCTTCACCCGGCTGTGGTGGCGGTTCAGCGAGGACGGGCAGCCCGCCCTGCGGAACTACTATTCCGCCCTCGACCTGTGCAGAGTCCCGCTGGGTGACTGGCCGATCACTTTGGGAATCGCGGCATCCGATCAGGAAGCGGTAATGCTCGACGCCGGCGGCGTCAGCGAGTTCACACTGGAGGCGGCCCGGTTCCAGCGGGGAGATGTCGAGGCCCAGTTGGTGGAGCAGCATCTGTTCGCGGAGCTGCGGCTGGTCGCCCGTGCCAACGCGCGAAGCGAGCAGGAAGTACAGGAAGGGTACGTCCGGCTGCGGCGGATGCTGATCGAGCAGCCCGTGCTTAGCGATCTCGATGTGGTCCGGCTTGAGCAGGAGTTTCCGGCTCGTCCGGCGGCGGGTGAACCGTATGTGATGGCCCTGGTCCGTGCCGGGTACGAGCAGCGGCCTGGTGAGGGCGGTGTGAACCTGGTCCGGTGTGCCAACTGCCGGATTCCGCTGCCCCACGCGCGAGCGCGTACAGCATGTGGCACCCCGGGCTGCGTCACCAAGGCAGAGACGTTTCACCTAGAGACCTTGGGCTTCTACTGGGTCCTGCACCGGGCCGCGCGCAGGTTCGTCCATGGTGCGGGCGTGTTCGAACTCCGGGTTTTCAGAGAGATCGAGGGGCTCGGGCTGGAACCGGAGCTGTGGGCCGGGCTGGACGCCCTGGACGTGTCGTTCTCCGTCGACCGCGCGGGAACGACCTACTGGGGAACGGATGAGAAGGACTGGGAGAGCGCAGGGCTCCTGGCCCGCTGCTTTTCCTGGCCGTCGGCCCCGGTGTGCACGCGCCGGTTCCTGGTCGTGCCGACACACCGCGCGCAGGCGGCGTACTTGCAGGATCTCAGGACGGAGCTGGAAGGGCGGCTGCCGGCGGATCTTCCGGTCGAGGTGGTCAGCGAGCGGAAGCTGCTCACCGAGGTGAGGAAGGTCGTCAGGGCGCAAGGTGGGCAGTCATGAGGGACGTCACGTCCTGGTACGCGAGCCTCGCGAACGAGATGGGGCTCGAACAGCACAGTGTCGACCCCCTGCAGATTCGCGAGTTCTTCGCTGTCGAGGCGGCGCTCACCTTCCTGGCTGACCACTTCCCGGACGAGCCCGTGGAGAACCTCTGGGCATTGCTTTCGGGGTTCGCACTCTACCGTCCCTCGGACCGCGTGATGCAGGCGCGGGTCCGGCGGTTGAGCCTTCTGCTCGGCCGGTACCGAACCGGCAGCCGATGGAGCCGCAGTCTGCAGGAGTACGACAAGGTCCCCGAGCGACTGAGGGTCTTCATCCCGCTGACCGGCCCGCTCGGCGACCCCTATGACGAGGAGCACCCCGGCAGCAGGCGCTACCGGATGCGCGAGCCGACCATCGGCATCAGCCGCGTCTCCCGCTACCGCAGCGTCCTCGACGAGCCCGTGCCCTACGCGCCACCACGCCTCAAGCGTGACGCCGAATTCGGCGAGACCTACTGGTTCATGAACACCGATTCCGGCGACGCCGAGGAGGTCTTCATCCCGGAGGTCGAAGTCCCCGAGCCGCTGAACCACCTGCCCTTGGTCGCCGAGCGCACCCGCAAGGCGGTGGATCTCCCGCCCGAGGCCCTCATCGCGGCTGCCGCGCGGATGGACCGGGCACTCGATCCTCTACCGCAGATCGAGGAGAAGGACTTCACCGAACGGCTTCGAAAGATCACCTATTTCGCGTGGGACCAGTCGAGGGAGAAGTTCACCAGGCGCCGAATCGACTGCCGGGTCGAGGGACTCCAGCACGGCATCGGTCTTCCGAACAGCGGCAAGACCTCCTACGCCTTGATCGCCACCGTCGCAGCCGTTGACAACGGCTACCGCGTCGCGCTGGTGCTCCCCTCGGTCGGTGACTGCCTCAAGATGGTCACGATGTTCGACGCCCTCGGCATCTCCGCAGTACCTCTGATCGGCGTCGGCCGCCGCCAGGGCCACGCGAACGGCTACTGGCAGGGTGTCTTCGCCGAGTCGGCCCCCTACTTTCCCTCCCGGCAGGACCCAGCCGTCGACTACGTGACGGTCAACTGCCTTCTGGAGCCCCACCGTTGGGCGCCAGGAGGACGACATTCACCGCTTCGGGCCCGGGACTTCCCATGCCGGGAGAAGCTCCTCGACGTCGAGGGCGGCAAGTACAACTGTCCGCTCATCCCGATCTGTCCGTTCCACCGTGCCACCCAACGGGTTGCCGACGCGCAGGTCTGGCTGACCACTCCCGCCGGCCTCATCTCCAGCTGGGCGCAGCCGGTGGATGGCCGGCTGCGCTGGCTGGAGCTCTTCCAGCACCTGGTCGACCTTCTGATCGTCGACGAGGCCGACAAGGTCCAGCAACAACTCGACGAGACCTTCCTGCAGAGCCAGGTCCTGATCCGCGAGGACGACAGCTGGTGGGACACGGAAGTCATCAACGCGCAGACGGGCTTGGGCCACAGTGCCCGGCTGTCCTTCAAGGATGAGCGGGTGACGGAGTACTTCCAGGCCAAGAACGTGGCGGACGGAGCCGCCAACGCCCTCTACCGCGTCCTGCTGGAACCGGTACCCGGCAGCGCACAGCTGCGCAAGCACCTCGACGGCACCTACTTCTCCGGCCACTCCCTCTTCATCGAGCTCGCGAGATCCCTCCAGGGACTGAGCCCGAACAGCCACGGCGACCCGGTCCGTGAGGAACGCGCCCAGGCGTACTACCGGAAGAATTTCGAGCAGTTCGTCTTCCACACCTTCGCCCCTGCCGCAGAGGGCCCGCTCGGTACCGTCGTACCCTGGCTGGCCACGCCCCTGATGGCGTCGAAGCGGCTCTCCAAGGTGCTCGACGAATGGCTCCTCCTCCAAGCACACCCGAGTGCCAGACGTACCGTCGCGAAGCGGCTCGACTACCTCCGGCAGCTTCTGCGCGCCGCCTACCAGACGTCGATGCTGGGATCGGCCTACCTGCATATGGCCACCGTCCGACCCGCCGTCCAGCAACGGCTCGAACTGCCCGGCGACGAGAAGTTCTGGAGCTCGCGTCCGCCCGCCGACTACGACGCGCTGGTGCCCGAAGCCCCGCAGGGGAACATGCTGGCCTTCCAGTGGATCAACAACCGCCGTGACACTGGGAACCTCCGGGTCTTCTGGGTCCGCGGCATCGGCCGGTGGCTGCTGCACCACCTGCACGACCTCCTCTCCCCGGAGGCCATCGACGGCCCCAACACGCTGCTGCTGTCCGCCACTTCCTGGGCCGGTCACTCCTCGGCCTACCACGTCGGCGTCCCGGTGTCGTTCATCCTCCGCGAACCGGCGCAGGACCGGGCCGCCATCGCCCGAAGCCGGTTTCACTTCCGGCCGGCGCTGGTCAACAGCGCGTTGGTGTCACCGGCTGGGAAGCTCGGCGACGAACGGCAGGACGCGGTGCGCCGGATCGCCGCGTACATCGCCGGAACCGGCGGGCCCAGCCTGCTCGCATCCGTCCTCGCCGATCTTCCCGACAACAGGCGAAAGGCGCTCCTCGTCGGCCAAAGCAAGACGGACGCCCGGACGGTGGCCACCTACGTCGTCCAGCACACCCCGTTCAGCGCGTTGCACGTCGTGTCCGACGACTCGCCTCCGGGCCGCTGGGGGATCCAGCGGCGCAATGTGCCCCAGTTCGGACTCGGCGACGACGACGTCCTCGCGGCGGCATTGCTTTCCATCGAGCGCGCGCTGAACATCCTGAACACAGACGGCACGGCGGCCCTCGGCGTCGTCTTCTTCCTCGTCCGCCCGCATCCGCCTCCAACCGAGCTCGACTTCCCGATGGGCAACGCGAACCGGCGCGCCATGCGGCTCCTCGAAAACCCGGTGATCGACCCGGCTTCGCTCGCCGACGTGGCCCGGGAGATCCGCCGGTCCGGTCGGGCCGAGTGGCACATGCTTCTCGGTCGGCCCGTCGTCTTTCGGCACCTGCGCGGCCCGAGCCACCAGGCCTTCGTGTGGGACACCATCCCCCAGATCTGGCAGACCATCTGCAGGTGCATCCGCGGCGGTCAACCCGCCGAGGTCTACTTCTGCGACCCGGCGTTCGCTCCCCGCCGCGCTGCGGGCGAAGGTGTGCCCGACACGGTCCACACCAGCATCCTGGTCGCTATGCAGCGCGCCCTGCGGCGTCAGATTCACCCCGGTTCGTCTGCGGACTCCCGTGACCAACAGGCCGCCGAGGTGTTGTACGGGCTGATGCTGCAGTGCCTGGAGAACATGGATTGGGGAATCCGGTGACCATCGCCCCCTTCGGGGAGATCCAGCCCCTCGCCTTCACGGTCGACCCCGACGCGTTCCCCGACCGGATGCTCTCGACCCTGACCTTTCCCGCCGCCTGGATGCGCCTGCTGCACGAGCAGTGGCAGCCCCGCTACCACGACCAGTGGATGCCGACCCGCGCTCTGGCCGACCTCGCGGCGGCCCTCGACCAGGCGATCGTCGACGTATCGACCTACGGTCTGGACCAGCCCGACCGGTACTGGATCGCCGCCGAACGCCCGGTGCCCTCCGAACTGCTGCACCACCTCGTCGCCGCCTGGGCCACCGTGAACATCACCCGAGACCGACCGCACGTCGACTGGTACGAGCTGCTCGACCCCTCGGCAACGGACGGCCAATGGGTGGAACGAGCCGTCCCCATCGGGCGGTGGGACATCCGGCCCAACGGCACGGCCGCACCCGTCGCGGGGATGTTCCAGATCCTGCCGAGCCTCCTCGCCGCCGAGCTGACCCGTTCCGGTCTCCACCTCCTCGCCGACGACCAACCCCAGCACCCCCTCGTCCTCGGCCCTACCAGCCACGGCGCCAGGGAGGCCGTCGAGTGGCCGCCACGACCCATGCCCGACCGGGACGGTCCCGCCCCGTGGTCACTCGGCACCCGCTTGGCCGCGCAGGTCGCCTGGCAGGATCCGGTCCCCCGCGTCCACCTCGACCTCGTGCTGCACCGCTGGCTCCACCTCCCCCTCGGCTGGTCACCCAACAAGAAGCTGCACGTCTGGCTGCTCGCGCCGGACGGACTGGTCCGCCCGAGCGAAGAGCCGACCTTCCTGCGCGCCGCCGCGACGTGGCGCCACGGCGGCTGGAAGTGGACCGGAGACCTCGAAGAACTCGCGGGACGGCTCGGCCAGCTCCCGTACCCGCCGCTCACCGGCATCCTGGCGGACCCCGCGAAGTACCTCAGCGGCGGACGACGGATGGCCGCAGTGCAGTACCAGTCGGGCATGACACTCCGTCGAAACAGCCATGACGACTCCCACGGGCCGAAGACCATCCACCACCCGGTGAAGCCAGGCTTCCTCCCGATCGACCACCGCCAGGTACTCGAAGCCGTCACCAAGGTCCTGGAACCCCTCGGCCTCCAGCCCGTCGACGCCCCGCGACGACGCGCGACGGCCGCCCGCTCCACCAGCCCTCGCCGAGAACCGCAGAACCGCTCGTACGCCCTGGAGCTCTGGGAGCAGTCCCCGGCTTGGCGCGACCTCCTCCTCAAGGCGGTGACTGACTCTGAGCACGGGCTCGGCCTCACCGCATCGGCACCCGCCGCCGGCGGCTCAACAGCAGGACCGCTCCGGTTCAGCGGGGACTTCGACCTGTCCGTCGCACTCGCAGAAATCGGCGCACTCGCCGCCAGCCTGCCTCTCAAGCCCTGGGAGGAAACCAAGGACCGAGGACTGCCCGAAGCCCGGCGCCGGCGGATCAACGAGATCACCAAGGCCCTGCGCCACCGACCCCACCGCCAGAGCGACCCGCCGGTCGGCGCGATCGTCGAGATCGACGGCCCACGAGCATTCAGCGGCAAGAACGTGGGCGACCCCAAGGACACGATTCGCGCGGGATTCGCGGAAAACCACCACATCACCCAGTTCATGCTGCCAGTCCCGGGCCACGACACCACCCAACCCCCGGAGACGGACTTCGTGACCCCCGACGACGTCGTCGAAGTCGTTCTCACCGAGGACATCGAGAACTCCGAAGACGAGAGCACGGACGAGCACGACCCGGGCACCAAGGACCTGATGAGAGCCGCGAACTCCCTCCGCGACGCCCTCCGCCAACTCGGCCGGCTCCCAGAGCTCCACCCAGCGCCAGGCGGAGAGGAGATCGAGGTCTGGGGCATCTGGCTGGAGATGGCGAAGGGGTCCGTCGTACCCACCGTCATCCGGGTCCGGCCGAACGGCGAGACGACAGCGCAGCTACCCGGGCAGCCAGAACTCTCCTACACCGAACTTCACCTCGCCCTGGCCCGCGAACAGGGCCGACTCGACCTCGATCGCACCAGCGACAGCACCTACATCGGCTTCCTCCGCCAAGTACTCATCCCCGACCGCCCGACCGGCCCGCGGCTGCTCCTGGTGGGCGGACGCAACGCCCGCAGCCGCGGCTGGCCCTGGCTCCAGACCCAGCACATGCGCCAGGACGTCCTCATCCTGCCGGGAGCCGACCCGGACAAGAGCGCGCACCTGGACCCGCACGAGGCCAAGGCCACCGACCCACTCGACCAGCTCGGCATCCGCCGCCCCGAGGACTGCCCCGGGCTGCGCATCGTCCGCATCGTCGAACGCGACGCGGCGCGGGAAGTGCCCCACGTTTTCAGCCGGGACGAGACCCGACAGCAGGGGATGTCCCAGGGGCTCTTCCGCCTGCACGACCGCCTCTACTACGGCCTCGCCCCCAAGCCCATCCAGGGCAAAGGCCCGATCGCCGTCACCAAGTTCGACCACGCCACACCCCGCGCCGCCCGCCGCCGGGGCTGGAACACGAACGCCCTGGAGATCGCCCCGGCCTTCCTCCAGCCCGGCGACGACCCCGCCGAGTGGGCCATGTACGTCCAGTCCCTGCGCACGGCCCACCTCCACACGAACGTGGCCACCCGGCTCCCCCACCCCCTCCACTCCGCTGACCTCGCCGCCCGCTACATCCAGCGGTAGACGTGCGTACGGTTGAGGTTCTGGCATCGCTGACCCGCCCACACCTGAGGTGAGCTGTCCGGGGCTGGGCATCCCGCTCGGAGGACGTAATGTCGGCGCCTGCGCGCCGCGGGGCATTCGTGGGAATGGCCACTGCTCCGACCGCTTACCAGCCCGGTACGACGTAGCGTCCGACCACTGGGAGGGCGATCTAGCCTTCGGCAAAGGAGTGTAGGTCCGCGATCGGCGACTGGTCGAACGCGTCTCGCGCCGATCAGCTGAGGCCCGGGTACCCGCCGGCGCGCAATCCCGTGTCGATTCTGGTCTTCGGCAGTCGGTTGTCGAGCACAGTCGGCCCATCGGCGCGTCAGCTGGCGGCCTGCTGTCGTCGGAGGAGGGTGGTGGTGAGTTCGACTGTGGCGAGGTACCACCAGAAGATCCAGTCGAGGAAGGCGGGGTCGTAGTCCTCCAGTTGGCTGGCGTCGCGGTGGCGGATCCCGAAGCGGTTGGCGATCTGGAACAGCGCGCCGTCGTCCGGCTTGCCGAGCTCAGTGCGGATCAGGTCACGTCGCTCCTCGAGGATTCCGGCGAGGGCGATGATCGCGGAGCGTTTCTCCTCGATGGCCGCGTTGCGGCCTCGGTAGAGTGCGATGGCGTGCGCGGTGCGCTGCTGGATGTCGGGGTCGGCGACGGTCAGAGTGCGGTGGACGAGGTCGGCGCGTGCGTCGTCGGTCACGGCGACGAGCCGGCCCTGGTCCTCGCCCTCGTCCGCGAGGCGGTAGTGGATTCCGGCGCTGGCGAGCAGCCGGTTCACCCGCCACCGGTAGAGAACCCGGGCGGGTCCGGTGTGGAACTCCCGGTGGTGCCAGCCGCACGAGTTCCAGTTGTGGTAACTGCGGTCGCGTGGGCGGGAGACGAGATCGTGGAACACCTCCACGAGACCGAAGAACGTGTCCTCGTCCCACTCCGCAGGCTTGAGAGGCCACAGACTGCCGATCCCCAGGCGAAGCTCCAGAACCTCGGCCAGGATTGGGCAGCACCTCGTCCACATCAACGCACTCCTCACCAAAGTGCTCGACCAGGTAACCGTTGCCCTCCAACTCCGTGACCAGCCGGGCGAAGCCGAGCCGCACCGCGTCCGGGTGCGCGGCAGGTACCGGGCCGGAGACCGCCGTGCGTTGCGGCCAGTAGGGGCGCGGCTCAGTGAACTGCCGGATCTCGGCCGCTCGGTCGACCAGCTCGCGGAACCACGTGCGCTGCGTCAGGACTGGCGTCCGTCCCCACGGGCTGGGGTCCGGTTCGCCCCAGGGATCGTCGCTCCTCGGCGCTACGGGCGGCAGGTCGTCGAAGTCCGAGCAGGCGCTGGCCCCCTGGAACGCCTCGGTGAGCAGCCACTGCGCTCTGGAGGTCCAGTCCCGCCGTCCCGACGCCGCGATGTGGTTGCCCTCGGCGATGAAGAGGTCGGTGGGCCATGTCAGTTCGTAGCTGCTGAGATCTATCACGGGGATCCCTCCGCGCCAGAGTCCGCCGGTCAAGCGATCTACGTGCCGGCTGCACCGGGAGGATACCGGCGGACTCGGACAGAGTGCGGGAATTTCCCCCGGCGCACGGTTGACACGTGCGGCCCGGAACGCATTCCAGACCGTCTGACCTGTCTGTCGACTTCTCGCCTTCTGGGCTTCCCCCGCCAGTACAGCTCTGCCGAGTCGGGGAGAAGCCCGGCTGCCGCTACGCGGCGAGCGGCAGGTCGTCGTCGCCGCGGGGGAGGGCGCGGAATTGGCCTGTCTGGGCTTGGTCGAGCGCTCGGGCGAGTGCGTTGACGGCCTGGTCGGCGGAGCCCTTGAAGAGGTGGCCGTAGAGGTTGATCGTGGTCGCCAGGGTCGCATGCCGCAGCGTTTTGGAGACGATCGCGATGGGAATGCCTTCGGCGATCATGATGCTGGCCGCGGTGTGCCGCAGGTCATGCAGCCCGATCCTGGGCACGCCGAGTTCGACGGTGCGTTTGCGGAGCTGGTCGAGGACCCACTGGGGCCGCAGCGGGGTCCCGCCCGGGCGGGCGAAGACGAGGCCCTCCAGCCGACCGTCGGGGTGGGCGTTCATCTGGATTGTGGCCTGGCGGTGGAGGGCGGTCATGACTCTGGGGGAGAGGCTGATCCAGGCGCGACTGGCCTCGGTCTTCGGCTCCCAGAGGTGGATCTCGCCGTTGTCAATGGCGGCGAGGGTCCAGCGGACGTAGAGCTTGCGGTCCATGAGGTGCACGTCCGTCCAATGCAGGGCAAGGACCTCACCGCGGCGCATGCCGGTACCGAGCATGACCTCGAACAGGTCGGTCAGCTGGTCCGCGTAGCACTCGGCATTGTAGCGCAGGAACGCCGCAGCCTCCTCGGGGGTCCAGCAGGTGCGCTCTTCGGCGCGGGGCCTGGGCGGGACGGAGTGCTTGGCCGGGTTGTAGCGCAGCCCCCAGGAGCGGACGGCGGCGTTGAGGGCGTTGCGCAAGGTGGAGACGATCCGGTAGACGGTGACCTTGCCGCGCTTGGTCTTGCGCTGGTTGGCGATCCAGCGCTCGACGTGCTTGGGGCGCAGGTCGGGCAGCCGGTAGTGGCCGAAGGCGG
This sequence comes from Kitasatospora sp. NPDC101157, assembly GCF_044768255.1. NCBI lineage: Bacteria > Bacillati > Actinomycetota > Actinomycetes > Kitasatosporales > Streptomycetaceae > Kitasatospora > Kitasatospora sp. NPDC101157. Next base: position 3,237 of record NZ_JBIWPL010000021.1, on the reverse strand, counting down.
GGATGAGGTCCCGCTCCACGCACGCCTCGTAGCCGACATAGGTGTTCGGCGCGAGCTCCTCCTTCTTCACAGCCAGCCACTGCCGCAGGAAGCTCGCCACCGTGACGCGCCGGTCCTCGTACACCCCGCGCAGCTCACCGTTCAGCACCGCCTTCATCTCCCGGGCCGCCTCCGCACGGGTGGCGAACCCGCCGCGCCGGCGGGTCTTGCGCTTCCCGTCCTCGGGTGCCAGGTCGACGCAGTACGTCCACGACCCGTGCTCCGCCTCCTCCAGCAACCGCACACACCACGGACCCAACTGCTTCCCCGTGGTCCCGTCCGAACAACCACACCGCCGGTACACCCGACCACGCTGCGCACGCTGTCCCATGAGCTTCCCCTTCTCTCGGACTGGGTGGTGCCTCTGTGACAAGAGTGGCTGCCGTGTCGGGTGTGGCGGCAGAGCGTGCGGGGCGGTGCGCGAAGCACTCAGGACCAGACGGCGAAGACACGCTCAAGACGACACACCGCCCGGAAGATCACCATCCGTAGTCGGTGGGTAGGGGACCATGATCCGCCCGCAGGCGCCGGTCCCGTGGGCCGACTGACGGCATCGGCACGAGGGCAGTCGGGCTGGCGTGAGGCCGCGTGCTGAAAGCCCGACAGATCCCGATCACAGACGGTATCCGCGGTGGGGTGGTCGGCCTGGGGACCATTTTGGGACCACACCCGATGAGCACCCGTGGACGCTGGTGATCGGAAACGGACACTTGTGCGCAAAGTAAACACTGAGCCACGGTCAGAGGTCCGCAGCGCCATTTCTGCAAAGAAGCCCCAACTCACTTGTACCTCATGGCAGTTGAACAACAAAAAGGCCGAGACCTTGAGGCCTCTGCTGCCGACAATAAGTGAACCCCTTGACTGGGGGTCAAGGGGTCGCAGGTTCAAATCCTGTCGTCCCGACTTGCGTATCCGCAGGTCGGAAGCCATCCCCATCGGAACGATGGGGATGGCCTTTTCCTTTGGTGGTCGCAGTGTGGTCGTGAACGCTCGTTCACGCCGTCCCGCTGAGCGGGTTTTCGCTGGCTGGGGCCCTCCGTCCTGGTCGTGACGGGACATTTGTTTTCAGGTCGGGCATTCGAGTGTCGTCGATCGCGGACCTGTCGCCTGTTCGGCGCGGAAATGGGCCCGGATTCGCGGGAAATGGGCATGCCGACAGAACCCGCGGCGTCATCTGTTTCGACGGGCCGCACGTTCATTGGGTGACAGCTATGGGCCGGGAGGCCGGTTGTCCGGTCCCACCGACGTGAACGGCTCGGCCTGCCGAGGCCGCTTCGGCGCTGCGGTTGTCAGGCCGCGTGGCTGAAGAGCAGGTTGGGCAAGCCCCCCGAGGACATCGTCCTCGCCGTCTCGCCCACCTACGTCGGCCTCGCGGGCGCGGCCCGGCTCGCCGGCCTGCCCGTGTGGCCTGTGCACAGCGGCCCTCAGGGCATCGACCTGGACCACCTGGCCGCCCGGCTGGCTGCCGCCCGTGCCCGAGGTCTTCGTCCGCGAGCGCTGTACGTGATCCCGGACGCCGCCAACCCGACCGGTGTGAGCATGGACCTCGCCACCCGCCGCGCGCTGGTAGCGGCAGCCGCGAAGGAGCGCCTGCTGCTGTTGGAGGACAACGCGTACAGCATGTTCGCCGGTCCGGACGCGATCCCTTCTCTGAAGGCCGTCGACCAGGACAGCGACCGGACGGGAGTGGTCGTCTACCTCGGGTCGTTCGCCAAGTCCGCCCTGCCCGGCGTTCGGGTGGGCTACGTCGTCGCTGACCAGAGGGTTGCTGGTCAACCGGGCTTGTTGTCTGACCAGTTGGCGGTACTCAAGAGCATGGTGACGGTCAACACGTCGCCGATCGCTCAGGCGGTGGTGGGCGGCGCGCTGCTCTCCCATAAGCTGAGCCTGCGCGCCAAGAACCGGCCGGAGAACGCCCTGTACTCCCGTAGCCGCGAGCGGATGCTCCGGGCCTTGGCCGACCGTTTCAGCGACCGCCCGGACGTGAACTGGAACAGCCCGACCGGCGGCTTCTTCCTGACGCTGAGCGTTCCGTTCGACGCGACCGACGGCACGCTGGAACATTCAGCGGGCATCCACGGTGTGCTCTGGACGCCGATGCGCTACTTCTACGCCGACGGCGGTGGCGCCCGTCAGATCCGGCTTTCGTTCAGCCAGGTCACTGAGCGGGAGATCGAGGAGGGGATCGACCGTTTGCGGGCCCTGGTGGAAGAGGTGGCACCGATCACGCGGCTCTGATCGGGCCCGCTGCCTGCCCCGTGCCCGCTGGCACCTCGGCCGGAGTGTACGCCGCGGCGATGGCCATGGCCGGCACGATCTCGCGGTCGCCGTCGTATCGCCCTGCGCCGTGCCACGGCTCCTTCCTGGCAGGCCACGTCAACGGAGATTCAACCTCTGGGCGTGAAGGTTCTCCCACGGGCGCCCGCAGAGTCGCCGAAACGCTCACCGTGCACCAGCAATCGGGATCGCCCGCCCGGCAGTGATGAGGATGCGCTCCGCTGGACCTGTCTGGACGGGTGGTCACCATCGGCGGGCGCTCGCTAGATTTCCGCCATGAGCGATGACGAGGACTACCTGGATAAGAGCCCCGCTGCCGGACGAATGGGGAAGGCGGCGGAGTACTTGGTCGCGGCCTCGTGCATCCTTGTCACGGGCGGCGAGTTGAACGTCTCCACTTCGCTCGTGGACGACGAGGGGGTGGACCTTGTCTTCCACCGGCGCGGAAGTTCCGCGACGCTAGCGGTACAGGTGAAGGCTCGGATGTCTACTGGAACGCAAGTTCAGCAGGGAAGGCTGATGGCCTTTGTACGGTCGCAGACGTTCCAGCCACGGGCCGACCTGGACATGCTGTTCGTCGCCGTGGACGTCGAGCTGGGGGCAATCATGACGGCCTGGCTGATACCGAGCGGCGCGTTCGGCGAGATGGTGACCGAGCCCAACAGCAAGGGGCGCTTCCGCTTCTCGGCGTCGATGAAGCCGGACTCAAAGGATCGCTGGAGCCGGTTTCGGCTGACGGCTGCGGAGCTCCCCAAGCGTGTCCTTGCCCGGCTGGCCGAGCTGGAGAAGGTGGGAGTCGAGTAAGTATGGCCTAACAGTCGTGGGGGGGGGGGCCCCCGCGGGAGGGGGGGGCCAGGTCGGAGAGAAAAGAGGAAAGGGAGACAACCCCCGGGGGCCGGGGGACGCGGGCCCCCCCCCACC
>NZ_JBIWPL010000020.1:116411-164627 GCF_044768255.1 Kitasatospora sp. NPDC101157 | reverse complement strand
GCCCGGGGGGGGGGGGGGGGGGGGGGGGGGGGGGGGGGGGGCGGGGGGGGGGGCCCCCCCCCCCCCCCGGGGGGGCGGTGGGGGAGGGGGTGTGGTGGGCGTGGGGCGTTGCCCTGCTCGCCCACCAGGGGGCCCTGGTGGGGGCTCTTCTTGCATCGCTCCGTCGGGTGGGAGGGGGTGGGAGAGTGGGGGGATGGATGACGAGGTGGTGCGGGAGTGGCGGGTTGTTGAGCAGGAGCCTGGGGTGGTGCTGCTGGACGGGTTTCATCCGCTGAAGCACGCGTTGCGGTTCAGGGGTGGGGTTCGGCGGGTTCTGACGGGGGATCGGGGGGCGCTGTTGGGGTTGGCGGGGGAGTTGGCGCCGGATGTGGTGTCGGCGTTGGAGGGGTTGGCGGTGGAAGTGTCGGAGGAGCGGTTGCGGGGGTTGGTGCCCCGGCTGCATCCGACGGGGGTGATCGCGTTGGCGGTGCGGCCGTCGGTGGCGGCGAATCGGGAGGTGTTGGGGCGGCGGCCGCGGCGGGCTCCGGTGGTGGTGCTGGAGAATCCGCGGAACCTGGGGAACGTCGGGGCGGTGATCCGGTTGGCCGCCGGGTTCGGGGCCACCGGGGTGGTGACCACGGGAGATCTGGATCCTTGGCACCCGACGGTGTTGAGGGGGAGCGCGGGGTTGCACTTCGCCACGGCCGTGGAGCGGGTGGGGTTGGCGGAGCTGCCTTCGGGGCCGTTGTACGTGCTGGATCCGGAGGGGACGGACATCCGGGACCTGCCGTTCCCGGATGATGCGCTGCTCGCCTTCGGGACGGAGCGGCACGGGGTGTCGGCGGAGTTGAAGGCGCGGGCGGACGAGTTGGTCGCGGTGCCGATGCAGCCGGGCGTGTCCAGTTTCAATCTGGCGACGAGTGTGGCAATGGGCCTCTTCCACTGGATGTCCGGAAAGCGGTGAGGCGGAAGGGGCGTCAGGAGAGGAGGGCGCGCCAGGGGCCGGGGCCTGGTTTCAGTGGGGGTTGGCGGGTGAGTACTCGGGGTCGGTCCAGGTCAGCGGGGTGGCGTCGGCGAGTTCGCGGACGCCGGTGACGGTCAGTTCGACCATCCGCTCGGCGCCCGGGGCGGACCGGCGGGCCTCCTCGGACCAGTCGGTGCGGGCCTCGCCGGTGATCAGCAGGGCTCCGCCGGTCTCCCAGTCGGGCAGCAGGAGGCCGGCCCGTGGGTCCAGTTCGAGGTTCCCGAGGGTCATGAACATCGCGTTGCCGCGGTACTCGGGCCAGCGCACCGTGTCGGGTGCGACGGCCTCCAGGAAGCCGGGGAAGCCGCCGCGGTGCGAGGCGTCCACCCGGCCGTCCGGTCCGGCCGTCGCGATGAAGAAGGTGTCCGAGGTGTTCACGGCGAGCCGCTGCGCCGTGGACAGGGACGGACCCTCGGCGACGGTGCGGGGCGAGCCGGCGCCCGGGCGGTCCAGCGGGGTGCGGCGCTGGATGTACTTGGGGCAGTTGGACACCACCTCCTCGGCGTGGACGGTCAGCCCGCCCCGGCCGTCCGGGGCCGAGCGGCCGTTGAGCCGCATCCGGCGGCGGCCGGCCGGGTCCAGGGCGATGGTGCCGATCTGCGCAGGGCGGGACAGGGCCTCGGCCAGCGGGTCGGCACCGGCCGGGCGGGCGGCGACCGTCATGGTGCGCTCGTCCGCGGCCTGGAGGAAGCCGGCCGGGCCGGACAGTTGGGTGGCCCAGATCCGGCCGTCCCGGTCGGCGGCGCCGACCACCAGCATCCGCCGCTCGGTCAGGAAGCGGGCGGCCACCGCCGGGACGGTGCTGCGGATCGACCGGCCGGCGTGGTCGGCCCGGTCGGTGACCCCGGCGCGGGCCTGGGCGGTCCGCTCACCGGGGTGGTAGGGCGTGCTGACGGTCGTCATGGTGCGCTTCCCCTTCTAGAAGAAACCGCAGGTCGGGGCGCCGGTGGTGGGGGCTTCGGCGGTGGTTCCGTCCACGCCGTTGCGGGTGTAGATCTCCAGGCGGATGCCGTCCGGGTCGCTGAAGAAGATGCCTCCGGAGGCCGAGCCCTCGCCGTGCGGGACGACGCCGTCGTAGGCGAAGTCGGCGCCCAGTTCGCGCAGCAGGTCCTCGGTGGCGCGGACCTCGTCGAGGCTCTCGACCTCGAAGGAGAGGTGGTGCAGGCCGGGGGTCCCGGTGGAGAAGGTGCCGGTGCTCTGCTGCCAGAGCGTGACCACCAGGCGGCCGTCGCGGCCGAGCATGGCGTAGCGGCGCTCGGGGTCGGTGCCCTCGTGGGCGAGCTGGAGGCCGAGGACGGCGCGGTAGAAGTCGATCGAGCGGTTCAGGTCGGTGACGTTCAGGCCCACGTGGCCGGTCTGCAGGGTGCGGAGCAGGGTGGTGCTGGACATGCCTGGTCACTCCCGGGGCTGGGATTTCCGGCGAGGCTCATGCCTAACCTGTATCAAGGAGATTAGAGGTTAGGTGATGAGGCGTCAACCGGTGTGATGGCTTGAGGTGGTTAGGTCCGGGAATGCGAGAGCCCCGCCGGACCTGATGGTCCGGCGGGGCTCTCGGGCAGGTCCTACGCCCACTCCCAGCGGATGCCGATGTGGCCCGGTTGCTGGTCCGGGGCCAGGACGTGGGCGCTCGCGGAGGCGCCGATCCACAGCTGTTCGCGGCGGTGGTCGACGTCGGCGCCCGGCTCGCGGTCGTAGCGCTCGCAGTGCGCCGGGACGGCCGCCGGGTCGAAGTGGACCTGGAGCACGTACTCGCGCACGGGGGTGGCGAAGCGGCGGCTGTACTCCATGGTCGGGCCGCCCGGCGGGATCTCCACCTCGTACTCGAAGACCGTGCTGTCACCGAGTCCGAGCGGGCGGTCCAGCATCAGCTCGGCGACGGTCAGGCCGTCGTCCGGGCGGCGGCGGACCCTGCCCAGCCGGCCGTGCCGGACCGAGGTGATCTCGGGGCAGCCGGTGGCCTCCTCGTCGGCCTTGTGGACGACCATGCAGCGGCCGACGCCGCCGACCGTGGCGCGCACCACCTGGCGCATCCGCAGCAGGTTGCCGCGCCGCTCGGCGTCCACGTAGTACGAGTCGTGGATGCTGAGGCGCTCCAGCTCGCCGGCCGGCGGGGCGTCCAGCTCGGCGAAGATCGCGGCGATCTCCTGCTCGCCCGGCCAGACGTCCTCCAGCCCGAGGTGGAGGGTGTTGGCGGCGGCGGCCCAGCGGCCGCGCGGGCGCGGCGGGCCGAGTAGCGAGGAGAGCGCGCTGTGCGGCAGGCCGAGCAGTTCCTCCAGCAGGTGGACGGCGCGCAGCGAGCTGGCCCGCTCGGGCTGGCTGCGACCGCGGCGCCAGTAACTCAGCGTGGTCACACTGACCCTGACGCCACGTTGGGCGAGGGCGGCGCGGATCCGGTCCAGGCTGAGGCCGCTGGCCTCGATGGCCAGGTGCAGGGCGTCCGCGAAGCCGCCGGCCGGTGCGGGGCGACCGGCGGAGGGCGCGGGGGCCGGGTTGGGGGACGGCGCGGGGACGGGTGGATCGGGTTGCTCCGTACGCGATCCGACCAGCCGCAGCCGTGCGGCGTCCTGAGGCTGCTGTGCGGCCATGCGGTGACCCTCCCCACCAGGTGAGTTCGGTTGCGCCGGGCCGACGCCGGGGCGCGCCGCCAGCGGCTTCACCGAGCTTTGGGGAACCCTATGCACGGTCGAGAGGCTACGTCATCAGTCGTGCGTATGACAGTGGTCACGGCAGGTGGACCGGAGGGTTATCGATCTTGAAACAGTCCGGAAACACGGCCGGAACGCGGGGCCCGGGAGGTGGGGAACCGGGCGGAAACGGACACCGCCGGGACGGGCCGTGTCGGCGCCGTCCCGGCGGGGGTCCGGGAGTGGTGCTACCGGCCGGTGATCACTTGACGTTCAGGGCGACGTCGTCGATCAGGAAGCTGGTCTGGTTGGAGCCGTCCTCGGTGCCGGTGAACGTGAGGGTCACGGTCTGGCCGGCGAAGGAGGTCAGGTCCAGGGTCTGCTGCACGTAGCCGGCGGCCGCGTCCGCGTTGGACCAGGTCTTCAGCGTGGTGCTGCCGGCCTTGAGGGTCAGCTTGTCGTACGGGGTGCTGCCGGTCTCCGCGGTGTCGATGTGCAGCGCGAAGGTGAGGGTGGCGGAGGCGCAGCCGGCCGGGACCGAGACGGTCTGCGACAGGGTGTCGGTGTGGGCGGAGCCGTAGCCGTCCAGCCAGGCCTTCCAGCTGCCCGAGTGGGCCGGCTCCGAGGAGCTGTTGTCGACGACGCCCGAGGAGGTGGTCCACGGGGCGGCGGTGCCGGTCTCGAAGCCGCCGTTGCCGATCAGCTGGGCGGCGGTGCAGCCGCCGGTGGGCGGCGGGGTGGTGCCGCCGCTGCTGCCGCCGCCGAGCAGGGCGGTGGTCAGGGCGTCGGCGATCGGGCTGCCCCAGCCGGTGACCTGGTCGTAGCCGCCCTTGGTGGAGAAGTCCTGGTTGGCGCCGGTGGTCACGTCGTGGAAGACGCTGCCGTAGCTGCTGCTGTTCGCGACCGCGTACAGCCGCGGGCTGGCCTCGCCGAGGACGGGCTGTCCGGCGGCCTTGGCCTTCTGGTTGAACTGGGCGGCGTAGCCGGCCCACAGCGGCGCGGCCGCGCTGGTGCCGCCGTAGACGGCCCAGGAGCCGCCGCTGTAGTGTAGATCGCGAAGCCGCTCTGCGGGCGGCGTTGGAGGCGACGTCCGGAACGGTGCGCATGGTGCCGTTGATGCCGGTGCCGGTCTGCCAGCTCGGCTTGGCGAACACGGTGGAGACGCCGCCGGCGGTGCTCCAGGCGCTCTCCGAGGAGTAGGCGTTGGAGGCGCTGACCTTCAGGTTGGTGCCGCCGACACCGGTCTGGTGCGGGCTGGAGGCCGGGAAGTCGACGGAGGTGACGCCCGAGCCGCTGGCGGAGCGGGTGCAGTCGCGCGAGCCGTCGTCGCCGGAGGCGGAGAAGACCGAGATGCCCTGGGCGGCGGCCTGCTTGAAGGCGTTGTCGACGGCGGTCATCGAGGAGGCGGTGGTGTCCGGCTCGCAGGTGCCCCAGGAGATCGAGATGACCGAGGCCTTGTTGTCGGCCACGATCTTGTTGGCCATGTCGATCTCGCCCTGGTCGCTGTTGGGCGCCTCGTAGAGCAGTTGGGTGGCCTTGGGGGCCGCGCCGCGGACGATCTCGCTGTCCAGCTCGACCTCGCCCTCGCCCTGGCCGGGCGAGGAGTCGTAGTTCGCGCCGTCCACGGGGACGGTGGAGACGGCCGGACCGGTCAGGCCGTACTGCGAGTCGTAGGTGGTCAGGTCCGAGGTCTTGTAGCCGTCGAACTCCCAGAGGGCGACCGTGGTGCCGGTGCCGTCGGCGCCGGTCCTGTTCAGGTTGTAGGCGCCTTGGTACTGGGCCGGGGTCATGCCGCTCGGGGTGGCGGTGGCGGCGTTCGGCGCGGCGATCCGGCCCTTGCGCACCGCGTGGTTGTCCAGGCCGCTCACGCCCTGGACCACGGAGGCCAGTTCGGCGGGGACGGAGGCGGCGTCGTCGTTGGCGAAGAACGCGCGGCTCGACCGGGGGTCCAGGTAGGAGCTCTCGTGGGTGCCGAAGGCCTGCGAGATCTGCGCGGCGGTGCCCTTGGCGTTGACCACCTGGCGGTTGGCGCTGACGTCGCCGACGGTCAGGCCCTGGGCGGCCAGGTAGGCCTTGACCTGGTCGACGGACTGCTGGGTGGGCGCGAACCGGTCGCTGAACTGCTGCGGCGTCAGGTACTTGCCGAACTCCGGCGCGCCGGGCGTGGTGACCGCGGTGAGGAAGCGGTCCAGCTCGGCCGCGTTGCGCAGCTTCAGGCTCACGGCCACCGAGATCTGCTGCTCGGCCGGGACGTCACCCTTCTTCTCCGAGTGGGCGACCGCGGGATTCACGGTGTTCGGCAGGGCGACGCGCGGGGCGGCGTGTGGGGTGGCGGCCTGCGCGGTGGAGACGCCGAGTGAGACGGCGGTGAGCGGCAGGACGGCTATCGCGGCGGCGACGGCGAGGGAACGGTGGCGCAACGGATCCTCCTCCGTCCGGCTGTGGGGAGCCGGCAAGGGGCAAGGCGTTCCGAGGGGTTCGGGAACGCTGGCTAGAACATGTCAGAACCGATCGGCGCCGTGGATCACGGTCCGGCAATTCGTTGCTAAAAAACAGTCAACTGTGGAGGCGTGGAAAGCGGGGGATTCCATACAGTGAATGGCCGGAATTCCGGCTTCGGTCCATACCAATTCACGGCGCGCGGCGCGGTCGTAGAATCGGACGGAGCCGAGGGAGAGCGATGACTGACGTGATGCCGGACCCGAGGGACCACCGACCGCTGATCGGCGAGCCGCTGGCGCTCGACCTGCTCAACACCCGCTGGGCCGGGACGCCCGTCAACGACGCGCTCACCGGCGTCGAACAGTACGGGATCTGGCTGTCCAGCAATGGGCTGAGTGAGCGCTGCACGGCCGACGAGGCGGGGCTGGCGGCGATCCGGCAGACCCGCGAGGCGATCGAGCTGGCCGCCCAGGACGCCCGCGAGCAGGGCGAGTTGGGTGCACCGGCCCGGGACGCGCTGGACGCGGTGCTGGCGCACGGGCGGATCCGGCGGACGGCCGGGCCGGGCGGCGCCGAGGACCGGGTCGAGGCCGACCGGCCGGAGTGGCTGGCGCCCTGGCTGGCGGCGGACGACTTCCTCACACTGCTCGGACAGGGTGCTCACCGGGTGAAGCAGTGCGCACACGAGGCGTGCATTCTGCATTTCTTCGATGCGTCGCAGAACGGCCGCCGGCGGTGGTGCCGGATGGCGGTCTGCGGGAATCGGGCGAAGGCGGCGCGGCACTACGTGAAGGCGCGGGGTTAACCGACGACCGAACGAAGGGTCGGTGCGGCGGGGCGCGGCCGGGGTGGGTCCGCCGGCCGCGCCCGGTGGCGGGTCAGGCCTCCGAGGGGGCGCCCAGCCAGCTGGTGAGGGCCTCGCGCAGCTCGCCCCGGCCGGGGTCGACGGCGGCCCAGGCGACGTAGCCGTCCGGACGGATCAGCAGGACGGTGTCGGCCAGCTTGCCGTGCGGATCGGCGGGTGCGGCGGTGACCAGCCGGTCCGCCCAGGGGTCGACGGCGGTCAGCTCGTCATTGCTGACCAGCACGAACTTCCCGGCGCGCAGCGCCTCGTAGAGCCGCTCGGGGGCCGCCGGGGAGCCCTCGGCGGGCTTGCTGAGGGCGGTCAGCCGCAGGTCCGGGACGCGCTTGCCGACCTGTGGGTGGGCGCCCTTGGGGGCGGGGTAGGAGATCTCGATCCCGGAGACCATCCGGGCGCCGCGCTCGGTGAGCAGGTCGAGGTGGCCGCCGATCGCGGTGAGCGCCCCGCGCAGGGCGCGGGTGGGGGCGGACTCGGCGAGGGCGATCCGGATCAGCGCGCCGGAGGTGCGCAGCACCGTCCTGGCGACCGGGTGCCGCTCGGTCTGGTAGGTGTCGAGCAGGGCGTCGGTGGCCCGGCCCCGGAGGGCGGCGGCGAGCTTCCAGGAGAGGTTGGCGGCGTCCTGTAGGCCGGTGTTCATGCCCTGGCCGCCGGCCGGGGAGTGGCAGTGGGCGGCGTCGCCGGCCAGGAAGACCCGGCCGGAGCGGTAGTTGGGGGCCTGGCGCTCGTCGCTGTGGAAGGTGGAGCTCCACCGCACGTCGTGCAGGCCGTAGTCCTCGCCCTGGGTGGCCCGGACGATCGCGGTGAGCTGCTCGGGGGTGGGGGTGGCACCGTCCGCGTGCTGCTCGTTGCGGTCCCAGGCGATGACCCGGTACCAGCCGTCGCCGAACGGGGCGACGAAGGAGAAGCCGGCCTTGTTGGCGCCGACGGCGATCGCGTCGGCGGGCTCGCGCTCCAGCCGGACGTCGGCGAGCATCACGGAGTCCACCACGGACTCGCCGGGGAAGGGGATGCCGAGCAGCTCGCGGACGGCGGAGTGGACGCCGTCGGTGCCGACCGCGTAGCGGGCGCGGTGGCTCCGCCCGTCGGCGGTCTCCAGGGTGACGCCCTCGGCGTCCTGGCGCAGCCCGGTGACCTCGGCGCCGCGCAGGATCACCGCGCCGGCCCGCTCGGCGCGCTCCTGGAGCAGCCGTTCCACGTTGTACTGCGGGGTGATCAGGACGAACGGGAAGCGGCTGGGCAGCGAGCTGAGGTCGATCCCGAGCCGGTTCATCATCTTCAGGCCGCCGAGCGGGCGGCCGGTGGCGATGAGCTCGTCGGCGAGGCCGCGGGCGTCCAGCAGCTCCAGGCTGCGGGCGTGCACGGCGAAGGCCCGGGTGAGGTTGGACTCGGCGGCGCGCTTCTCCAGGACGGTGACGCCGACCCCGGCGGCGGCGAGGTCGCCGGCCAGCAGCAGTCCGGTCGGTCCGGCGCCGACGACGATCACGTCGGTTTCGGTGGTCGGCTTCACGGTCATGTATCAGCTCCCGTTGTTCGGAGGTCGGTTGGACGCCGTTTCCGGCGTTCTCCCAGCCTCCATCATCGCTGGCGCCCACGGAGCTGTGAACCGCCGGTCCCCCGGCGGTCGGTGACCACCGGGGGACCGGGTCGCGCGGGTGGGGCGGCCGGCCGTGCCGTGCCGCCCCGGCCGGGGCGGATCAGCTGTGCCGGCGGATCTCGACGGTGCGGAACCGGTTGGCGACGAAGGCGCCGTCGCAGTAGGCCGAGTTGGCGGCCGGGTTGGCGCCGGTGCCGTGCAGGTCGGAGAACGCGGCGGTCTGGTTGGGGTAGACGCCTCCGGTGAGGTTGAGCGAGAGCGAGACGCCGGAGTCCAGCGCGGCCTCGACCAGCAGGGCCTCCACCTCGGGCGAGGTGGTGTAGCCGGAGGCCGTCATGGCGCCCTTCTCGCGGACCGTGGTGCGCAGCAACTCCACGGCGGCCGGGGTGGATTCGACGGCGACGGCGAAGGAGACCGGGCCGAAGCACTCGCTGCGGAACACCGCGCGGTCGTCCGGCTTGTCGGCGTCGAGCTTGATCAGCGCAGGGGTGCGGACGGTCGCGCCGGGGAACTCGGGCGAGACCACCGCGCGCGGGGCGAGGGCGAGTTCGCCGTACTCCCCGCCGGCCGCGGCGGCCGAGCGCTGGAGCACGCCCGGGTTGACCACGGCGCCGAGGATGGCGGCGGCGCGGGCGTCGTCGGAGAGCAGGCCCTCGATGGCGCCGGCGAGGTCGGTGACGACCTGGTCGTAGGACTTGTCGCCCTGGTCGGTGCTGATGCCGCCGCGCGGGATCAGCACGTTCTGCGGCGTGGTGCACATCTGGCCGCTGTAGAGCGAGAGCGCGAAGGCGAGGTTGCCCAGCATGCCCTTGTAGTCGTCGGTCGAGTCGATGACCACCGCGTTGACGCCGGCCTTCTCGGTGTAGACCTGGGCCTGCTTGGCGTGCTCCTCCAGCCAGTCACCGAAGGTGGTCGAGCCGGTGTAGTCGATCATCTTGATCTCGGGGCGGACCGCGAGGGTCGCGGCGACGGTGCCGCCCTCGTGCTCGGCGGCCAGGCAGACCAGGTTGGCGTCGAAGCCCGCCTCGGTGAGTACCTCGCGGGCGACGGCGACGGTCAGCGCGAGCGGCAGCACGGCCCGCGGGTGCGGCTTGACCAGCACCGGGTTGCCGGTGGCCAGCGAGGCGAACAGGCCCGGGTAGCCGTTCCAGGTGGGGAAGGTGTTGCAGCCGATCAGCAGCGCGAGGCCGCGCGGGACGACGGTGAACTCCTTGGTCATCACCAGCGGCTCGCGCTTGCCCTGGGGCTTGGTCCAGCCGGCCTGCCGGGGCAGCCGGGTCTGCTCGGCGTACGCGTAGGCGACGGCCTCCAGCCCGCGGTCCTGGGCGTGCGGACCGCCGGCCTGGAAGGCCATGCCGTAGGCCTGGCCGGTGGTGTGCATGACGGCCTGGGCGAACTCGTGGGAGCGGGCGTTGATCCGGTGCAGGATCTCCAGGCAGACGGCGGCGCGCTCCAGCGGGGAGGCGGCGGCCCACCCGGGCTGGGCGGCGCGCAGTGCGGCGATCAGCGTGTCCGGGTCGGCGTGCGGGTAGGTGATGCCCAGCTCGATGCCGTACGGGGAGGCCTCGCCGCCGACCTGGTCGCCGTCGGTGGGGTGGCCGTCGAGGGTGAAGGGCCGGCCGAGCAGGGCGTCGAAGGCGGCCTTGCCGTCGGCCGGGCCGCTCTCGCCGTAGGCCTTCGGGAACTCGGGGTACGCGGACCAGTAGTCGCGCTTCGCGGCGGCGGAGAGCGCGGCGTCCAGGGTGGCCTGGTGGCGCTCGACCAGCTCGCTGACGAGAGGGTGGGTGACCGCTGCGGACATCTGTGCGCTCCTCAGGGGGGAGGACGGGACACGTCACAGAGTAACCGAACGATCGGTCGGCTCAAGAGGGTGCAGGGGACGGATTCCGGCGGGGGTCCCGCGGACTGGCCCGGGAACGCGAAGGGGCGCGCCCGGTCCGGACGCGCCCCCCGAGGATGGTGGGCCGGTCTACGGCACGCCGAGCTCGAAGATCACGTAACCGGCGTACCAGCCCGAGGCGATCGCGGCGGTGCCCAGCACGGCCGCCAGCACCGGCCAGCTGAGCTTGCGCATCCCCACCGCGAGCGCGATGAACAGCGGGAACGCCGGCAGCAGGTAGCGCGAGACGTTGCCGAAGATGCCCAGGCTGCCGAGCACCGAGACGATCGTGGCCAGCGTGTAGGCGGTCAGCACCAGCGGCGGCCGCAGCCGGACCAGCAGCACGATCAGCACCGGCAGGCTGAACACGATCAGGGTGGCCAGCAGGTCCGGCACCGGGAAGGCGAAGGGGTAGTCGCTGCGGCCCAGCAGGACCCCGCGGATCGCCTGCCAGGTGCCCTGGCCCCAGTCGAAGTAGTGCAGCCAGGCGTCGTGCTGGATGCGGAAGTAGCCGCCCCACTCGCCGGTCCGCCAGCCCACCCAGGCCACGTATCCGAGCAGGCCCAGCGGGGCCAGCACCATCGCGGCCAGCGGGCGCAGCACGCCGCTCTCCCGCCGGTACAGCTCGACCAGCGCGGCCAGGCCGACGGCGCCGATCAGCGCCGCCGCGGTCGGCCGGTTCAGCCCGGCGACCAGGGTGACCGCCCCGGCCGCGACCCACTGCTTGGTCATCGTGAGGTAGCAGGCCCAGGCGGCCAGCGCGACGAACAGCGAGTCCGAGTACACCGCCCACTCGGCGCCCGAGCCTGGGGCGATCGCCCAGATCCCGGCGGCGATCACGCCCGCCCGGGGGCCGGACAGCTTGTCCACCACGGCGTAGATCCCGGCGGCGGCGAACAGCGAGGCCAGCACCGAGACCAGCATCCCGGCGCCGTACAGGCCGAGGCCGGTGACGTCCGAGGTCAGCCGCATCAGCCCCGGGTACAGCGGGAAGAAGGCGGCCGAGTTCTGCTCGATGGTGAAGCCGGGCTGGCCGCCCGGGACCGGGACCAGCGCGGGGTGGTAGCCGAACTGGGCGACCTGCTGGTACCACCAGCCGTCCCAGCTGGCCAGTACGTCCCAGGGGTGGGCGCCGCCGCCGAACCGGGCCGGCTTCTTGGCGTAGTCGCCGGCGAAGGAGAGCAGCTTCATGAACACCGTGAAGCCGATCAGCTTGAGCACGGCGTAGCACCACACGGCCGGGCCGAAGCGGATCACCAGCGCCCGGGCGCGCTCCTGCCAGGGGTGCGGGACGTCCGCCGGCTCCTCGCTGCGCTGCTCGGGCACGTCGGAGGAGACTGCCGGTATTGCGTTCATCAGCTGTGGACCCCAGCCTGCTGGACGTGGACGATCGTCCGCAGATTGTAGGTCCCGCCTTCAAAGGTGTGGACCAAGCGGACCCGATCGAATGGCCCGTGGGGCGTCCGGGGATACTCGGAGGATGGCCGATCACACCACGCGTACCGCCTACACCGTCGAGTCACTGCTCGCGGTCACCGTTGACGTGTTCAACGAGCGGGGTTACGACGGCACGTCGATGGAGGACCTCTCCCGGGCGGCCGGGATCTCCAAGTCCTCGATCTACCACCACGTCCGCGGCAAGGAGGAGCTGCTGCGGCTGGCCGTGGGCCGGGCCCTGGACGGGCTGTTCGCGATCCTGGCCGAGCCGGCCGCGGTGGAGGGCCCGGCGGTGGAGCGGCTGGAGCACGTGGTGCGGCGCACCGCGGAGGTGCTGCTGGCCGAGCTGCCGTACGTGACGCTGCTGCTGCGGGTGCGCGGCAACACGGCCACCGAGCTGTGGGCGCTGGAGCGGCGGCGGGACTTCGACCACCAGGTGGCGGAGCTGGTGCGGGCGGCCGTCGCGGACGGCGCGCTGCGCGGGGACGTGGAGCCGCGGCTGGCCACCCGGCTGCTGTTCGGGATGATCAACTCGATCGTGGAGTGGTACCGGCCCGGACCGAAGGGGGCGGCCGGGGTCGCGGACGCCGTGGTGCACCTGGCCTTCGACGGGTTGCGGGCGCGGTGACCTCCTGATGTCCCGGCCCGGGAGCCGGGTGCTCTCGGTCGGGTGGCTCGGTACGGGTGCTCAGTACGGGTGCTCAGTCCGGAGGGACCTGGTCGGTCTCCTCGAACACCAGCATGGTTCGTGTGCCGAGTACCTGTGGGATGGACTGGATGCGGTTGAGCACCAGCTCCCGTAGCGCGTGGTTGTCGGCGGTGTGCACCAGCAGCAGGACGTCGAAGTCCCCGCCGACCAGGGCGATGTGGGCGACCCCGGGCAGCTCCAGCAGCTGCTCGCGCACGGTGCGCCAGGAATTCTGGACGATCTTCAGGGTGATGTACGCGGACGCGCCCTGACCTGCCCGTTCGTGGTCCACCCGGGCGGTGAAGCCGCGGATGATGCCGTCCTCGACCATCCTGGAGATCCGGGCGTACGCGTTGGCCCGGGACACGTGCACCCGCTCGGCCACCGAGCGGATGGAGGCGCGACCGTCCTGCTGCAGCAGCCGCAGGATCGCCCGGTCGACCCGGTCGAGTCTGGACATCTGTTCAGCCGACATGACCCCCCACCCTCACCGATTGGACGCACTGCCACCAGTCGACCGCCGCTCAGGCCGAATGTCCACCACCTTGTCACGCTTCTGGTCAAGATGAACAGACGACCGAACAATCGGTAGGGAGCCCCCGCCACCCATGGAGGTGCCCCGAGATGACCGTTCTCGACCACAGACACCGCACGGGCGTGCCCGGCTGGATGCCCGGAGCCACCGCCCCGCGCACCGATCCGGCCCCCCTCCTCCCGGACGTCTCCCCCGTCCGGGTGCTCGGCACCCCCGCGCTGGAGAAGTACGACCCGGCGCTGCTGCGCGAGCTCTACCGGCGACTCGTCGTCGGCCGGCGCTACAACCAGCAGGCGACCACCCTGACCAAGCAGGGCCGCCTCGCCGTCTACCCGGCCTCCACCGGGCAGGAGGCCTGCCAGGTCGCCGCCGCGCTGGTGCTCGGCGAGCGCGACTGGCTGTTCCCCAGCTACCGCGACACCCTCGCCGTGGTCTCCCGGGGCGTCGACCCGCTGGAGGCGCTGACCCTGCTGCGCGGCAACGCCCACACCGGCTACGACCCGCGCGCCAGCCGCACCGCCCCGCTCTGCACCCCGCTCGGCACCCAGGCCCCGCACGCCGTCGGACTGGCGCACGCCGCCCGGCTGCGCGGCGAGCCGGTGGTCGCGCTGGCCATGCTGGGCGACGGCGGCACCAGCGAGGGCGACTTCCACGAGGCGCTGAACTTCGCCGCCGTGCTCCGGGCCCCGGTCGTCTTCCTGGTGCAGAACAACGGCTACGCGATCTCCGTCCCGCTCAGCGCCCAGTCGGCCGCGCCCAGCCTGGCCCACAAGGCCGTCGGCTACGGCATGCCGGGCCGGCTGGTGGACGGCAACGACGCGCCCGCCCTGCACTCCGTGCTCACCGAGGCCGTCGAGCGCGCCCGGGCCGGCGAGGGCCCGACCCTGGTCGAGGCGCTGACCTACCGGATCGAGGCCCACACCAACGCCGACGACGCCACCCGCTACCGCACCGAGCCCGAGGTGGAGGCCTGGCGGGAGCACGACCCGATCCTGCTGATGGACCGCGCGCTGCGCGAACTGAACCTGCTGGACGACGGGCTGGTGCAGGACGCGGCGGACGAGGCCGAGGCGCTGGCGGCCCGGATGCGGGCCGAGTTCCACGCCGACCCGGAACTCGACCCGATGGCGCTGTTCGCCCACGTCTACGCCGAGCCCACTCCCCAACTGCGCGAGCAGGCCGCCCAGTTGTCCGCCGAGCTGGCCGCCGAGGCCGAGGTGCAGCACTGATGTCGACGGCAGTTTCCTCCCGTACCGCCTCGATGGCGCAGGCGCTCAACTCCGCCCTGCGGGACTCCCTGCGCGAGGACCCGACGGTCCACGTGCTCGGCGAGGACGTCGGCGCGCTCGGCGGCGTCTTCCGGATCACCGACGGGCTGACCGCCGAGTTCGGCCCCGACCGCTGCCTGGACACCCCGCTCGCCGAGGCCGGCATCCTCGGCACCGCGATCGGCATGGCGATGTACGGGCTGCGCCCGGTGGTCGAGATGCAGTTCGACGCCTTCGCCTACCCGGCGCTGGAGCAGCTGTTCTCCCACGTCGCCAAGATGCGCAACCGCACGGCCGGTCGGCTCCCGCTGCCGATCACCGTGCGCATCCCGTACGGCGGCGGCATCGGCGGCGTCGAGCACCACAGCGACGCCTCCGAGGCGTACTACACCAGCACCCCCGGCCTGCACGTGGTCACCCCGGGAACGGTCGCCGACGCGTACGGGCTGCTGCGCGCCTCGATCGCCTCCGACGACCCGGTGGTCTTCCTGGAGCCCAAGCGGCTCTACTGGGGCAAGGCCGAGTTCGACCCGGCGGTGCCGGTCGAGCCGATCGGCCGGGCCGTCCTGCGGCGCACCGGCACGTCGGCGGTGCTGATCACCTACGGCCCCTCGCTGCCGGTCTGCCTGGAGGCGGCCGAGGCGGCGCGGGCCGAGGGCTGGGACCTGGCCGTGCTGGACCTGCGCACCCTGGTGCCCTTCGACGACGAGACGGTCACCCGGGTGGTCCGCTCGATCGGCCGGGCCGTGGTGGTGCACGAGGCCAGCGGCTTCGGCGGCACCGGCGCGGAGATCGCCGCCAGGGTCACCGAGCGCTGCTTCCACCACCTGGCGGCACCCGTGCTGCGGGTCACCGGCTTCGACATCCCGTACCCGCCGCCGATGCTCGAACACCACCACCTGCCCGGTGTGGACCGGATCCTGGACGCGGTCGCCCGGCTGCAGTGGGAGGACTGAGGATGATGCCCGTCGTACGGGAGTTCCGGCTGCCCGACCTCGGTGAGGGGCTCACCGGGGCGGAGGTGGTGCGCTGGATGGTCGAGGTCGGCGAGGTGATCGCGGTCGATCAGCCGGTGGTGGAGGTGGAGACGGCCAAGGCCGTGGTGGAGGTGCCCTGCCCGTACGGCGGGGTGGTCACCGCTCGGTACGGGGCGGAGGGCGAGGAGATCGCCGTCGGCGCGCCGTTGGTGACGGTGGCGGTGGCTTCGGCGGGGGGCGAGGCGGGTGATGACCCTGCTTCCTCGGCTGCCGTGGTTTCCGCTGAGGTCGAGCGGCCGTTGGTGGGCTACGGGGTCGCCGAGAGCAAGGGGGCGCGGCGGCGTCGGGTGGGGGCGGTTGCTCCTGCTCCTGCTCCTGCCCCTGCTCCCGTGGCGGTGGCGGCTCCGGTTGCTCCTGCCGCTCCGGTCGTGGTGCCGGTGATCTCGCCGTTGGTGCGACGGCTGGCCCGGGAGCAGGGGGTCGACCTGGCCGCGCTCTCCGGCAGCGGGCCGGACGGGCTGATCATGCGGGCGGACGTCGAGCGGGCCGTCGCGGCCAAGGTCGCCGCTCCGGTGTCCACCGCTCCGGTGTCCACCGCTCCGGTGTCCACCGCCCCGGGGTCCGCGGCGTCGGTGCCCGTCGCGCCGACGGCGGTCGCGCAGGACGAGGTCGTCCCGCTGCGCGGGCTGCGCAAGGCGGTGGCCGAGAAGCTCAGCCGCAGCCACCGGGAGATCCCCGCGGCGACCTGCTGGGTGGACGTGGACGCCACCGAACTGATGGCGCTGCGAAGGCAGTTGAACGCCACGCCGGGCCCGAAGGTGAGCGTGCTGGCGCTGCTGGCCCGGATCTGCACGGTCGCGCTGGCGCGCTTCCCGGAGCTCAACTCCAGTGTCACCGAGGACGGTTCGGGCATCGTTCGGCACTCGGCGGTGCACCTGGGCTTCGCCGCGCAGGGCGAGCGCGGGCTGGTCGTCCCGGTGGTCCGGGACGCGCACGCCCGCAGCACCGAGCAACTCGGCGCGGAGCTCGGACGGTTGACCGAGTCGGCGCGCAGTGGCTCGCTCACCCCGGCCGAACTGACCGGCGGAACCTTCACGTTGAACAACTACGGGGTGTTCGGCGTGGACGGCTCCACGCCGATCCTCAACCACCCCGAGGCGGCGATGCTCGGTGTCGGCCGGATCGTGGCCAAACCCTGGGTGCACGGCGGGGAGTTGGCGGTGCGCGAGGTGACGCAGCTGTCCTTCACCTTCGACCACCGGGTCTGCGACGGCGGAACGGCAGGCGGGTTCCTGCGGTTCGTGGCGGACTGCGTCGAGCAGCCGGGCATGCTGCTGCGACAGCTGTGACCCCACCGCACTGAGCAGGGCGGGGTCGCCCTGGGTGTGCTGCTCGGCACTCAGGGCGACCACCGATCGAGTGAGAGTAGCGCGTTCCCGGGCCGGGTGTCCGGGCTTCGCGTGATTTGTCGGATGAGCTTTTCGGGCGTGCCACGCTGCCTAGGCGTCAGCAGAGACAAGCCAGGTGGTGACGCAGGCCGGCCGGAGGCGAAACGATTCTCTTGGGTACTCGAAACGCAGCGGTGAAGTCCCGCAGAACACTCCTCATCCGTACCGGGCTCGGTTCGGCGCAGGCCGCCGCCGTCCCGGGCCTGCCGGAGGCGCACGAGCCCGAACCGGTGGCGGTGGTCGAACCGGTGTCGGTGGCCGAACCGGTGGCGACGGTCGAAGCGGCGGCGATGGTCGAAGTGGCGGGATCGGGGTCGGTGCCGGACCGACCGGCGGTCGGCGAAGCGGTACCGCCCGGTCCGCCCACGCCGACGGTGCCGACGGTGCCGGTGGTTCCGCCGCGGCCCGTCGAGCCGCCGTCCGTCCCCGCGCCCAGCTACCCCGAGCCGCCCTCGACCACCGGTACCTCGTCCGCCTTCCAGCCCCTCTTCGCCGACGCACCAGGGCTCAACTGGTCCGGTTCCGGCGCCGGCCGGGCACCGCAGCCCTCCTCCCCGCGGTTTCCGGCAGTGCAGCCGCCCGTAGCCGTGCCCCTCGCCCCTTCGAGTGCCGAAGGAAGCGAACTCCCGCTCACCGCGCGGGACATCGAGCTGATCCGGGCCAGCCTCGCCATCGTCGAGCCGGTCGCAGACCGGGCCACCGCGCACTTCTACGCCCTGCTCTTCCTCCGGCACCCCGAGGTCCGCTCGCTCTTCCCCGCCGCCATGGACGTCCAGCGCGACCGGCTGTTCCGCGCCCTGCTCGCCGCCGCCCGCGGCGCCGAGGACCCTGCGGCGCTGCGTGCCCGGATGAGCGCGCTCGGCCGCGGCCACCGCCGCTACGGCACGCTGACCGGCCACTACGCCCCGGTGGGGGAGTGCCTGGTGCAGGCGCTGGCCCGGTACGCGGGCAGCCGCTGGGGCGCCGACACCGAACTGGCCTGGCGCCGCGCCTACCGGCTGATCTCCGGCATCATGATCGAGGCCGCCGAGGAGGACGCCCGGACCTCGCCGCCCTGGTGGCAGGGCGAGGTGGTGCGGCACGAGCGCCGCACCCGGGACGTCGCGGTGCTCACCGTCCGCCCGGACCAGGCCTACCCGTTCCGGGCCGGCCAGTACTGCAGCCTGGAGACGCCCTGGTGGCCGCGGGTCTGGCGGCACTACTCCTTCGCCTCCGCGCCCCGCCCGGACGGACTGCTGACCTTCCACGTCAAGGCCGTCCAGGCGGGCTGGGTGAGCAACGCGCTGGTGCACCGGGCCGCTCCCGGGGACGTGCTGCGGCTCGGCCCGGCGGCCGGCTCGATGACCGTCGACCACAGTGCCGGCACCGACCTGCTCTGCCTCGGCGGCGGTACCGGCATCGCGCCGATCCGCGCCCTGGTCGAGGAGGCGGCCGGGCACGGCGGCCCCGGCCGCAGCGTCGAGGTGTTCTACGGGGCCCGCCGGGCCGCCGAGCTGTACGAGCTGGACGCGCTGCGCCGGCTGGCGGACCGCTTGCCCTGGCTGACGGTACGGCCGGTGCTCTCCGGCACCGGCCCGGCCGGGGGCGCCCTGACCGGCGAACTGCCCGAGGTGGTCGGCCGGTTCGGCCCGTGGAGCGGCCGCGAGGCGGTGCTCAGCGGTCCGCCCGCGATGGTCCGGCGCGGGGTCGGGGTGCTGCTGCGGATGGGCCTGCCTGCCGAGCGGATCCGGCACGACCTGGTGGGCGAGCGGGCCTCCGGGTGATCAGCCGAGATCGGGTGCGAGGAGCGCGCGGATGCCCTCGATGTTGGCGGCCAGGTACGCCCGCAGCCGGGGCGGGACGACGTTCACCGAGGTCACGCCCTCGCGGGTGAACGGCAGCCGGACCACCTGGTACTCGCCGTTGGGGTCCGTCACCTCGGGCCCGTGCCGCCGGCTGAGGTCCATGGAGGCCAGGCGGCAGACGAAGAAGTGCTGCACCTTGACCCCGTGGGGGTGCAGCAGGGTGCCGTCGTCGTGGTGGGTGTGGCTGATGGTGTCGACGAAGGCGGGCACCACGTCCACGATCTTGCCGCCGAGCTCCTCGTCCACCTCGCGGTGCAGCGCCTCGACCACCGTGCGGTCGTCCCGCTCGACGCCGCCGCCGGGGGTGATCCAGTACGGGTGCGGCGCCCCGGGCCGAACCCGCCGGATCAGCACGATCGAGGCCGGGCCGTACGGGTCGTCCGGGTCCAGCTCCAGCAGGATCGCCCGCGCGGTCCGCTTGACCACCGGGCGCGGTGGCGGGGTTCGGTTGTCGGGGCCCATGGCGACCTCCGGGGCTGGAGCGTTGTGCGGGAGTCTGCCGCGCGGGGCGGAGGTCGAAACGCCCCGCCCGGTCGGGCGTGCTCCGAAGTCCACCGTTCGGCTTCCGAACCCGTCGTTCGTCAGAGAGGTACCAGCGCCATGCAGCACAGCACAGTCCAGGGGCACCTGGAGATGAGCCTCGTGGTCTCGCCCGAGCTGTCCTTCGGGATCGGGGCGGACCTGGTGTACGAGGCCGGCGATCCGTACGCGGTCCGGTTCGCCTTCAACCTGCCCGGGGACACCCCCGTCACCTGGGTGTTCGCGCGCGAGCTGCTGCGGGACGGCCTCAGCCGCCCGTCCGGCGAGGGGGACGTGCACATCCACCCGCTCGGCGGGGAGCCTCCGGAGGTCCGCATCGCGCTGCACACCCCCCACGGGGACGCCGTGCTGCACGCCCCGGCGGCGCCATTGGTCGCCTTCCTGGCGCGCACCGACCGGCTGGTGCCGACGGGGCAGGAGTTCGCGGGGCGGGAGCTCGACGCCCAGCTCGCGGCCATCCTCAGGGGGTGCGACGCGGGTTGAGCGGCCGGGAACGGCGAAGGGGACGGTACCCGGTGGACCACCCGGACACGGCGAAGGGGCCGGCACCCGGTGGACCCACCCGGGTACGGGCCCCTTTCGCGTCGTGGTGGGCGACGGCCGCACGACCGCTTCAGTCGTCGTCCAGGGCCAGGTGCAGACCCCAGGCAACGAGGCTGATGATCAGCGAACCAACCAGTGCAGAACCGAAGCTGACCACATGGAAGTCCAACTCCAGCCTGCTGGAGGCCCAGGAGGTGAGCAGCAGCATCAGGGCGTTGATCACGAAGGTGATCAGGCCCAGCGTGAGGATGAACAGCGGGAACGAGAACAGCTTCACCACCGGCTTGATCAGCCAGTTGATGAGGCCGAAGACCACGGCCACGCCGAGCACGGTGAGTGCCTTGTGCTGCCAGTCGGCGTTGCCCTCGGCGAGTTGGATGCCGCTGACGATCCAGGCGGCGACCCAGATGGCCGCCGCGTTGATCAGTGTTTTGATGACGAAACCCTTCATGCCGCCCAAGCCTGGCAGGCGCCCCGCCCCGGGGGAAGCTCCCCCCGGAGGAGTTGGTGTTGAATGCCCTCGGTCCGCGCGGTGGACGCGACGGACGCGACGGGCGCTGTGCACGCGGCGCAGGCGAAGGACGCGAAGGACGCGACAGGCGGAGGAGGACGGCAGCGGTGAAGGTGTTCCGGCTGGACGAACTGGACGCGGAGCGGGCGGCCAACGACGGCGCGTACCTGCGGTTCCTGCGCGAACCGCGGATGTCCGCCGGGCTGTACGCGCTCTCCCCCGGCGACACCGACACCCAGACCGCGCACGACCAGGACGAGATCTACCAGGTGATCAGCGGCCGCGCCGAGCTGACCGTCGGCGCCGAGACCACGACCGTCGGACGCGGCAGCGTGGTGTACGTCCCGGCCGGCACCCCGCACCGGTTCCACCACATCACCGAGGAACTGCGGGTGCTGGTGGTGTTCTCCCCGCCGGAGGACTGAGCGCTTAGGGTCGCCGGTATGACCCGTAGCCTCACCGACGAGCTCTGGGCGTCGATCGAGCCGATCTACGCCGAGATCCTCGCCCACCCCTTCATCGGCGGCCTCACCGACGGCACCCTGCCGCGCGAGGCCTTCCGCCACTTCGTCGTCCAGGACTCCCACTACCTGCGCGACTACGCCCGGGCGCTCGCCGTCTGCGCCGCCAAGGCGCCCGGCGAGGAGGACGTCCGGGCCTTCGCCGACGACGCGGTCGGCGCGCTGGCCGCCGAGCAGGGCATGCACGCCGAGTTCCTCACCGCCTTCGGCGGCACCGCCGAGGAGGCCGCCGCCGAACCGGTGCTGCCGACCACCCGGGCCTACACCAGCTACCTGCTGGCCACCGTGTACGGCGGCTCCTTCGCCGAGGCGCTCGGCGCGGTGCTGCCCTGCTACTGGATCTACGCCCGGGTCGGCGAGGCGCTGCTCGCCCAGGGCCCCCCCGACCCGCTGTACGCCAAGTGGATCGCCACCTACGGCGACGAGGCCTTCCAGTCCGTGGTGCGCCGGGTGCTGACGCTCACCGACCGGCTCGGCGAGCAGCTGTCCGCGGCCGAACGGCGCCGGGTGGTCGAGCACTTCAGGACGACCTCGCGTTACGAGTGGATGTTCTGGGACGCCGCCTGGCGGGGGGAGCGCTGGCCGGTCTGACCCCGGCCCCCGCCGTTTCTCGGGGGTCGCCCCGGGGGGTCGGATAGGGGTGATCTCGGGGTTCTCTCCGGGCCGTTGGCCCTCGTTCCGCCGCTCCCGCCCCCGTACGATCGAAGCATCGAAAGCAAGCGGGATGCGGCACCGGACGGCAGCCGGCCCGAGGGGAGAAGAGGAACCGACATGGCTGAGCTCTGGAAGTCGCTGCCCTCCTGGGTGCGCAACATCGTCATCCCGGTGCTGGTCCTGGTGCTGGCCTGGAACGTCATCGCCTTCGTGTTCGGCGTGGTCGGCGCCCTGCTGAGCATCGTGATCAAGCTGCTGGTGGTCGTCGGCATCGCGGCCGCCGTGGTGATCCTGGTGAAGAAGGCCGCCAAGAGCTGACCCCGCTCCGCGCGCCGCGCGGAGCACCCCCGGAGGCCCGGCACCCCGTCCGCGGGGGCCGGGCCTCGGCCTTTGCACCGCCCTGGCCGGCTTCGCGGGGCAGGTCCCCGGGCGGTGCCGCGGCCGGTGCCTCGCTCGGTTCCTTGGCCGGTTCCGTTCGGGGACCGTCTGGACCTGCGGCGATCGGCTCGCTACCGTGTTGGGCGTCATGTGCAGGCAACACCGCCTGCGACGCGGGAGCTCGGAGCACCGGGCTGAGAGGGCGCTGACCGGAACGTCGACGGACGGACCGACGGCTGCGTCGACCGCAGGAACCTGACCGGGTAATGCCGGCGTAGGGAGTAGAGGTCAGATGACCACGTTCGAAGCACAGCCGCAGTCTGCCCGGAGCGCCCCCAGCAGCGAGCGCACCGGCTATCCCACCCCGGCCTGGCGCAAGGCCTACCGCGACGGATCCCGCCCGGACCTGCGGGTGCCGTACCGCGAGGTGCAGCTCACCAACGGCCGGACCGTCCCGCTGTACGACACCTCCGGCCCGTACACCGACCCCGCCTACGAGCCCGACGTGCGGCGCGGCCTGCCCGCCCTGCGCGACGCCTGGATCCGCCAGCGCGGCGACGTCGAGGAGTACGACGGCCGCGAGGCGCGCCCCGAGGACGACGGGATCAAGCACACCTCGCCGCGCGGGGGCAACCTGCGCAACCTGGACGCCGTCTTCCCCGGTCGTCCGCGCCGCCCGCTGCGCGGCCGCGGTGGCGCCGCCGTCACCCAACTCGCCTACGCCAAGCGGGGCGTGGTGACGCCGGAGATGGAGTTCGTGGCGCTGCGCGAGGGCCTGGAGCCGGAGTTCGTGCGCGCGGAGGTGGCCCGCGGCCGGGCCGTCATCCCGGTCAACGTGAACCACCCCGAGGTGGAACCGGCCGTCATCGGCACCAACTTCCTGGTGAAGATCAACGCCAACATCGGCAACTCCGCGGTCACCTCCTCGATCGAGGAGGAGGTGGAGAAGATGACCTGGGCCACCCGCTGGGGCGCCGACACCGTCATGGACCTCTCCACCGGCCGCAACATCCACACCACCCGCGAGTGGATCCTGCGCAACTCCCCCGTGCCGATCGGCACCGTGCCGCTCTACCAGGCCCTGGAGAAGGTCGACGGCAAGGCCGAGGAGCTGAGCTGGGAGGTCTACCGGGACACCGTCATCGAGCAGTGCGAGCAGGGCGTCGACTACATGACCGTCCACGCCGGAGTGCTGCTGCGGTACGTCCCGCTCACCGCGCGCCGCAAGACCGGCATCGTCTCGCGCGGCGGCTCCATCATGGCCGCGTGGTGCCTGGCCCACCACCAGGAGAACTTCCTCTACACCAACTTCGAGGAACTCTGCGACATCCTGGCCTCCTACGACGTCACCTTCTCGCTCGGTGACGGCCTGCGCCCCGGCTCCATCGCCGACGCCAACGACGAGGCGCAGTTCGCCGAACTGCAGACCCTCGGCGAGCTCGGCCGGATCGCCCGGGAGCGCGACGTCCAGGTGATGATCGAGGGCCCGGGCCACGTCCCGATGAACAAGATCAAGGAGAACATGGATCTCCAGAAGGAGATCTGCGACGAGGCGCCGTTCTACACCCTCGGTCCCCTCACCACCGACGTCGCCCCCGGCTACGACCACATCACCTCGGGCATCGGCGCCGCGATGATCGCCTGGTGGGGCACCGCGATGCTCTGCTACGTCACGCCCAAGGAGCACCTGGGCCTGCCCAACCGGGACGACGTCAAGACCGGCGTGATCACCTACAAGATCGCCGCCCACGCCGCCGACCTCGCCAAGGGCCACCCCGGCGCCCAGGCCTGGGACGACGCCCTCTCCGACGCCCGCTTCGAGTTCCGCTGGGAGGACCAGTTCAACCTGGCCCTCGACCCGGAGACCGCCCGCGACTTCCACGACGAGACCCTCCCCGCCGAACCCGCCAAGACGGCCCACTTCTGCTCGATGTGCGGCCCGAAGTTCTGCTCGATGAAGATCAGCAAAAGCATCAACGAGCAGTTCGGCCAGGGGAAGGCTTCGCCGGAGTACGACGAGGAAGCGGTCGAGGGCATGAAGGCCATGTCCGAGGAGTTCAAGGCCCAGGGGAACAAGGTCTACCTGCCGATGGCGGACTGACCCTCACGGTTCGGCGAGCGCTGTCCCGGGTGGCGACGGGACGCCCTGGGGCAGCGCTCCGCTGTGGGGGCGGCGTCGAGCTGCGATGGACGCGGCGG
This sequence comes from Kitasatospora sp. NPDC101157, assembly GCF_044768255.1. Classification (NCBI taxonomy): domain Bacteria; kingdom Bacillati; phylum Actinomycetota; class Actinomycetes; order Kitasatosporales; family Streptomycetaceae; genus Kitasatospora; species Kitasatospora sp. NPDC101157. Next base: position 140,680 of record NZ_JBIWPL010000020.1, on the reverse strand, counting down.
TTCGGACGAATGAAGCCAGGGCCGGGGAGCGGGAGTGGTCCGGCCACGCGAGCACCAGAGTGACCGGGGCCGCGTCGAGTACCGGTACGCAGGCCAGGTCGCTACGGAGCTGGGTGCGGACCGACTCGGGTACGACGGCCACCGCCCGCCCGATGGCGATGAGTTGCATCAGCTGGGCGGAGTCGCGCACTTCGGGCCCCGATCCGTCCTGCCCCGGTCGGCCCTGCCAACGGGCCGTTGGTTCGCCCGCCAGGTCTGCGAGCCGCAGGTGTGGGTGCTCGGCCAGCCGGTGCGTTCGCGGCAGGACGACCACGGCTTGCTCGGTGAGCAGAGGCTCGGTGTCGAGGCCGGTGAAGTCCTCGTACGGGCTGTGCAGGAACGCGATGTCGGCAGTGCCGTCCCGCAGGAGGCGTGATCGTTCGGCCACGTCGCACAGCACGACCTCGACTTCGGCGGCTCCCGGCTCGGCGGGATAGGCGGCAAGGACGGCAGGCAGCAGGTCACCGTCGCCGCCGGGTTTCATGGCGACCACCAGCCGCGAATCCCTCTGGCCCGCCCGCTGGGTGCGTCGGACCGCCGCACTCGCTGCTTCCAGGACCACGGCCGCCTCCGCGGCGAGCACCCGGCCGGCCTCCGTGAGCGTCACTCGGCGGTTCTCGCGCAGCAGCAGCAGGACACCGATGCGCCGCTCAAGCTGTCGGATCGCGCGGGAGAGCGGCGGCTGAGCCATGCCGAGGCGTTGGGCTGCCCTGCCGAAGTGGAGTTCCTCGGCGACCGCCAGGAAGTACGCCAGTTCGCGGGTCTCCAGTCGGCTCATACCGGCACGGTATCGGTCGCGACCGAAACGGTCTTGGCCTGATGGCGGTTGCGAATGGTGAGCTGGGCCCATGCCCAACGAGAACGCGATTGCCCTGGTGACCGGAGCCAACCGAGGCATCGGCCACGCCATCGCCCGCCAACTCGCCGAGCGCGGCATGACCGTGCTGGTGACCGCGCGGGATCCGCAGCAGGCCGCGGACGCAGCCGACCGTCTGCGCGAAACCGGCTCCGACGTCAGGTCCTTGGCCCTGGACGTCACCGACCAGGCGACCGTCCATGAGGCCGCCCTGCAGACCGACGCCTGGTTCGGTCGGCTTGACGTCCTGGTCAACAACGCCGGGATCGCCGGCGATGCCGATGCACAACTTCCCAGCAGAGCAACGATGGAGACGATGCGTGCGGTCTTCGGGACCAACGTCTTCGGGGTGCTGGCCGTGACGAACGCGATGCTGCCACTGCTCCGGCGGTCCACCTCCGCCAGGATCGTCAACGTGTCCAGCGGAGTCGGCTCTCTCGGCAACCAAACGGACCCCGGCCACTACATGTCCGGTCTGCCACCGATGGCCGCCTACCCCGCCAGCAAGGCCGCACTCAACATGCTGACCGTGCAGTACGCCAGAGAGCTCCGGCCGGAGGGAATCCTCGTCAACGCCGCAGCCCCGGGTGCCTGCGCCACCGACTTCACGAAGGACCTCCCCTTCGGGCACACCATCACCCGCACTGCAGCCGAAGGCGCGGCGATTGCCGTAGGCCTGGCCACCCTCGGGCCGGACGGGCCGACCGGCGGCTTCTTCGACGGCGACGGCCCGGTCCGCTGGTGACCGCTGTCCCGACAGTCACCCTGGCTCGGTGAATGTGCCGGTTCCGGGCTGAAGTCGTCATCGATGAAGATCCCCCAGAGGGTCCGCGACGAGCACGGCGACGGCTCCACGGCGGTGACCAGCGACTTCGACGCCGAGGCCCTGGCGGGCACGGGCGAGAAGTCCGCCGGGTTCGCCGCCCAGGGCAACCGGGTCCACCTCCCGCCGGCCGACTGACGCAGAACACCTGGGTAGTATTACGTAGTAGGGGTAATACGGGATACCAAGGAGCCTGAGGTGCGACTCAACAGCAAAGGTCAGGTCACCATCCCTGCAGAACTTCGGCAGAAGTGCGGTCTCCGCCCCGGGGACGAGGTGGACGTGATCGAGGAGGACGGCGTTCTGCGGATAGTGCGCCGGACCGGGACGGGCACTCGGGGCCAGCGACTGGCGCGGCGGATGAGAGGAACCGCCGCGGGCGGCATGTCGACCGACGAGATCATGGAGCTGTTGCGTGGCGAGTAGCCGGTTGAGGCTGGTGGAACATGAGCGGACTCAGCCGGTGACCCTGGTCGACTCGTGCGTGCTGCTGGACCTCATGACGAACGACCCCACTTGGGCCGACTGGTCCGAAGTCGAGCTCGCCAAGGCCCAGGACGAGGGACAGGTGGTGATCAACCCGATCGTCTACGCCGAGGTCTCAGTGGCCTATGCGGCGATCGAGGAACTCGACGCGGTCCTCCCCGCTGAGGCCTTCGCCCGAGAGCCGCTTCCGTACGAGGCCGGGTTCCTGGCCGGCAAGGCCTTCCTGCAGTACCGCAAGCGTGGAGGTCGGAAAACCGCTCCGCTTCCGGACTTCTACATAGGCGCGCACGCGGCTGTCCGGAACTACCGCCTGCTCACTCGGGATGCCACGCGCTACCGCAGCTACTTCCCGACCGTTCGGTTGATCTGCCCTTGACGGCTGTTCGGCGCATGGCGGCTCTGCTCAGGTTCCGCTCGATGAAGATCGCCCGCCCAGGGCAACCGGGTCCACCTCCCGCCGCCGACCGGCCTCGCAGGCGGCGGTGACTCGGGAGCCGGGACCGGCTCCCGAGCCACCGCCCCGGCCGATCAGCTCCCGGTGCCGTCGGCCGGGCGGGCCCGTGGGGCGGGCACCCGTGGCGTCGCGCCTTCCCCGTCGGGCCGGTGGGTGGGCTGGAGGGCGAACCGGGCGCGCAGCGCGTCGGCTTCGGCCAGGGCCCGGGGGGACGGTGGGCGCGGCGTGTTCCGCCGGCAGAGCGGGGCGTCGGCGGGCACCGGCGCCGGGTGGCGCTCCAGCACGGTGATGGCTCTGCTGTGTTCGACGACCGTCAGCCCGGCCTCCGCCGGAGCGAGCGGGCAGCGGGCGATCACGGCGCCGGCGGGGGTGGCGATGGACAGGTGGGACTGGTCGAGGCGTCGGCGGACTTCCACCGGCGCGTCGACCAGGTGCTCGGGCAGGGCGTAGAAGTTGCCGCGGAAGGGCACCAGGCCCTGGGCGGTGACGGTGCGGCGGGCACGCACACGGACCGGGTAGGGCGTGGGCAGCTTCCGAAGTGCTGGGGTGCCGGTGCTTCCCCACCGGGCGTCCAGGCGTGCGGCGCACCGGTCCAGACCGTCCCAGGCGTTCCGAAGGCTGGTGCCGTCCGGCAGCCCGCGCCACCACGAGCGGATGGCCTCGTCCAGGGTCCGGCGGGTGGAGGAGCGTTGGTCGGTCGACAGCCGGCACTCGACGCGCACGCCGTAGTGCTCGGCCACCTGCCGGAACTCCGGCGTCACCCGGTCGGTTCGCGAGCACCACACGGTCGGTGTCCGGCCGAACCGCCAGCATTCGGCGGTGCCACCGAGTCGTCTCAGCACGGTGTCGACGGCTTCGACGAGGTGGGGCAGCTCCTGGTCCTCCGCCAGCGCCACCGCCCAGCGGCCGATGCGGCCACCCGCGCCCGCGCCCGCGCCCGCGCCGGGGCCGGGGCCGGGGCCGGGGAGCGAGCCCACCAGCAGCCCTGCCCGGTGGCCGTAACCCCAGGACGGCGGCGGATCGGGGAGCCGCAGCCAGTCGAACTCGACGGTCCCTTCGGCCGGCACGGGAGCGGAAGGCCCGCTCGCGGCCACGGCCAGGTTGTGGCACTGCCGGCAGCGTGGCCTGGCCTGGTGCCTGCGCAGGGCCCCGGTGAAGGTCGAGTAGCCGCCCTCGTAACCGAGCTCGACGACCTCGTCGAAGAGGACGGTGGCAGCCAGGTGCGGGTCCTCCACCAGGCGCTGGCGGCAGTACGGCAGGAACTGGAGGAATCCGTCCCGAGGGGGAATTCTGAGGCCAGGGATCCGCTCTCCCCGGAGGTAGGACCTCACGGTTTTCCGATCGCGCCCGAGGTGCCGGGCGATCCTGATTATCGACCATCCTTGGCGATGCAAGCTTACCGCTTCCAGGTATTCCTTCCAGGACAGCAAGAAGCCTCCCAGTGGTCCGTTCGACCCGGCGCAAGCCTATGAATATGCCGAGGGCAAGTCGGAAACATAGCATCGAGCGAAAAGGAGAAACGTTTCTCTTGTAATGGTTTTACTGGGGATTTTTGGCGAGCAGCACCAGTGGTGAGTATAGGATTACCCGTGCTCCGCCCCTTTGGGCCGCCACTTCACGTGGGCTCCGCGGGTGGCGGGAAAATATTCACCCCCCGGGTCTTCGCCCTGGGTAATTTTGCAGAGCATCTCCGATATCGAATATGGAAGGACGCCCGTACGTCGTAAAACCGCGCCCGCCGCTCCTCGTTGATGTACCCGTGACTTCACCATGCCTGCCCTACGCCCCGTCGCCTCCGGTGCGGGAGCCGATCGCCCCGCTCGGGACATGGCTGTTCGTCCCCGACCGCCGCAACGCCGTGGGCGACGTGTCCACCGGCTACCTGTCGCGCAACGGCGAGCGTGTCGTCCTGTCGCACACCTCGCGCCCGCTGGCCGACCTCGTGCGGAAGATCGGCCAGCTGGAGAGCGACTTCGCGGCCCGGATCGGCGCCCTGCTCTTCCCGGAGGAATCGTGACGCCGCCGGTGCCATCGAGCTGCTCCGCGCCGGGCCGGACGGACCGCCGGACCGATCCGCAGCCGGACGACCGCATGGGGAGCCTGCCGTGTACGACCGGATGACCGACCTCCTCGGCGCGTACGGGGCCCGCGGCTACGGCGAGGCGAACCACGAGGGTTGGGCCGCTCCCGGGGACCGGGGCCGCGAGGCGGCCCGCTCCGCGGGCGACTGGTACGACGACGGCTTCACCTACGGCCTCGGCGCCGTGCCCGATGACGCACAGGCGTTCAGCCCCGTCGTCGCGTCGGCCGCAGGATGGGAGAACGAGACGGCGTTCGTGCCGCCTCCGCGATCCCCGGTGGAGCCGTCCGGGACTCGTGGGACGGGCGGACCGGTCGGCCCGGTGAGCCCGGTGGGCCCGACGACTTCCCGGCATCGCCGACGCCCTCCCTTTCCCGGCCCGGCCTGGCCCCGCCTGGTCAGCTCCGCCTGCGGCGCGCTGACGGCGCTGACGGTGACCGCGGCATGCGCGCTGGGCCTGGTGTTCTCCTACGGGCCCCTCCAGGAACTGGCTTTCTCGCGGGTGCCGCGCGGACTGTCACAGGTGTGGCCGGTGGTCGTCTACGGACCGTGGCTCGCGGGTTGTCTGTCGGTCCTGCGCGCCGTCCAGCACGGGCGTCAGCCGTTCCACTCCTGGGTGGTGGTCGTGCTCTTCTCCGGCCTCGCCGCCGGACTGTGCGTCGCCGACGTCCCCTGGACGGTGTCCGCCGTCGTCGTCTCCGGCCTGCCGCCGCTCACCGGTGTCATCTCGCTCCACCAGCTCGTGCGCCAGCTCACTGCGGCCAGGCGGGCGCGCCAAAGACTGGACCGGCAGGCCGGTCACCGGGCCCGCCGGTGAACCCTCCCCGACGGTCCGGTCGACGGGTGGCGGTCACCGTGTGCTCCGCCGGTGGTCATTCCGTGGCCTCGCCGGCGTCCTGGGAGTACCAGCGGAGTTCGACGGTGTTGCCGTCCGGGTCCTGGACGTAGAGGGAGGTGCCGGTGCCGCGGGCGCCGTAGCGGGGGCCGGGACCGTCGAGGACGGTGAAGACGCCGGAGTCGACGACCTCCTGCCAGTCGAGGGGCTCCACGGTGAGGCAGATGTGGTCGACGTTGGACTCGTGCCGGGGGCGGTCGAACAGGTCGATGATCGTGTCCGGGGTGACCCGGACGGACGGGAAGGAGACCTTGCCGGCCCGCCACTCGTCGACCCGGACCGGCTCCAGGCCCAACAGACCGGTGTAGAAGGCCAGGGACCGCTCGATGTCGGCGACGTTGAGGACCAGGTGGTCGAGGGCGACGACGCGCATGGTGATCCGCTCCGGTGGTGTGGGTTCCGCTGGGGACGGGCTCCACGATCCTCCGGACGGAAGCGATCATCAATGCCGGATCGCCGTACGATCATTGAGCTGGATTAAACGGTGCCGGGCGCGTGACGGCAGGACGGGGGCGGCATGCTGGAGCGGCTGGAGACGGAGATCTTCCTCGCGCTCGCCGAGGAGCTGCACTTCGGCCGGACCGCCGAGCGGCTGCGCCTCACCACCGGCCGGGTCAGCCAGGTCGTCGGAAAGCTGGAACGCCGGGTCGGCGCACCGCTGTTCGACCGCACCAGCCGGTCCGTGCGGCTCACTCCGGTCGGACGGCAGCTGGCCGAGGACCTCACCCCGGTGGTGGCCGCGATGGAGCAGGCGCTGCGCCGGGCGGTGGACGCCGGCCGGGGGGTGACCGGCGAGCTGCGGGTCGCGTTCCTCGGGGAGTGGACGGCCCCGGTGCTGCTCAGGGCGGTCGCGTTGTTCGGGGAGCGGCACCCCGACTGCCGGGTGGACGTGCGGGAGGCGCACCTCTCCAACTCCCGCTCCAGCCTGGAGGACGGCTCGATCGACATCCTGGTCGCCTCCTACCCCTTCGACGGCATGGCGCTCGGCCCGGTCCTGCTCACCGAGCGGCGCGAACTGGCCGTCCCGGCCGGGCATCCGCTGGCCTCGGAGGCCTCGGTGTCACTGGAGGTGCTCGCGGACCACCCGGTGGTGCAGTACCCGGCGGTCACCTCGGTCGGCTTCAAGCGGGACCGCACCCCCGACCGCACCCCCTCGGGCCGTCCCGTCACCAAGGGCCCGTCCGGCGCCACCTTCTCCGAGATGCTCAGCCTGGTCGCCATGGGCCGTGGCGTCCTGCCCGTCGGCGAACTCTGCCGCCAGTACTACCCCCGCCCGGACCTCGCCTACGTCCCCATCCACGACGCCCGGCCGATCGAGCGGGGGCCGATCTGGCTTCCGGCCAACAGCACGGAGCGGGTGCGGGAGTTCGTCCGGGCCACGGCGGATGTGGCCGCTGGTGCCGGGGGTTCGTAGGGCCGGGTCCGGAGGGGGCGGTCGGTCTGTCAGGAGATGGCCCGGAGCCTGGCGGGGGCCGGGCAACGACGGCCCGGGCGGTTCGGGGCTGTCCCGACGGGCGATCCTGGAGCAGGTCGACGGCTCGCTGGCCCGTCTCGGCACCGACCACATCGACCTGTTCCAGCTGCACCGCTTCGATCCCGCGACTCCGGTGGAGGAGACCGTGGCGGCGCTGGCCGAGGTCGTCGCCGCGGGGAAGGTCCGGTACGTCGGCGCCTCCTCGATGTGGGCCTGGCGGTTCGCGAAGCTGCAGCACGCCGCGGCCCGGAACGGCGGCCCGGCCTTCGTGTCGATGCAGCACCAGTACAGCCTGGTGCAGCGGGAGGAGGAGCGGGAGATGTTCCCGCTGCTCGCCGACCAGGGGGCGGGGAGCCTGGTGTGGTGCCCGCTCGCCTCGGGGCGGCTGGCCCGCCCGTACGGCGAGTCGACGGCGCGCTCGGCGGGGGACCCGGTGGCGGGGCGGTTCTTCGCGGACGTCGACCGGCCGATCGTGGACGCGGTGGCGGCGGTCGCCGGCGCCCGTGGGGTGCCGATGGCGCGGGTCGCGCTGGCCTGGGTGCTGGGCAACCCGGTGGTCACCGCGCCGATCGTCGGTGCCACCCGGCCGGAGCACCTGGACGACGCGGCGGCCGCGCTCGACGTCCACCTGACCGGACAGGAGCGCGCGGCCCTGGAGGCGCCGTACACACCCCGGCAGCCGACCGGGTTCTGAGCGGGCCGGAGCACTCCGGTACGACCTGCGACCCGGCTCCCGCTGGACCTGCCCGCGCTGGTCGTCCCGGTCGGTTCGGGTGCCGGCGGTGTCCGCCGCTCAGCCGGCCCCGGTCGGCGTCAGCGGTCGGCGTCAGCGGACGTCGTCCGGCCCGGTGAAGTCGGGCGGGGTGTAGCCCGGCCCGGTGAAGTCGGGTGTGGTGAAGGCGGCGGGGCGGGGGGTGTGGCCGTCGGTGTCGGTGAGGCCGCCGGTGCCGGGGCTGGTGAAGGCGGGCGGGCTGTACCCGGGGCCGGCGAAGCCGGGGGCGGGACGGCCGGGGACGGCCGGCAGGCGGGTGTGGAGGTACGGCAGCAGGCCGCGCTCGCGCAGGGCGGTGCGCCATTCGGCCCGGGCGGTGGCGAGTTCGGCGGCGAGCTCGGGGTCGGTGCCGGCCGGGACGGCGGCGGCGCCGTCGCGTATGGCGGTGAGCAGCAGCCCGACGACGCCGACGGCCATCGCGGCCACCCCGGCGGCGAGCGCGACCCAGCCTGCGGTGACCATCGAGCGGCCGAGCAGGAGGCCGGAGTCGACGGCACGCAGCAGGTAGCCGACCAGCAGCAGGACCAGCCCGGCGGACCAGGCGAGGATCGGGGTGAGCACGGTGAGGACGGGGAACAGCCCGGCGCCGCCGTTGGTGGAGCGCAGCTGGCTGAGCAGCCCGGGGGCGTACGGTTCGACGTCGACCGGCGGCGCGGGTGTGGCGCGCAGGCTCTCGCGCAGCGCGGTGTAGTGGGCGTACTCGGTGGCGGCCGCGGTGTTGACGGCGTCGGCGTCCCGCAGGGCGAGGACGCGCAGCTGGTCGGCGGTGAGCGCGCCGGGGGCGCGCAGGGCGGTGAGAACGGTGCGGTCGCGCAGGGCTTCACCGAGGAGGCGCTCGTACTCCGGGCGGTCCTCGGCGTGCAGCGGCGGGGGGTTGGTCATGGGGACCCCGTTCATGCGGACCCCGGCCGGCAGCGAGGGCGCGGGGCCGCGCCGGGGACGCGGGACACCCTCGGAACGCCGGGACGGGCGCGGAGGCGGGCCGCCGGACGGGCGGCCGGGTGTGGTGTGCCTCATGGTAGGGGCGGGCGCGGCCGTGCTGACAGTCGGTTTCCGGAATTTCGCGCCCCGGACGGCGCGCGTGCGGGGGCCCGGGCGCCGGGAACAACTGTTCCAGTGGAGCCCGGCTGTTGACCTGTCGTCAGATCGGCAGCCGGGCGACCAGCAGTCGGCCCTCCATGGTGACCCCGCCGTCCATCGCCACCGCCAGGTCGTCCGCGTACACGTAGGGCCCCGGGATGTGCGGCGGCTGTCCGTCGTCCGCGTGCACCGCGCCGGTGAGGTACGGGATCGGGCTGTGCCCGTGCACGATCCGGGAGCCGCCGTAGGTGTCGAGCAGCTCGTGGACGGCCATCGGGCCGGCGTCGCCGCGGAAGGCGAAGCGCTTGGTGAAGCGGCGGAAGCAGTCCCACCACTCGTCCACGCCGCCGTCGGCGAGCAGGCTGTGCACCGCGTCGTTGACGTCGGGGATGGACTCGCCGTACTCCAGGTACGCGGTGGTGTCGGAGTGCAGCAGCAGGTGCCCGTCCTCCAGCCCGATGGCGGGCAGCCGGGACAGCCAGCTGATGTGGTGGGCCTCCAGGCGGTCCAGGTCGTTCTGCTGGCCGCCGTTGAGCCGCCAGGCGGCGAGGAAGGAGGCGGTGCCGGCGGTGGACTGGACGGGCTCGTCGCCGTACTTGTGGGCGCCGAGGAAGAGCAGTTCGTGATTGCCCATCAGGGCGCGGCAGTAGCCGCCGGCTGCGGCCGCCTCGGCGGCGAGCTGCATGACCAGGTCGATGACGCCGATGCCGTCCGGGCCGCGGTCGGTGAAGTCGCCGAGGAACCAGATCCGGGCGCGGCCGGCCGACCAGTGGCCGTCGGCGTCGATCAGGCCCTGGTGGTGCAGTTCGGCGCGCAGCTCGTCGAGGTAGCCGTGCACGTCGCCGACCACGTACACCGGGCCGGGCGGCTCGCCGGGGCCGGGGGCCGGATACGGGTAGGTCGGGGCGGCGGGGTCGGGCAGCGGCGGGCCGAGCTCGATGGTCGGCGGGTCGTCGCGGTCGGCGAGCTGGAGGGCCGGGGAGGGCTGGTCGGGCAGGGTGGGCTCGTAGCCGGGGTGGTCCTGGACGTCGTGGCCGGAGTGAACCTCGTGGCCGGAGCGGACGTCGTGCCCCGTGTGGACGTCGTGGCCGGCGTGCTCCGGGGTGTCGTAGCCGCCCTCGTACCCGGCGGCCTCGTAGCCGCCCTCGTAATCGCCCTGGCCCTGGTGCGAGAAGGCCGCCGCGAGATCGACCGGCCCCTGGTCGGTGCCGATCCCCTGGGCGTGCACGGTGTGCCCGTGGCCCTGGCCGTCGGCGGGCCAGTGCTGCTCCAGGTAGCGTGCGCCGCCGTAACCGCTGTAGGTCTCCGCTTCGTACGGTGCGCTGTCCTGGTAGCCCGCGGCGGGCTCGGGTTCGTAGTAGGTGCCGTACGGCAGCACATCGAGGTCCGGCTGGTGGCGGGGGCCTGAGTGGGGGTGCTCAGGTCCGGGGAAGCGGTCCTCGGGTGTCATTCGCCCATCATAGGAAGACCACTCTCCCGGCGTCGTCACCTGGTGGGTATCCAATCCTCCGGAGCGTCAGCCGGGCGGCGGCGCAAGGTCCGTTTTGTCCCGGCTCGGTAGGGTCTCGCCGACCTGTCGGCGACCTCTCGGCGACCGCTCGCCGGTCGTCGGTGTCCTGCGGTCGTCCCGCGGTCGTCGGCCCGACGGTCGTCGGTCTCCCGGCGGCCGACGGCCGGTGCGCGCGAGGTCTACACCTCGCCCGGCGGGCGGGGCGGGCTGACGGTGGTGCGCGGGCTCCGCCGCTGGGAGGAGGCGCGGACGATCAGCTCGGTCGGCATCAGGGTGCCCGGCGGCGGGCCGTTGCCGGCGGTGCGGAAGCGCGGCGGGAAGAGCCGGGCGATGTCCACGCCCGTCCCGGAGTCGACGCCCTCGATGGCGTCGATGAGCAGGTTGACCACGGTCGTGCCGATCTTGCGCGGCTTGAGCGAGAGTGTGGTGATCGGCGGCTCGGTGGCCGCGTAGACGTCGCTCTCGCTGCAGCAGACCAGCAGCAGGTCGTCCGGCACCCGCAGGCCGTAGCGGCGGGCGGCGGCCAGCAGGTCGGTGCCGTTGGGGTCGAACAGGCCGTAGACGGCGTCCGGCCGGTCGGGGCGGGCGAGCAGCCGGTCGGCGGCGACCGCGCCGGCCGCCGGATCGTGCGCCGGGTAGGCCTCGTACACCGGCTCCTGGCCGACCTTGGCGCACCAGCCGAGGTAGGCCTCGGTGGAGAGACGGGTGTAGGTGTCGGTGCTGGTGCCGGTGAGCAGGCCGATCCGGCGGGCGCCGGCCTCGGAGAGGTGGTCGAGGATGCCGAGCACGGCCGCCTCGTGGTCGTTGTCGACCCAGGCGGTGACCGGGCAGTTGCCGGGCTTGCCGTCGCTGACCACCGGCACGCCGGACCGGTACAGCTCGCTGACCAGCGGGTCCTGGTCGGGCGGGTCGATCACCACGGTGCCGTCCAGGGCGATGTTGCCCCAGACGTCGTGGCGGGAGGAGGCGGGCAGCACCACCAGCGCGTAGCCCCGGCCCAGGGCGGCGCTGGTGGCGGCCCGGGCCATCTCGGCGAAGTACGCGAACTCGGTGAAGGTGAAGGGCTCTTCGCCGTAGGTCGTGACGGTCAGCCCGATCAGGCCGGACCGTCCGGTGCGCAGGGTGCGGGCCGCCGCGGAGGGGCGGTAGCCGAGGCGCTCGGCGACCTCGCGCACCCGGCTGCGGGTCTCGTCGGGCAGGCGGCCCTTTCCGTTCAGCGCATCGGAGACGGTGGTGATCGACACTCCGGCGGCTGCTGCCACATCCCGGATGCCGGCCCGCTCCAGACGCCGTGAGGTGGTGGGTCGCCGACCGCTCTGGTTGGCTGCTGCTGTCATGGCGGACCGATCGTATGGCTCCTGACAAGGGTCTGTGACCGGCGCATCGGGAGCCTTCGGAGATACGTTTCTCCAAGAGTGAGCCGGGGTGCGCCCCTTCGATCCCCTCCTGAAACCAGGCGTCTTACCTCTGACATGTGCCAAAGGAACCGGGCAGAATGGCTGATCTGCGCCTGTAACCCGTCCGGGCATCTCACTCCTACGGGTGAGGGTGGTCGGTATCGTGCAAGGCACCCGACCGGGGTGGTCCGGCAGGCGCGTCCCGAGATCCCGGGGGCGGAGCCGGGTCCCGGGGTACGGCGGCGATCCCGACCGTGCCAGGGCGGGCGGACCGGCAGAGAACACGAAGGAGTACGACCGTGAGCAGTGGTACCTCAGCGCAGGGCCCGCGCCTGCGCCCGAGTCTGGACGGCATCCCCACCTACAAGCCCGGCAAGCCGGCCGGCGCCGACGCCTACAAGCTGTCCTCGAACGAGAACCCGAACAACCCGCTGCCCGGCGTCCTGGAGGCGGCGGTCGCGGCGGCCGGCTCGTTCAACCGCTACCCCGACATGGGCGTCAGCGAGCTGACCGCCGTCCTGGCCGAGCGCTTCGGCGTCCCCACCGAGCACATCGCCCTCGGCACCGGCTCCGTCGGCGTCGCCCAGTCGCTGGTGCTCGCCACGGCCGGCCCCGGGGAAGAGGTGATCTTCGCCTGGCGCTCCTTCGAGGCCTACCCGATCATCACCCAGATCGCCGGTGCCACGCCCGTCCCGGTCCCGCTCAAGGCCAACGGCGACCACGACCTGGACGCGATGCTCGCCGCCGTCACCCCGAACACCCGGCTGATCTTCGTCTGCAACCCCAACAACCCCACCGGCAACGTCGTCCACCGCGCCGAGCTGGAGCGCTTCCTCGACGCCGTCCCCGGCGACGTCCTGGTGGTCGTCGACGAGGCCTACATCGAGTTCATCCGCGACCCCGAGGTGCCCAACGGCATCGACCTCTACCGCGACCGCCCGAACGTCTGCGTGCTGCGCACCTTCTCCAAGGCGTACGGCCTGGCCGGCCTGCGGGTCGGCTTCGCGATCGCCCACGAGCCGGTGGCGGCCGCCCTGCGCAAGACCGCCGTGCCGTTCGGCGTCAGCCAGCTCGCCCAGGACGCCGCCGTCGCCTCGCTGCGCTCGGAGGAGGCGCTGCTGGTCCGGGTCGAGGCGCTGGTCGAGGAGCGCAACCGGGTCGTCGCCGGGCTGCGCGCCCAGGGCTGGGACATCCCGGACTCGCAGGCCAACTTCGTCTGGCTCGGGCTCGGCGAGCGCTCGGCGGACTTCGCCGCGGCCTGCGCCGCGGCCGGGGTGATCGTCCGGCCGTTCCCGGAGGGCGTGCGGGTGTCGATCGGCGAGGCCGAGGGCAACACGATCTTCCTGTCGGTGGCGGAGGCCTTCCGCAAGGAGATCGACGGCTGATCGGCCGCAGAGCGGCGGTCGGAGGCCGCCGGCGGTAGGTCGCCCGGTTCGGGCACCCCGTTTCCGGCACCCGGTTTCCGGTTCCCGTTTCCGGGTTTTCCGGTTCCCGGTTCGCAGGGGCGCGCTCCTCGGGGTGCGCCCCTGCGGCGTTCCGGGCGCCCCCGCGTTCGTGGATGTGGGATCCCTGAGGAAGCCCTGCCGGATCGCTGGGGATCGCTGGGAGGGGGCTGGGAGTTCTGCCAACGACGGCCCACGGCCGGGCCAAGCTGCCCGTCCGGGGCGGGCGATTCGGAGGGAATGCCCGGATCCGGTCGGTCAGCCTTCTCCCAGCCGCCGCCCAGGGCAGCGCAAGAGCGCCCGGCGAAGCTGTGCGCCATGAAGGTGCTCCCACGGCGGCGAGGTGCCGTCCTCGTCAACTCCGCGCTCGGCGTGGCCCTCCTGGGCGGTGCGGCCCTGGTGTACGCCACCGTCAACGGCAGCGGCGGTACGGCGGCCGCCAAGCCGGTCACCCGTACCGCGACCGTCGCCAAGGGGACGGTCCTGGCCACCGTGTCCGGAACCGGCACCCTGGTCTCGCCGACCGACGCCGCCCAGGACTTCACCACCGGCGGGCGGCTCACCGCCGTCAAGGTGGCGGTCGGGGACGCCGTCAAGAAGGGCCAGGTCCTGGCGACCGTCGACACCACGGCGGCCCAGCAGCAGGTCGACGCCGCCCGGTCGGCCCTCACCACGGCGAACGCCAACCTCACCAAGGCGGAGGCCGGTGTCACCACGACCACCACCGAGCCGCTGCCCGGGGCCACCACAGCCCCGCAGGCCGGCAGCGGCGGCGGTCGCGGGGCGGGCGGGAGCAGTACGCCCGCCCCGCAGACCACCACCGTCACCACCACCAAGGTGGACGACGCGGCCGTCGCCCAGGCCCAGCAGCAGGTCGCCACCGCGCAGACCAACCTCGCCAACGCGCAGGCCGCGCTGGCCGGTACGACGCTCACCGCCTCGGTGGACGGCACCGTCGCCTCCATCTCGGCGAAGGTCGGCGACACCGTGGGCTCCCCGGCCTCGGGCTCCGGTTCCTCCTCCGCCGCCAAGTCCACCGGCACGAGCGCCGGTTCGGGCTCGCCCAGCGGCTTCATCGTGCTGACCAACCCGACCGGGATGCAGGTCACCGCGAACTTCTCCGAGCTGGACTCGCTCAAGCTGAAGAAGGGCGAGGCGGCGACCGTCACGCTGAACGCCCAGTCCGACACCAAGCTCAACGCGACCGTCCTGTCCGTCAGTTCGCTGCCGTCGAGCAGCGGGAGCGGCGCGGCCGGCTCCTCCGCCGTGCAGTACGCGGCCACCCTGCAGCTCACCGGCGACACCAGCACCCTGCGCACCGGCCTCAGCGCCACCGTCCAGGTGATCACCGGCGAGGCGGACGACGCGCTCTCGCTGCCGACCTCGGCCCTGTCCGGCACCGGCGCCTCGCGGACCGCGACGGTGGTGCAGGCGAGCGGCGCCACCGAGCGGGTGGACGTCGGCGTGGGCGTCGAGGGCGACAGCACCGTGCAGGTGGTTTCCGGGCTCAAGGAGGGCGACAAGGTCGAACTTCCCACCACCAGCGGCAACAACGGCTTCCCGAACGGCTCCTTCCCGGGCTTCGGCGGCGGCGCCGGCGGCCGGGGCGGCAACGGCGGCGCGGTCGGCATCCCGGGCGGTGGTGGCGGCGGCGGTGGCGGCGGCCGGGGCGGTAAGGGCTGAGCATGCAGCACGTCATCGACAACCGCGTCCCCGCGACGCCCGTACCGGTGATCCGGATCCGCCGGCTCACCAAGTCGTACGGGCACGGCGACGCCACCGTGCACGCCCTGCGCGGCCCGTCCCGGCCCGGGACGGACGAGCCGGCCGGCGTCGACCTGGACATCGAGCAGGGCGACTACGTTGCCGTGATGGGCAGTTCGGGCTCCGGCAAGTCCACCCTGATGAACATCCTCGGCTGCCTCGACGTCCCCACCTCCGGCCGCTACCTGCTGGACGGCACCGACGTCGGCCACCTGGACGAACAGCAGCTCGCCCTCGTCCGCAACCGCAAGATCGGCTTCGTCTTCCAGTCCTTCAACCTGGTCCCGCGCACCACCGCCCTCGCCCAGGTCGAGCTGCCGCTCGCCTACGCGGGCGTCCGGGCCGCCGAGCGCCGGCGGCGGGCGATGGCCGCGCTGTCGCTGGTGGGGCTGGGTGAGCGGGCCGGGCACAAGCCCAACGAGCTCTCCGGCGGCCAGCAGCAGCGCGTCGCGGTGGCCAGGGCGCTGGTCACGGCGCCCGCCATGCTGCTCGCCGACGAACCCACCGGCAACCTGGACAGCCGCTCCACGGAGGAGGTGCTGGGCCTGATCGACGGGCTCAACGCCACCGGCCGCACCGTCGTGCTGATCACCCACGAGGACGAGGTCGCCCAGCACGCCAAGCGGGTGCTGCGGCTGGTCGACGGGCAGATCGTCAGCGACGTCCGGCAGGCGGCCGCGGACGGGCTGCCGCCCGCACTCCTGGGGGTTCCGGCATGATCCTCTGGCAGACGCTCCGCTTCGCGGCCGGTGGGCTCGCGGCCAACAAGGTGCGGTCGGCGCTCACCATGCTGGGGGTGCTGATCGGTGTGGCCTCGGTGATCCTGCTGCTCGCGGTGGGCAACGGCTCGTCGCAGGCGGTGAAGGACTCGATCACCTCGCTCGGTACCAACTCGCTGACGGTCAGCTCAGGTTCGGCGGCCGGCGGCTCGCGCTCGGTGTCCTCGGTGAAGAAGCTGACCGTCGCCGACGCCAAGGCGCTGGCGAGCGACGCGGACCCCGGCTCCTCGGCGATCAAGTCCGTTGCGCCGGTGGTGACCACCAGCGCGACGGCGCTGTACGGGAACGTCTCGTACAGCCCGGGCTCGGTCGTGGGAACGTACCCGGCGTACTTCGAGACCGCCAACCAGAAGGTCGCGCACGGCGAGTACTTCACCAACGACGACGTGCTCGGTTCGCGCAAGGTCGCGGTGCTCGGCGCCACGACGGCCAAGCAGCTGTTCGACACCGAGGACCCGGTCGGGAAGAAGATCGTCCTCGGCGGGACGCCGTTCACGGTGGTGGGTGTGCTGCAGGCCAAGGGCGGCAGCGGGTTCACCGATCCGGACGATGTGGTGATCGCACCGCTGCCGACCGTGCAGAACGCCTTCACGGGCTTCGGGGCGGTCAACCAGATCCTGGTGCAGGCGTCGTCCGCCGACACCACGACGGCGGCACAGTCGGAGATCACCCGGGTGCTGCTCGGCACCCACGCGATCGCCGATCCCACGAAGGCCGACTTCCGGATCACCAACCAGGCCTCGCTGCTCACGGCGAGGGAGAGCACGACGAAGACCTTCACCGTGCTGCTCGGCGCCGTCGCGGCCATCTCGCTGCTGGTCGGCGGGATCGGGATCACCAACATCATGCTGGTGACGGTCACGGAGCGGACCCGGGAGATCGGCATCCGCAAGGCGCTGGGCGCCCCCCGGGCCGTGATCCTGGGGCAGTTCCTGACCGAGTCGACGCTGCTGTCGGTGATCGGCGCGGGGTTGGGCGTGGCGGCCGGGATCGTCGGCTCGCACTTCAGCATCGTCGGCATCAAGCCGGTGGTGATCCCCGAGTCGGTGCTCGGCGCGTTCGGCATCGCCGTCGCGATCGGACTGTTCTTCGGCAGCTACCCCGCCAACCGGGCCGCCTCGCTGCGGCCGATCGACGCCCTCCGGCACGAGTAGGAGCCCTTCCTCGATGAATCACGACGAACAGGTTGCGCTGCTCTCCACGCCGCCGGACGCGCGGGACGTGAGCGCGGAGCTGGCTGCTCCGCCGAGGCGGAAGCTGCCGTGGCTGACGCTGGTCCTGGCGGGCGGCGTGATCGCCACCGGGGCGTTCGCGGGCGGGGTCCGGTACCAGCAGGGGAACGGCGCTTCGAGCGGCAAGTCCTCCTCCCCCCGAGCGGCTGCTGCCGCTTCCGCGGGCGGCGGGTACGGCCAGGGCGCCGGGCGCCGAAGCGGTCAGGGACAGGGACAGGGGCAGGGGCAGGGGCAGGGAGGCTTCACGCGCGGCACGGTCAAGGCCGTCGACGGGAACACGGTCTATCTGACCGACACCAACGGCAACACCGTCAAGGTGACGACGGCGGACTCGACCAAGGTCCAGCTGAACAAGGAGGGCAAGGTCACCGACCTCCAGCCCGGGCAGAGCGTGACCGTCGTCGGGACGCCCGATGCCAGTGGCGGGTTCAACGCCAGCCAGCTCGTCGAGGGGGCTGCCACCGGCGGCTTCGGCGGCGGTGGCTTCGGAGGTGGAAACCGGAACCCGTCCGGAGGCTGACCCCCCGGCAGTCGGACGCCCGCGAGGCCCTCGCCCTGATCGGTGCGAGGGCCTCCGCGTGTTCCAAGCGAATCGTTCCGGCGGCCTCTTGCTACCCGCAAGAGGCCGCCGTCGGTCGATTCACCAGTTCTGTGCGGTTCGCCCTGCACTCATCACCAGCCCACAACTTCGGTAGGAAGGCCGCCGCCGACGGCTCCACCGAGCCCGCCTCCTGGACGGCCACCGTCCACGTCGGCGGCTCGCCCTCGCCGGACACCTGCACCGGCGTGTGGGGCGGCTCTGCCTGGACAGCGGCAGCGGACGTCAGGGGGTGGGTCTGGCCCCACCCCAGGTGTGGGGCCAGACCGGTGTCGGGCCGCTCGCCGCCTCCGTAGATTCGTTCTCACCACGACACGGAGGACAGAACCATGGCGATCACCGCGACTGCGAACCTCGGCAACTCCCGGACCCACGAGGTCTTTGCGACTGCGAAGAAGTGCGTCGCGCTCTTCGGTGCCATCGGCCTGATCACCCTCGCGACCGTCGTGGTCATGGCCTCCACCGGCCACGCCACCACTCCGTTCATGTGGATCCGCGGCGTCATCTTCCCCGCCCTCGCCCCGGTGCTCCTCCGCCTGGCCGGCCGCGCCGCCGAGGGCTCCTACAAGGCCTTCGACCGCATCCGGACCCTCTCCACCGTGATGCCGATCGCGGTCATCGCCGTCGACCTGATCCCCGGCATCTGCCCGGCCTGGTACGCCGTCCTCCAGGGACTCTCCGCCCTCGCCCTCGTCCCCGTCGCGGTCCTCACCCGCACCAAGGCCGTCGCCACCGCCTTCCCCAAGCAGTGATCCCCGGGCCCCGCTCAGGACGTCGGAACAACGAGGCGCAGGAAGTCGCCGGTCCGACTTCCTGCGCGGTCCCTTTTTCCCGGTGGTCGGACGGGCCCCCGGTGGTCGGGCGGGTTCCCCGGTGGTCGGGCGAGCGTCCCCGGTGGTCGGGCGAGCGTCCCCGGCGCTCAGACGAGGGCGGCGACCAGCAGGGTGAAAGCGGCGATGATGACCGCGACGCGGACGTAGTGGAAGCGGTTCCAGCGGTTCAGCTGCTCCTTCCAGTCGGCGGGCCGGTTCTCGGGGGTCCACGTCTTGTTCCGGTTGTTGATCGGGACGAGCAGCAGGACCGACATGATCACGCTGACGATCAGCAGCACGGCGGCGGTGACCACCAGCCCGGCGCCGTGGCGATGCCATCCGGAAACGGCCCAGATCGCGCTCAGGACGAGCGAGCCGATGTACCAGAACGGCATCAGGGCGCCGAGCATCCGGCCCCCGTGGGCGTTGGCGAGCTGGGTGCTGTCGTCGGGGAGTGCGTTGAAGATCGGGTTCATGACGAAGGCGACGGAGAACTCCACCCCCACCATCACGCCGACGACCACGGTGGTGAAGACCTCAAGTGTGTTGAGCATGACGTTCCCTCCTGGCATCTAGCGTTGCTAGCTGATGAAGCAACACTAGACCTGCTGCCGCTCTCTTGTCTAGCGGTGCTAGAGTCGATGCATGTCGGTACAAGAACGCAAGCAGCGCGAACGGGCCGAGCGCGAACGCCTCATCGTGGCCACGGCCCGTGAACTCGCCGAGCAGCAGGGCTGGGACGCGGTCACCACCCGCCGCCTCGCCGAGCGCATCGAGTACAGCCAACCCGTCCTCTACAGCCACTTCCGGGGCAAGCGCGAGATCATCGGCGCGGTCGCCCTCGAAGGCGCCACCGAGATGGCCGCGGCGCTGCGGGCCGCGACCTCCGCCGCGGACGGCCCGCGCGCCCGGGTCACCGCCCTCGCCCGGAGCTATCTCGACTTCGCCGCCCGCAACCCGGCGGTCTACGACGCCCTGTTCCAGCTCGACGGCGGCCTCGCCTTCGCGCAGGAGGACACCCCGGAACCCCTGAAGGATGCCTTCGCCGCCCTGCTGGAGAGCCTCGGCGAGGTCGCCGGCGACGGTGTCCACCCGGGAGTGTTCACCGAGACGTTCTGGGCGGCCCTGCACGGACTGGCCACCCTGACCCGGGCCGGGCGGCTCCCCCCGGAGTACGTCGACCAGAGGGTGCAACTGCTGGTGGACCGGCTCGCCGTCAGCTGACGGCCGCCCGGCACCGGCGCTCCCGGAGGAGGTGCCTTCGCGGTCAGCCCTTGCGGAGGACCGCGCGGGCGAACTCGTCGGGGGCGGTGCCCGCTTCGGCGAGCAGGGTTCCGTCGGCGGACCAGATGCCCGAGCGGCCGGAGGTGCGGCGGAAGCCGCCGCCGGTGGGGCCCGCGAAGGCGGCCGTGGCGACCCAGACACCGTGCTCGGCGGCGACCCGGCGGGCGCGTTCGCCGTGGACCCCGGCCTCGTGGTCGGCGTGGACGACGCCGGCCACGTAGCCGTCGATGCCGAGGGCGGCCGTCCGGGCGGCGTGCTCGGGGATGCCGGTGTCTCGGCAGACGGCGAGGCCCAGCCGCCAGCCCTCGACCTGGTCCGCCGCGTTCTCCGCCGTCCACCTGTACTGGCTGCTGGGCGGCCGGACCGGCCTGCCGGACGGGCTCTCGGTCACCGGCAACACCCCGCTGCTGGTGATCGACGTCCTGGCCATCCCGGGTTGCGCGGTCGCCGCCGTGCTCGCCCTGGCGATCGTCCGGCCGTGGGGCGGGCGGCTGCCGGCCAGGCTCCTCGGTCACGTCCTCCGGGGCATCACCGCCGTGCTGCTGGTGCACTCCCTGCCGTCCGTCCCGGACTGGCTGGCCCTCGCCACCGGCGCCCGGACGACCGCCGACCTCGACGCCATGGACCGCTTCGCGACCCTGCTCTACGAGCCCTTCTTCATGACCGGCGGCCTGCTCTTCGGCCTCGCCGCCCTCGGCACGCTCGGTCGCCGCCGGTGACGCCCGAGCAGCGCCGGACCGCAGCGGCACGCCCGGCAACTCGGCGTCCGGCCGAGGGCACCGGGCCGACGGAGGTCACCACCCGGGCCACCGGCGGGACCCGGTCCGTACCGCCGGCCGAAGTCGTGGCGCACGTCGGTGAGTTGCTCACCGCCGACGAGTAGCGGATCCGGAGGGTTACGGGACGTCGAGGCCCGCGGCGCGCAGCTTCTGTTCGATCAGCGCGGTGAGGCGGGTCCAGCCGGGCCGCTCGTCCTCCCCGTGGTGGGTGAGGAGTTCGTGGCGGGTGTCGCCGTCCTGGCGGGAGCGGAGACCGCCCAGGGTGGGCAGCAGGGAGGGGTCGGCGATGAAGTGGGCGGCGACCTCCTCGGCGAGTTCCTCGATCCTGGGGTCGTCCGGGGCCCACTTCCCGGCGCTCCAGGTGAGCTTGATGACGGCGACGTGTCCCGGGTCCTCCAGGCCGTGCTCGATCTGGGCGAGGTAGTCGTCGAAGCCCTCCGGCATCAGGGCCCGGACCAGCACCAGGCCCTCGTGGGCCGTCCTCAGGTCGTCCGCGTCGAAGCCGAGTCCGGGCATCCGGTCGAGCAGGGCGCGGGCCCGGGCGGGCAGCAGGACCCGGTCGCCGGTGGCGAGTTGGCGCAGGGTCTCGCGTCGGGCGATCAGTTCGTCGATCCTGGCGGTGAGGTTCTGCTCGACATCGACGAGGGCGGCGGCGAAATCCTCGGGACCGGCGTCGAGGATGGGGGCGATCTCGGCGAGCGGCACGCCCGCGCCGGCCAGGGTGCGCACCTGGACCAGCCGCAGCAGTTCGGGGCTGCCGTAGCGGCGGTAGCCGGAGCGGTCGCGCGCGGGCTCCTCGACCAGGCCGTTCTTGTGGTAGTGCCGGATGGTCTTCACCGTGACACCGGCGAAGGCCGCGGCCTGGCTGATCGTTACTCCGTCCGTCATGGCGTCAGTTGACCAGCCCGTCCCGGAGGGCGGCAACCTCCCGGACGGCGGCGGCGATGGCGCGGAAGTCCTTGCGGACGACGGTGGTGTGCTTGCTCGGGACGGTGGCGCTGACCCGGACGTCGGGATTGCGGGCGAGGATCGGGTCGAGGGTGGCACGCATCGCGGTGAGGCCCTCGTCGGTGCCGCCGAGACTGGCGCCGGTGGCGACGAGGAAGCGCATCGGGAAGGTGACGAGGTCGAAGACCGGGCCGCTCTCGGCGACGATCTCGTTGAGCTCGATGTTGATCTCGGCGTGCTCGGCGGCGGACATCCGGGCGGCCATGCCGAGCGGGCGGACCAGCGGCATCAGCGGGGCGAACCGCTTGAACAGCTTGCGGATCTGCTCCTTGCCGGCCTCGCGGCCGCCTTCGACGGTGGCGAGGTAGTCCCAGGGGTAGCCGCCGTCGACCATGACGGCGCCGGCCAGTCGCTCGGGGTTGCGGGTGGACCAGTGCAGGGCGAGGGCCGCGCCGTAGGACCAGCCGACGATGATCGGGTCGCGGGCGCCGGTGGCGGCGAGGACGGCGTCGATGTCGCGCAGGCAGGCCTCGAAGGTGTAGTCGGCGGACTTCCGCGACTTGCCGCGGGCCCGTTCGTCGAAGGTGATGTGCCGGTAGCCGCCGCCGAGTTCGGCGATGACGCGCCGCCAGTCCTTCTGGGTGCAGTAGGAGCCGTTGAGGTAGAGCACGGGGCGGCCGTCCCCGCCGGTGTCGGTGACCGCCAGGGCGGTGTCCTCGACCGGCAGCATGCGGGTCCGGGCGCGGTGGGTGGTGGACCGTCGGGCGTTCGCGTTCGTCTTCATGCCTCCAGCGTCGGGGTTGACCTCGGGTCAAGGTCAACCCCGGTTCCGGCAACACTTCCGGCGGGTCGGTGGGCGGTGCCGGGGCACCCGGCGGTTTCACTCAACTCTCCTGCTGAGCAAGGGCGGTGGCGACGGCGTGGATGGTGTCGGCGACGGTCCGGTGGTCCTTGCGGAGGATCTTGGAGTGGTTGCTGGGGACCTTGGCGGCGATCTGGATGTTCGGGTTCCCGGCGGCGATGCCGGTGATGACGGTGCGCAGGCCCTCGATCGTCCGCTCGTCGGCTCCCAGGTTGCCGCCGGTGGCGAGGACGTAGTGGACGGGGACGGTGAGCCGGTCGAAGACCGGGAGGAGGAGGTCGGGGGCGGACAGGCCGATCAGTTCGAGGTTGATCTCGGCGTGCTGGACGGCGCTCATTCGGGCGGCCAGGCCGAGGCGCCGGCACACCGGGAACAGCGGGCTGAGGCGGGCGAAGAGGCCGCGGATCCTGGCCTTGGCGGCCTCGTCGAGCGGCTCGACGGGCATCGCGCCGTCCACGGAGACCGCGCCCAGCACCCGCTCGGGGTGGCGGTCAGCGTAGTGCACGGCGACCATCGCGCCGTACGACCAGCCGACCAGGACCGCCCGCCGCACGCCGCGGGCGTCCAGCACGGCGTCCAGGTCGCGCAGGCAGGCCTCGAAGGAGTAGTCGGAGGCGAGGGCGGACTTGCCGCGGGCGCGCTCGTCGTAGGTGATGTGGCGGTAGCCGTCGCCGAGGTCGGCGATGACCCGGCGCCAGTGCGAGCGGTCGGCGTAGGAGCCGTTCAGATAGACCACGGCGGTGCCGTTGCCGCCGGTGTCGGTGACGGCCAGGGCGGTGTCGTCGACCTCGACCGTGCCCGACCAGGCGGGGATCCCGGGGGTGGTGTCGGTGCGCTTCTGCATTGTCGTCCCTTCCTCTGCTCCGGCAGCCGGCCGCTGCGGCCAACTGCTTTCTCATGAGGGAAAGGCTACGTTGCGTTTAGTGATTCAGCAATTGGTCCGTTGCGTGGAACCACTATCCTCGCAGGTAATATGCGTGAAATCATTGCAATCGCCATGCAGGGAATGCAACGGAGATCATCTCCTCCATTGCAATGGACTGGCGATGAACGCTACCTTGTAGAGGTACCCCACACGGAGCACGAAGGAGGCCGCGATGCCGGGCGGCAGACTCACCCAGCAGGAACGCCAGCAGATCGCGCTGGGGCTGGCCGACGGGCTCGCCTACGCGGAGATCGCCAGGCGCCTCGACCGGCCGACCTCGACCGTCACCCGCGAGGTGATGCGCAACGGCGGCCCCACCGCCTACCGCGCCGACCTCGCCCACCGCGCCACCGGCCACCGGGCCCAGCGCCGCCGGCAGCCCGCGGCCCACGGCGCGAACGCCACCCCGCAGCCGCACGGCCGCGACGCCGAGGCGGTGCGCGCCTTCGAGGAGGTGCTCACCACCGTCATGATGCAGTCCGGCATGCCCAGGATGATGGCGCGGGTGCTCTCCTGCCTCTACATCACCGACGACGGCAGCCTCACCGCCGCCGAACTCGTCGAGCGCCTCCAGGTCAGCCCGGCGACCGTCTCCAAGTCGATCGCGTTCCTGGAGAGCCAGGGCATGGTGCGCCGGGAGCGCGACGAACGCCGCCGCGAGCGCTACTTCATGGACGACGACATGTGGTACCGGTCGATGAGGGTCAGCGCCCGGGCGACCGCCCAGCTCGGCGACACCACCCGCCAGGGCGTCGGCATCCTCGGCGCGGGGACCCCGGCCGGTGTGCGGCTGGAGAACATCGCCCGCTTCCTCGACTTCATCTCCGAGTCCATCGCGCGAGCCGCCGAGCAGGGGCGCGAGGTGCTCCACACGAAGCCCGAGGTGCTCCACACGAAGCCCGAGGCGTCCTCGGACTGACCTGCGGCGATGGGGGGGGGGGGGGGGCCGCCCGCCCCACCCGCGCCCCCCGCCGGGGC
>NZ_JBIWPL010000020.1:0-116401 GCF_044768255.1 Kitasatospora sp. NPDC101157 | reverse complement strand
AGTCCCCCGGTGGGCCCCCCCCCGCCCCGCTGGGCCCCCTGCTCCGCGCGGGGGGCGGGGGGCGTGTGGCGGGCCCCCCCCCCCCCCCCGCCCAGCGCCGCAGGTCAGTAGCCGATGGCCTCGCGCAGCAGCAGCACGGTGCCACGCGCGAAGCGCGTCGGCGCGTTGAGGACCAGGAGCTGGTTGACGGCGCTGGGCCGGCCGTAGGCGGCCCGGGCGCGGGCGTCTTCCAGGGGGAGGGCGTGCTCCTCCAGGCGGCGCATGGCGGTGGGCAGGTCGGGGACGACCTTCTGGGCCCCGACGATCCAGACCGCCTGACCGGCGCCGCCGGCGTTGGCGGGCAGCTGGCTGCCGGAGCCCGAGGCGATCACCAGGGAACCGGTCTCGGTGGCGGCGACGACGCTGCCCACCGCGACGTCGGGGCTGGCCAGCAGGCGTCGGAGATCGTCGGCCTCGGCCTCCCGGTCCATGGCCAGCGCCCGCGACCTGACGGACCGGTAGCGGCCGCCGGAGTTGAGGTCCTCGTCGATGCCGGACAGCCGGAGCGTCTCGCTGGCCGCGGTGAACACGGCGGCGTCCGCCGGGACCAGCTCCCTGACGCGGGCGCGGGCGGCGGCCGCGTCGTCGAGGATCTCGACGGTGAAGCCGGCGGCCGCCAGCGCGGCCGCAGCCCGCTCCAGCCGCTCCGCGTCCGCCGGAGCGGTGAACGCGGTGGAGGCACCGCGGTCGGCGGCCTCGGCGGCGGCGTCCCGCGCATCACACGGGGCCGAGCCGCCCAGCGGGCTGGTGTCGACGTAGCGGACCTCGTAGACCCGCTCGGCGAACCGCCAGCCCTCCGCGGTCCGCTGGTAACGGTCGTGGTAGACGGCGTAGTTGAGACCTTCCTGGCCGTCCTTGAGGCGGACGATCTCGTGCATGAGGGCGCGGCCGGTCGCGGTGTCGCCGTCGATCCGGATCGAGCCCGGGTGGGTGTTCTGAACGAAGAAGTCCCATCGGGCCTGGAGTTCCTTGCGCCCGGCTTTGATCTGCTCCCTGCCGACCAGCTCGATCGGGACGTTGGGCATCCGCAGCGCGCCGTCCGGCGTGAACAGGCCGGCGAGCCGCTCGCCGTCGCGCATCATCACCGCGTCGGTGAACTCGGCCTGCAGCGCCTGGATCTCCACGAGGTCGGCGATCGCCTGGAAGTCGTTCACGGTGGGTCCTCCCTGTTGTCCGGTTCGGGTCCTGCCCTTACGACAGGACGGTGCACCGGAATGTGAGGCGCGCGGTGGTGTCACATTCCGGCCCGCTGTTCTGTCGTAAGGGCAGGACCGGAACCGGAGGCGGAGCATGGACCAGGACCTGAGCGTGATCACGAGCGAGCGGCGCCGGCTGACCAACGTGGCGTACCGGCTCCTCGGCTCACTCGCCGACGCCGAGGACGTCGTGCAGGAGACCTACGCCCGCTGGTACGCCATGCCCCCGCACCAGCGGGCCGCCGTCCTCTCGCCCGGCGGCTGGCTGACCACGGTCGCCAGTCGGATCTGCCTCAACCAGCTGACCTCCGCCCGGGCCCGGCGGGAGCGCTACGTGGGCGAGTGGCTCCCGGAGCCGCTGCCCGAGCACCGGGAAGGGCCCGACGGCGTGGCGGCGGACCCGGCGGACCGGATCACCCTCGACGAGTCGGTCAACATGGCCTTCCTCGTCGTCCTGGAGACGATGACCCCGGCCGAGCGCGTGGCGTTCGTCCTCCACGACGTCTTCCAATATCCCTTCGGCGAGGTGGCCACGATCGTCGGACGCTCGGCGGCGGCCTGTCGCCAGCTGGCCTCCTCCGCCCGGCGCCGGATCCGTGCGGCACAGGCCCTCGCGACGCCGGTGGGCGTACAGGCCGGCATCGTCCGGGAGTTCAAGCGGGCCTGGGAGGCCAAGGACGTCAAGTCGCTCATGGACCTCCTCGACCCCGACGCCACCGTGATCGCCGACGGCGGAGGCCTGGTCGCCGCCCTGCTGGAACCGCTCACGGGCAGCGAGTGGATCGACCGCACCCGTGTCCACGGTGACCGGGTCACCGCCGGGCTGACTCTGCTGGAGAGCACCGTCAACGGCCTGCCCGGCCTGGTCGCGCGGCAGGACGGCGTGACGGACACGGTGATGGCGTTCCGGATCGCCAAGGGCCGGATCACCCACATCTGGGCCGTGCGCAACCCGGAGAAGCTCCGCGCCTGGCAGGTGTGAGGCAGACCACGTCCCGGCCTGTCACGGACCGACCGGCTGTCCTGTCAAAGAGGACGGCAACGCAACACCGACCCCGAGGGAGCACACCATGGAAGCCCGTCTGAACGCCTTCGCCAGCCCGGTCATGGGCAAGGTCTTCAAGCACCTCATCACCGCGAACCAGGCGATCGCGGACTCGACCCTCCCGTACGCGACCCAGGAGCTGGTGCGGCTGCGGGCCAGCCAGATCAACGGCTGCGGCTACTGCGTCGACATGCACTTCAAGGACGCCGTGCACGCGGGCGAGGAGGCGACCCGGCTGAACCTGGTCGCGGCCTGGCGCGAGGCCACCGTCTTCACCGAGGCCGAGCGGGCCGCCCTGGAGCTGGCCGAGCAGGGCAGCCGGCTGGCCGACGGCGGCGGGGTGACGGACGAGGCCTGGGAGAACGCGGCGAAGTACTACGACGAGGAGCAGCTCGCGGCACTGGTCTGCGTCATCGCGCTGATCAACGCCTTCAACCGCGGCAACGTCATGATTCGCCAGCCCGCCGGCGACTATCGCCCGGGCCAGTTCGCCCAGCACTGACCGTCGGAACGGTGTGACGCGGTGCGGCCGGGGAGCGTGCTCCCCGGCCGTTCGACGTTCCCGCACACCCGTGCGCACACCACCGAGCCGCACCCCTGGGGGCTTGTCGCCCAAAAACCGACCGATAAGGTGTTAATCCAACATTCATCCATGCCGCATAGCCTCCGGGGGCTAGCCTCATGCTGAACGTCATCGTCCGACCGGGAGGCGAAACCCCCGTGCAAGGCACTGTCACCACACCGGGCGGCACCACCGTGGCCGGGGGCCAGGGCGAGGCCTTCCTCCTCGTCGTGGACGACGAGCCGAACATCCGTGAGCTGCTCGCCGCCTCGCTGCGGTTCTCCGGGTTCCGGGTGGCGTCCGCCGCGAGCGGGACCGAGGCCCTGGAACTGATCGCCGCCGAGCGGCCGGACCTCGTGGTCCTCGACGTGATGCTGCCCGACCTCGACGGCTTCACCGTCGTCGAGAAGCTGCGCGAGCGCACCAGCCGCGGCCAGATCGCCGGACCCGCGCACGGACACCCCGGCGACCACCTGCCGGTGCTGTTCCTCACCGCCAAGGACGGCGTCGGCGACAAGGTCCAGGGCCTGGCCGCGGGCGCGGACGACTACGTCACCAAGCCGTTCAGCCTGGAGGAGCTGATCGCCCGGATCCGCGCCATCCTGCGCCGGGCCGGCGGCCCCTCCGAGGACGGCCGACTGGTCGTCGCCGACCTCAGCCTCGACCCGGTCGCCCACGAGGTCACCCGGGCCGGCACCCCCGTCGCGCTCTCCCCGACCGAGTTCAAGCTGCTGCACTACCTGATGGCCAACGTCGGCCGGGTGGTGTCCAAGGCGCAGATCCTCGACCACGTCTGGGCCTACGACTTCGGCGGTGACCTCTCCATCGTCGAGTCCTACATCTCCTACCTGCGCCGCAAGCTCGACTCCGGCCCGGCGCACGGCCCCAAGCTGATCCACACCGTGCGCGGCATCGGCTACGCGCTGCGCCGCCCCCCGCAGGGCTGACCGGACCCGCTCGTGTTCAACCGCTTCACCTCCCGGCTGTCGCTGCGCGCCCGGCTGCTGGTCCTCGCCCTCGCGCTGGTCACCACCGGGCTCGCGGTCAGCGACACCTTCGTGCTGGGCACCGTACGGGCCCAGCTGGTGGAGCAGCTGGACGAGCAACTCCAGCGCTACGGGCAGCCGCTGTCCCGCAAGGCCCCGGTCCAGGTGACCGCGCCGGGTGCCGGGAAGCCGGGCGTCAACGGGCGGCGGATCAGCCTGCCCAGCCAGTACCTGGTGCAGTGGCTGTCCTCGGACGGCAAGGTCCAGGGTTCCCTGCGCCAGCCCCTCTCGGACACCGACCCGGCGCCGCAACTGGCCGGACTGGACCCGACCCAGACCGCCCCGGACACCCCCTTCGACCTGCCCGACCAGCGCGGTCACCACAGCTGGCGGGTGCTGGTGCTGCCGCTCCAGCCCCCGCGCACCCCGGCCACCGGCGCCGCCGCGTACGCCTCGCCGGCCAGCACCCCGACGTACGTCATGGTCGCCGTCTCCCGCGAGGACGTCGACGCCACCACCGGCCGGCTGAGCACCTCCTTCCTGGCCATCGGCGGCGGCGTCCTGGTGCTGATCACCGCGCTCGGCTTCTTCGCCGTCCGGGCCGGACTGCGGCCGCTGCGGCGGATCGAGGCCGGTGCCGAGCGGATCGCCGCCGGCGAACTGTCCCACCGAATGCCGGAGCTGTCCCCGGGCACCGAGGTCGGCCGGCTGTCGATCGCGCTCAACGGCATGCTCACCCAGATCGAGGCGGCCTTCGCCGCCCGCGCCGAGTCGGAGGCCCGGATGCGGCGCTTCGTCGCCGACGCCTCGCACGAACTGCGCACCCCGCTGGCCGGCATCCGCGGTTTCGCCGAGCTGTACCGGATGGGCGCGCTGCCCACCGAGGCGGACGTCACCCGCACCATGAGCCGGATCGAGAGCGAGGCGGTCCGGATGGGCGCCCTGGTCGAGGACCTGCTGGTGCTCGCCCGGCTCGACGAGGAGCGTCCGCTCGACCTCGCCCCGATGGACCTGCGCACCCTCGCCGCCGACGCCCTGCACGACCTCACCGCCCTCGACCCCAGCCGCCCGGTCGCGCTCACCGGCCCCACCGGCACCGGCGCGCCCGGCGCGGCGCCCGTCCTCGGCGACGAGGCCCGGTTGCGACAGGTGGTCACCAACCTGGTCGGCAACGCCGTCAAGCACACCCCGCCCGGCACTCCGGTCCGGATCGGCGTCGGCGGCGGGGCCGACGGGGTCTGCCTGCTGGAGGTCGCCGACTCCGGGCCCGGCCTCACCGAGGAGCAGGCCCAGCGGGTCTTCGACCGCTTCTACCGGGTCGACGCCTCCCGCAGCCGTGACAACGGCGGCGGCGGCGGGCTCGGCCTCGCCATCGCCACCGCCCTCACCCGGGCCCACGGCGGCACCCTCACCCTGGACACCGCCCCGGGCGCCGGCGCCACCTTCCGCGTCGAACTCCCCCGCCAGCGCTGACGGATACCGCCCGAAACTCCTCGATCGGGTGAACCGGAAGCCGTTCACCCGCTCGGCCCCCCGGTCGTGTGCGACCGTGCTGCCGTTGCTTGTGCGGGATCGCGCGGGCTGACCACACTGGACGGGAAAGAGGTGTCTCGTGAGCGCGCTCGTTGTCGAGGAGACCGTCGTGAACCTGGACCAGCAACTATGGCAGGCATGGAAGTCCATGGATGTACCCGAGGGCTTCCGGGCGGAGATCATCGAGGGGACGATCACGTTGTCACCCACTGGCGGCACCCGCCATTTCAGCGTGAACAGGCGGCTGGGCCGGGCCTTGTACGACCATCTGAGGGGCTCCGGCTACGGGCCTGCGCAGGACGGCAACGTGATCGCCGACCTCAAGGTGTTCATCCCGGACGTCTTCGTGGCGCCGGACGACGTCGAAGAAATCGAGCACCCCGAGGGCGTCGGGGTGCTCGCCTCAGGTGTCCCGATGGTGGTCGAGACCGTCTCGCCGGGCGCCGAAGCGCGCAAACGAGACCACGTTCTCAAGCGCGGGGCGTACGCCCGCGCCGGCGTCCCGGTGTACGTGATCATCGACGACTACGACGACGGCGGCACCGTGACCGTCCTCACCAGCCCTGACCCCGAGCGCGGGGTCTACGCCTCCTCGACGCGGATCCCGTACGGCAAGGAGGCCGTGATCCCCGAGGGTCCGGCCAAGGGCTTCGTGATCGGCCCCGGGATCACCGGCGAGCTCCGTGGCTGACCGGGCCGTCTCCTTCAAGCAGGACCTGTCCGAGTGGCGGATCGCCCTGGTCGCCTGGCGGCTCCTGGTGCTGCAGGCCGCGGACCCGGTGGTGGGGGCCGGGATGCAGGAGCACTCCACCTACCGGGCGCACCCCTGGCGGCGGGTCGAGCACACGCTGGGGAGCGGACGGCGGCTGTTCTACCAGGACGCGGACGCCCTGCGCCGGGAGGTCGCCCGGCTGAACCGGTCGCACAAGCGGATCCACGGGACGATGCCGGACGGCCGTCCGTACGACGCGCGGGACGCGGCGACCAGGGTGTGGGTGCTGCTGACGCTGTTCGAGTCCGTGACGGCCATGCGGCGGCTCGGCGGCGATCCGTACGACGGCGCTCAACTGGAGCTCGCCTACCAGGAGTTCAGGGAAGCGATCGCCGCCTTCGAGCTGCCGGAGGAGGAACTCCCGAAGACCGCGGACGAGTTGCCCGGCTACTTCGCCCGGTACGCCCGGGAGAAGCTGGAGTTCACCGAGTCGGCCCGCTACCTGCTCGACGACATCCTGCGCGAGGCGCCCCGCCCCCGACGGCTCCGGTTCCTCGGGGACGCCGGCTGGCGGGTCGTCCGGGTGGCCGTGGCCCGGGTGATCCGGGAGCTGACGGTGGCGGACCTGCCGCCGGTGGTGCGGGAGCGGTTCGGCCTGGTCCGGACCCGGCGCGGGGCGCTGCTGTCGGCGGTGCTGCACCGGGGTGCCGGGGCCGTCGTCCCACTCCTCCCGGAGCGGGTGCGCTACCGCTCTCCGGACGCGCAGCAGCGGCCACCGCGCCGGCTGCACCCGGGGCGGGGGGACGCCCGCGGCTCCCGGGTGGACCGGTTCTTCCGGGAGGTTCTGGACCAGACCGGGGACGGCTCCATCACCGTGCACGACCTGCGGGCGATGGCCCACAACGTGTGCTGGCAGCTGGAGTTGGACGAGGAGGCCGAGGCCCGGGTGTACCGGGCCTTCGACGGCTGGTGGGAGCAGCTGCGCGCGGCGATGGACGCCGACGGGGACGGGAAGGTGAGCCGGGAGGAGTTCACGGCGGCCACCCTGGCGGGCCTCGACCGGGACGAGGCCTACCTGGAGCAGGGGCTGCTGCCCGCGCTGCGGGCGGTGTTCACCGCAGCCGACACCGACGGCAGCGGCTTCCTGGAGTTCGACGAGTACCGCGCGGTGTTCGGCGGCCCGCGCGTCCACCCTGCCGAGCTGTCGCACGGCTTCCGTCAGTTGGACACGGACGGGGACGGACGGATCACGGTGGAGGAGTTCCTGCACGGCTTCACCGAGTTCTTCACCGCCCGCGCCGACTCCGTCTCGGGGGCGCAGTTGCTCGGGCGCCCGTAACCACGGGCGCTACCACGCCCCGCTCGCCGAAGCGAGCGGGGCGTGCGGCTGTCAAGCGCCGGTTCGGACAAGAGCCGGGCGCCGTCCGCCGGGTCGTTCGTTGCCACGCCCCGCGGCCGGTCCGCAAACTGTGCGCACCGTCACGCCCTCCCACCCGCTGTCAATGCCACCCCACCTGCGGTTCCCCCGTAAGGATGGTGGATACTGTGCTTGTGAACGTGTTCACGTTCACAAGCGGACAAGCCCGCGTGGTCCGGCAACGGTGCTCGACCGGAGATGGAGTTTGTCCGAAACAGCCCTGGGAACGGGGCCGGCGGAGAGAGGGCGACGTGGAACTGGCAATCGCTCACGAAACGATCGCGCGGTGGCAATTCGGGATCACCACCGTCTACCACTTCCTCTTCGTACCGCTCACCATCAGCCTGGCCGCGATCGTGGCCGGGCTGGAGACCGCGTGGGTGCGTACGAACAAGGAGAAGTACTTCCACGCGACCAAGTTCTGGGGAAAGCTCTTCCTCATCAACATCGCGATGGGCGTCGTCACCGGCATCGTCCAGGAGTTCCAGTTCGGCATGAACTGGTCCGACTACTCCCGCTTCGTCGGTGACGTCTTCGGTGCCCCGCTCGCGATGGAGGCGCTGATCGCCTTCTTCTTCGAGTCCACCTTCATCGGCCTGTGGATCTTCGGCTGGGACAAGCTGCCGAAGAAGATCCACTGCGCCTGCATCTGGATGGTCTCGCTGGGCACCGTGCTCTCGTCCTACTTCATCCTGGCCGCCAACTCCTGGATGCAGCACCCGGCCGGCTACGCGATCGACAAGGCCACCGGCAAGGCGCGGCTCACCGACATCACCAAGGTGCTGTTCCAGGACACCACGCTCACCGTGGTCTTCCACACCCTGACCGCCGCCTTCCTCACCGGGGCCGCCTTCATGGTCGGCATCGCCTCCTTCCACCTCTGGAAGGCCAAGCGCAGGCCGGAGGGCGCCGACCCCAGGAAGACCGCCGTGATGCGCACCTCGCTGCGGCTCGGCCTGGTGCTCGCCGTGGTCTTCGGCGCCGGCACCGCGCTCAGCGGCGACACCCTCGGCAAGGTCATGTTCGAGCAGCAGCCGATGAAGATGGCCGCCGCCGAAGCGCTGTGGGACACCCAGGCGCCCGCGCCGTTCTCGGTCTTCGCGGTCGGCGACGTCGGCAAGGGCCACAACTCGGTCGCGCTGGAGGTCCCCGGGGTGCTCTCCTTCCTCGCCCACAGCGACTTCAGCTCGTCCGTCCCCGGCATCAACGACACCGCCGCCGCCGAGGCCGCCGCCCACGGCGGCAACCCCAAGGACTACATCCCGAACGTCTTCGTGACGTACTGGGGCTTCCGCTTCATGATCGGCTTCGGGATGACCTCCTTCGTGGCCGGCCTGATCGGCCTCTGGACCACCCGCCGGAAGTTCCTGCTGCGCCCCGAGTTCCGCACCGGCGACACCGAGGTGCCCCGGCTGATGCTCACCCCGAAGCGGGAGCTGAGCCCGCTGCTCACCAAGTGGAGCTGGCGGATCGGCATCCTGACCATGGGCTTCCCGCTGGTCGCCAACAGCTTCGGCTGGATCTTCACCGAGATGGGCCGCCAGCCCTGGGCCGTCTTCGGGCTGATGACCACCGCCGACGCGGTGTCCCCCAACGTCGGCGTCGGCACCCAGATCGGCGCCCTGGCCACTTTCACCACGCTGTACGCGATCCTCGCCGTCGTCGAGGTCCGGCTGCTGGTCAAGTACGCCAAGGCCGGCCCGGTGGTGACCGAACAACCCCCGGCCGTGGACCCGTCGCTGCGCGGCCCGTCCACGGACGAGGACGCCGACAAGCCGCTCGCCTTCGCGTACTGATCCGCGGAACCGACCCAAGATAGGAGACCCAGGGTCATGCAACTCCACGACGTCTGGTTCGTGCTGATCGCGGTCCTGTGGATCGGCTACTTCTTCCTGGAGGGCTTCGACTTCGGGATCGGCGTCCTCACCAAGCCGCTCGCCCGGAACACCGCCGAGCGCCGGGTGCTGATCAACACCATCGGCCCGGTCTGGGACGGCAACGAGGTCTGGCTGCTGACCGCCGGCGGCGCCACCTTCGCGGCCTTCCCGGACTGGTACGCGACCCTCTTCAGCGGCTTCTACATCCCGCTGCTGGCCATCCTGGTCTGCCTGATCGTCCGCGGCGTGGCCTTCGAGTACCGGGCCAAGCGGGACGGTGCCCGCTGGCAGCGCAACTGGGAGGAGGCCATCTTCTGGACCTCCCTCGTCCCCGCCTTCCTGTGGGGCGTGGTCTTCGCCGACATCGTCCGCGGCGTGGACATCGACGCGCAGAAGAACTACGTCGGCGGCCTCGCCGACCTGCTCAACCCGTACGCGCTGCTCGGCGGACTGGTGACGCTCACCCTGTTCACCTTCCACGGCGCGGTGTTCGCGGCCCTCAAGACCGTGGGTGAGATCCGCGAGCGGGCCCGCGGGGCGGCCCTCCGGGCCGGCCTGGCGGCCGCCGTCCTCGCCCTCGTCTTCCTGCTCTGGACCCAGGCCGACAGCGGCAACGGCCGCAGCCTGGTCGCCCTGGCGGTCGCCGTGCTGGCCCTGGCCGGCGCCCTGGTGGCCAACCAACTCGGGCGCGAGGGCTGGGCGTTCGTCCTCTCCGGGGCGACCGTCGTGGCCGCGGTCGCGATGCTCTTCCTGGCGCTGTTCCCGAACGTCATGCCGTCCACGCTCAACCCGGCGTGGAGCCTGACCGTGGGCAATGCGGCCTCCTCGCCGTACACGCTGAAGCTGATGACCGTGGTGGCCGCCGTGTTCACCCCGCTGGTGCTGCTCTACCAGGGCTGGACGTACTGGGTGTTCCGCAAGCGGATCGGGGTGCAGCACATCCCCGGCGGCCACCGGCCGGCTGCCCCGGCCGCTCCCGCCGCTCCGGCTGCCCCGAAGGCTCCCGTCGCCCCGGCCGCTCCCGTCGCCCCGGCCGACCGGGCCTGACGCCGTGAAGCCGGTCGACCCCCGACTCCTCGGGTACGCGCGCACCACCCGGGCCTTCCTCGCCGGATCCGTGCTCCTCGGCGGGGCGGGCGCGGCCCTGGTCGTGGCCCAGGCGAGCCTGATCGCCGAGATCGTGGTCCGCGCCTTCCAGCGCGGCGCGGGCCTCGGCGAACTCACCACCCCACTGGTGCTGCTGGCGCTCACCGCCGTCGGCCGCGGGCTGGTCGGCTGGCTCACCGAACTCACCGCGCACCGGTCCGTCGCCCGGGTGAAGTCCACCCTGCGCCGCCGGCTGCTCGACCACGCCACCGCGCTCGGCCCGTCCTACCTGGCGGGCCGGCGCACCGGCGAACTCACCACCCTCGCCACCCGGGGCGTCGACGCCCTCGACGACTACTTCGCCCGCTACCTGCCGCAGCTCGCCCTGGCCGTGGTCGTCCCGGTGATCGTGCTGCTGCGGATCATCGGCGCCGACCTCACCTCGGCCGCGATCATCGCCGGGACACTGCCGCTGATCCCGCTGTTCATGGTGCTGATCGGGATGGCCACCCAGTCCCGGATGGACCGGCAGTGGAACGCCCTGGCCCGGCTCTCCCACCACTTCCTCGACGTGGTCGCCGGCCTGCCCACCCTCAAGGTCTTCAACCGGGCCCGCAGCCAGGCCGCCACCATCGCCCGGATCACCGCCGACTACCGCCGGGCCACCCTGCGCACCCTGCGGATCGCCTTCGTCTCCTCCTTCGCGCTGGAGCTGCTCTCCACCCTGTCCGTCGCGCTGGTCGCGGTCACCATCGGCTTCCGGCTGGTGGACGGCTCGCTCGACCTGGAGACCGGACTGCTGATCCTGATCCTCGCCCCCGAGGTCTACTTCCCGATCCGCCAGGTCGGCGCGCTCTACCACTCCAGCGTCGAGGGGCTCACCGCCGCCGACGAGATCTTCCGGGTGCTGGAGACCCCGCTGCCCGCTGCCGGAACCGTCCCGGCCCCCGACCTCACCGGCGCCGTGATCACCGCCGAGGGCCTGACCGTACGGCACCCGGGGCGCGCCCTGCCCGCACTGGACGGCGCCGGGCTGACCCTGAGCCCGGGCACCAGCACCGCCCTGACCGGCCCCAGCGGGGCCGGCAAGTCCACCCTGCTGGCCGTCCTGCTCGGCCTCACCACCCCCGGGGCCGGCACCGTCCGGATCACCGCCGCCGACGGGAGCGGCCACGACCTCGCCGAGCTGGAACCCGGCAGCTGGCGGCGCCAGATCGCCTGGGTGCCCCAGCACCCGCACCTGTTCGCCGGCACGGTCGCCGACAACCTGCGGCTCTACCGGCCCGAGGCCCCCGACGAGCAGCTGTGGACCGCGCTACGGGCCGCCCACGCGCTCGACTTCGTCACCGACCTGGACGCCGAACTGGGGGAGGACGGCGCCGGGCTCTCCGCCGGACAGCGCCAGCGCCTCGCGCTCGCCCGGGTGCTGCTCGCCGACGACCGGCCGCTGGTGCTGCTGGACGAACCCACCGCCAACCTGGACGGCGTCTCCGAGGCCGCCGTCGTGGACGCCGTCCGCGCCCTCGCCGAGGACCCGGCGCGCACCGTGCTGGTGGTCGCCCACCGGCCCGCCCTGCTGGCCGTCGCGGACCAGCGGGTCCACCTGGCCGGGCCCGCCGCCGCCGAGGCCTCCACAGCCGTCACCCGGCCGGCCCACAGCGGGAGGCCGACCCCCGCCCCGGCCGTGCCCGAGGAACCCGAGGCCGAGCCCGCCGCCCCCCGGCTGGCCCTGTCGGTGCTGCTCGGGGCGCTCTCCCTCGGCAGCGCCGTCGCCCTGATGGCCACCTCCGGCTACCTCATCTCCCGGGCCTCCCAGATGCCCCCGGTGCTCTACCTGATGATGGCCGTCACCTCCGTACGGGCCTTCGGCATCGGCCGCAGCGTCTTCCGCTACGCCGAACGGCTGGTCTCCCACGACGCCGTGCTGCGCGCCCTCGGCACCCTGCGGGCCGCCGTGTACCGCCGGCTGACCGCGCTCGCCCCGGCCGGACTGCCCGCCTTCCGGCGCGGCGACCTGCTCTCCCGGCTGGTCGCCGACGTCGACGCGATCCAGGACCGCTACCTGCGCTGGCGGCTGCCCGCCGCCGTGGCGGCCGTGGTCGCGCTGGCCTCCGCGGTCGCGACGGCGGCCTTCCTGCCCGCCGCCGGACTGGTGCTCGGCCTCGGACTGCTGCTCGCCGGGGTGCTGGTACCCGCGCTCGCCGCCCGCTGGTCGGCTGGCGCCGAGCGGCGCCAGGCCCCCGCCCGCGGGCGGCTGGCCACCTCCGTGGTGGACGCCTTCACCGGCACCGCCGAGCTCACCGTGGCCGGCGCGCTGCCCCGCCGACTGGCCGCCGTGCGCACCGCCGACGCGGCGCTGACCGGGCTCGCCGCCCGCTCGGCCGCCACCACCGCGCTCGGCACCGGGCTGATCGCGCTGCTCGCCGGGCTGACCGTGGTGGGCGCGGCGGCCGTCGGCATCCACGGGGTGCGCGCCGGTTCGCTCCCGCCGGTCTGCCTGGCCGTCGTGGTGCTGACCCCGCTGGCCGCCTTCGAGGCCGTCACCGGGATGCCGCTCGCCGTCCAGGCCCGCCAGCGCGGCCGCGCCGCCCGGGCCCGGCTGGACGAGGTGCTGTCCGCCGAGCCCGTGGTGACCGAGCCCGCCGAGCCGGCGGAGCTGCCCGAGCGGCCGCTGCCCGTCGCGGTGCGCGGGCTGACCGTACGGCACCCCGGGCAGAGCGCGGACGCGCTGGCCGGAATCGACCTCGACCTCGCGCCCGGCCGCCGGATCGCCGTGGTGGGCCCCTCCGGCTCCGGCAAGACCACGCTCGCCCAGGCACTGCTGCGCTTCCTGGAGCCCGGGGCCGGGACAGTCACCTTCGCCGCCGGCTGTCCACAGGCTGTGGACAGCCGGGCGCTCGCGGGCGAGGACGTCCGCCGGGTGATCGGCCTCTGCGCCCAGGACGCCCACGTCTTCGACAGCTCGCTGCGGGAGAACCTGCGGCTCGCCCGGCCGGACGCGGACGAGGACGCGCTGAGCGCCGCGCTCGCCGCCGCCCGGCTGCTGGACTGGACGGACACCCTGCCCGACGGCCTGGACACCATGGTCGGCGAGCACGGCGCCCGCCTCTCCGGCGGCCAGCGCCAGCGCCTCGCGCTCGCCCGGGCGCTGCTCGCCGACTTCCCCGTCCTGGTCCTGGACGAGCCCGCCGAGCACCTCGACCTGCCCACCGCCGACGCGCTCACCGCCGACCTGCTGGCCGCCACCGCGGGCCGCACCACCGTGCTGATCACCCACCGGCTGGCCGGGCTGGACGACAGCACCGTCGACGAGGTGCTGGTGCTGGACGGCGGGCGGGTCGTCGAGCGCGGCCGCTGGTCGGAGCTGGCGGCCGATCCGGACGGCCGGCTGAACGCGATGCGGCGGCGGGAGCGGGAGGCGGACGGCCTGCTGGAACCGGTGGGCGCGTGAGCGCTGGGCCCGTCGGTGCTGGGCTCGTCGGCGCTGCGCCGATCTTCGGCTGAAAAACGTACAAATTAGGCTTTCTCCATGGACCCCACGCCGGACCTTCCCGAGGCCGCCCCCGAGCCGACACCCCACCGGGTGCCCGAGATCGCCTCGCTCGGACTGGACACCCTGGTCACCGAGGTCGCGGAACGCCTGCAGTCCGCCGCCGCGGTCACCGACCGGATGCAGCGGCTGCTGGAGGCGGTGGTCTCCATCGGGGCCGGGCTCGACCTGCATGCCACGCTGCACCGGATCGCCACCGGCGCCGCCGAGCTCGTCGACGCCCGGTACGCGGCGCTCGGGGTGATCGCCCCCGGCGGGGACGGCCTGGCCGACTTCATCCACGTCGGCATCGACGACGTGACCGCCGCCGAGATCGGCGAACTGCCCGCCGGCCGCGGCATCCTCGGCGCGCTGATCGACCGTCCCGAGCCGCTGCGGCTGTCCGAGCTCGGCGCCGACCCGCGCTCCTCCGGCTTCCCGTCGCACCACCCGCAGATGAGGACCTTCCTGGGCGTGCCGATCCGGGTCCGGGAGGAGGTCTTCGGCAACCTCTACCTCACCGAGAAGAAGGGCGGCGGCGCCTTCACCCCCGAGGACGAGCAGGTGGTGCACGCGCTCGCCGCGGCCGCCGGCGTCGCCATCGAGAACTCCCGGCTGTACGAGGAGGGGCGCCGCCGCGAACGCTGGATCGCCGGCGCCGCCGCCGTCACGACCGCCCTGCTCTCCGCCGAGCAGGCCGAGGGCGCGCTGACCGTCGCGGCCGAGCAGGTACGGGAGTTGGCGGACGCGGCGCTGGGGATGATCCTGCTGCCCACCGCCCCGGTCGGCGAGGGGGACTGCCAGATGCGGGTCGCCCACGCCTCCGGCGAGGCCGCCGAGTTCGTCCGCGGCGAGCTGCTGCCCAAGGACAGCTTCGCCGCCCGGCTGCTGAAGGGGGAGAGCGTCTACCTGGACGACATGTCCGGCGACCCCACCGTGGTGATGCGGCTCGCCCGCAGCTTCGGCCCGTCCATGGCCGTGCCGATGGTCTCCCGCGGGCGGGTGCTCGGCGGGCTCTGCGTCTGGCGCCCGCGCGGCGCGCTGCCGTTCACCGACTCCGAGAAGCAGCTCGCCGAGACCTTCGCCTCGCAGGCCGCCCTCGCCCTGCGGCTCGCCGAGGGCCAGCGCGACCAGCAGCGCCTGGCCGTCTTCCAGGACCGCGACCGGATCGCCCGCGACCTCCACGACCTGGTGATCCAACGGCTGTTCGCCACCGGGATGATGCTGGAGAGCGCGGCCCGCCGGGCCGTCGTCCCCGAGGTGAAGGTCGGCATCGGCAACGCCGTGGACGAGCTGGACGCCACCATCCAGGAGGTCCGCACCACCATCTACGCCCTCCAGCACGACAACCACGGCGACGCCCCCGACACCCTGCGCACCCGGGTCCTGCGCGAGGCCAGCCAGGCCGCGGCGGCGCTCGGCTTCAAGCCCTCGGTGAGCTTCGTCGGGCCGGTGGAGAGCCTGGTCGGCGAGAACACCGGGCGCCAACTCCTGGCCGCACTGCGGGAGATGCTCTCCAACACGGCCCGGCACGCCCGGGCCTCCCGGGTCGGCGTGGAGATCGACGCCACCGTCCACCTGGGCGACGAGGGCCGGCCCGTCGGCGGCGACCCGGAGTCGCTGGACCGGGGCGGACGGCCCGGCGTGCTGCTCAGCGTCACCGATGACGGGGTCGGCATCCCGCAGGGCGGGCGGCGCAGCGGACTGCTCAACCTGACCCGGCGGGCGGAGGCGCTCGGCGGGGCGGCCTGGCACGAGAGCGGTCCGTACCGGAAGGGGACCGTGGTGCGCTGGACCGCGCGGCTGTGAGCGGGCCCGGCCGCAACGGTTCCCCCGCCGTCAGGTGAAAGCCGAACGGGGGGAGGACTTCCCGGCCGGCGCGGCACGTTGTGAACGCTTCGGCTAGAGCAGCCGGAGCAGTTCCTCCACCACCGCCGCGACGCCGTCCTCCTCGTTGCTCACCGTGTGCTGCGCCACCGCCGCCAGCACGTGGGGGTGGGCGTTGGCGACGGCGTACGCGGTGCCCGCCCAGGCCAGCATCTCCAGGTCGTTGGGCATGTCGCCGAAGGCCACCACCTCGCTGCGGTCGATCCCGTGCTCGACGCACCAACGGGCCAGCGTGCTGGCCTTGGTGACGCCGGGCGCGCTGATCTCCAGCAGCGGGATCGGCGAGGAGCGGGTGATCTCGGCCAGGTGCCCGGCGGCCGTCCGGGCCTCGGTGAGGAAGGTGTCCGGATCGAGGTCCGGGTGCTTGGCCAGCAGCTTGAACAGGCCGCGCACCGGGCCGTCGTCCGCCAGCAGCCGCTCGGCCGGGCCGATCGCCCGGACCTCGGCGTCGCCCCACATCAGGACCTCGTACTCGGGCTCGCGGGCCCAGCCGTCCGCGTACTCGAAGGCGAACGCGGTGCCGGGCAGCTCGGTCCGCAGCGCCTCCACCACGGCCAGCGAGGTCTCGGCCGGTATCGGGAAGTACTCGATCAGCTCGCCGCCTCGCCGCACGTCCACGATCGCGCCGCCGTTGGAGCAGATCGCCACCCCG
Organism: Kitasatospora sp. NPDC101157; assembly: GCF_044768255.1. Lineage (NCBI taxonomy): Bacteria > Bacillati > Actinomycetota > Actinomycetes > Kitasatosporales > Streptomycetaceae > Kitasatospora > Kitasatospora sp. NPDC101157. The sequence continues at coordinate 99,880 of NZ_JBIWPL010000020.1, read as the reverse complement.
TGACCGCCGATGTGCGGGCTCAGCTGCTGCATCCAGCGCGGCGGCCGCCCGGTCACGAACACCACCTGCACCCCGGCCGCCTCGGCCGCCGCCAGGGCCGCGGCGGTGCGGTCGCTGACGGTGCCGCCGGAGCACAGCAGGGTGCCGTCCAGGTCGGTGGCGATGAGGCGGGGAGCGGTACGGGCTTGGGTCACCGGTCCATCTTCGCCCATCGCCCCCGCCCGGCTGAACACCCGGGCGGCGCCGCGGTCGGGACCGGGGCGATGACCGGGGCGATGACCGTACGGACGGGTTCCGGCCCTTCGCGCGCCGTTTCCGGCCGATCCGTCCCCCTCCGGGGTGCCGCTGCGGGCCCGGCGGGCAGGAGTCCTCCCGGTCACCCCGTCGGCAGGAAGAGCCATGCCCACTCGCCAGCTCCGTGACGAGCCGCCCCCGACCCTCTCCTCCCCTGACGCCCCGGCTGACGCCCCGGCTGACGTCCTGGCTGACGGCCCGGCCGCGGACCGCCGGGCCGTACCGACCGGTTCCCGGGAGCCGGTCCTGCTCGGCGAGGTCCTTTTCCACACCCTCGCCGAGCTCGCCCGCCGCACCCCGGACCCGGTCCCCGCCTTCCCGGCCCAGCGCACCCGCCCGCACCCGTGACGCCCGGCCCGGCAGGGGTCAGCCCAGCTGGGCCAGGCCCTCGGTGGCGATCCTCTCGAAGACGGCGAGGTCGTTCTCGAAGATCGAGTGCGGCACCGGCCAGTGGATCACCAGCTCGGTGATCCCCAGCTCCCGGTACGTTCCGGCCCAGTCCACGAAGGCGTCCACCGACTGCAGCGGCTTCTCCGCCGTCGAGCCCTGGAGCAGCACCTTCTCCAGCGTCGCCACGTCCCGGCCGCGGGCCTCGCAGGCCGCCGTCAGCTTGGCGATCTGCTGGGCGATCACCCCGGGCGCCTGCTCCACCGGCACGTCCGCGGGCCCCTTCGGGTCCCCGTAGGTGACCCAGCCCTGCCCGTGCTCGGCCGCGAGCCGCAGCCCGCGCGGGCCGGTCGCGGCCACGTAGAACGGCACCCGAGGGGTCTGCACGCAGCCGGGGACGTTCCGCGCCTCGATTGCCGAGTAGTAGGTGCCCTCGCGGGTCGTCGCGTCCTCGCGCAGCAGCTCGTCCAGCAGCGGCAGGAACTCCCCGAAGCGGTCGGCGCGCTCCTTCGGGGACCACGCCTCCTGGCCCATGGCGGTCGCGTCGAAGCCCGTCCCGCCGGCTCCGATGCCCAGGGTGACCCGCCCGCCGGACACGTCGTCCAGCGTGATCAGCTCCTTGGCCAGCGTCACCGGATGCCGGAAGTTCGGCGAGGTCACCAGGGTTCCGAGCCGCAGCCGCTCGGTGGCGCACGCCGCCGCCGTCAGCGTCGGCACGGACCCGAACCACGGCTCGTCCCGGAAGCTCCGCCACGACAGGTGGTCATACGTGTAGGCGGCGTGGAAGCCGAGTTCCTCGGCCCGCCGCCAGATCTTCTGGCCCTCGCTCCACCGGTGGATGGGCAGGATAACGGTACTCAAGCGCATACGGTGACGATACGCGTGCGGATCGGCGGGACTTCGGACCGCCCGCAAGTCGGCACGATCAGGTCCGCTAGCGTGGCGCCATGCGCACGTTGAGCAGGCGAGAACTGGCCGCGCTGGTCGAGGAAGCGACGGTCGACACCTACGACGAGCACGAGGAGCTGTCGGCTCTGTTCACCGCCGTCCAGGAGAACCTGGCGGTGCCGTTCAGCACCTCGATGCTGGGCGTCGAGGTGACCGTGCGCGGCATCGACCTCTCACCGGACGGAAGGATCGTCGCCCAGTGCACCCGCGGTGAGTTCCGGCAGACGATCGGGTTGCTGGACCTTCCGCTGCCGGAACCGGCTCCGGACGGAGCGGAGTGGGTCGAGGCGTACCGCTACTACTGGACGCAGTGAGCGTCGGAACCTTCAAGATCGAGAGGGCCTGCACGGCTGTCGTGGTACGGAACGAGAATGAGACGTCGTTGCGAGACCTGATCGAGCGAAGCTCCGGACTGAAGGGTGAACTCGTCGCCTTCGCCCGGAGCGCACGCTTCGACCGGTGGTTGACGCCCCTCCTCCTGGAGGCCGCCGGGCCCCAGCGGCAATTGGAGGAAGGCGATGCGATCCGGATCACCGACAACTTCATCCTGCGGTACCGCTTGCCGGACGGCTCGACCGTGGTGGACCGGTTCGTCGCCGGACGACGGGGCTTGACCGAGGCAGATCGGGAGATGCTGCTCGGCTGGCGTGACCCGGTCGAGGGCATCTTCGAGATCCGGCGCAAGGACGGGGACGCCGTCGTCCTGCTGAACCTGATCGACGACCTGGAGTACCGCACGTACTCGAACGTCGGGCGGTTGGCCTTCCGCGGAGTGTCCAAGGGGGGATTCCTGCACACCTGCCTGGTGCCCGTCCATTCGGCCGACGGGGCGTGGCTGATCTCCGGAATGATGTCGTCCTACCCGAAGTCCAGCGCCACCGAGATCGCCCAGGCGGCGCTCCAACTGGCCACCGAACACCCCTCATTGGTCTTCCGCAACCCCGAGAAGATCGAGCAGGGATGGCGCTCGATGCGGGCGGACCGGGCCGCGTTCATCGAGTTCTGCGGCAGTGACGAACTGGTCCTTCCCCCTGCCGAAGTCGAGGACCGGCTCAATGCCTACTACCGGCACCGGCAGGAGACCGCCGTCGCCGAGCATCCCGACCGGGCCCGGGGCAGGCGGCTGCCCGGCCTGGACTTCCCGGCCTTCGAACTGCCGCGAGGACTCGCGAAATCGGAAACGGTCGGTGCCATTTATGACGAAGTCGACGGGCTCAACTTCTACCCGGACTACGGGATGCTGCGGGACCTCTTCGCCGATCCGGCCCTCCCCGGCCGGAGGCAGAACCAGGACCTGCTACGCGTGTACCTGCGCGAGGAGTCGATTGCACCGCTGCCGCTCCGCCGCCTGGCCGCCGCCCACCCGGAGACCGTCGACGAGGTGTTCCGGAAGCTGCTGCGGAAGCCCGGATTCACCTGGGACGAGCACGGCGAGGAGCTGCTGCGCCGGCGCAAGCCCTGGTACTACGAGCAGGAGCCCCGCCCGGGCGTTTCCGTGATCGGTGAGCGCCTCAGCGAACTCGCTGCTGGCGGCCGTCGGCAGAGGTTCACCAGGACACGGCGTGTGCCGGGTCGACCCGGCCACTCGTGACCGAGGCTGGTTTTTCGCCGTTCTCCTCACGTAGCTGCAGGCGGACCAGCGGTCGCTCACGGACCGAGGTCAGGAAGGGTTCGTCACTCGGCGATGCCCATGCCTCTGGAGCGACACGGTGGACGTTGACCTCCCGGCGCAACTCCCGGGAGGCTCGTAAAGTACGACTACTTCGCCGGGAGGGTGGGGGCGGGAGGCGCTAATCTGTCCGCCGCACCTTTATCTGATCATGCGTTAAACGGGGGTTCTTTCGTCATGTCTGTTTCCAGGAGGCTGCTCGCCACCGCTCTGGTCGCCACCGCCGCCTTCGGCCTCGCCGCCTGCGGCCCCGACAACTCGTCGGACCAGGGTGCCGGCACCGCCACCGGCACCGCGACCGCCGCCCCGGCCGGTGCCGCGTCGCCCACCGCTGCCGCCCCGGCCACCGGCACGGCCAAGCCCGCAGCGAGCGGCAAGCCCGCGCCGAGCGGCAAGGCCACCGACGGCGGCCCGGAGGGCTTCTGCACCAGTGCCCCGCTGCCCGCCGGGCAGAAGTGGATCAACGTCGAGAAGGGCACCAGCGCGACGGCCCTGGTCTACAAGGAGACCAAGGACGCGTGCGGCGTCGACAACGTCGCCCACGAGGCGACGGGCCCCGACAGGACCGCGCAGTTCGCGCCCACCGTCAAGGGCCACCTCCGGTCGGTCGTCGCCCCGCCGAAGGACGTCAACGCGGCCGACCTGGCGAAACACATCAACGAGTGCATCGCCACGCCGGGGAACCAGAAGGGCTTCTACCCCTGTTCGAGCGGCGTCTACACGGTCGCGATCGACGCCTCGGGCAAGGTCACCGAGATGTGGGAGCGTCCGAGTTCCTGAGGGGCAGCCGGTAGCGGCGCCGGGGCACTCACTTCACGGTGAGCGACTCGGCGCCGTTGGCGCACCCCAGCTTCTCGGCGGCGCGCTTGGCGAAGCCGGTCACCAGCTCGGCCCGGTGATCCCGGTCGGGCACGGCGGCGGGCGGAAAGTTCTTGTCCACCCTGAGCCGGGCCCGGTAGGGCTCGGCCTTGCCGTTCAGGGTGCAGCCGAAGACCGCCTCCCCGGCCTCGGTGCCGTCGCCGTCCGCGGCGCTGAGCACCGAGGCGAAGAGCAGCCGCTGACCCTGCCCCTGGACCGTGCAGTCCAGGCCGGGCTTGAGCTCCGGCGTCGCGGGGCGGAGCCCGGTGTCCACGAAGACCCGGGGGGTGCGCCCCAGCAGTGCGCTGATCCCCGGGTCGTCCAGGGTGCCCAGGCATTCCCCGTGGGACAGGGCGACGGCCGGCGGCCGGTACTCGGTGTGGTCGAGGTACAGGTGCCAGCCGAGCAGGCCGCCGCCGAGCAGCAGCAGGGCCGTCGCGCCCGCGGTCAGTGGTCGGGTCCTCGTCACTGGCAGGCGTCCTTCGTCTTCTGCTGCACCACGGCGGTGGCGATCTGTTCGAGGTCGCTCCGGCTGCTGTCGCCCGTGCGGGCCGCCGCTCCGGCCGTGACCTCCAGCACGACGTAGCCGTAGTCGCTCTTGGTGGGCGGGCAGGTCCGGGCGATGACGGCGCTGCCCGCCCAGGACGCGGACGGGCCGGGCTGCGCGAAGCCGTGCGCATCCGGGTGCTGGGCGGCCTCGGGCGGGAGGGCGGGCTGTCCGTCGTGATGGGTGGCCAGGACGGTGAGCGCGGTGCGCCCGTCCACCCGGATGGTGCAGGAGACCGGATCGCCGGAGCGGCCGTCCTGCCTCTCCTCCACGTCCTGCCCGCCGGGTGGCAGCAGCCGCCCGAGCGGGGAGCCGCTCCCGGTGGGCACCCCGCAGAGGTGGGCGGTCCGGCCGGGCTCCTCCGCCGGGCGGTGTCCCCGCCAGTCCAGGTAGCCGACGGCCCCGGCGGCCGCCACCAGCACCGCGAGTGCGGCGGGCAGCGGCCACCGGCCTTCGAGCATCCTCACGTGCTAACCCCTCACCTGGGTGGCCATGTTGGTGGAGAGACCGTCGATGAAGCCGGTCTTCGAGGCGTCCTGGGCGCTCGCCGCCAGCCGTTGCACGTCCGCGTAGTTGACGGAGGTCTGCAGGGAGGCGTCCCGGACCGCCTGGGAGACCGCGTCCATCGAGCTCTGCTTCGCCTGCTGGACGTAGACCCGGGCCTCCTGTTCGCCGTCCGCCGTGGTGTCGCGGGAGTTGGCCGCGATGATGTTGTTGGTGATGTCGTCGACGAGCATGCCCGACAGGTCGCTGCCGAACGGCACCTTGTCCGTGACCTTGCCGATGGTCTGGTTGAACGCGTCCTTGGCGAAGCCGACGTTCTCCGCCACGGCGTCGTTGTACGCCTTGTCGGAGGCGTGGTGCTGGGTGTGGACCTCGTCGACCCGGGCCTCGGCGAGGGTGCCGGTCACCACGCTGCCGTTCTGGGCGATGTGGTCGATGTCCGCCTGCAGCCGGGAGAAGTCGGTCTGCCCGCTGTCCAGCGCGCCGCGGATCAGCGCGCTGGTGTACGCCTGGTTGGCGTTGGTGATCGAGCCGTACGACTGCGGGTCGCGCCCGAGCGCGTCCAGCAGGCCCTGGACCTTCGAGCCGTCGAGGTTGGCCGCGGAGCCGTTGACGGGCAGGTCGTTCGCGCCCGAGGCGGCCCGCTGGACGTCCCCGATGTAGTCGGCGGCGATGTGCCCGAGGCTGCCGCGCAGCGGGGCGAACTTGCCGTCGCCCTTGATGTCGTCCAGCGCCCCGTTGCCACCGTGGGTGCCGAAGGTGTCCAGGACCCGCTCCGCCAGGGCGGCCTGCTCGGGGGTGTGCGGCTTCGGCGGGACGTCGGCCGGCTGGTCGTACGGGTGGCCGGAGGTGGCCGCCTCCAGGGCGTGACCGAGCGCGGTCGGGCCGGCGTGCTTGCTCTGGTCCAGCGCGTTCATGTCGCGCATCGAGTTGGTGTCCGGCAGCCACTCCTTGTCGTGGGTGTAGTAGGTGAAGTAGTCCGCCGGCTTGGGCTTGCCGTTCGGATTGACCGTGCCGTCCTCGTTGTAGGCGGTCGGCTGCTCGCTGAAGAACTGGTTGGCCGCGGCCGGACTGTGGCCCAGGGCGGTCAGCACCGCCGTGGTCGGCTGGAAGCCGAGGCCGCCGTCGGTGCCGCCGAGCAGGTTGAAGCCGTGCACCTTGTCGGCGACGGCCTGCGGCGGGGCCGGCCAGTACTTGTCCCGGTTGGTGTCGAGCTGGGTGACGTGCTGGGCGATCGGGTCGAGGAAGTGCGGGTCGTAGTTGCCGGTCATCAGGATGCCGGAGAGCACCTGGTAGCCGTACGGCTGGTAGTCGAACCCGCTCGGCCGCATCGGCTTGTCCCAGACCGGCTGGGCGCCGGCCTTGCGCAGGGCGGCGGCCCAGTCGTCGGACAGGTGCGGCTGGTTGCTCTGCCGGGTGGCGGTGGCCAGGTTGAGCCCGAGGTTCTTCTGCAGGTCCTGGTAGGCCTTCCAGCGCGGGTCGTTGGGGTCGCGGTAGTGCGCCGGGTCGCCGACCATGCTGTTCCAGGACTTGATCAGGCCGTCCGGTCCGAGGTCCTGGTAGAACGTCGTGGCGAACTTCGGATCGTTCTGGTGCGAGGCCAGCAGCGAGTTGAGCTCGGTGAGTTCGGTGTCGCTGATGTCCCCGCCCTTGGCCGCGAGCAGGGAGGCGCGCTTGCCGTCCGCCTCGGGGCCGCCGCCGATGGCGTTGGCGTTGAAGGAGTGGTTCTTGTCGGTGCCGCTGTCGGAGTTCAGTGCGTAGGCGATCCGCTCGTCGGCGGCGGTGGCCTCCGCGATGGCGGCGACGATCGCCTGGTGGGCGGCGTCCGCCTTGCCGCTCCACTCCTTCTGGTACTCGTCGAGGGCCTCCCGGTCGTGCCTGGTGGCGGTGTCCGGCGGCGGCCAGCTCACCGTGCCGTCACCGGTGACGGTCAGTTGGGCGGCCCGGGCGTCCGCGACGGCCTTGTCCAGCTTGGCCTTGGCGGCCTTGAACTCGGTCGCGGCGTCGGTGAAGATCGAGGCCAGGGCGTTCGCCTCGGTGACGGCGGCGCTCAACTGGTCGGCGGTGCGCTTGAGTCCGGGCCTGGCCTGGTCGGCCGCGTTGCCGACCCAGCACTCGGAGTCGACCTGGCCCACGACCGTGGTGTTCCAGTCGTCGTCCATCGACTTGAGCTTCTGCGCCACGGTGGTCCAGGCGGTCGCGGCGGCGTCCAGGGAGTCGAAGTTGGCGTTGCTGAGTTCGTGGAAGTCCACCATGTCCGTATCCCCCTCAGGCGCCCATGTCGTGCTGCACGTGCTGCTCGTGCTGCTGGTAGGCGGTGGCGCTGGTGCGCAGCGCCTGGGTGGTCTGCCCGATCGTCGTGCCGAGGGCGGTGATGCACTGGTCCCAGGTGCCGGCGGCGCTCTTGGCGGCCTGGCCGGTGCTCCAGTTGGCGAGCGAGGTGCTGACCTTGGCGGTGGCGTCGTCGGCGCCCCGGCCGTCGGTGTTCAGCCGTGCGTGGATCTGGTCGGAGTTGGTGCCCGCGGTGGCCAGCGCGTTGGAGTCGACGGAGAATCCGCCGCCCCCACCCCCCGCGGGCGCGTTCGCCGAGTTGATCTGGGTGCGGGCCACCTCCTGCGCCCGGGCCTGGGCGGTCAGGTTGCCGTCCGCGTCGTAGGCCCACGGATTCATCATCCGGTCGAACGCGGTCGCCCGATCAGACATGTCGATCGCTCTCTCTCTGCGCCGGTGCAGCTGTACCGGCACCCCCGTTGGTGGCACGTCTCAAAAAATTGCGACAAGAGTACAAGCGGACTCCTGATTTGCCGACCCTTAGGGGGGTTCGGTCCCGACGTCATACCGGGGTACTGGCAGGCCTCGTCATTCCAGCTCATGGTCCTTGCACCGCAAGGCGGTTACGTTGAGGGCGTGTCCACTGCTGTCATCAAGACCGAGGGCCTCACCAAGAGGTTCCCCCGGGTCACCGCGCTCGACCAGCTGACCGTCGAGGTGCAGCCCGGGGTCGTCGGGCTGGTCGGGGCCAACGGGGCGGGCAAGTCCACCCTGATCAAGATCCTGCTCGGGCTCGCCCCGGCGACCGCGGGCCGCGGCGAGGTGCTCGGCCTGGACATCGCCACCCGGGGTTCGGAGATCCGCGAGCGGGTCGGCTACATGCCCGAGCACGACTGCCTGCCGCCGGACGTCTCGGCCACCGAGTTCGTGGTGCACATGGCCCGGATGGCGGGGCTGCCCGCCACCGCCGCCCGCGAGCGCACCGCGGACACCCTGCGGCACGTCGGGCTCCACGAGGAGCGGTACCGCCCGATGGGCGGCTACTCGACCGGCATGAAGCAGCGGGTCAAGCTCGCCCAGGCGCTGGTGCACGACCCCCAGCTGGTGCTGCTCGACGAGCCGACCAACGGCCTGGACCCGGCCGGCCGGGACGAGATGCTGGGGCTGATCCGCCGGGTCCACTCCGACTTCGGGATCTCGGTGCTGGTCACCACCCACCTGCTCGGCGAACTGGAACGGACCTGCGACCACCTGGTCGTCATCGACGGCGGCAAGCTGCTGCGCTCCTCCTCCACCGCCTCCTTCACCGAGGCGACGGCCGTCCTCGCGGTCGAGGTCACCGACTTCCCGCAGGACGCCGGGGCGGAGCCGGGCGCCGCGGTGCGGGAGCGGCTGACCGCCGCCGGGCTGGACGCCCAGCCGGAGGGCTCGCACCTGCTGCTGGTCCGGCTGGCCGGCGAGGACACCTACGACACCATCCGCGACACGGTCGCCGAACTCGGCCTCGGCCTGGTCCGGCTGGAACAGCGCCGGCACCGGGTCGCCGAACTCTTCACCGACCACGACGACGCGAGCACCAGGGGAGGTACGGACGATGCCGCAGCCTCCTGACAGCGGGCCCGCCGACACCGGCGTCATCCACGACATCGGCTACCGCGGCTACACCGGCCCGCGCCTCGGCCGCGCCTACGCCACCCGCTCGCTCTTCACCCAGAGCCTGCGCGCCACCTACGGCCTCGGCCGCTCCGGCAGGTCCAAGGTGCTGCCGATGCTGCTGCTGGGCGTGGTCACCGTCCCGGCGATGATCTTCGTCGCCGCCGGGATCTACCTGAAGCGGGACGAACTGCCGGTGGAGTACGCCGGCTACCTCTCCGACCTCAGTCTGGTGGTGTCGATCTTCCTCGCCTCCCAGGCGCCGGTGCTGCTCTCCCGGGACCTCCGCCACCACACCGTCCCGCTCTACTTCTCCCGCCCGATCACCCGCGCCGACTACGTCCGGGCCAAGTTCGCGGCCATGGCCTGCGCCCAACTCCTGCTGATGGCGGCACCGTTGCTGGTGCTGTACGCCGGGGCACTGCTCGGCGGGATGGACTTCGGGCACAACACCGCCCAGTTCCTCTACGGCCTGGCGGCGGCCCTGCTGTACGCCCTGGTGCCCACCTCGGTGGCCCTGGTGATCGCCGCGGCCACCCCGCGCCGTGGCTTCGGGGTGGCCGCCATCATGGGCTACCTGGCAGTGAGTTCGACGGTCGCGGCCGTCGTGGTGGGCATGAGCGGCCCCGGCCCGGGCGGTTCGGACGCGGCCCAGTGGACGGCGCTGATCTCACCGAACGGCCTGGTGGAGGCGCTGGTCAACGAGGTCTTCGACCTCGGCAGCGGGCTCGACCGCCGGCACGCCCCGGGCGCGTTCGGCACCCTGGTGTTCGCCCTGGTCGCGGCGGCGATGGTGGCGGGCTCGTACCGGCTCCTGCTGCGCCGCTACAGCCGCGTCTGATCAACCGCAGTGTTCAGTGAGACGTCTGAGAGGGCGGCATGGCCACCATCACCATCGACAAGGTCTCCCGCTGGTTCGGGAACGTGGTCGCGGTCAACGACATCACGATGTCGATCGGTCCCGGCATCACCGGCCTGCTCGGCCCCAACGGCGCCGGCAAGTCGACCCTCATCCACATGATGAGCGGCTTCCTCGCCCCGTCCAACGGCGCGGTCACCCTGGACGGCGCGCCGATCTGGCGCAACCAGCAGGTGTACCGGCAGATCGGACTGGTCCCGGAACGGGAGTCGATGTACGACCACCTGACCGGCTGGGAGTTCGTCCTCGCCAACGCCGAACTGCACGGCCTGCCCCAGCCCGGCGCCGCCGCCCGGCGCGCCCTGGACCTGGTCGAGATGGCGTACGCCAAGGACCGCCGCACCGGGACGTACTCCAAGGGCATGAAGCAGCGGGTCAAGATGGCCTCGGCACTCGTCCACGACCCGGCCGTGCTGCTGCTGGACGAGCCCTTCAACGGCATGGACCCGCGCCAGCGGCTCCAGCTGATGGAGCTGCTGCGCCGCTTCGGCGCGGACGGCCGGACGGTGCTGTTCTCCTCCCACATCCTGGAGGAGGTCGAGCAACTGGCCCGGCACATCGAGGTGGTGGTCGCCGGACGGCACGCCGCCTCGGGCGACTTCCGGCGGATCCGACGGCTGATGACCGACCGTCCGCACCGCTACCTGGTCCGCTCCAGCGACGACCGCCGGCTCGCCGCCGCGCTGATCGCCGACGGCTCGACCACCGGCATCGAGGTGGACGAGCGGGAGCGGGCGCTGCGGATCGAGGCGGTGAACTTCCAGGGCTTCACCACCCTGCTGCCCAGGGTCGCCCGGGAGGCCGGCATCCGGCTGTACACCGTGTCCCCGGCGGACGAGTCGCTGGAGAGCGTCTTCTCGTACCTGGTCTCCGCGTGACACCCGGCCCGAACCCCACCGAAACCCGGACCCAGGAAGGGGCCGACCGACCATGAACCCGACCGTCGCCAGGCTGACCCTGCGCGGCCTGCTCGGCCGCCGCCGCGGCGCCCTGCTGCTGGTGGCGCCCGTCCTGCTGCTGATCGTCTCGGCGATCGCCGGCCGGTCGGACGGCGACGCGCACGGCCTGACCGTCAAGATCCTCGGCCAGCTGGACCTCGGCACCCTCGTCCCGATCCTCGGGCTGGTGATCGGCACCGGCGTGATCGCCACCGAGATCGACGACGGCTCGATCGTCTACCTGCTCGCCAAGCCGCTGCCCCGCTGGAAGATCGTCACCACCAAGCTGGCCGTCGCGGTCGGCACCACCTGGGTGTTCGCCGCCGTCCCGACCCTGCTCGCGGGGCTGCTGCTGTACGGCACCCGGGACGGCGTGGCGCTCGGCTACACCGTGGCCGTGCTGGTCGCCGGGGCCGCGTACAGCGCGCTGTTCCTGCTGCTCGGCGTGGTCACCCGGCACGCGGTGGTGGCCGGGCTGGCGTACGCGCTGATCTGGGAGTCGCTGGTCGGCAACTTCGTCCAGGGCGCCCGGACGCTGAGCGTCCAGCAGTGGGGCCGGGCGGTCGCCGAGGCGGTGGCCGGGGACACGGCGGTCGGCGCCGACGTCTCGCTCGGGGCTGCCGTCCCGCTGCTGCTGGTGGTCACCGTCGGGGCGACCGTGCTGGCCTCGGTGAAGCTGGCCGGGCTGACGCTGGCGGCCGAGGAGTAGCCGAGGAGCAGGCGAGGAGCAGCCGAGCGCCTCACAGCGTGCGGTTGCGCCCCGCGCCGAAGCCCGCCGCGCCGACCACCGCGACCAGCACCAGCATCAGCACCAGGGTGGCATCCCAGCCGCCGGTCAGCTGGTGCAGCGCACCGGCGCCCACCGGGCCGGCCGCGGCGACCAGGTAGCCGATCGCCTGGGACATCCCGCCCAGCTGGGCGGCACCGGCCGCGGTGCCGGTGCGCAGCACGATGAACGCCAGGCCGAGGCCCAGCGAACCGCCCTGGGCCACGCCGAGGATGGCCGCCGACACCCAGGCGCCGGAGACCGGGGCGACCAGCAGCAGGGCGATGCCGAGCCCGTTCAGCGCGGCCATGGTGACGGCCAGGGCGCGCTGGCTGGTCATCCGGCCGGCCATCAGCGGCACCAGGAAGGCGCCCGCGACCTGCACCAGGTTGGAGAAGGCGAAGACCAGACCGGCCTGGCCGCGGTCCATGCCGTGGTCGGCCAGGATGGTCGGCATCCAGGCGACCAGGGTGTAGACCAGCAGCGACGAGATGCCCATGAACAGGCTGATCTGCCAGGCCAGCGGGGACTTCCAGAGACCCTCGACCGGCTTGCCGGGCTGGGCGGCCGCGGCGGTCGCGGCCTTCTCCTGCCGGGAGCGCAGCACCTGCGGCAGCCAGGCCACCGCGGCGACCAGCGCGAGCAGCGACCAGGCGCCGAGCGAGGCACGCCAGCCGCCGCCGAGCGCGTGCTCCAGCGGGACGGAGGTGCCGGCGGCGAGGGTCGCGCCGACCAGCATGGTGGTCGAGTAGACGCCGGTCATGGTCGCCGCGCGGTCCGGGAACTCCCGCTTGACCAGGCCCGGCATCGACACGTTCAGCACCGCGATGGCCACGCCGATCACCACGCAGCCCGCGTACAGCGCGAACACCGAGGGCAGCACCCGCAGCAGCACGCCCGCGCCCAGCACCAGCACCGCGCCCAGGACGACGCGCTCGGCGCCGAACCGGCGGGTCAGCCGCGGGGTGAGCGGGGCGCCGACGCCCTGGAACAGCACCGGGACGGTCGTGATCAGCCCGCTCGCGGTGGCGGACAGGCCGAAGGTCCGCTGGATCTCGGCGACCATCGGCGAGACCGCGGCCAGGCAGGCGCGCATGTTCAGGGCGACCAGCACGATGCCGGTCAGCAGCAGGACGGGGTGGGCCAGCCGGGTGCGGACGGGGAGCGGGGCAGGAGTGGTGGCAACCGGCTGCTGGGCACGGGTGACGGCCATGGAGGTGCTGTTCTTTCGTGGATCAAGGGCAGACGCGGACTGAGGAGGGACGGGCGCCGGCCGCGGAACGGACGGAAGCGGGGCTGGGGCCCGTCCTACTTCCGGGCCGCGATGGCCGCGAGCAGCTGCTCGACGGCGGCGGTGGGCTCGGCGAGCAGTGCGCGACAGGCCGTCTCGGCGCGGTCCGGGTCGCCGCTCTCGATCGCGTCGACCAGCGCCTCGTGGGTGGCCACGACGGCCTCGGGCATCTCGTGGTCGCCGAAGGCGGCGGTCATCGCCTCGCGCACGGAGGCACCGAAGTAGCGGTACACCTCGGCCAGCGCCGGGTTGTGCGCGGCCTCGACGACGGCGGTGTGGAACTCCAGGTCGTGCTCGACGGTGGCCTCGCGGCTGGCCCGCTCGGGGTGGGCCGCGAAGACCTCGGCCTCCCGGGCCAGCGCGGCCCGCATCCGCCGGATGTCCTCGGGGGTGTGCCGCAGGGCGGCCAGTCGGGCGCCCTCGGTCTCCAGTGCGGCGCGGACCTCCAGGACGTCCCGGATGCCGGAGCGCTGGACGCCGCGCAGCACCGCCGCCGGGTCACTGGTGGACCGCACGAAGGTGCCTTCGCCCTGCCGGGAGACCAGCATTCCGGCGTGCACCAGCACCCGGATCGCCTCCCGGACGGTGTTCCGCCCGACCTGCAGCCGCTCGGCGAGCTCGTGCTCGGTGGGGATCTGCGACCCCACCGGCCAGGCCCCGCCGGCCAGCCGCTCGCGCAGTTGGTCGATGGTGGTGTCCACCAGGGACCGTCGCCCGGCCGCCTGCAGTCCGTTGCCGTCGCCGCTCATGCCGGGCCTCCCTTCGTGCACCACTCATCGGTCATCGGTCATCGGTCATCCTACAACCGATTGCCCGGTCATCCTACAACTGTCGCGGCTGTGCGTGGTCGTCGGCGGACGGCGTGTCCTACGCCCGGGGGAAGAGCCGCTCCAGGACGACGGCGACGCCGTCCTCGTCGTTGCCCGCGGTGACCTCGTCGGCGACGGCGAGCAGTTCCTCGTGGGCGCCGGCCATGGCCACGCCGTGCGCCGCCCAGCCGAACATCGGCACGTCGTTGGGCATGTCGCCGAAGGCGATGGTCTCGGCGGCGCGCACGCCCAGGCGGCGGGCGGCGACGGCCAGGCCGGTGGCCTTGGACAGGCCCAGCGGCAGCAGCTCCACCACGCCGGCCCCGGCCATCACCACGCCGACCAGGTCCCCGGCGGCGCGCCGGGCGGCCTCGGCGAGGGCGTCGTCGGTCAGCCCGGGGTGCTGGATGTAGAGCTTGGCGACCGGCGAGGCGAGCAGTTCCCCGCGCTCGACCCGGACGACCGGGAGGTCGGAGCCGATCAGCAGCTCGTAGCCGGGACCGGCCAGCACCTGCCCGTCCAGGCCGTCCTGGTTGGAGGCGATCGCCAGCGGGCCGGTCTCGGCCTCGATCTTCTCGATCGCGAGCGCGGCGAGCCGGCGGTCCAGGGTGAGCGAGGTGAGCAGCTTGTGCGCGCCCGCGTCGTAGACCTGGGCGCCCTGGCCGCAGACCGCTATCCCGGTGTAGCCGATCTCGTCGAAGACCGGGCGGGCCCAGACGGCCGAGCGCCCGGTGACGATGATGTGCAGCGCCCCCGCGCCGGTGGCCGTGGCCAGGGCGGCGCGGGTGCGCTCGGAGACGGTCTCCGCGCTGGTCAGCAGCGTGCCGTCGAGGTCGGTGGCGACCAGCCGGTAGGGCAGGTCGCCACCGATCGGGGATGCGGTCGAGGTCACTTGACCGGCTCTAGGACGGTCCGCCCGCCGAGGTAGGGCCGCAGCGCCTCGGGCACGACGACCGAGCCGTCGGCCTGCTGGTGGTTCTCCAGGATCGCCACGATGGTGCGCGGGACGGCGACCAGGGTGCCGTTCAGGGTGGCGAGCGGGCGGGTCCTGCCCTCCTCGCGCATCCGGATCGACAGGCGGCGGGCCTGGTACTCGGTGGTGTTGGAGGTCGAGGTGACCTCGCGGTACTTGCCCTGGGTGGGGATCCAGGCCTCGATGTCGAACTTGCGCGCGGCCGAGGAGCCGAGGTCGCCGGAGGCGACGTCGATCACCCGGTACGGCAGCTCCAGCGCGTTGAGGAAGTCCTTCTCCCACTGCAGCAGGCGGCGGTGCTCGTTCTCCGCGTCCTCGGGCGTGGTGAAGACGAACATCTCCACCTTCTCGAACTGGTGGACGCGGATGATGCCGCGGGTGTCCTTGCCGTAGGTGCCGGCCTCGCGGCGGAAGCAGGACGAGTAGCCGGCGTAGCGCAGCGGCAGCTTGTCGGCCTCGATGATCTCGTCCATGTGGTACGCCGCGAGCGGGACCTCGCTGGTGCCGACGAGGTACTTGTCCTCCTCGGGGAGGTGGTACACGTTCTCGGCGGCCTGGCCGAGGAAGCCGGTGCCGTCCATGGCGGCCGGGCGGACCAGGGCCGGGGTGATCATCGGGATGAAGCCGGCCGCGGTGGCCTGGGCGATCGCCATGTTGACCAGGGCGAGCTCCAGCAGCGCGCCGGGACCGGTCAGGTAGTAGGAGCGGGCGCCGGCGACCTTGGCGCCGCGCTCGGTGTCGATGGCGCCCAGCAGCTGGCCGAGCTCGACGTGGTCGCGCGGCTCGAAGCCCTCGGCGGCGAAGTCGCGCGGGGTGCCGATCTCCTCCAGGGTGACGAAGTCCTCCTCGCCGCCGACCGGGGCGGCCGGGTCGATGAGGTTCGCCAGGGAGCGGAGCAGGCGGTCCGCCTCCTCCTTGGCCGCGCTCTGCTCGGCGTCCGCGGCCTTGACCTCGGCGGCCAGTTCCTTGGTGCGCTGCAGCAGGGCGGTCTTCTCCTCGCCCTTGGCCTGGGCGACCTGCTTGCCGAGCACCCGCTGCTCGTTGCGCAGTTCGTCGAAGCGGCTGCCCGAGGACCGGCGTCGCTCGTCGGCGGAGAGGAGGGCGTCGACCACGTCGACGTCCTCGCCACGGACGCGCTGCGAGGCGCGCACTCGGTCAGGGTCCTCACGGAGCAGGCGAAGGTCAATCACAGGGCCAAGCGTACCGGGCGGGCGTTCCTCCACCGGTACCGGTTTTCCCCTGGGGATAACTCGCCGGAACCTGTGGATAACTCCTGTGGGGAATCCACCGGGCCCGGAGCGGAGGCGGGTTATCCACAGGCCGGAGGCCGGGGCTGTGGATGGCGGGGGAAGATCGGCTTCCGCTCGACGAAACCAGCGAATTGAGGTTTCAAACCTCAATGCACCTTCTCGGGTGAGGGAATTGAAGCACTCGCACGGGTGATTTGCAGGCAACCGGGTGACTCTGGTCCGATTAGTCATCTCTGCGCCGCAAACCGATGATCCGACCTGTTCTGGACTATGGCTATACCGGTTTGTCGACTCGCCCCCAGGCCTGTGGATAACTTTCGGCTGTGGACAGCGTGTGGACGGCGGGGAGGCCTGTGGACAGTGGCCCCCGGAGCCGGACGTTCCTGTGGATGACGGTACGGTCACCCGCCGCACTTGATCAGTCCGGTCGATAACGGTCGGAAAAGGTCGGAAAGACGCGAGAAGGCGCTCAGATGTCCCCGCGGCCGTCGAGTGCCCGGGAGAGCCAGTCCGCCGCCGCCGTGAAATCCTCGTCCGAGGTCCCCGGCCGCCGGTGCTTGGACACCTGCCGGTCGGCGCGCGGATAGGAGCCCAGGAACCGCACCTGCGGGCAGATCCGCTTGAGCCCCATCATCGCCTCGGCCACCCGCCGTTCCGACAGGTGCCCCTCGCAGTCGATCAGGAAGCAGTAGCTGCCCAGCCCCTCCCCGGTCGGCCGGGACTCGATCCGCATCAGGTTCACCCCGCGCACCGCGAACTCCTGCAGCAGCTCCAGCAGCGCACCCGGGTGGTCGTCCGGCAGCCAGACCACCATCGAGGTCTTGTCCGCCCCGGTCGGCGAGGAGACCCGCCCCGGCCGGCCGACCAGCACGAACCGGGTGGTCGCGCCCTGCGCGTCGGCGATCTCCTTGACCAGCGGGTCCAGCCCGTAGATCGGCGCCGCGAACTCGCCCGCGAACGCCCCGTCGTACCGGCCCTCGGCGACCAGCCGGGCGCCGTCCGCGTTGGAGGCCGCCGACTCCCAGGTGGCGTCCGGCAGGTTGGCGGCCAGCCACTTGCGCACCTGGGGCTGGGCCACCGGGTGGCTGGTCACCGTCTTCACCCCGGACAGCTCGGTGCCCGGCCGCACCAGCAGGGCGAAGGTGATCGGCAGCAGCACCTCGCGGTAGATCATCAGCGGTGCACCGGCGGCCAGTTCGTCGTTGGTCGCGGTGACCGCCCCCTCGACCGAGTTCTCGATCGGCACGAACGCCCCGGCGGCGTCCCCGCCGCGCACCGCGTCCAGCGCCAGCGCCACCGAGGACAGCGGTACCAGCTCCCGGGTCGCTGCCTCGGGCAGCGTGTGCAGCGCCGCCTCGGTGAAGGTGCCGGCCGGGCCGAGATAGGTGTAGCGGGTGGCCGACATGACGCCTCCGTTGCGGGTGGTGTGGTGCATGGGCGGGGTAGTGCCGAAGCAGTCACCATAACGATTCCGCGCTCCCGGCAGGAAAGCGTTCCAGTGGCCGGGACCGCGGCCGACGATCAGCCCTCCAGCAGCTGCTGTCCCAGGTAGCCTCCGGCCGGCACCCCCGGCGGGACGGCGTACAGCCCGCTCGCCTCGTGCCGCAGGAAGCGGGACAGCCCGTCCCCCCGGGAGAGCTTGCGCTGCACCGGGGTGAAGCCCCGGCGCGGGTCGGCCTGGAAGGCGAGGAAGAGCAGCCCGGCGTCCGGAGAGCCGTCCGGCAGCACCCCGTCGTGGTACGAGAAGCCGCGCCGCAGCATCGCCGCCCCGCCGTTGCCCGCCGGGGCGGCGACCCGGATGTGGGCGTCGGAGGGGATGGCCAGGCCGCCGTCCGGGCCCTGGGCGGAGAGGTCCACCGCGGTGCCCTCGCCCGACCCGGCCGGCGCGCTCAGCGGCGAGCCGTCCGACTTGCGCCGCCCGATCACCCTCTCCTGGCGGTCCACCGGCAGCTCCTCCCAGTGGTCCAGCAGCATCCGGATCCGCCGGAACACCAGGTACGAGCCCCCGGCCAGCCAGGCCGGCTGGTCCCCGCCGGGGGCGCAGAACACCTTGGCGGCGAAGCCCTCCTCGCCCGGCTTGGGGTTGTTGGTGCCGTCGATCTGGCCCATCAGGTTGCGGCCGGTCACCGGCCGCGCGGTCGCGCCCGGGGTGCGGGCGAAACCGGCCGACTGCCAGCGCAGCGCCGCCGTACCGGCCGCCAGCTTCTGCAGCGTCCGCAGGGCGTGCGCCGCCACCAGCGCGTCGTCGGCGCCGATCTGGACGAACAGGTCGCCCTCGCCGCGGGCCGGGTCCAGCGCGTCGCCGGGGAAGGCGGGCAGCGGTTCGAGGGCGGCCGGGCGCCGGTCGGCCAGCCCCGCCCGGTCGAACAGCGCGGCGCCGAAGCCGAGGGTGACGGTGAGCGAGCAGGGCCCGGCGTCCAGCGCGACCTGGTTGTCGAACTCCTCGGCCGGCTCCCCGGCGGTCAGCCGGTCGACGGCCTTCGTCCAGCGCTGTAGCAGGGTGCGCAGCCCGTTCCGGCCGGCGCCGTCGGCCAGGTCGAAGGCGGCCAGCCGGACCCCGGCCTGCTGGGGGTCGAGGATCCCTGCCTGGTGCTCGCCGCGGAACGGCACCCGGCCGGCACCGAGCGCGCCGCCGCCCGCCGCCCCGCCGCCCGCCACCGCGCCGTGCTCCGGGCGGCCGTAGGCCACCGCCCCGGCCACCCCGGCCCCGGCGCCGGCCAGCAGTCCGGCTCCGGCCGTGCCGAGCAGCGCCCGGCGGGTGAAGCCCGCCGGGCGGCCCGCCGCGTCATCTGCCGCCGCGTCCTCCGCCGCCGCGTCGTCCGCCACCGCGTCGTCCACCCCGCTCACCCGATCTTGAACTGCTGGGTCGGGGTGGTCTGGTCGATGTCGGAGGAGCGGATCTGCACCGAGACCACCCAGGTGCCGGCCAGCGGCAGCTGCGCGGTGCCGCTCCAGCGGCCGGTGCCCTTCGGGGTGAGCGCGACCGGCAGCGGGCCGAGGTCGCGGTCCGGCAGGGTGAAGGCGAGCTGCACCTCGGGGACGTCCACCGGCTTGCCGTCCGTGCCGTCCAGCGCGAGCGCGACCTCGTTCGGGCCGGTCGCGGCGGGGTTGAGGGTGACGGTCGCGGTGCCCTTGGCGTTCGGCGTCCGGCCCTTGGTGTCGTACGGCAGCTTGAGCTCCACCGTGCGGCCCGGCTCGGTCCTCGGGGAAGCGGGGGCCGCGGCCCCGGACCCGGCACCCGAGGTGGTCCCGGCCGCCCGGACCTCGCCCGCCACCCGTCCGGGCGGGGAGTTGGTGAGCATCGTGGTGACCACCAGCACCGCCACCGCGACCAGCGCCTCGACCAGCACCGAACGGCGCAGCCCGGCCCGGGTCGGGGTCAGCCCGCGCTCGCGCCCGGCACTCGCCGCGGCGGCCCGCTGACGCTCCAGCTGCGCCTGCCGCACCGGGTCCTCGCTGCGCACCGCGGCGGCGACCGGCTCGGGCACCTCGGCCCGTTCGACCTCGGCCGCCTCGGCCGGGGCCGAGCGCAGCCGGGCCAGCCAGCTGCGGGAGGTCCAGGCGACGCCCAGCATCACGACCACGCAGCCGCTCTTCACCAGCAGCAGCTTCCCGTACTCGGTGCCGGTCAGCGCGCCCCAGCCGCCGAGGCCCCGCCAGGACTGGTAGATCCCGGTGGCGGCCAGCACGGCCACCGAGCCGAAGGCGACCTTGGAGAAGCGGTCCACCACCTCGGCGCCGACGCCCTCGCGCAGCGCGACCAGCAGCGAGGCGAGGCCGCCCAGCCAGAGTGCCATCGCGATCAGGTGCAGGATGCCGAGCGGCAGGGCCAGCCAGACCTGGATGCCCACCGAGGCGTGGTCGGCGCCGACCCAGGTCGCGGAGAGCGCCACCGAGAGCACCAGCCCGGCCACGCCCAGGCCGAGCCGGGCCTCGCGCTGCGGGCGCTCGGCGGCCCGCTGCTCCAGCGCGTGGAGCTCGGCGGCCTCGGCGTCGGTGTCCTCGTCCTCCGCGGGAGTCGCGGGAGCCGCGGGAGCCGCGGGAGCCGCGGGGGCGGGCTTCGGCGGCTGCCCCAACTGGCCGACCAGCAGGGACAGGAAGATCCCGGCCGCGGCGAGCAGCAGCAGCCGGGCGGCCAGCGCGGTGCCGATCCGCTCGTCCAGGGTGGCGCGCACCAGCGACAGGTCGAGGGCCTGCCCGACGCCCGTGCCGCGCTCGTACGGGCCGCGCAGCATCAGCACCGCGACGGTGGAGACCAGCAGCGCCGTCCAGCCCGTCATCAGCAGCCGCTGCACCGGGCGCCGGGCGGCGCCGGCCGGCCAGCAGACCAGCACGAAGGCGGCGACCCCGGCGAGCAGCGCGAAGGCCGCGTAGGCGACGGTGCGCCCGGTCCCGTACAGGGCGGCGACCACGGTGTCCGCCTCGGCGCCCTGCAGCGCGGTGGTGGACACCGAGGTGTCCGAGGGCGCGCCGATGGAGAAGGTGAACGCCCCGCCGACGGGGTGGGAGTCCTCCGAGACCGCCCGCCAGGCGACCGTGTACGTGCCGTTGGCGAGCCCGCTGTTCAGGCCGACCCGGGCGGTGTCGCCCTTGCCGTCGGCGTGCGCCGGGTTGCCGGTGTCCACGGGCCTGCCGTCCGGGTCGAGCACCCGGACGGAGTCACTGGACAGTGAGACCGTCTCGCTGAAGGTCAGGGTCACGGCCTGCGGGGCGGTGGCGACCACCGAGTTCTGCGCCGGGTCCGTGGAGTCCAGGGTGGCGTGCGCGGAGGCCGGGCCGGCACCGGCGAGCATCAGCGCGAGCAGCGCGCCGAGCACGCCGAGCAGTCCGACGGCCCGGCGGCTCCGGTCGGACCGACGCCGGTCGATCCGGCGCCGGGTGCTCCCGGGGCGGGCGTCCCGGGGCCGGGCGCTCCGGGGGTGGGCGGCCTTCTCCATGCTGGCGGATCCCCTAACTCTGGCCTGGGCGGTAGGTGAGCTCCTTGACCGGCACCTTGACGGAGATGGTGCCGGACTTGGCGAAGGTCAGGTCGAGCTCCAGCTCGTCGCCCAGGGCGGGGGCCTTCTGCCAATCCATGATCATCAGGTGGGTGCCGCCGCGGGCGAGCTGCAGCGCGCCGTGCGCGGGCACGTCCAGGCTGTTCACCTGCTCCATGGTCGACGCGGTCGAGCGGTGGATCGTGACCGACCCGGCGGCCGGACTGGACACCTTGACCAGTTGGTCCGGCCCGCCGTCGTTGCGCACGGTCAGGTAGCCGGCGCCCATCCCGCCCGCCGGGGGCAGCGGGATGTAGGGGTCGGCCACGCTCAGCTTCGCCGGTCCGGCGCCGGCGGCCGCGGCGCCGTCCTGGCCGCCGGTGCCGCAGGCGGCGAGTATCGCCCCGCCGCCGAGGACCGTCGCCAGCACCGCCCCGGCCAGGGCCGAACGGCGGAAGCGGTGGTTGGCCGCCCCTCTCCCGTCGGTGGGCCCGCTGTGCTCACTCATGCCGCCACGCCCTTGGCGAGCAGCGGCAGGTCGTGCTCGTAGGTCTTCTCCTCGGTGCCGCTCATGTAGAGCACGTGCGCCCTGTCGTCCGAGGGGAGGAAGGCCAGCACCTGCGCGCCGTGGGTCGAGGTGACGGTGCCGTCCGCGTTGACCACCGGGTCCTCGATCATGATGCCGAGCGACCGGGCGGCGGTCTTCACCTTCGACAGGTCGCCGGTGAGGCCTATGAAGTCGGTGCCCATCGAGTCCAGCCAGGTGCGCAGCACCTTGGGGGTGTCGCGCTGCGGGTCGGTGGAGACGAAGACGACGTTGATCTTCTTCCGGTCCTCCGGGGACAGCGCCTTCATCGCGACGCCGATGTCGCCCATGGTGGTCGGGCAGACGTCCGGGCAGCTGGTGTAGCCGAAGAACAGCAGGGTGGCCCTGCCGTTGGTCTGCTGCCGCAGGTCGTAGGGCTGGCCGGAGGTGTCGGTCAGCTGGAGGTCGGGCTTCTCGAAGTTCTTCGCCAGCTTGGTGCCCTGGTACGGGCTGTCGTCCTTCTGCTGGGTGACCTTCGCGGCGGTCGAGCCGCCGCCGGAGGAGCCGCAGGCGGAGAGGGTGAGCGCGGCGGTCAGCGCGAGGGCGGCCGCGCCGACCAGGCGGGTGGTGCGGGTGGTACGGGGCATGGTGGATCCGATCGGGCGCAGGAGGACCACCGGCGGGGCCGTACCGGTCCACGGGTACGGCCGCGGGTGCCGGTACGGCCCCGCCGGTGCGGGTGTCAGGAGGCGGAGCCGCTGTTCTTGCGGCGCAGGCCGAGCACGCCGACGGCGGTGCCGATCACGCCGACCACGATGCCGATTACGCCGAGGGTGCGGGCGGTGGTGTCGCTGGACTTGGCGTCGCCGCTGGAGGCGGTCTGGTCCGAGCTGTCCCCGTGGGCACCGGCGGCGGGCGAGGCGGTGGCGGTGACGCCGTGGCCGTCACCGGAGGCGGCCTTGGTGAGCTTCAGGGTGGGCGCCGGGTGGGCCGGCTCGGGCTGGCCGGCCTGGGCCTCGTCGATCCAGCGGACGACGTCGCCGTTGTCGTAGGTCTGCAGGGCCTTGAAGACCATGCTGTCGGCGTCGGTCGGCAGCGGGCCGAGCGACAGCCTGAACTCCCCGAACTGGCCCGGGGCGATCTTGGTGTTCGGGTCGGCGGTCCAGGTGATCTTGGAGACGGCCTCGTTGACGTCGTTCCCGTGCACCTTGATCGGCTTGTCGAGCTTGGCCTTCTCGACGGTCGCGGTCCAGCCCGGCATCGGCAGGGTCCGGACCGAGGCCAGCGGGTGGTCCAGCGGCAGGTTGACCTCCAGCTTCACCGTGCTCGCCGTGTCGCTCTCGTCCGGCACCTGGAAGTTGACCGTCGCGTAGCCGCCCTGGGCGGCCGAGCCCGGGTTGACGGTGACGTGCGCGAAGGCCGGGGCGGCCAGCGCCACCACGGAGGCGGCGGCGGTCAGGGCGACGGCGGCGATGCGGCGGGTGGGGAGGGAACGCATGATGGGGGTCTCCGATCGGAGCTCGGCGGTCGGCCGGACCGGGCGACGGGGGAACCGTGCCTCGGCGGCGCCGCACGTGCGGACGTATGAGGGCAGGGCCGGGGGCCGCCGTCGCCGTGGGCGGACGGGAACGGCCCGGACACCGCGCACCTCACCGGCTCGTCCGCCCCCGTTCGACGGGTACGGCGGAACACCGGGTCAGTACGCGAAGGCCCCGCGCGGCGGACCGCGCCGCACCACGCTGTGCCGCAGCACCGCACTCGCGGGCAGCCGGCCGTCGCCGCCGCCCGCACCGAACCGGCGGGCCGGACCGGCCACGCCGAACAGACCGCGCAGCAGCGCGGCCACCAGCACCAGCGCCGAGCGCAGCGGCGCCGCCCAGTGCTCCCGGGCCGCCGACGCGGCCACCCGCACCAGCCGCCACAGCGCCGCCTCGCCGCGCCGCAGCCACCAGCCCGCCACCAGCGCGGCGGCCAGGTGCCCGGCCAGCATCGACGGCGTCATCCCCAGCACGCCGCCTTGCCACCACGGCACGGCGGCGTACGCGTGCGGATCCAGGCCCGCCGAGGAGACCAGCTGCTCCGGGGAGGGGTTGCCCGGCAGACCGATCAGGGTGCCCGGCCGGGCCTCGTTGCAGATCAGCCGGCCGGCCGCCTGAGGCACGGACATCGAGCCGCCCATGCCGCCGGAACCGTGGCCGCCGAAGCCGTGGAACAGGCAGTGCAGGCCGAGCTGCCCCGCGCCGAGCGCCCCGGCGATGGCCGCCAGCGAACGCTCCCGCCCGCCGCACGCCACCGCGAACGCCAGCACCGCGGCGAAGCCCGTGGCCAGCGCGGTCGGCGGCACGGTCCCGCCACCGGCCAGGGCGTGCCCGGCCGCCGCTATCAGCGTGCAGACCAGTGCGAACGGGACCGCCCGGGCAAGCCGCAGGTCCCAGGCGGCACCCACCGGCCGAGCCGGCGCAGGGGTGCCCCGGAACGGGGCGGCGGGGAGGGCAGTCATGGCCGGGACATCATCTCATCGCGTACACCGCCGACACGGGCAGGGTGGGAAATCCCTACGAATGCCCCGTTCGGCGGCGGCGTGCACCCCACCCCGTGCGCCCTTCGGCACAGACCCCGTCGCCAGTCCATCCGCCGAACGGGCGGTAGCCGCCCCCGGGCACGGTTCGCCGCCGATTCGCCCGGAGATACCTAGTTGTATGTGGAGCCGCAGCCAGGAGGGACCTCCCGTGGACATCTGGTGGACTCTGCACCTCAAGCGCGACCCGGCCAGCGTGCCGCTGGCCCGGCGCATCCTGCTCGGTGCCATGGCGACCGCGGGCGTCGACCCGCAGATCGCCGACGACCTCGGCGTCGCCCTCACCGAGGCCTGCGCCAACGCCGTCGAGCACGGCGCGACCGGCCGGCCCGACGACGGCTTCCAGGTCACCGCCTCGATCAACGGCGACCGGCTCCGGATCGAGGTCACCGACTCCGGCCCCGGCCTGCCCGCCGCGAGCGCCCCGCCCGCCGTCCGCCGCCCGGCCGCCCCGGCCCCGGTCGGCCACGCGCCCCGCCGCCACCGCCGCGGCCGTGCCACTGTCCCGGCCCGGGTGCTCACCGCCCACCGGCCCCGCCGCGACGGCCACCCGTACGACACCCACGTCCTCCCCTGCCGCCCCCCGGCCCCCACCCTCCGCCCGGTCGACCTCGACACGCTCCCCGACCTCACCGCCGAATCCGGCCGCGGCCTCTTCCTCATCCACGCCCTCACCGACCACGTCCAGCTCCGCAACCACCCCCTCCGGGGGGCCATCGTGAGCTTCGACAAGATCCTCAAGTGGCGGGACGACGCCCTGCTGAGGGCGGCTTCGTAGGGCTGGTGGTCGCGCCCGGGTCGGGCCTCCTGGCCGGACGCAGCGCGTGCCGCGCGGGGTGGCGGTGGCGGGTGAGAGGGAGCCGCGGCGTCGGGGGAGCCCCCATCGGCCGGGCGGTGCCCTGGGTCAGTCGGCGAGGGAGCGGCGGCGGGTCAGGAGGAGGAGGGCGGTGCCGAGGAGGAGGGCGGTGGTGCCGGCGACGGCGAGGGGGCGGGTGGCGGTGCCGGCGCCGGTGTCGGCGAGGTGGGTGGGGGCCGGGAGGTGGTCGGCGGGGGTGAGAGGGGCCGTGTGGGTGGCGGTGAGCTGGGGGCAGGTGTACTTCTTCGCCGGGGCGGAGCCGCTCGGGAGGGGCTCGGACTTGGCGGTGAAGGTGAGGCGGTGGTCGCCGTGCGGCGCTCCGGCGGCGAGCCGCACGGTGAGGGTGAGCCGCTGGCCCTGGGGGAGCTGGTAGCTGCCGGTGTTGACCGGGGTGCCGGTGACGGTGAGGGCCTTCCAGGCGCCGGACCCCGCGCGCAGTTCGACCGGGAGGCTGCCGCCGTCCGCGAGGGCGACGGTGGTGGCGAGCTGCTTGACCGTCGTGGTGCCGGGGTTGGTGAAGGTGACGGAGAGTTCGCCCGCGGCGTCGCTGCTGCTGGTGACCGGTATCGGGTCGGCGGTCGTGCCCTCCGGGCAGTCGCCGGTGGCAGTGGAGGAAGCGGTGGGGGTGGCGTCGGCGGCGAGCGCGGGGGCCGTGGCGAGGGCGACCGGACCGATGGTGAGCACGAGCAGGGTGCAGGCGGCGGGAAGGCGGGCGGGACGCATCGGGGGGCTCCAGCGGTGGGGTCGGGGTTCGCTCTCCGGGGGAAGACCACCGAGGGGCCCGAACGGTTGTCCGCGCCCCTCGGTTCATCTGGCGGAGGGTCAGCCGTGCGCGCCCGCCTTGCGGCGGCGCAGGACGAACAGGGTGCCGGCGCCGGCGGCCAGTACGGCCGCGCCGCCGAGGGCGATCGGCAGGGTGTTGGAGGAGGCGCCGGTGTGCGCCAGCTCCGGACCGGCCGAGGCGGACGCCGAGGCCGTGGCGGCGGGCGCCGGGGCGGCGGTGGTGGTGGTGGCCGGGGCGGAGGGTGAGGGCGTACCGGTGGTGACCGGGGTGCCGTCGACGACCTTGAACGGCGCAGCGATGCGGTAGTCGCCGCTGAATCCGCTGCAGCTGCCCTCCGGGCCCTGTCGCACGCCCGGAACGTCCTTGCTGAGGAAGGACTCGGAGGCGCCGTCGAGCTGGGCGAAGTAGTTGGTGCTCACCGCCTTGCCGGTGGCGGCCAGGCGCACCTGGAGGGTGAGCTTCTCGCCCTTGGCGAGCTTGAACGTGCCGAGGTCGGCACGGATGTAGCTCATGTTGTTCTCGATGGCGCCCTGGGCGACGGGCTTCCAGTCGGCGCCGGGGAGCTTCACCTGGACGGTGAAGGCGTCCTTGCCCCAGACGGGCTGGTTGGGCGCGCCTTCTTCGGCGATGTCGGTGACGAAGAAGTGGGTGCTGAACTTCTTGAAGTCGACCGGGGAGTTGTTCTCGAAGGTCACGGTCGCTTCCTGCGCGGCGCCGCCCCTGGTCAGGGTGACGCCGGACAGGCCGCTGCCGGTGGCCTTGAGGTTCTCCAGGTGGTAGCCGCCCGGGCAGGGCCCGCTGGGGGAGGGCATCGGCGGGGTCGGCACGTGGGTCGGCACGGTGGTGGGGCCGCCGGTGGGGGTGCTCGGGGCGGTGGTGGCGGACGGGGTCGCGGGGACCCCGACGGCGCCCGCGGTGGCGGCGCCGGCGGTGGCGCCGAAGGTGAGGGCGGCCAGGGCTGCACTGGCCAGGAGGCGGGAAGAGCGCACGATCGGTGCTCCAGCTATGAGGAAGGTTGTGTGGGCGACGCGGGCCCGGGCGCGGGGCGCAGGGCGGGTCGCGATCGCGCACCCTATCGAGCCCTGGCAGCCGGATTCCGCCGGGGTCGGAGCGGTTCCACCGGCGCCGGTGCGCGCCTTGTGTCGTTGGTGCACGGGGGATTCCGTGCCCGGTCTCCGGAAGGCCCGCGGGTACGCGGGCGCCCCGGTTGCCGGGGGTGCCGGGCGGTCGGACGATGGGGGGCATGATGCACCAGATGCGAGCCGAGTACGGGGCCGACGGGGAGGCCGGCGGGGTCCGGTTGTGGCACATGGTCCGGGGCGGGCAGAGCGTGGCGATGTGCGGTCGGGAGCTCGATCCGGGGGCGCGGGTGCGTGAGGCGGTGGACTGGGGAAAGACTCCGGAGCTGTGCTGCCACACCTGTGGGGCGTACTTCCTGCGCGAGACTCCGTACCTGTCGGCCGAACACCAGTGAGCGGCCGGGCGCTACGGTGCGCGGTATGGACGAACCCCTGGTGCGGCCGCGGTCGTTGACCCGCGAGGCCGCCGGGCTGCGGGCCGGTGTGCCCGGGCTGTCCGAGCACGTCGAGCGCTTCTGCGCGCTGGTCGACCGGGTGGATCCGCTGCTGCACTCCTTCGTGGCGGAGCCCGGGCGGCACGACCGACTGCAGGCGCGGGCACGGGAGTTGGCCGCGCGGTACCCGGAGCCGGCCGGGCGGCCGCCGCTGTACGGGGTGCTGGTGGGGGTCAAGGACATCGTGCACGTGGACGGGCTGCCCACGCACGGTGGCTCCGCCCTGCCACCGGGGGTGCTGGCGGGCCCGCAGGCCGTGGTGGTGGACCGCCTGCTGGCGGCCGGGGCGATGGTGGCGGGCAAGACGGTGACCGCCG
This sequence comes from Kitasatospora sp. NPDC101157, assembly GCF_044768255.1. NCBI lineage: Bacteria > Bacillati > Actinomycetota > Actinomycetes > Kitasatosporales > Streptomycetaceae > Kitasatospora > Kitasatospora sp. NPDC101157. The sequence goes on along the minus strand of NZ_JBIWPL010000020.1, from coordinate 72,193 downwards.
AGTTCGCCGCGAGCGCCCCGGGCCCGACCCGCAATCCGCACCACCCGGGGCACACCCCGGGCGGTTCCAGCAGCGGGTCGGCGGCGGCGGTCGCGGCCGGGCTGGTGCCGTTGGCGATCGGCACCCAGACGGTCGGTTCGGTGATCCGCCCGGCCGCGTACTGCGGGGTGGTGGGCTTCCGGCCGACGTGGGGGCGGATCCCGATCGACGGGGTGGTCCCGAACGCGCCGAGCCTCGACACCCTGGGCGTGTTCACCTCCGACCTGGCGGACGCCGCGCTGGCGGCCCCGCTGCTGTGCGACGGCTGGCGGGAGGTCGAGCCCGGCCCGGAGCCGGTGCTCGGGGTGCCGGAGGGCCCGTACCTGGAGCGGGCCGAACCGGCCGCGCTGCGCGCCTTCGAGGAACAGGTGGCGCGGTTGGAGCGGGCCGGGCCGGCGGTACGCAGGGTGCCGCTGTTTCCCGACTTCGCCGAGATCACCCGGCAGTTGCAGACCGTCAACCGGTTCGAGCTGGCCCGCAGTCACGCCGACTGGTTCGCCCGGTTCGGCGGCCTGTACCGGCCGGAGACGGTGGCGAGCATCCGGATCGGCCAGGGGGTCGCGGCGGAGGACCGCGAGGCCGCGCTGGAGTTCCGGGAGCGGCTGCGCGAGTGGGTGGCCGGAGCCACCACGGCGGCCGGGGTGGACCTGTGGCTGGCGCCCTCGGCGCCGGGCGGCGCGCCGGAGGGGCTGCACGGCACCGGGGACGCGGTGATGTCGCTGCCGTGGAGCTACCTCGGGCTGCCCGCGCTGACCCTGCCCGCCGGGCGGACCCCGGACGGGCTGCCGCTGGGCCTCCAGGTGGTCGGAGCGGCGGGGGAGGACGAACGGCTGCTCGCCCGAGCCGCCGTGCTGGAGGGGTTGTTGGCGTAGGGCCTGCCCTGCCCCGGCTAGGGGGCGAGCGCCGGGTCGGCCGGGTCGGTGGCCTCGGCGCGCAGCAGGCGCAGCAGGAGGCGGCCGGCCCGCTGGTAGGGGATGTCCTCCTCGTGCAGCACGGCCTGCGAGTTGGCCGTCTCCAGGACCGCGATCAGTGCGAAGGCGAGGTCGCCGAGGTCGGTGTCGGGGCGCAGGGTGCCGGCCGTGAGGGCGTCGGTGAGGGCTTCGACGATCGTTCCGTGCCACTCCCGGGCGCTGCCGGCCAGGGCGTCCCGGACGGCGCCGGGCCGGGCGTCGAACTCTGCGGTGACCTCGTAGAAGAAGCAGCCGCCGGGGAAGACCCGGGCCCGTGAGTAGGCGAGCCAGTTCTCGCAGAGCGCGCGGGTCCTGGCGAGGCCGGGCGGGGTGTCGGCGGCCGGGACGACGACGGCGTCGGCGAAGATCCGGCGGGCGGCGCGGACGGTGGCGAGCTGCAGTTCCTCCTTGGAGCCGAAGCCGGCGAACACGCCGCTCTTGCTGAGTCCGAGGTCGGTGGCGAGGCGGCCGATCGACAGTGCGTCCAGGCCTTCGACGGAGGCGATCGCGACGGCGCGGCGCAGGACGGCACGGCGGGTCTCCTCGCCGCGCAGGACCCGTCCGTCGGTGGTCGGTCCGGCCATCGTGCGCCCTCGTTCCCTCTCGCGGTGGATGCGGCCCAGGGTAGTGGCAGGCCCGCTGGAGGACTTAAAAACTGAACGAACGATCGTGCTAATATCTGCCCGAGCACGGCAAGGCCAGGGAGCGCAGAGAGCAGGGAGACCCGATGGACCCGGCCCAGGCACTGATCCGCACCACCCTCAACTCCACCGCCCGGATCGCCCCCGGCCTGGCCGGACGGGCGGCCTTCGAGCTGTTCCGGCGCCCGCTGCGGCGCAGCCGGGTCCGCCCCGCCGAGCGGGAGGTGCACCGGCAGGCGGCTCGCGAACCGCTGACCGTGCGCGGCAGGTCCGTGGTCGGCTACCGCTGGGGCAGCGGCGAGCGGCCCGTGCTGCTGCTGCACGGCTGGCGCTCCCGGGCCTCCCGCTTCGCGCCCTTCGTCCCCCGGCTGCGCGCCCTCGGCCTCAGCGTGGTCGCCTTCGACGCGCCGGGCCACGGCGACTCCGGCGGCCGCAGCACCAGCGTGCTGGAGTACCGCGAGCTCGCGCTCCGGCTCCAGGACCGGTACGGGCCGTTCGAGGCGGTGATCGCGCACTCGCTGGGCGTCTGCGCGGCCTTCGGCGCGCTGGGCGACGGGCTGCGGGCGGGCCGCCTGGCGGCCGTGTCGGGGGTGTCCGAGGTCGGCTTCTTCCCGGCCGCCTTCTGCGCCGGGCTCGGTCTGGACGCCACCGTCGAGCGGGCGCTGCGGGAGCGGATCGAGCAGGGTCTGTTCGCCGGGGACGCCGGGGCCTGGGACCGCTACGACGCGGCGGGCCGGGCCGGGGAGATCGGGCTGCCGATCCTGGTGCTGCACGACGAGGGCGACGGCGTGGTGCCGCTCGGCCAGGCGCACCGGCTGGAGCGGGCGTACGGGGACCAACTGGACCTGGTGGTCACCCGAGGGCTCGGCCACCGCAGGATCATCGGCGAACCGGCCGTCGTGGATCAGGTGATCGGATTCATTTCCGCAGGACTGGGGGTCACTGCCGCATGAAGCTCGTCGAACTCCACGCACAGGCGATGGAACTGGCCGTCGAGGTGGTGGACGCCGTCCGGCCGGACCAGCTGGACCGACCCACCCCGTGCGCCGGGTGGACGCTGCGCCGGCTGCTGGAGCACTGCGTCGGCCAGCACCGGGGCTTCGCCGCGGCCGCCCGTGGCGCCGGGCCGGACCTGGTGCTGTTCGCGGACGCGACGCTCGGGACGGATCCGGCGGAGGACTTCCGCCGCACCGGCGCCGACCTCGTCGCCGCGTTCCGGGAGGCGGCCACCACCGACCGGGCGCTCTGGCTGCCCGAGATCCGCGACGGCGGGCCGTTCCCGCTCGCCCAGGCGGTCGGTTTCCACCTGGTGGACACCCTGGTGCACGGCTGGGACGCCGCCGCGGCGCTCGGTGCCGCGGACCGGCTGGTCACGGCGGTGGAGGACGACGACGACCTGGCCGCCGCGCTGCTGGCGGTGAGCGAGGCCGTCCCGAACACGCCGGAGGCGCGGGCGCCCGGCCGGGCCTTCCGCCCGGGCCTCGAAGCCGGCGGCGGCGCGGGCCGGTTCGACCGCGCCCTGGCGCTGCTGGGCCGCGACCGGGCCTGGAAGGCCTGAGCCACCGGCGCTTCCGGTTCTCGGCTACCGGCGCTTCCGGTCCTCGGCTACCGGCGCTTCCGGTCGTCGGCTACCGGCGCTTCTGGTTCTCGTCGGGGAAACGCGGCCCGCCGATCAGGTAGAACAGCGCGGCGGTCGGGAAGCCGAGCGCGGCGGCCACCAACACGATGAACTGCCAGAACATCGTCATCATCCGCTCCTCGTCAGTCCCGGGCCGTGGGGCCACCCGCAGGTGCCCCCAAACCCGGCCGGCCCTGATTGGCCGAATCGGCCGGTCGATATCCGACGGTATGGCCGAAACGCCCGCACTGCCACCGGGCCCGGTGTCCCGGCCCGCGCCACACCGGCGCACGGGTCTGGGCGCGGGCCGGGGGCGGCGGCCACACTGACGGGATGCAGCTACAGCTCGCAGGGGAAGCGCGGCGGCCCGACCGCGAGAGCGAGGACTTCGTGGCGGCCTCGCCGGAGGCACTGGTCCTGCTGGACGGCGCCAGTTCGCCGGCCGGCCTGGAGTCCGGGTGCCGGCACGGAACGGCCTGGTACGTCCGGCGCCTGGGCGTGCACCTGCTCGCCCGGCTCACCGACCGGGTGGACCGGTCGATCGCCGAGTGCCTGGCCGACGCCATCGCGGAGACGGCCGCGCTGCACGGCGGCCGCTGCGACCTCGGCCACGCCAACACGCCCGCGGCCATGGTGGTCGCGGCCCGGCGGCACGGCGACTCGCTGGAGTACCTGGTGCTCGGCGACTCGCTGCTGGTGCTGGAGTTCAAGGACGGCCCGCCCAGGGTGATCGGCGACAACCAGCGCTTCCCCGGCGGGGAGGGGCTGCGCCGCCAGGTCTGGGCGACCGTCCCCGGCTCGGCCGAGCGGGCCGCGCTGCACCTGGAGTACGCGCTGGCGGTGCGCGCCGCCCGCAACCGGGGCACCGGCCCGTGGATCGCCGCCGCCAGTCCGCGGGCGGCCGAGCACGCCGAGACCGGCTTCGTGCCGCTGGACCGGCTGCGCGCGCTGGCCGCCCTCACCGACGGCGCCTCGCGCTACACCGAGCGCTTCGGGCTGGGCAGTTGGGGCGACGTGCTGCGGCTGCTCGCGGAGTCCGGGCCGGGTGAGCTGATCGCCCAGGTCCGCGAGGTCGAGCGGGCCGACGCCACCTGCGAGCGCTGGCCGCGCGGCAAGACCCACGACGACGCCTCCGCCGTCTACGCGCTGCTGTAGGCGGCGGAGGCGTCGGCCGGCCGGGGCCGTCGGATCAGCGGTTCTGGCCCCAGACGAAGCTGGACGGGTCGCCGGCCTTCTGCACCCACGGCCGCACGTAGCGGGAGGGGTCGTCGCTGGTCGAGTAGCCGCCGCCGGTGATCTGGCCGACCCAGCCCTGGTCGCTGGTGTACGCGCCGGCCACGCAACCCTGGGTGCCGTTGCTCCAGTTGGTGAGGTCGTACTCCACGTACCAGTGCGAGTTGTAGTAGAAGTGCACGTAGATCGAGCAGGTGCCGGTGGTGTCGTAGACGGTGTACGAGCTGGTGTCGATGGCCGGTCGGGCCTGGGCCGCGGTGGCTCCGGTCAGGGCGATCAGCGGGGCTGTGACGAGCACGGCGAGCCGCCGGACGGTACGGCGCATGGCTGGGTTCCTCCCGTTGTGGTCTCGACCAATCTGGCCAGTGGTTCAGACCAATCGCATTATCCCGACGGGCGCGGAGCCGGTGTCAATACCCGTGCGGCAAGGGGGAGATGGGGCTCCGCCGGGCTTGTGGTGCGACGTGTGCGAAAGGGCCCGGACCGATGGTCCGGGCCCTTCGTGACGGAAGCGGTCAGCTGGCGTCGGTCGGGATGGTGCCGAGGCGGCCGGCCTGGAAGTCCTCCATGGCCTGCTGGAGCTCGCGGTGGCTGTTCATCACGAACGGGCCGTACCAGGCGACGGGTTCGCGGATCGGGAGGCCGCCGAGGAGGACGACCTCGAAGTTGTTGTCGCGGGAGTCCTGCTTCTCGTCGGCGCGCAGGGTGATGGAGTCGCCGTCGCCGAAGACGACGGCCTGGCCGCGGTGGAAGGGGCGGTGCTCGGTGCCGGCCGAGCCGTTGCCGGCCAGGCCGTAGGCGAGGGCGTTGAAGTCGGCGCGCCAGGGCAGGGTGATCTGGGCGCCGGGGTTGATCGAGGCGTGGATCATCGTGATCGGGGTGTGGGTCGCGCCCGGGCCCTGGTGGCCGTCGATCTCGCCGGCGATCACGCGGAGCAGGGCGCCGCCGTCCGCGGAGCTGAGCAGCTTGACGCTGCCGCCGCGGATGTCCTGGTACTTGGGGGCGATCATCTTGTCCGAGGCGGGCAGGTTGACCCACAGCTGGAGGCCGTGGAACAGGCCGCCGGACATCACCAGCGACTCCGGCGGGGTCTCGATGTGCAGCAGACCGGAGCCGGCCGTCATCCACTGGGTGTCGCCGTCGGTGATGACGCCGCCACCGCCGTGCGAGTCCTGGTGGATGAACGTTCCGTCAATGATGTAGGTGACGGTCTCGAAGCCGCGGTGCGGGTGCCAGGGGGTGCCCTTGGGTTATGTCAGTTAGGGGAGTAGTAACATCAGCACTCATGTCAGCACCAGCAGTGATCACCGGCTTGGACGTCCACGCGGGCGTCTACGCGCGCCAGTCCGACGCGCGCGAGAACGCCAGTGAAGCCTCCACCACGACCCAGCGCGAGCTGGGTACGGCTGAGGCCAAGCGCCGCAACGCCAAGTCGGTTGCCTACTACGAGGACCTCGGCATCTCGGCGTTCACCGGAGTCGAGCGTCCGCAGTTCGAGAAGCTGCTGCAGGACTGCCGGGCAGGCCGGATCAACCTGCTGGTCGTCTACTACGTCAGCCGCCTCTCGCGCCTCGACCCGCTCGACGCGATCCCGGTCGTCGTCGAGCTGCTGAACCTCGGCGTCACCATCGTCAGTGTCACCGAGGGCGAGTTCCGCAAGGGCAACCTGGTGGACCTGATCCACATGTTCATGCGGCTGGATCAGGCCCACAACGAGAGCAAGAACAAGAGCGTCGCCGTCCGGGGCGCCAAGGCCATGGCGCTCGACCTGGGCGGGTACATCGGAGGCAAAGCGCCGTACGGCTTCGAGTTGAAGGCCGAGACCAGGCTCACGGCGGACGGCCGACCGATCGTCATCCAGACCCTCGTGCACGCCACCAACGAGCCAGGGGTCATCCGTGACATCTGGGCGACGATCAAGAAGCACAAGGACGAGGTGTACGACCCCAAGCGGCGCCGCCACCCCGGTTCGCTGGGCGGGATCGTCAACAGCATGAACAACGAGGTCATTGTGCCCACGCGCGGTGCGACCTACGGCAAGAAGACGAAGGACAGCGCGTGGGACACCAAGACCCTCAAGCGCATCCTCAGGGACCCACGGATAGCCGGGTTCGCCGCCGTACCCGTCTACAAGGTCGGCGAGAACGGCAAGGCAACGAGCACGGTGGAGAGTTACCGCATCCTCCGTGACCCCGAGACGATGCTTCCGCTCCAGATCTACGAGGCGATCATCCCGCCCGTGGAGTGGTACGAACTGCAGGAGTGGCTTGACTCGCGAGGCCGCGGGAAGGGGCTCTCGCGGGGTGAGTCGCTGCTGTCCGCGATGGAGGTCCTGTACTGCGAGTGCGGATCCGTGAAGACCTCCCACGCCGACAGCGCCAAGGCGGTCAAGCGGTCGTACCGGTGCCGCCGGCGCAAGATGCTGCCCGGCCAGCACGCCGGAGAGTGCACCGTCAGCCAGGCGGCGCTGGACGACCACGTGGCACGGAGCATCTTCGAGCTGCTGAGGGAGGTCGAGGACGACCACGAGGCCCTGGCGGTTCTCGCCGAGGCGACGCGCAGGTTCGGTGTCGCCACCGAGTCGCCGGAGCGTTCGCGGGAACGCGCGACCCTTGTCGCGGAGCGCGCGGATGCGGTGAGGGCACTTGAGGAGCTCTACGACGACCGCAAGGCGGGCGGTTTCCGAGGAGACATCGGCCGGCGGAGGTTCGTCACGGAAGAGGCCGCGCTCCTGCACCTCCTGGAGGCGGCCGAGGCGAGGATCGCCGTGCTGGAGGAGGCGGCGACACCGGTGATCCCCATCGCCGAGTGGCTGCCCGAGGACCCGACGGCCGACCCCATCGGCCCGGGTTCGTGGTGGGAGAGCGCCCCCCTCGCCGAGCGCAGGAAGTTCGTCAAGCTGTTCGTGGACCGGATCACGGTGTTCAAGGCCCCGGAGCGCGGGGGCCGTTTGCCGGTGCACCAGCGGGTGAAGATCGAGTTCGCCAAGCGCCGGGAGGCGGACGACGACGGCGGGGGACAGCGCGCGCTGTGACGGGCACCGACATGTGAAAGCGGCCCCGGACAAGGATGTCCGGGGCCGCCTCTGCGATACGGGCCGCTAGCTCCAGGGGCCGAGGACCGTCAGCGTCGGCTTTCGGTACGAGACCTCGACGCCACCGCCCACCGTGACCGTGACGAGCTCAAGTGCCAGTTCACAGAGCGCTTCCCCCGCGATACCGGCGAGCTGGGTGCGGGTCTTGACCGCTGCGTCGGCGAGGAGCCGAGAGGGCGAACTGAACTCGAACCGTCCGAGGTCGTAGCGCCCCGCCAGTCGGAAGACCACGGTGGTCGCAGGCTGTGGAGCCCGCAGTTTCTTCGCCAGCGCCGCCCGTTCCTCGGAGGACTCGGGGCAGCCACACGGAGTCCCCTGGACCTCGGTCGGCGAGAGGAACAGGACGCCGTCACAGTGGTGGACGAGTCCCTTCGGCCCCCACAGCCGAAGCTCCGTCGTGACGGAGTCCGCGCCGTCGAGGACGACACGAACCGCAGGCGAACCGGTCACTACCCCCTGGGTCCAGTCGTCGGCCGTTGCGCCGCCGAGGAGTTGGGAGATCGCGGCAGCAGTCTCCGAGGTGGTGGCGGAGACCCGCCAGTTGGGCAGCGACTCAGGGCGGTTGTCGATTCGGCGGCCGGTGTGGAAGCGGCCCACGACTGCGTCGCTGGGCGCGAAGACCGCCAGCGCCACCGAGGGGTCGACCCGCTTGCGCTTGTCCTTGCCGTCGGCGGACTCCCGCTCGCGCAGCGCTGTGAGCGAGCCGTCGATCGCGCGGCTGGAACGGGGGAAGCTGGTAGTGGCCAGTGCTGACCGAGCCGCCGTCGCTGGGGCCTGAATGGCCTTCAGGTAGGTGGCAGCAGAGCAGGCGTCCGGCTGGGCAGCGCGGAGAGACAGCTGGGGCATGTGGCTCCTCTTGCGGTGGCCGGCGGGCTGCAACCCGGGCTACCGCATGGCGACATCGTGGATGGGCGGTTGGGGGAGATGGCGGCTCCCGACCGGGAGCGGAAAGCGGCGATCGGACGGCAGCATCGAGATCGCGGGAGCCGGACCGGCCGCGATCTGTCGCGGCGGTACGGCGGAGAAGCTGCGTCGGTGTCCAGCGCAGGTGGCCTGCGGGCTGCGGACGGCAGCTGGGGACAGACCCGTCAGATGGGTCTGGGGGAGGTGCTGGGGGCAGTGGCGACGGAGTCCGCGACGAACCGCTCGGTGGTGGCCGGGCAGAAGCCGCAGCCTGCGGCTGGGTGTTGCTGGGGCAGCATGCGGTTCCCTCCTCGGTGGCTGGCGGGCTGCAACCCTGTACCGTGGTCGACGTCGTGGATGGGCGTTGCGCGGTTGGTGGCCGCGTGGGGTGTGACGTTAGCTCTGGATCCCGGCCGCGCCAAATGGCTGGTCGGGCTCGTGAGCACGGTAGGAGCGGCCCCGGCCGTTTTCCAAAGACGATCTCGAGCGGTCCTGGCGAACGGTCGATGGTGGCCCGGGTGACTGACCCCGCCGGGCTACTCGTCGGTGTGGACCGGCTCGGATGGCATCTTGCCGCCCCGCAGGAACTCCTGCACCAGCGGCGTGGGCGCGTATCTGCGGTACTCGAAGGAGAGGCCGATCGCGATCTTCCCGCGCAGCCGTTTGCGGTTGTGGGGGAAGTCCTGGCAGTACTTCTCGGCGGCTGTCAAAGCCTTGGTCGTGAACTCGGCGCCCTGCGCGGCCAGTCGGTAGCCCTGGACCACGTGGTCGGCGAGTTCCTGCATGATCTTCTCTTCGGGAGAGGTCGGCGGGCCGAGGAGGTCCTCAAGGGGCAGGTCGAAGACCTTGGCGAAGCCGATTGCCTCGTCGAGGTTGATCCGTCGGCGCGGCTCGCCGCTCTCGATGCGCCAGACCGAGGACTGGTTGATCGGGTAGCCGGCCTCGGCCATGCGCTTGGCCAGCTCGCCGGTGCTCCAGCCGCGGCGCTCGCGCTCCATTCGGACGCGCTCGGCCGCGTTCTCCTCGCTCATGCCAGCGGGGGCCTCCGGGCCTGCAGGCTCGCTTCCCTGCAGTTCCTCTTCCGGCCCGCCAGTCCTGTCGTCCGTGGGCTCGTCCGTCCCGGGCATCAATTCACCTCGCATCTAATCCTGAGGCGACTTGCATAACGGCCGCCAGGGTGCCATAGTGATGCACGGTGAAGCGCATGTCAAGCTAAACCGCATCGCGGCGCGCTGCTGCGCTCACCCCGAAAAGCCCGAAGGCCCCCGGTGCTATCAACACCGAGGGCCCGAAAGGTCCCAAAACCGCCCATCCACGACGATCGACCACGGTGCAGGGTTGCAGCCCATATGCGCACCGAGGAAGGACCAACGTGCTCCAGCGTACGGCGTCGCGCCCTTGCGGCGCACCTACCTCACGTCCCTTCGCCCCGAAAGCGGGGTGGTAGGCCATGGCGCGCATCCGCACCATCAAGCCCGAGTACCCCGTCTCGGAGGACCTCGCCTCGGTGTCCCTGACCGCCGAGCGCACGTTCCTGTGCCTGCTCACCCAGGCCGACGACGAGGGACGCCACCGCGACAACGCGGCTGTCCTCAATGGCGCCCTGTGGTCGCTGCGGCCCGAGCACACCCCGCTCGACACCGAGGACGAGATGCGCCAGCTCGCCGAGACCGGCCTGATCTGCCGGTACACCGGCTGCGACGGCCGCCAGTACCTCCACGTCACCAAGTGGCACGAGCACCAGAAGATCTCCCACCCCACCCCCTCGCGCCTGCCCGCCTGCCCCGTCCACGAGCCCGCGGGCTGGTGCGGCAAGTGCAAGGCCAAGGGCCAGGGCTGCGTGCACCCGGCTTCGGAGAACTTCCGGAGCCTTCCGGAACCGCTCGCGACCCTCGCAGAGACCGTCCCCGCCCAACGGCCCTTCTCCGCCGATCCCGATCCCACCCCCGTAGCAGCCCTTCCGGTGCCCAATGCGGCAGCTCCGAGCGAAAGTGCAGGTCAGACGGCTTATCCGGAGTCCCTCCGGAGGACTCCGGAGAACGTCGTGCCTGGACCATGGACCTTGGACCATGGATCTACCCCTAAAGGGGGCGACGCCGCGCCCACCCCGGCACCCTCGTCGGCAGCACCCGACCGGGACGGCCCGGTCCTGGTCGCCGCGCCCACCGGCAAGCCGTCGGTGAACGCGGGCGACCTGGTGGCCGAGTACGTCGCCACCTGCCCGAAGCCGGTACCGGCCAAGGTGCGCGGGCACCTCGGCAAGGTCATCAAGGACCTGCTCGACGGCGGCACCGGCGACGACGACATCCGCGCCGGGCTGCAGTTGTACGCGGCGAAGCCGATGAGCCCGAGCGTGCTACCGAGCATGGTCCACGAGGCGATCAACGCCCAGCCCGCCGGGGCGTCCCGCGCCGGGCAGAGCGCTGCCCGGTCCCCGTACCGACCTTTCGCCAACCCGGCCGACGCTCGCGACTACTACGAGGGGGACCTGTGACCAGCCTGCCCAACCCCCGCCGCACGGACGAGCGTCGCGACCCGCAGCCGGCCTCCGGAGCAGTCCTGCGCCTGGAGCGGATGCTGGCCGCCAAGGGCATCGACCCCGACCGGCCGCTGGCCGACACCGACCAGCCCTCCACGGCGCTGGAGCTCGCCGACCGCCGCATCCCGCCGCGCTACCGCCTCGCCGAAGCCGACCACCCCGAGGTCACCACCTGGGTCCAGCAGGTCACCCTGGCCTGCCGCCCCGGCCCCGGCGGCACCCCCGGCATCGCCCAGGGACCCTCGCTCCTGATCGCCGGACCCACCGGCTCCGGCAAGACCCACCAGGCGTACGGGGCGATCCGCAGCCTGCTGAAGGCCGGAGTTCGTCTGCGCTGGAACAAGCTCACCGCCACCGAGCTCTACGCCTCCCAGCGGCCCCGCCAGGGCACGGACACCGAGCGGGAGATGCGCGATCTGATGGCGAGCCCGCTGCTGATCCTCGACGACCTCGGCGCCGCCAAGGCGTCCGAGTGGACCGAGGAGCTCACCCTGCGACTGGTCGACCACCGCTACGAGCACCTACTCCCGACGATCTTCACCACCAACCTGGCGCCCGGCGACATCAAGAACGCCCTCGGCGACCGCACCGCCTCCCGCCTCGCCGAGATGTGCGAACGCGCCATCCTCACCGGCACCGACCGCCGCAGGCGAACTGCCGCCTGACCGGCGCCGCTGCCGCCAGCGCACCCCGGCCGGTGCGCCGACCTCCCCGAACTTCACCCCACCACCGCCTCGCCGCTTCGCCACGCCCGCCTGCGACGAGGCCACCCCTGGAGCACCACCCTTGACCACCCTCGCGATACCCCCTGCCCACTCCCCGTCCGCCCGGGTCACCCTCTGGGACCGCCTCGCCGTCGCCCTGCTCGGCGCCCTCGGCTTCGTCCTGTCCTACGACGCCCTGCGGCAGATGGCCGGCGCGGCCCACGTGCGCGGACCGCTCACCTACCTGTTCCCGATCATCGTCGACGGCTTCATCGCCTACGGCGTCCGAGCCCTGCTCGTCCTGCGCGAGGCCCACTGGCCCGCCCGCGCCTACGCCTGGACGCTCTTCGCCGGAGCGACCGCGACCAGTGTCTGGGCCAATGCCCTGCACGCTGTCCGCCTCAACCAACTGCCCACCATCAGCAGCGGGCTGAGGCTCACCGACACCGTCGTCGGCGTCCTGTCCACCCTCGCCCCGCTCGCCCTCGGCGGCGCCGTCCACCTGTACATCCTGATCGCCCGCCACGGCCACGACGCCGCGAGCGCTCCCGCTGAGCAGAACACCGTTCCGCGCACCGCGACTTCTGCCGACCCTGAACCGGAGCTCCGGCCGGAACGGGCGGAGGACCGCAGCGACGAGAACGCGCTCCTGACGCTCCTGTCCGCCGCCGGACTTCTGCCCGCCGAGTGGCGCGACGCGCTGCCCGATCCCGAACCGGCAGAAGTCGACGACCGACCGGCCAATGCCCCGGACACCCGGGCCGAGGCCGCCGGAGGCGCAGGCGGGGCGGAGAACAAGCCGATCGGGCGTCCGCCGGGCGCGCGGATGGAGCGGCTGCTGGAGGTGGGGCGCGCCGCGGTCGCCGCCGAGGGGCGTCTCACCCGCGCGATCGTCGAACAGGCCGTGCGCGACGCCGGCCTTCCGCTCGGCAGTACCCGCCTCACCGAGCTGATGCGAAAGCTCCGCGAGGAGCAAGCCGACGAACAGAACCCTCCGCACCCCGAAGCCGGCTGACCGGCCCTGGTGTCCGGCTGACCGGCCCTGTCGGTCAGCCGGACACCGCCTTCTGCCGACCCAGAGCCGCACTCGGCAGAAGGCCACCGCCGCCCGGTCACTGCACCCGGCCGGACTCGACTCGCACCGCGGACACCAGTCCCATGTGGCGTGCGGTCCCGGGAAGGCCGCGCCAGACGCACCGCCCATACCTGCGAATTCCGGCATGGCCAAACCGGCAACCACCTGGACACTGCCCACCCACAAGCTCACCAGCCCGAATCGCCAGCCGCCACCGAGGAACCACACACGTGAACGCCGTCCGACGAACCCTGCACAGCCTGCTCGGGAAGCCCGTAAGCTCCCATGGCCACACCGGAGTTGACCACCTCCACGACAACAGCGGAGCAAGCGAGTGCGTACGGGGCCCCTACGGGCCCACGTACGCGGACGCCCCCGCCCAGGAGGGCGTGGACGAGCCGGTGCTGCCGAGGGCGGCAGCACCGGAGCTTCACCGCGAGGGCGCGGCGAAGCAGGAGAAGACGCCCGCCGTCGAGCCGTCCACGCCCGCCCGAGCTGCCGTCCCTGCTGAGCGCGTCAGTGTCCGCCGTCCCAAGCGCCGCCGACGTGACAACGACAACCCCATGACGAAGAAGCTCGGCTTTCGCTGCACCGAGGAGCGCGAAGCGCAGATCAAGCGGCTCGCGAAGGCAGCCGGCCTGAACGTGGCCGACTACCTGGAGCGCCAGGCCCTGACCGCCGGCGGCGCCGACGTGGTGACCCGTGACGAGCAACTGGATCAGGCTGTGCAGGCGCTGGATGCCGCGCGGTTCCAGGTCGCCCGGGTCGGTGTCAACGTCAACCAGATCGCCTTCCAGCTCAACGCCGAAATCGGCATCGAGCACGGCCCGGCGCAGGCCACCCTGGTCAAGGCCAAGGAGGTAGTGGTCGAGATCCGCAGGGCGGTGGCCGAGGTGGACGCTTCGGCGATGCGGGTGGCAAAGGCCGCACGCCGGTGATCACCACCGCCCGCTCCGGCAAGAACACGTTCAAGGCGCTGGACTACCTGTACGGGCCGGGCCGACGCAACGAGCACACCGACCCGCACCTGGTGGCCTCCTGGGACGGCTTCGCCCCCGACCCCGGCCGCGACTCCGAGGCCACCCTGGCCCAGCTGCGCGATGCCCTGGACCTGCACGTCGTGCGCTACGGCCATCCGGTCAAGAAGCACGTCTACCACCGCATGGTCCGTGCCGACCCCACCGACCGGAACCTGAGCGACGAGGACTGGGGCGCGATCGCCCGCCGGGTCGTGGCCGCCGCCGGCATTGCCCCCGACGGTGATCCGAACGGCTGCCGGTGGGTCGCCGTCCACCACGGGGACAACCACATCCACATCCTCGCCACCGTGATCCGCGCCGACCTCACCCAGGCCCGCCTGCGGGGCGACCAGTACCGGACGGAGACCGAACTCACCGAGATCGAGCGGGAGTACGGGCTCAAGGACTGGTCCGGCACCCGAACATCCGAGTACCGGGCCGGTATCCCCAAGCGCGCCAAGAGCCCCGAGCTGCGCAAGGCCGAGCGCCTCAGCCTGGAGGAGACCGGGCGGGCCCGACTGCGGACCGGTGTGCGCCGGGCCCTCGCAGGTGCGGCGGGCGAGGAGGAGTTCCTCGCCCGCCTCACCGCACAGGGCATCGAGTTCGAGGTCCGCCGCCTGCCCTCCGGCGATGCCAAGGGCTACAAGTTCGCCCTGGCCAGCGGCGATCCGGGCGGCCCGGTGTGGTTCTCCGGCAGCAAGCTGGCCGCCGACCTCACCCTGCCCAAGATCCACGAGCGCTTCGCCACCGGTGTCGACCAGCCCGCGCCCCACCGCCCGGTCGGGCAAGGGCAACCGGACACGGTCCGGTACCGCGCCAGCACCAGCATCGACCGTGCCACCACCGACATCGACGACGAGCCCCAACCCGGTCAGGTCGCCGCGGTGGTCAGCGGCACCATCGAGATCCTCGACACCCTCGCGATCACCAGCCCCGTCCTGTCACGGAAGGAGATCAACCAGGCCGCCCGAGCCCTGGAATACGCCGCGGTCGCCCGCACCCGAGCCGCCCGCACGGAGGTACGGGCGATGCGCTCGGCCGCCCGCGAACTCCTCTACGCTGGCCCCACCGGCAGCCGGAGCGGCGAGGGAGGCACGGCCGCCGCCACGGCCCTGTCCAGCCTCGTGCTGCTCGCGATCATCATCGCCAAGTGGCACGCCGCCCAAGGCCACCGCCACCAGGCCGACGCCGCCCGCACGGCAGCCGACCACCTTCGTGCCGCCTACACCCGGCACGCCGCCAAACCGCTCGCCCACCTGGACCTCGAAGGCCGGCGCCTGCCCGAGGCTATCCGGGACCGGCAGGAAACAGCACTGCGCCGCGCTCTGCCCGCCGACCAGGCCAGCGGAGTGCTCGCCGAGGACAGCTGGGCAGCGCTCGCTGCCACCCTTGCCGAAGCCGAAGC
Organism: Kitasatospora sp. NPDC101157; assembly: GCF_044768255.1. Taxonomy (NCBI): domain Bacteria; kingdom Bacillati; phylum Actinomycetota; class Actinomycetes; order Kitasatosporales; family Streptomycetaceae; genus Kitasatospora; species Kitasatospora sp. NPDC101157. The sequence goes on along the minus strand of NZ_JBIWPL010000020.1, from coordinate 56,973 downwards.
AGCAGGCCACGACCCCAACGCCCTACTCGCCAACGCCGCCGGGCGACGCGAACTCGCTACCGCCGACTCACCCGCCGCCGTCCTCACCTGGCGGATCCGCCGCGACGCCCACCTCCCCACCCCCGCACCTGCCGCAACTCCCGACGAACTGCGCACCAGGGCCGCCCGCGCCCGCACGACCAGCCTCACCACCGGCACACCGGCTACCCCGGTCATCACACCGCCGGCGCCGGTCGCACCCGACCAGGTACGCCGGACGCGCTGACCAACCCAGGTGGGCGGGAACGGAGCCTCCGTCCCGCCCACCAATACCGCCCCCGGCGTGGCCGGAGCGCCACAACTACCCTGCAGCACGGCGACGGTGTCGATTCGATGTCCTTCTCGCCGGGAGGGATCCATTCCGGCAGTGCACGTCGTATGGTCCCGTGCTGCCCCGCTGCCGACCCGAAGGGACCGCATGACCGACTACGACCACGACTTCTACAACCCCGCTCCCGAACCCGCGCGTGCCGTCATCCGCGCCGTCCCGCATCCCGCCGAGCTCAACCCGCGCGGCATCACCATCACCATCACCTGCACCGGCTGCGGCGCCCGCCGCGACTGGCTCCTCCTCGCCGTCCACGACCAGATCTTCGTCCGCTGCCGCTGCGCCCACGAATGGCGCGAGCTCGACCTCACCCGGGCCGACTTCGACCTGCACTACGTCGAACCCGAGTACGAGTGGGACGACTTCGACACCGCCATGAGAGCTCTCGCCTTCGACGGCCTCCTCGCCGGAACGACCTGGAACCTGGACTGAGGTCCACGCCGCACCCGCCGCTGTTCACCTCCGACGCTTGCCGCGTCACGCCCAGACGAGCGAGGACAGCGGAGTGAGCAGACGGCGCTCGACTACCGGCGGAGGTCGACCTGGATCACGGCGTGGCGGCCGTTGGTACGCCACGGCGTCCCGGCACTGTCGAGCTGAGCGACGACGGCAGCGTCGACGCCGACGATCACGTCCGACTTCAGCGTCCGCAGCGCCGTGACGGCTGAGGGGAAGTGGCTGGCCACCTCTGTGAACGCAGTGGTCGGCGGCCACAGCTGATCGCCCACCAGCCGCCGGTAGTTGAGGTCACCCTTGAGGATCGTCATCGCCGCGCCGGTGAACTCGGCCCGGAGGTCGGCCGGCATGTCATGGAACGGCAGTGGTGCGCAGAAGAACGGGTGCGTGCGGACCACGAGCGCGCCGCTGTTCATCGCTCGCCACAGCCGTTCGCCGATCGTCCCGGCAGCTGCCGTGGTCGCGGTGCGCAGACGCTCGACGGTGGCGAGGACATCGGCCATCGTCGCGTCCGACACGTAGTACGGCTGCGGCTTCACGTACACGACGACCTGCGCCGCCAGACCGGAGGCGAGGAGGTGGTCGACCAGCACCAGGTCCGGCAGGAGCTCCCGGCCCGCGTTGTCCGCGATGATGCAGACACGCCCGCCTTCGGCACGCTCCAGCTCGGCCCAGAGCGCCTCGCTGTCGTCGGTCACCAGGTCGGAGGCGATCGACCCTCCGGCCTCCGCGGTGATCTGGAAGCTCAGGTCGGCGCGGTTGCCCCAGAGTGCCGAGGAGAGAAGCGCGGCGGCTCGCTTGTCGGTGAAGTCCGAGGGCAGGTCGCCCAGGGCCGCCAGCTCGGCGTCGACGGCCGGGCCGGCGAGTTCGGTGTCCTTGAACGGCGCGAACGGGTCGATGCCCTGCCAGGCCCCGGGCCGGAAATAGCCGGTGGCTTCGAGCAGCCTGCGGTAGAAGTAGCTCTCGGCCCACAGGAACGGCGCCTCGCTCCACGGCCGTCCGAACAGGCCCTCACCCCACTCCAACCACCGCTGGTGATCTGGGGCACTGGTGCTGAGCGGCTGCAGCACACCGTCAGTGCTCTCGGCGAGGAGCTCCTCGACCGCGTCCCGCTCGCCCGACCCATACGGCAGCGCGTCGAGGACCTGCTGAATGAGCTTGGGGTGGCGTTCGTGGAAGACACCCCAAGCGAAGGATCCGGGGACATCGCTGCGGATCACGGGTGCAGTCGTCACGGTCGGGCTCGTCCCTCTCATAGACGTCTCAGCTGACAGTTGTCCAGCCCCAGGGGCGCGGACCGCTCTGCCCTTGCAGGCAGGAGAGACGGTAGTGGGCTTCCGCTCGGTGTCGAGCCGGATCGGCCGCCGCGTGCTGGAGAGCGAAGCAGGTGACCCGGAGCTCGCGGATGCTCCGCAGTAACGGGTAGCCGGCCCAGGTCATCATGTCGGCCCCGTACGCCTTGCAGAAGTCGGCGTACTCGCTGTCCGAAACCGAGCCGAAGCTGCCGTAGCCGACGGCGGTAGCGGTGAGGTCCCATTCGGGAGGCCCCAGGGAGGTCCGTTCGAAGTCGAGCAGGTACGTGGTGGTGGGGGTGACCGCTACGTTGCCGCGCCAGGCGTCGCCGTGGATGACGCTCGTCGGCAGGGTCGGTTGGAGGCCCAGCCACGCTGTTTCGAGTTCGGCCAGGCGGTCGCGCAGCCACTGCCGCTGGTCGTTGTCGAGGGTCGCTGCGGCGTCGATCCGGGCGGCCAGGCGGATGAACGGGTCCAGGTAGCCCAGTGGGAAGGAAGGGACGGGGAGTTCGTGGAGGCGCCGGAGGAGCGGCGCGGTGTCGGCGGCCGCTCCCGGCTGGTGCGGGGGCAGCTCGTGCCAGAAGGTCACCGGGCTGCCGTCGACCTCGAGCGGCTCCCGGAGATGCGCGAGTGGGCGCACTGCGGGCACCCCGCAGTCGTACAGCCAGCGGGCAACAGCCAGTTCGCGGCTGGCGGCGGCGGATTGGCCGGGTCGACTGATACGGGCCACGATCCCCTGGGGCAGCCGCCACAGTGCGTTCTCGCCGATCCGGATCGGATCGGTTCCGGCAGCGGACAGGCCGATTTCCGCGCACGCCTTGAGTAGCAGGGCACGGGAGTTTTCGAGGCTGCTCACACCGTTACCGTAGCGGCGATCTGTTCCCGCAGGTCCCGGACGTCGGAAAGGCTGCCGTGACAGCGGGCGACCCGGGCGAGCTCCCGCCCTACTGCCCCCGTGCGGTCTCTCCTGCGTCCCGGTGACAACCCGCTTGCTTCAGGAAAGTCGGGCGAGGGCAGAGGTGCCACGGGCCTAGAATGACCGTCGTGACCGACAACACTCCACAGCGCCCCGAGAGCGGGCCTACGCCTACCCATGAGCTGCCGACCCAGTACGCGCCGGCCGAGGTAGAGGTAGCGCTGTACGAGCGTTGGGTAGAACGCGGGTACTTCGAGGCCGACGCGAAGAGCGAGAAGCCGGCGTACACGATCGTCATCCCGCCGCCGAACGTCACCGGCTCGCTTCACCTGGGCCATGCCTTCGAGCACACGCTGATCGACGCCCTCACCCGCCGCAAGCGCATGCAGGGCTACGAGACGTTGTGGCAGCCCGGCATGGACCACGCAGGTATCGCCACCCAGAACGTCGTCGAGCGTGAGCTCGCGAAGGAGGGCAAGTCCCGTCACGACTTGGGCCGTGAAGCCTTCGTCGAGCGCGTGTGGGAGTGGAAGGCCGAGTCCGGTGGGCAGATCGCCGGCCAGATGCGGCGCCTCGGCGAGGGACTGGCGTGGAGCCGGGACCGCTTCACCATGGACGAGGGCCTGTCTCGGGCTGTCCAGACCGTCTTCAAGAAGATGTTCGATGACGGGCTGATCTACCGCGCCGAGCGCATCATCAACTGGTGCCCCCGCTGTCTGACGGCCATCTCCGACATCGAGGTCGACTACCAGGACGACGATGGCGAGCTCGTCTCCATGACGTACGGCGAGGGCGAGGACACCATCGTCGTCGCCACCACTCGCGCGGAGACGATGCTCGGCGACACCGCCGTCGCCGTCCACCCCGACGACGAGCGCTATGCCCACCTGATCGGGAAGCTGATCAAGCTGCCGTTGACCGACCGGAGCATTCCGGTCGTCGCCGACACGCACGTCGACCCGGAGTTCGGCACCGGCGCCGTCAAGGTGACCCCGGCGCACGACCCGAACGACTTCGCCATCGGCCAGCGCCACAACCTCGAATCCATCGAGGTCCTCGACGAGCGCGGCATCATCACCATCCACGGCCCCTTCCAGGGCCTGGACCGCTTCGAGGCGCGCTCCGCGATCGTCGCTGCCCTGCGTGCCGAGGGCCGGATCGTCGCCGAGAAGCGCCCTTACGTCCACTCCGTCGGCCACTGCTCACGCTGCAAGACGACGCTGGAGCCCCGGCTGTCGATGCAGTGGTGGGTCAAGGTCGAGACCCTCGCCAAGGCCGCCGGCGACGCGGTCCGCGACGGTCGGGTCAACATCCACCCGGCCGACATGTCGCAGCGCTACTTCGACTGGGTCGACAACCTCAACGACTGGTGCATCTCGCGCCAGCTGTGGTGGGGCCACCGCATCCCGGTCTGGCACGGCCCGAACGGTGAGCTGGTCTGCGTCGGCCCGGACGACGAGGCGCCCACGGGTGAGGGCTGGACGCAGGACACCGACGTCCTCGACACGTGGTTCTCGTCCGGCCTGTGGCCGTTCTCCACGCTGGGCTGGCCGGAGCAGACGCCGGACCTGGAGAAGTTCTACCCGAACTCCGTCCTGGTCACCGGCTACGACCTGATGTTCTTCTGGGTCGCCCGGATGATGATGTTCGCTCTCTACGCGATGGACGGCCAGCCGCCGTTCCGCACGATCGCGTTCCACGGCATGGTCCGGGACGAGTTCGGCAAGAAGATGTCGAAGTCGTTCGGTAACACGGTCAACCCGCTGGACTGGATGGACAAGTACGGCTCCGACGCCCTGCGCTTCACCCTGGCCAAGGGCGCCAACCCGGGGGTCGACGTCCCGATCGGCGAGGACTGGGTCCAGGCGTCCCGCAACTTCGCCAACAAGATCTGGAACGCGACGCGCTTCGCGCTCATGAACGGCGCCACGGTCGAGGGCGAACTCCCGCCCGCGGAGAAGCTCTCGGCGACCGACCGCTGGATCCTCTCGCGGCTGAACAAGGTCGTCACCGAGGCGGATGCGTACTACGAGGACTACCAGTTCGCCAAGCTCGCGGACACCCTCTACCACTTCGCGTGGGACGAGGTCTTCGACTGGTACGTCGAGCTGTCGAAGACGACGTTCTTCGAGGGCGGCGAACTGGCCAAGGTCTCGGCCCGCGTCCTGGGTGAGGTCCTCGACGTCACCCTGCGCTTGCTGCACCCGATCGTCCCGTTCGTCACGGACACCCTGTGGGCCACGCTGACGGGCCGTGAGTCGGTCGTCGTCGCCGAGTGGCCGACCGACTCCGGGTTCCGCGACGAGCCCGCGGAGCAGGAGATCGAGCTGGTCCAGCAGGTCGTCACCGAGGTCCGCCGCTTCCGCTCCGACCAGGGCCTCCAGCCCGCCCAGAAGGTCCCGGCTCGCCTGGAGCTCGACGGCACGGCGCTGGCCCCGCACCAGGCGGCCATCCGTCAGGTGCTCCGCCTCCAGCCGGAGGGCGAGGGCTTCGCCGCCACCGCCTCCCTGCCGGTGGCCGGCGCCACGGTCTCGCTCGACCTGTCGGGCACCATCGACGTGGCGGCCGAGCGCAAGCGACTGGGTAAGGACCTGGCCGCAGCCGAGAAGGAGAAGCAGCAGGCCGAGTCCAAGCTCGGGAACGAGGCGTTCATCGCCAAGGCCCCCGACGACGTCGTGGACAAGATCAAGGGTCGCCTCGCCAAGGCCGAGGCGGACATCGCTCGGCTTCAGACCCAGCTGGACAAGCTGCCGCCGCAGTAGGCAGCGGAACACGCCCGGAGGGGGCCCAAACCGTATGGTTTGGGCCCCCTCCGGGCTATTCGGCCTCGGGCACCTCTACAGCGGGCTCCCGGTAGCGACTCCTACGGAATTCCCAGCGCCTCGTACGGGCTCGACAGAGAGAACTCGCGCTGCTCCGCGACGATCTGAGCCTGGTGGAGATCGAAGTTCGCCATGTGCAGGAGGTCGTCGAGGCGCGTTGGCTTCTGACTCAGCAGGTCGCGGGCGATCTCGGCAGCCCCGTCGTTCCGGTCCAGTCGGTCCCGGAAGAAGTCCAGGTTCTTCTCCACGACGAGGAGAGTCATGTCGAGCTCCGAGACCGTCGCGTCGGACACTCGCTCGACCCGTGAGTGCACTCGGTACTCGTGGAATGGTCCGGCCACGCATCGGATGGTATTGCCGGCCCCTCGCCTGTGCCGGCTTGCCAGCAGATTGACCGCGAAGGCCCAGTCTCCCCACTTGAGCACCTTCGGGTCGTACAGCCCGCATTCGAGAGCGTCGGCCCGTCGGCAGAGTATCGACGTCGGGACGTGGTGCTTGCGCACCACCAAGTCCTCGCGGCACGGGTACGAGGAGATCGTGTACCCCTCGAAGGCGCCGATCATCCACGACATGGTGTGCACGAAGGCCGTATCGGCATCAGCCTCGAGGATCTCCACCGCCCGGTCCGGATAGGACCCCTCCCTGAGGAGATACGGGTCGGTGGCCAGCCGGTCGTCGGCGTCCACCTGCATCACGTACTCCATCCGCGCGGCTGCCACGCCGGTGTTCCTGGCTACGTGGTGCCCTTGGCGCTGTTCGAGCCGGACGAGGCGTACGCCGGACAGTTCGGTGCAGGTGCCGATGGCCTTGAGGGTCGACTTGTCGTCCGACCCGTCGTCCACGATCACCACCTCGTACGGGCGCTGAAGCGGCTGCCCGAGAACAGACTCCACGGCCTCGATGAGATAGTCACCCGCGTTGTGGCAGGGGACAACGAAGCTGACACCTCCGGAATCCGTGATGGTCATGCCGTCTCCCTTCCACTCGTGGCCGCGGGGCTGACCGGAGCCGGGAACCTGCGCGACGCCACGACGGTCGCGCGAGTCGCTTCGAAGTAGCTGCGCCCCGAGCGCGTGTCCTGCTCGGTGTGGTCTTCCCATCGCACGGAGACGTCCCAGCCGTCGTAGATTCGCTCCAGCGCACGGCCGAGGGTGTCCGACGTGTACCGAGCCTCGCCCTCGATGTGGATCTGCCCGCCACGGGCGTCCGTCCGGGAGATCGCGGTGAAGACCTCCAGGTAGTGCAGGTTGACCGATCGGGAGCTGCGGACGGCCCCGGTGAGCAGACGTTCGACGTCGTGCTGTGACAGGTAGTGCAGGACGTCCTTCGCGACGAGCAGGCCGAAGTCCTCCTGGACCGCGTACTTCTCGATGAGGGACTCCACCACGGTGACCCGTTCAGCCAGGTCCTTGTGCGGCAAGAGCCGGTGGAGCAGCGGCTCGGCCGGCGCCTGGTCCACCGCGACGACGGTGAACCCGGCCTCCGCCAGGGCGATGGTGTACGTCCCGGCGCCGTACCCGAGGTCCAGAGCGCGGCGCGGAGTGTCCGCGGGGAGGGAAGCCAGAAGGGCGAGGAACCGTGCCGGAACGGGAGCGCACAGCTTCTCGCCGGTGCTCCGGCCGTTCCGTAACGCCTCCGCGTAGTAGGCGTGAAGCGACGCCTTCGAGTGCTGTACAGACAAGGGAGCACCACCTGAGGTTGGAGGGACGAGCGAGACAGGCGCCTAGAACTCGTCGATCTCGACGGCCCGGCCGGGGGTGAGCAGAGAGGAGGCCAACGCCTCGGTGACCTTCATCGGCAGCAGGTGCGCGGAGAGCGAGCTCCTGTTCTCGGTCCCCTGCAGCCAGTTCTCCATGAGCTGCCTGTTGCTGTCGCTGTGGAACAACCCGTCGAACGTGTTGACCGACGTGTACCGCTCGTTCGGCAGCAGAGAAGCGTTCGCTCGCGTGGTCAGCCGGGCGAAGGCGTCGATCTTGTCCGCGTTCTGCCCACGGGGCACGTCGTAGCAGTGGACGTGTGCGGAGTAGAGGGTCGACAGCTGGGCTTCGAGGTCGACGCTCGAAGTGCGCCCGTTCTTGTTGTAGACGTCATCCGGGAGGTCCTGCCAGCTGCGGATGGACGGCGTCGTCTGCTCGAAGGACAGTGTCCCGACGGTCAGTGTCCGATCCGACGCGACATCGACCAGGCGGAACGTGGCGGTGATGTCCGTCTCGCCGAAGGAGTGCGCCGCGGTCTCGGCGTACGGCCAGCGCGGGCTCCCGTCCTCGAACCGGCTGGCGGTCGGATTCGGGATCCGGAGGTGCTGGTCGGTCGGGAAGGCGCCGAACGAGCTGACTTCGAGCCTGAAGCGGCGGTCCGGAAACACGAGCTTGTTGAGGGACAGGCACTGCACGGCGAGATCGATGTAGTGGTACGCGCCGTGCATCACCATCCCGTAGCCGTACCGGTAGGGGTGATCGTCCCGCGACTCGTACTCGTGCTGGAGATTCCACACACCGCCGGCGGCACGCAGGTGAAATGACGTGACGGGGGCCTGCCATTCCCGAACCCGCTCTTCGAGCGAGCGCAGCAACTCCCCGTTGTAGATGCGGTGGTACCGGCTCAGCGTCATCACGGAGTGGTTGGCACCGGTACGGCTGGCCTGAGCGATGAGCTCCTGCATGACCTCGGTGATCCGGGCCGGCGCGAACCGGCCGTTCACCAACGGAGCCAAGACCGGCTTCTCCACCAGCGAATCTATGCCGTTCTCGACGCAGTAGCGCAGATAGGCTTCGTGCGCCCGCACCTCGGTCGCGATGTACACCTTCATCGGCAGCTCAGGCAGACGAAGCTGCCCGATCGCGGCCTCGATCAGTTCCGGTTGCCTCCGCAGCGCGGTGGCACCGCTTCCCGCCGCGGGAAGGTAGACGACCTCCCGGGGCTTCAGGTCGACTCCGTGGATGCGTTCCTCGATCGTCGACCGTTCCGATTCCAGGTCGATGATGGAGTACGAGTCGACATGGCCGGCCTCGATCGCGTCGCGGATGCAAGGCAGGTACTTGTTCGCGACGATCTCGTCGAAGCCGACCACTACGAGGTTGTGCCGAGGTGTAGCGGGGCGGGCATCGCGAATGGCAGATCGCCCCATCGGCTCCTCGGCCCGGCGGAGGGCCGGGCGCCTGGGGCCCAGGGGCGCTGTCACCTGGGACGTTCGAGAGTCGGTTCTCATCCGGATTGCTCCCACTCGTGCTGTCACTGCCCGGAGCCGTTCCGAAGCAGACGGGGTGTCGCCGAACACGCATTGGCGGTTCGGTGAGTGATCTCCAACGTGCCGCCGCCTGAGGGGATCCGGACGAACCTCGGACCGGCGGGCAGCTCATTGATTAGCGTGGGAACAATGGAAGTTGACTGAGCGCCAGGCTGGTAGCCAACCGTCCCTAACGTCTGCGAGTTAACCCTCGCTGACCTGCGGCAACACGGCCAGGACGGGTCAATCGGCACGATCAAGGGGTGGGCCGAGGAGTGTCAGCTCAGTTGCGGCAGGCTCGGAAGGAGCGGGGCTGGTCGCAGGAGCGGCTTGTCCACGAGATGGAGCGGCACGCCCGCCAGCATCTCCTCGACATCGCCTCGACGGCGAGCCTGCGCGTCTACGTCTCGGAGTGGGAGAACGGTCGCCGACCGATCGGCCCCCTGTACGCCTCAGTGCTTCGCGCGCTGCTCGGGCTCACCGACCGAGAACTTCTCGGCAGCGGCGCGACAGGTGGCGAACCGCTGGCCGTCGACGGCTACGACGAACTGGTCGGCCGCATCGAAGCGGCGCACAGTCTCAGCCTCGGCATGGTGGACACCTTCATGGCCCAGACCGAGCTCCTGCGCACGGTGGACCGCCAGATGGGCGCTGCCGCGCTGGTGGACCAGATGCAGGCACACCTGACAGCCCTGGAGGATTCGCTGACCTTCGCCGTGTTGCCAGCCACCAGGGAGCCCATCGCTCGGGCACTCGCCGGGGCAGCCACGCTGGCGGCGTGGCAGGCACTCGACGTCGGTGCCACGGAACGAGCCTGGCGTCACTACGAACTGGGCAAGCGAGCCGCCGCCGAGGCGAAGGAGCCGATGTACCTGGCGCACGCCATGGCCGAGCAGGCGTACGTGTTGTCGGCTGCCGGAAAGAGTGATCTCGCCGTACAGCTCGTCCAGGAAGCGCACCGCTCCGTTGGCACCAGCGCCTCCCCTCGGCTGGCCGCATGGCTGCACGCTGCCGAAGCCGAACTCCTTGCTCAGGCCGGTCAGACAGAAGCCTGCCGACGGTCCCTGGACCTGGCAGCGGCCACTCTCCCCGCCGGAGCTTCAGACCGAGACCCGGACATGTTGAGCATCTTCCTCAACGACGGTCACCTGGCCCGGTGGCGAGGTAACGTCCTCGCCCGCCTGGGCGACGACGCCGCGATGAGCGACCTGTACGACGCGCTCGGCAAAATGGACGCGACCTTCACGCGGGCGACCGCCGGCCTGCACTGCGATCTCGCCCAGGCTCACCTCGCCCGAGAGGAACAGAACGAGGCCATGAACCACCTCCGTCAGGCGCGGCTCCTGGCCAGCCGCACGGGGTCGGCCCGCCAACGCGCCCGAATCGACCAACTGGTCGGAAAGTTCGAAGCATCGCGATGAGGGTAGTGATCTCCCCGGCTATCCATGCCTACGGGAAGCCAGGACATGCAGGAGCGCCACCAAGGTTCCCGAACCCATGAGCTTCCCCTCCGCCATGAGCTTCGGGATCTCGGACATCGGCACCCACGCGACGTGGCCGGCCTCCTCGCCGTCCTCGGGCGCGCCCACGAGGGCCGCCCCCTGGCCGACGAACACCTCGTGCGGCGAGTCCACCATGCCGACCATCGGCTGGAAGGTAACCACGTGGTCGAGGTGATCCGGTCGCCAGCCGGTCTCCTCCTCGACCTCGCGCAGAGCAGCCCCCAGACCATCCTCTCCGGGATCGACGATGCCACCGGGAAGCTCCCAGCCCCAGGACTGCGGCACGAAGCGGTACCGCCAGAGCATCAACACGCGATCATTGGCATCCAGCACCGCGGCTATGGCCACGCGCTTCAACCGCACGACGTGATGCTCGAAGCGCGCCACGCCAGGCGGCTCAACGTCCACGAGCGCCAGTTGTACCCATGGGTTGTCATAGACCACGCGGTCGCCGTGGATCTTCCACGGCTCGAGCCCATCGGCCTGAGTGCTCATCAGCAATCACATCCTGGGAAGGTGACAATGGGCCTAGTTGACCACACCTGAGATCCGGCAGCAGGCGTCCGAGATCGTCATCACCACCCCGCTCATCGAGGGCGCTGACGGCACGGCTCCAAGATGCCCAAGTCCAAGGGCAACCACCTTGGCCTCTCCTCCTCTCAGGACGACATCTTCGGCCGTGTGATGTCCATCCCCAACCACCTCGTCGCGCCCTACCTCAATCAGCTTGCCGAGTGGACCGACGAGGAGATCGCCACCGTCACCGCGCACCCCATGGCCGTCAAGCGCATTCTCGCCGGCGAGGTCACCGCCAACCTCGACGGACTGAAGGTAGCTGAGCCGCGCGGAGTACACAGCCCGTTTCTCCACGCGGACCTCCGGTGAAGCGCAGAACCTCCCGGCCATCTCCCTCGAGGAGCACGCCGAGACTGCTCTGGTCACCCTGCTCACCCAGGTCCTGGGCTTCGCCCCAGCAACTCCGCCGCCCGCCGCGTCGCCGCCCAGAACGGCCTCCGTCTCATCGCGGAGGTGGACGGCGAGCAGCACACCACCCAGCTCGACAAGGAGGCTACCCGCCAGCGGCTGTCGACCCTCGTCAGCAAGGACGACATCGCTGGCGAGGTGACCTTCTACCTCAAGACCGGCCGCAAGATCGCCCGCATCGACGCGTAAGGAGACGTCACGTGATGGTGGGGGCCGCTCGGCCCCCACCATCACGTGCGTGCTGAAGAGCTGCTGCGATCAAAGGGAGTGTCGGTGAGGGGAGTACCCGGTACGCCCGACCAGCAGGCGCGACCTTGAGGCCGCTGTTTTCGCTCGTTGCCCTCGGGCCATGCGAGAGGTCACCCAGTGGGATGGTCAGCGAGAGCTACTAGTCATCGAACTACGTAGTCTCCCCGGCCCGACCCAGCGCTTGTCTTTCCAAGGATCATGCTCAGGGCAATACACAGCAATGTTCGAGGGCGACAGGGCGCCGAACTCGTTGCGCGGTCCACCGAACAGCTCGCTGTTCTCGATGCGGGCCGAACAGCCCGCCGAGAATTCGCATCTCTTCCGGGTAGCCACCGTGCGCAATATCCATAGCGGCTGGGGAATCGTCACCGGGCCGAGCAGCGGGTGAGAGAATGCGCCGTAAAACCATTGGGCAGAGTCGTAGATATTCGAAAAACGGTTCTTGGTCGAGTTGCACCAGCCGCAAGCCAGCCGCAGGTTCTCGATGCCGGTCTGGCCGCCGTCGGCGACAGGGATGACATGGTCGACCTCAATCTGCAGGTGAGGGCTCCTCAGTCCACGAGGTCGAGTGAAATCCACAAATCGAGGCACTGGAGGCACCTCCCTGCTGAGCCCGAGGAATTTGTCGCGCGCCTGACTAGTGAACTGATAACCGCACAGGTAGCACCGAGGATCAGGTTGACTGTCGGACCATATTGCCTCGCGCAACGCAGCATTGATCGGCTCCCGCACCCGTGAACGACGAGAGAGCACGATCTGCCACGCGAATCGGGTCAACGGCTTGGCGTACTCCTGCCTCTCATCCTTGGGTGAAGTCGGTGCCATCTGCTCGAAATGACGCAGCACCGCCCTGTGCAGATGGCCGATGTTGCGTTCGCTCTCGGCCACATACGGGGCGAGGTCAACGATGCTCTCCACGAACCATCGGCCCCACGTCACGGCTGCGTCCCCTCGGAGCAGCCAGCCACGGTCTCCGAGCATCCCCTCCGGGATTGCATGATTGGCCAAGTGCTTTACGGTACAGTCCGACCAGTTGTCGTCAGCGACCTTCTGTACCCTCGTGAAGAACTCGCCGATCTCCTGAGGCTGCATCACGCCTTGGCTGCCGGGTTGTAGCTGGTTACCTTGGGCAAGGACTCCGGGTTCTTCCGATACTCCGACCAGAGACTCGCCCAGGTCCTGCGAATCACAGGAGTGTCCTTCTTGATGCCGCGCCCCTCCATGCGCCAGTCGCGGTCGAAGTACGTCCGGTTCACGCCCTCCAGCCACTCCGTTATGGTCGTGTGGACATCATCGAGGCTATTCAGCGTCTGCTTCAGCGTTGTCAGATACTCGAAGTAATCGGCGGCGAGGATAGTCAGGCTGATCTTGTTGAAGAGATTGCTCTGAGTGGAGCCCCAGGCATTATGGGCCTCTAGGTCGCCAGATCCGAACTCATCCCGGATCCGCGTATAGAAGGCAATGAAGACCGACCGCCAAGGCCCGTCAGGTTGCGCCCACGCAGCTGCCTTCTCCTCGAATGTCTCGAAATCCGAGACAAATGCACTCTCCCCAAGGAGCTTCTTCTTCCAAACGTCGGCGTAGTCGTTGCGCTGTCCGAAGAGCTTCCCTCCCGAAAGCTGCCGGAAAATACTCACCAGATCCTTCAGGACATTCCACTGGAGGTAGCCCTTTTGGTCTCCGGCCATACCGGTCTGGACCCACCCCTTGAACGGGCTGGAGTCATGCCGGGTGAGGTAGGCGACAGCCTGGGAGTCATCCAGCTTGATGCCGGCGTTCTGCAGCCGTTGCGCTACCGGCTCCAGCTCCTCGCGACTCAGGCTCGTCGACACGATGGTCCCGAGCAACGCTTTCCCCATGGGGGTGGCTTTCTGGTTCACCACCACGAACTGGAAGACGTGCTCGCTGGGGCTGGGGTTGAGCAGCAAGGACACTGGCAGTCGGCGGGCGTTGGCGGTGAGGTAACGCTCCTTGGCCTGGTCGGCGTCGAGGCCATCCTCGACAGCGTTGAGGAGGAATTCCTCGCCCTCCGGACCGTTGGCCTTCTGCTCGGCTGCCAATACGGCACCCTTGAGACGGTGCTGACCGTCCACGAGCATGATGGGCTTGAGGTAACTCAACATGGCTTCGCGACCGAAGCCGATGAACTCATCCGGGATCGTGCCCGGATCCATCACCTTCAAGACATTGATCCGACCACGGAGCTCGGTGTAGAAGTCGATGAGATGGGTCTCGTCCGTCAGCAGGACACTCGCCGCGTCCGAGTTGTCGCCGGCCGGCGACACCGAGACATCATCCTCGCCTTCCAGATCCTCGTCGAGACCGCCGTAGAAGTCGTGTTCCTCTCGCGCCCGCCGCGAGATAGCTGCAAGCTTCTCAGGGTCGAGCTGGGTCTCCTTGAGATCAGGCACACGGGCTTCGAGACGCTGCACGACACGAGTCATGAGGTCCAGCAGGGATTTCCCGGAGAAGTCCTCGCTCGTGATGCGGATGACGCCGAACTCGCTGTGGCCATCGAGGGGTACGAACGTCGCTGCGGAATCTGACTGTGGAGCGGCGAGGAGTGGGTTCTGCACCACGTTACGCTCATCGCGGTAGAAGCTGGAGATCTCACGAATGCGTGGTCGGCTCTCCTCGCGCTGGAAGCCGATGGTCTCCTCGTCCGCGAGTCGGCTGCGCTGCGGAATCCCGACCCATGACTCAATCTCGGTGGCAGGCGCTGCGAAGAAGACTAGGGGCGTGCCGTCGTCCGTCTGTCGCGTGATGTGCGCGGGGTACTCGAACGCGATCTCAGACACTCATTGCCTCCAGCATGACCCGGTGCGTGCGGGTATCACGGTACCCGACGGTGAGTCACATCCGGACGGGCGGAAGGACAGTACTACTGCGAGGCTCGGGCGCCTCCGCGACGGCGCCCAGGACGGTCACGCTGCGGAACATCCGAGTCAGCGTTCGGCGGTAGCGGTGATCCGCGTCAGCAGTCGACATCATCCGGTCACTGTCCGGTCCGCGCCTTACTGGGACTGATCCTGGTCACTCGCTACGCGGCGGGGCGTTCAGGGCTGTGGGCTGGCCACCACGTACAAGCCGGGTACGGAGTGGCCGAGCTCCCCCAGCGCTCAAGACGCGGCTTCGCACCGATCGGCGCAGGGGCGGCCGGCGGCAACGACGGTCTCGCCGACGGTGCTCCAGCCCAGTCTCCTCGACGGAATCCACTGAACCGCCCCACGAGTCAGGTCAATCGATCAAGATGTTGTGTCGGCGTTCACCGATATAAAGAGCGAGACCCAAGGAGGGAGTGACCACCGCATGACCAACGACTCCTCGTTCCCCGATCCGCGTCCGCGCAGCTGGCTCGACGCCTTCCCATGGCTGAAAGGCGCTGCGGACTCTGGCACCGATACGTGGTGGAACGACGTCATCGACGACACGGATGAAGCCGTGCGTCGGCAGCGGTCGGCTCAGATCTCCGAGCTAGCGATGGCACACCTGACCCAGTGGACCATAGAGCAGATCTTCCCCGGGCTGGCGCCTGACGTCGACCTACACCAGTTGCAGCTACCTGCCCGTGCGATCAACGCGCTCATCCAGCACGACTGCTCTCGGGCCGGCGATCTGGCGGGCATCACGCTCGACGGGATACTCGGCTGGCGGCAGGTCGGCGTCGGCACGGTCGACGCCATCCTGCAAGGACTGGCGGACGCATCAGCCTCGGTCACGACGCCTGCGGTGATGACGGACTATCACGTAGTTCACTCAGCGCCGCAACCGCAGGTTGAGCAGGTCCGGCTGCCGAAATGGATGTCGACATCGGTGGACGACCTCTCCCAGATCGCGACCTGGTACGCCACCATCGGCCTCCCCGGTCAGCCTCTACTCGGCACGCCGCTGCCCCCCGGAGCTCCGGAGGAGATTCTCCGGGCCCGTCAGCGACTCGAAGCGCTCAGGGGCGAAGACATCCTGGTCGCCGACGAGCGCGATATGGACGTGGCAGGGCTCCTCGACGAAGCCCTTCGACTGCTCGACCCTCGCGCCGCTCAGATCTTGTCTGCCCGACTCTTCGCCGACAATCCCGTCACCCTGGACGAGATCGGCAAGAACCTCGGCGTGACTCGGGAGCGGGTGCGCCAGATCGAAGGCAAGGCGCGTGGTGCGGTGCTCGGCTTCCTGAGTGACGGCGGCCCGCTCGAACTCGTTGCCGAGGCCGTCCGCGGTCTGATCGGCACCATCCGTCCACTCGACGACCTGGTCACCCTCATCCCTGCGCTGAGGAGGACGGTCGACGCGGTTGGTCAGCCCGCCTGGCGCGTCTTGGACCGCCTCGATGACGCCTACGAGATTGCGGATGGGTGGTGCGTTGCGCCCACCATGACGGCCGCGAGAACGATCACACAGACGCTCTTGCAGGAGCGAGCTGACAAGTATGGCGTCGTACGCCTCGACAGCCTCGACCTGATCGAGGCCAGCCAGCTCGAGCGCCTACCGGAGCTGACGGCGTCTTGGCTGACGCACTGCAGCTACATCAACCATGGCGATTTCGTTCTCACCCGGACTCAGTCGGTCGGCGACTACGGTGCGGCGATCCTCTCGGTCGCAGGGACACCGCTCAGCGCCCAAGAGATCGTGGACCGCTTCATCGTTGAGCGGAGCAGTGGATCGCTCCGCAACGCCATGAGCCAGGACGATCGCTTCGAACGAGTCGACCGTGACCGCTGGGCCCTATCGGAATGGGGCATGGACTCCTACGCCGGAGTTCGCTCGCTCATCCGGGAACAGGTGGCGCGCGGTGGAGGCCATGTCGGCCTGAACGACCTCATCGAGTACATCACGGGCAAGTACAGCGTCACGGCCAGCAGTGTGGTTGCCTACGCCAGCTCGCCGCCGTTCGAGAATCGGGACGGCATCGTTCGCCTGGCGGCCGCTGGTAGGGAGAGCCGGAAGTCGCCGGCGCGAACCCGGCGTCTGTTCCGCCACGAGGGGGCTTGGGCGTACCGCGTGCGCATCACCAAGGACCACCTCCGCGGGAGTGGCTTCGTCGCGCCGATGGCGATCGCCAGCATCCTTGGGCTGCAGTTCGGCCAGACCCGCCAATTGGAGTCGCCGCTCGGCCCACAGGCCGTCAGTTGGACCGGCACTCAGCCATCGTTCGGAACGATCCGACGGTTCCTCATGGACAGCGATACCGCTGCTGACACCGACGCCTTCGTAATCGTCCGAGATGACGGGAGCTTCACCTTCGACCCTGCGCGCGAGCTGGCAGGTGATGCCCTCACGGACGCGCTGAGTTTGATCGGTGCCCCTGGCGCGCTCGACGTCGCCGAGGCTCGGGAGGCGCTGGCAAAGGCGATCGGGCTCCCGAAGGACTCGCCAGTGACCAGCGTGATCGGCGGCTATAGGGAGCGCGGGGACAGCGACATCGCCGATCTCCTTACCGGCGTTCGTGACATCCTGGAGACTGGTCACCACGTCGAGCGCGTTGCGCCGACCGTGGACGTCGACGAGATTATGGATCTGTTGTGACTCCGCCCACGTCCAGTCTTCGCTCACTCGCCCTGAGTGATCGATACCGCAGTGACCAGGAAGATGTCGTCGCGAACTTCTACGTGCCGGCGTTCTCGGTGGCGACGACCTACAGTCGGGCCGTCGGCTACTTCACATCGACGAGCCTTGCCCTGTTCGCCCGTGGCATCGAGGCTTTCGCCGAGCGCGGCGGCACGATGAAGCTGGTTGCTTCCCCGCATCTCAACGAAGACGACATCATCGACATCGAGCGCGGTTACGACGTCCGCGAGGTCATCGAGCGGGCGACACTGCGTGAGCTCGAAATCGAGCAGCGCGAGACGGTCCTGGACGGTCTCGGACTCCTCGGGCGCCTGATCGCTGAAGGCCGGCTGGACATCAAGCTGGCCTTCGTCGAACAGGAGGGACGCATCGGCATCTACCACGAGAAGATCGGGGTGTTCCGTGACGCGGTCGGTGACCTGATCGGGTTCACCGGGAGCAGTAACGAGACGTACGGCGGCCTGATGGCGAACTTCGAGTCCGTCGAGGTGTACCGGGGCTGGGTGACGGGTGATGGTGCTCGGGCGCTCCGACTCGAGGCGGACTTCCAGGCTCTGTGGTCCAACCAGACGCCGCACCTCAGCGTAGAGCGGTTCCCAGATGTCGCTCGCGATCGTCTCATCGAGCTGGGGAGCGACCGGCGGCGGGCCGCCCTGCCTGGACGCGACAATGCGCTCACACCGTCGCCCGTCGTCACGACGGAACCGGCACGGCTGACAATTCCTGAGTGGCTGACGAAAGATGTCCGTGGCTACCAACGGGAAGCGATCGAGTCATGGCTGACGCACCGGGGCCGCGGGATCCTCAAGATGGCAACCGGCACTGGCAAGACAAAGACGGCCATGATTGCCGCGACCCAATTGGCCAACGTCCTGCGCCAGCGTGAGGAGCCGCTGATCGTCCTGGTCCTGGCACCGCTTCAGCACCTCGTCGATCAGTGGCTCACTGAGGTCGAATCGTTCGGCGTCCGCCCGGTCGCTGTTTACGAGTCCAGTCAGAAGTGGCTGCCGATCGTCGAGGACCAGATCAACGAAGCCCGCATGGGACAACGTCCGATCGTAGCGATCGTCGCGACGAACTCGTCGTTCGCCGGCGACAGGTTTCAGTCGGTGCTTTCTCGGATCTCCCAGCCGCTGATGATCATCGCTGACGAGGCTCACAACCTCGGCTCTTCAACCTATCGCTCGGCACTGCCGCCCAACGCAACCTACCGCCTGGCGCTGTCGGCGACCCCGGAGCGTTGGTTCGACGATGAGGGTACCGACGCGTTGATCGATTACTTCGGCCCGATCGTGTTCGAGTTGGGGCTTGGCGCGGCCATCGAGATGGGCGCACTGTGCCGTTATCTCTACATGCCGCGTCTGATCGAGCTGAATGACTACGAGACCAACTTGTACGTTGATCTGACTAGTCAGATTGCCAGGCGGCTTTCAGCTGGCGACAGCCTCAGGGACGCGGATCCCGACTCCCCGATGGGCTTCCTCCTGCGGCAGCGAGCAAGTGTCCTCGGGCATGCCGAGGGAAAACTCGCACAGCTACGGTCAGACGTCAGTGCACGGGCCGATTCGTGGTTCCAGCTCGTCTACTGCGCCGAGGGGCGGCGCCCGATGGAGCCGGGTGACCCGCCAGGAGCGAATCAGCTTCGGGACGCGATGAACCTGATCGGCAACCAGTTGAACCTGTCCGCGCACTCCTACGTATCGGAGACACCGCGGGCAGAGCGCAAGGTTTTGCTCCGGCGCTTCGGTACCGGTGACGACCTGCGAGTGCTCGTCGCGATGCGCTGCCTCGACGAGGGCGTCGACATCCCGGATGCCCGTGTCGGCTATCTGCTGGCCAGCAGTAGCAACCCGCGGCAGTTCATTCAGCGCCGTGGGCGCCTACTGCGCCGGGCGGACGGTAAGGAGAAGGCTGAGATCCTCGACTACCTGGCGGTTCCGCAATCGGGAACGCCGATCAACTTCGACGTCGAGCGAGCTCTGCTGAAACGTGAGCTCGAAAGGGCCAATGAGTTCGGCAAGTTGTCGGAAAACTACGAGACGACGCTCGAGGTACTGCGACCGCTCAAAGAGCGCTACCAGCTGATGGACATGTAGGCGGAGGACATGGCACAGACCAGGGCGAGGAAGGATACGAAGTGACCGGTGAGGGTCGCACAGAGAAGCAAGTGCTCGAGGAGCTCAGTGACGAGGAACGGGCGTTGCTCAAGCGTGTCCTCCAGATCGAGCGGGCGAAGCTACACCTGCGCGCGTACGATCCGACGGATGATCTGATCGCCGCGGTGAAGGAGATCATCCCGTGAGGCTACATTCGATCACGCTGACCAACTTTCGTCAGTTCCAAGGTGTCCAGTCCTTCGATCTCAGTTCAGACTCGATCAGGCCAGTCTCCCTGCTGTTCGGTGCGAACGGCGCCGGCAAGACCACGTTCCTGAACGCATTCACCTGGGCGCTATACGGGACGATGTCTGACGACGTCGAACACCAGGACCGCATGGTGACAGACAGCGTGTGGCGAGCCCTTCCGAATGGCGACTCTGTAGAGGTCGCCGTCGAGGTGCGGTTCGACCACGAGGGGCAGACCTACCGTGTGCTGCGCCGCGCGAGCCTCCGCAAGGAATCGGACCAGCAATCGACGCCCTCGCCTGTGGTCCAGCTCTGGACAACCATGGCTGACGGCGCGTCGGAGATCGTTGGCGCCCCGCAGGAGAAGATCTACAGCATCCTGCCGCAGGGCGTCAGCCGGTTCTTCTTCTTCAATGGCGAACGCATCGAGAACCTGGTCAAGAAGGGGGCATACGCCGAGGTTCAGCAGGACATCAAGGTGCTGTTGGATCTCGAGCAGGTCGAACGAGCCCTGGTGCACCTGCCCAAGGTCGACCGGCGCCTGACCCAGGACCTAAAGAAGCACGGTGGCGACAAGGCCAATGAGATCCAGACCGCCATAGACGAGCTCCGCGAGCGTGAGACGACCGCCCGGGAGGATCTGAAGGTACTCGAAGGCGATCTTGCGGTCCTGGCCGAGGAGCGGGAGATCGTCACCGATCTGCTGCGTCAGCATGCTGCCGCAGCCCCGATTCAGGCACAGCGCGATGCCGTCAGCAAGGAACTGGAGGAGGCTCGAGGCGCTCGCGACACGGCCTTGGCCGAGCGAGCAACTTTGGTCGCGACACGCGGCTTCCTGGCGTTCACGGAGGCTCTCGGCGATAAGACCCAGGTGATGGCCGATGGCCTGTACCGGAAGGGCGCCTTGCCTGCGCCGCTCAAGCGGGAGTTCGTCGACCAGCTCCTCGAGGATGGCGCCTGTATCTGCAGGACGCCGCTGGTCGAGCACACGGCGCCGTGGGACCACGTCAAGGACTGGCGTCAACGGGCAGGACTGCAGGCGGTCGAGACGGCTTGGCAGCAACTCAGTGGGCAGATCGCCCCGCTGTCCTCCGCACGCGCTGATCTGCGCGACGGCCTCTCGCAGATCATGAAGCGCATCGGCACCGAGCGCGATCGGGTCACCCGCCTCGAGGAAAGCAAGTCCGAACTCGATGGCAAGCTGCGCGACAGCAGCCTTGAGGATGTCCAGGCTCTCGAGGCAAAACGCATGGACCTCAACAGCCGCATCGGGGTTAAGCAGCAGCGGATCGGCTCGGTCAAGAGCGATCTCGAGCGCATCGCAAAAGACATCACGCAGAAGACGAAGGAGCGCAGCCACGCCAAGGTCACCGACGAGCTCGCGGCAAAGGCTCGGGCACGCTCTGACCTCGTGCAGTCGGTACGGCGCGCACTCGACGAGATCTTGGCGATCCGTGAGGAGGACATGCGTCGGCGTCTGGATGCCGAGTTGAAGACGGTGTTCCGGAGTATCACGCACCAAAACCATGTCCCCACCCTGAGCAAAGGCTTCGAACTGACGCTTCACAAGGATGTCAACGGCGTTGAACTACCGGTCCCGAAGTCGACCGGTGAGAACCAGATCCTGAGCCTCAGCTTCGTGGCAGCCGTTTCTAAGCTTGCCCGTGAGATCCGAAAGGAGCGCCGGGCGGAGGGCAAGTCCGCCGAGGACGCTGGCGCATACCCCATCGTGATGGACGCCGCGTTCGGCTCGCTCGATCAGGACTATCAGCAGGCCGTGTCGCGTGCACTCGCTCAGATGGCCCCGCAGCTCGTGGTCCTGGTGAGCAAGAGCCAGGGGCTCGGAAAGGTCGTGACGGAGCTCACGCCCTACGTCAGCCACATTGGCGTCATTGAGACCCACACGACCGCTCCGGGGAGTGCCACCGACGACATCGAGCTCGAAGGCATGGCCTACCCCTACATCCGGGCAGCTACTACCGACCACTCGGAACTGAAGGTGATCAAGTGACTTCTGTGCCTGGCGATGTCCGAGTCCGCCGCCCGCAGCAGCATGAGGCCCTCATGATCGAGCTGCAGAACGAGGCAGGCTTCGCCACTCTCCGAGACATCCTGCTCTTCGCGGCTGCGGTCGGATTCCGCTTCGGCCTTCGAGCTCCCTTCACAGCAGCGCATCCCGATCGCGTCCGCTACGAGACGCTGACCACGCCGGCCTTCAGCGAGGCCCTGATCAACATGATCGCGGCCAACGTGGTGACCGACGATCCGGAGATCATGGACGGGGCGCGCATCGAGGAGCGGATCAAGATCTTCGAGGACTACGCCAACGGCGGCCTCGAGTACATCCAGGAACAGGTCAACGTGCGACATCAGCCCGCTGCACTCGTCGTCATCGACCTGGTAGCCGACACCCTCAGCGAAAGCGGCGGGGCCAAGCCGGTTTCTGTCGACGAGTTGCTGAACGGCATCACGTGGGGATAGTCGCCGTCTGAACGAAGCGGCGGCCCAGGACGACGCGTTCCACAGCAAACGCGCATGAGACACGCTAGGAGCAGGCACCACATATCGCCTGCGCCAAGGGCCGACGTGCCCGGGGCTTGCCTCCGCAAGCGGTAAGCCCCGGGCACGTAGTCGGCCTACTCGGCGGTGAGGGCGACGAGATCCTGGATGGAGCGCAGGTCCTGGCGTCCGGCGAGGAGGCCGATGCCGCGATGAAGGTGAATCAACAGCGCCTTGCCCACTGCGGAATCGGTGGGCTCCTCTCCGTCAGCCACGCACCTCTGCTTGAGCAGGGACAGGTAGACGTCCCCGTGGGGTCCGGCAAACGTCTTCCAAGCGATCTCCACGTTGGAGTCGGTGGTGATGTCCCGGACGAGCGGAGGGGAGGGGTCACGCAGGGACAGTGCCAGGGCCCATCGGCAAAGCTCGTTCCACTGGGTCAGTCCGGTGTGGCGCTTGAGCCAGGCCAGTTGGTCCTTGGCAGCCTGGGAGAGCCGGATGGTGATCTCAGACGGCATGTAGGGCTCCCTCGGTCCACCAGTATCCGGATGCGACGCGGGTGGTGAATGTGGTGTCGTCGTGGACGAGTACGTAGCTATGGGCGATGGAGGGCTTCAGTCGCCGCAGTAGGTTCTCGTCGATCTCCTCATCCGTGGACAGCAGGAGAACCTGTCGCCCGGCGTGCGGGAAGTAGCGGTCGACGAGGTGCTCGCGGTGGCGGCTGTCCAGACGACCCAGCGGGGTGTCGATCACGGTGGGCAGGCGGTTGCCGGCCACCTTGGCCAGCCCCCACAGCAGGGAGATCGCAAGGAGCTGCCGTTCACCCGCGCTGAGTCGGCCCGGATCGATGGGCTCCTCGTCACGGTTGGTGAGCGAGAGCGTGAACTTGTCGATGTCGATTCGGAGGTCCTTGATCAAGCCGCTCTTGCGCATCAGGGCTTGGAAGCTCCGCAGAACGGCCACCTCCAGGCTGCTGATGTGCTTCCGCAGGAGGGCCGAGCCGAACCGGTCCAGAGTGGCGCGGGCCTTCTCGGCGTAGGTCACGATGCGCTGGAGTTCTTCCTCACGGACGAACGTTCGGGCCCGCTTCTCTCGCGCACGTTGGAGATCCGCTTCGAGGCGCTCGTGGCGGGATCGGGCCTCCGCCACCAGCTCCGTGCCCTGCTCGACGGCCGCACGAGCGACGATCACCTTCTCCGCGGCCTTCTGTCGGGCCTCGATGAGAGACTTGATCTGCTGCTCGTCGGGAACAGCAGCAAGCTTGCGCTCGGCCTGCTCCAGCTCGTGCACCGTCGTGGCGGCGGCTTCAAGGAGGTCGCCTGCTCGTCTCGCGTCCGTGCGCAGCACCTCCTCCAGCGCGGAGAGCTTCTGCGTGAGGCTGCGGGGCAGATCGAGGTCATCGGCCAACTCGGCGGCTGCGGCGCGCTTCTTCCTGTCAGCGGTCAGCTTCTTCTTCACGGCGGTGCGGACCGCGCTGGGTACGCTGTCGGGCAGCTGGTCGATCAGCCATGCGTCGCGAGACTCGAGGGCGCCCACGACCTGCCGGGCCTCGTGCGCCTCCTGTTCACGAACCGCTTGCTCCTGCAGCGTGGCGATCTGATCGCGTACAAGCACGAGAGGCAGGGCTCCCTCAGCCAGGCCGCGTAGAGCCTTCTGTGTGCCAGCGAGACGGTCCGCGGTGTCCTTCTTGGCGGCCTCCAGCCCGACTCGATCCTCGAAAATCCGTCCGCCGGCACGTTCGAATTCCCGCTCTATCTTCTCAAGCGTCGCCTTGGCGGTGTCATGGCGCGAGGTGGCCTCTGCCAGGTCCTGCTTCCGGTCGGACATCTCCTGGGCGGCGGACTGCGACTTGACCTTGAGGTCCTGGATCTGGTCCAGGATCCCCTGGTCCTCCTGCGACAGCCGCTGCCGACGCTGGAGGGCGAGAAGGTCAGTCCGCAGCTGTTCTACAGCCCTCACACCCAGGAGGGACTGGATGGCTGCCTCGATGACGTCCGCAGCTCGTTCGGGGTCGGCGAGTTGCTCGACCTTCTCGCCGTCGAAGAAGAACAGTGAGGCGACTTCGAGGGGCAGGATCTCCTCGACGTGCTCGGCCCAGTTCTCGCTGATCGCGGCGTCGTACTTGCCGTCGACGTTTACGGCCAGGGTTTCCCGCGCGCTCTTGCCGTTTACGGCCCAGGTCCGGGCGACCTCGTACGTGCGGAGGCGTCCCTCCACCGTGATCGAGAACTCCAGCCGCAGTTCAGCACCGCGGGTCGGGTCGGCTGCGCGGTTGATGCTCTCACGCAGGTACGTGTCGTACGAGCGGCTGCCGCGTCCGCTGCACCGGGCACGAGGGCCGTACAGGACGAGCTGGATCGCATCGAGCAGGGTCGTCTTGCCGCAGCCGTTCAGGCCACCGATCAACACGATCGGTCGCTTCGGCTTGACCCGGAGGTCCAGGTGCTGTCGGCCTTGGTAGGCGCCGAAGTCGTGGAGCGTGAGCTTATGCAGGTGCATCGGTGATGGTCTCTTCGTTCAGCGCCAGCTGGGTCGGGTCACTCTCGCGCAGTTCCTTCAGCCTCTTCGCGAACTGGAGCGCGTCGTCCGCATCCTCGTAGTAGCCCTTCTTGATGGCCTTCTCCAGGGACTCGAACAGGCCGGCCCGTCGGGTCATGGTCCGGTACTGACGCTCGATCGCGAGGAGCTCGCGGGTCATCGAGAAGTGGATCGGATCGTCCTCGCAGGCTTCCTTGAGCAGGCCGATCTCCTCCGCCCCGAGGACGAGCTGTTCGTCCAGCGGAAGCCCCGGGAATTTCTCACCGGTCGCCTCCTCGTAGATGCCCGGCAGCGAGTCCTCGACCTCGTGCTTCTCGAACACCCAGATCCGGCGGATCTCGTGCAGCTCCGCCACCGAGATCAGTTCGATGCCGCGGACGTGCTCCGGAGCCTTCTTGCGGACCTGCGTCTGGGCACCGAGGAGCTTGCGCAGCCAGTCCTCGCGCGCGGACTGTTTGTAGGGCCCGGGAATGGTTCGGTCACCGTCACCGAGCAGCTGGACGTTGCCGTTCATCCGGCGGAAGTCGCGCGTCTGGCTCTCGTTGTTGACGTCGTCGAGCTCGTTGCGGAGCTTGAGCAGTGGCCGCATCCACTGCTTCTCGTCGTCGTTGCGGATCATGGCAGTCATCGACTTGTCCTGCTCCACCAGCGTGCACGTCCAGCAGCCGAACCGGCTGTCCCCGCACGAGGGCGTGCTGTCGTCGACGACGAGCGGGCACTCGGAGTCATCCGATGCACCCTGGTACATCGTCAGCAGGTCCTTGTTCTTGTGGCCCCACGGGTTGGGGTACTGCATCAAGAACGCCCACACCTCTTCGGTCGACCACGCCTCGATCGGGCTGTAGACCAGGGAGTTGGGGAGGTTGCCATTCGGCGAGAGGCGGTCCCGCACTCGACGCTTCTCGTGCCGGGCCATCGCCCGCGCCCGCGCCTGGCTCTCCGCCTTGCGAATGCCAAGCACGAGGATCGCCTCACCGTGCCGGCGCACGACGCGGCGGATGAAGCTGTTCGAAGGCTTGATCTTCAACCGCTCCGTGCACCAGCGGAACTTCGGCCGGGGCGCTGGGTAGCCCTTGCCGATCAGGCTGACCCAGAAGGTGTCCTTGATCTCCGGCGTCAATTTGTGGGGCTCGATGGGGAGCTGCTGTTCCTGCGCGGCCGAGCGCATGGTGTCCAGCGACTGGCCGACCCATGCAGCGACGACGGGGTTCTCCACCAGGGTGTCCGTGCTGATCACGTGAACCGGCTTGGCGCGCCGCTCGGCCGGCAGGTCCTTCAGTGCGAGCCACACCAGCTGGAGGACGGCGGTGGAGTCCTTGCCGCCGCTGTACCCGATCACCCAGGGGACCTCGTCCGCGACGTAGAGCTCGCGGATCTCGTCCGTCAGCTCCTCGACGACCTCCGCCAGGGGCCTGTCCTGGAACGCCGCCGCCTTCGGGGTGGTCATGAATCTCCTCGCAGGTAGGCGTCTTCGACACGCTGTTCCTCGGCGCTCAGTCCGAGTTTCAGGTGCTGACGCAGGTAGTTCACGGTCAAAGTCAGATTCTGGTGGCTCTTGGACACTCGCCCGGCCACGAGTGCCCGTCCCTCCCAGTCCGTGTTGGCGCGCGACCAGTCCACCGATGACAGGCGTTTGAGCGCCGGCGTCCACGTTCGTGGTGCGAGCGACTTGCGCAACAGCGAGTTGCCGACCCGCCCCATCGCGTGCAACGCGATCCCATGACTGTGCAGGTAGTCGCGACGGACGTCCGAAGCCGACATTTCCCGGCGCCGCACCAGTTTCCACTCCGGAATCGCCCCGTCGACCGCAGCCCAGTATGCCTCAGCCACCTCTCGCGACTGATCCTTGGTGATCTCCAGGCCGTGCAGCAGCGACTGCGTGGCGTAGTACACGGAGCTCAAGGTGAACAGCTTGCGCGAGCGCTGGGACAGCGTGCTCGACTCCATCTCCACGTGTCCCTTGAACACGGGTGCCCGCATCGCCAGCAGCCGTGCGGTGGTCGCCAGGTCGTCGCGGTGGTCGTACAGCACCCCGATCGAACGCGGAGGGCGCACTGCGTGCCGGTTCAGGTCGGCGAACATCTGCTGACACCGGGCGAGGCCAGCATCGTGGAAGAACACTACGGCGATCGTCTCCTCGCCGAGGTCGGGGTTCTCCTTCAGCGCTTGCTCGATCGCGGCGCGCCGGTGCTGGCCGTCGTTGATCAGGAACCGGGCGGCCATCGAGATCCGGATCTGCCCGGCACGCATCCCCACGCCGCTGTCGGCGATGCCCTCGAAGCGGATGTCACCGTCGACGGAGGCGGTCAGCGCACTGAAGACGTAATCCGTGGGGTTGTCGACGATGTAGCGGGTGAGTGCCGGCAAGCGTCCCTTGTTCAAGATCCGTTGAGCGCGCACCTCCGGGGCCAGCTCGTCCTCGTCGAAGAGGAAGATCTTCGGGATGAGCCGCAGTGGACACATGGACACGTAGAACTCGCGCCCCGCCTGGATGCCGCGGATGGCCGGGAAGACGTACTCGAAACCGGCAGACGTCGCCGGCTCGGCGGACTGAGAAGCAACTGAAGATCCCACCCGCTCACGGTATCGTACGTCAGGTAAATGACGTACGCGACGTGCAAAATAACGCTCGAAGGTGGCTTGGTTCGATGGTGACGTACCTCGACGCGGCGGCGACGACGCCGGTGGACCAGCGTGTGGCCGATGTCGTCCTGCACTGGATGACCGCGGAGTTCGGCAACGCGGGAAGCCGTCATGAGTACGGCACGCGGGCCAAACGTGCAGTCGAACGGGCGCGTGAGTACCTGGCGGGCACGGTGGAAGCCGAGCCGGATGAACTGATCTTCACCAGTGGTGCTACGGAGAGCAACAACATCGCCCTGCTGGGTCTGGCACCCTATGGGGAGCGGACCGGGCGGCGGCACGTCATCACCTCCGCCATCGAGCACAAGGCGGTCCTTGAGCCGCTGCAGCATTTGGCCGGTCGTGGATTCGAGGTGGACTTCATCGAGCCCGGTCCCTCCGGCAGGGTGGAGGTGGGGGCGGTCATGGAGCGACTGCGTCCGGACACCCTTCTCGTGTCGCTGATGCACGTGAACAACGAGACCGGTGTGATCCAGCCCGTCGCCGACCTCGCGCGAGAGCTGCAGACCACGGCTACGTACCTGCACGTCGATGCGGCCCAGGGGTACGGCAAGATCCCGGACGATCTGGTCGCGCCGATCGACATGATCAGCATCAGCGGGCACAAGATCGGCGCTCCGAAGGGTGTGGGAGCCCTCGTCACGCGCCGCCGGGAGAACCTTGACGACGAGCGGCCCCCTCTCGAGCCGATCATGTTCGGCGGCGGACAGGAGCGGAAGCTGCGGCCAGGTACCCTCCCCGTTCCCCTGATCATGGGGCTGGCGGAGGCATCGCGGATCTTCGAGGACGAGCGGGGGCGGTGGCAGGCTGCGGCCACGGAGATGCGCTCCCGTCTTCTCGAGGGGTTGGGCGGTATGCGTTTCCATGTCAATGGCGACCAGGGGCACGTTGTTCCGCACATCCTCAACCTCTCCTTCGAGGAGGTCGACTCGGAAGCGTTCCTCGTCACGCTCAAGGACCTGGTTGCGGTCGCGACCGGGTCGGCGTGCACGAGTGCTTCTTACACCCCGAGTCACGTGCTCACCGCGATGGGCTTGCCCGACAACGTGGCGTCCAACGGACTGCGGTTCTCATGGCTCCCCGCGCTGGCCGAGGACCTTGACGTCGCCGAGCTCGCCCGCGGGGTCGAGAAGCTGCGACCCCGGGCCTGAGCGTCACTGTCGGGCTCGGAGGAGCCGGTGCCCGCGCAGCACCCACCCGCACCGTGCGAGTTCGTTTTCCCAGCCGTTCTCGGTCCCGATCAGGTGCGGATGCGCGTACAGGCCGGCCCTGACCTCAGCGTCGGTCAGGCGCCGGTACTTGGCCGCGTCCGGATCGTCGGGGTGCAGGAACTCGTGCTTGCGGTGCAACAGCGGCCGGTTGTCGCGGTCGCCGTACGAGTGGTGGGACGTCCCGAAGGTCCCGAGATCAACCTGGTAGGACGTCAGCAGGCGGGGGTGCGGATCGCTGTCGAAGTCGGGGTAGTCCAGCCAACTGACAGCGCGCCCCCGGTGGCAGAGCTTGGCGACGGTCCATGAGTGAGGTCTGCCGGCGGCGATCGATGCGCAGTGTTCGTACAACCGCAGCACCGTGGGCATCTGCTCCAGCGCTCGTCGGTGGACGTAGAGCGCGGTCGGGGTCAGTTTCCCGACGGCGGAGGCGTTCATGGCTCCCCGAACGTAGGGGTCGTCCCGCAGCTTGAGCAGCAGTCGGTCTGCTCGTCGGCACGCTTCCTTGTACGAGGAGAAGAACGCTCGAATGTCCAGTTGCACAGTCAGGGGCAGGCTGGTGAAAGGTCCTCGGCCGTTGAAGAGCTCGACGGCCAGGAACAGCAGGGTGTTGAGGGTGGTGCGCTTGACGCCTTCCGCCACCTTCGCGGGGTCGGCTGACACGCGCACGAGCCGGTGGACCTCGGCTGTGTGCAGCTGGCCCAGATGTTGGGCCATCGGCAGGGGCATTTCCTCCAGCCGGGGCGGGCGCCCCCGTCGTTCGACGTGGTCGATCAGGGAGGCGATCGCGGAGGTCGTGTCGTCCGAGGCCAGCCAGCGGTCGTCAGCGATGATCCGGCGCGCGAGGTAGCTCAACCGCGCAGCGTCGTCCTTGAACGCGTAGATGATCCCGGGAGAGGCTGAGACGGCCTTGGCCCCAGTGACCTCTTCCACGTAGGTCCGCAGCTCGCTGGCACCGTACAGGTGCTGGAAGGTGTTCCGCCGCGTCAGGAGCCCGTCGCCGAGCTCCTCGCCGGTGACCTTGGATCTTTCCCAGACTAGGCGTGCGGAGACGACCAGCACGGTGCCGGCCAGGTCCCAGGCGTGCTTAAGAGTCCGCCCTCGCTCGGCGCGGTCTTCGATGACGTTCAGGACATAGGTCAGGAGTACAACCGGGGAGGGCTCGAGGAGCCCGTCGGGTTGATAGAAGGGATCCCACCCTCTGGCCTTGCACCCCATTTGCCGAAGCGCCTGTACGTCATCCCCGCGTCCACACCCGTAGTCGAGCACAGGTTGGTCAGGCAGGATCTGCTTGTCTAGGACCGCTTGACGGGCTGGCACCGACAAGCCGCCTCGGCTGATCGCGGTCAACCGGCGATCGCTATCCCAGCCTTGTCGGATCACTTGACCCACGACCTCACATAGTTGGAGAGCAGAGCGCCCAACTTGTCCTCCGCGCGCGGCGGTCAGTGCCCTCGCTAGCGAGACCATCGGTACGTCGAAGTCCCAGTAACGCAACCGACATAGGCGGTCACTTGGACGACTACGCGCAACCATAGCGCGTGGGTTCACACAACCATGCTCATCGGGCTGTCGAGGTATTCGTTGGAGTGAGAATCAACCGCATCAAGGCCAGTCGCGGGTCTCACCAGAGCCGCGGGCGGCCTCATGGGAGTAGGGCCGCCGTGACCCACGGGGCCGTTCGATGGGCTCGCCAGGTCCCCGAACCCGAAAGCTGACGGTGGATCAAGTCAGTGGGCGTGGACTGTCAGCCGCTCAGGGCATGATGACCGGATGCAGACGCAGACCGGATCGCTCGCTGACAGTGTTGAACGGATCTTGAAGCGCCATCATCGTGGTCCCCTGTCCACGGGTGACCTTCACGAGATGCTCAGCCGTGAGGGTGACACTCTCCCAGAGTTGTTGGTGGCAGAGGAACAGCTACTCGACGCCCTGCGTGAGGATGACCGCCAGCGATCGGCCCGCGGTTACAGAGAGAGGTTCGTGGTTACAGATGGACGTTCAGTCCGTCTGCGCGCCCCTGCGACCCCTGCAGAAGATGCTGTAGAAGCGTGGAATAAAAAAGTCAAAGGCGACCTGCTTGTCCAGCTGAAGCAGTGTGACCCAATATTGTTTGAGCAGATCGTTGCACGACTTCTAACGGCTATCGGTTACACCGGTGTGCAGGTGACCAAGCGGTCGAATGATGGCGGAATCGATATCCATGCGATTCTCTCGGCTGGGGGAGTTACCAACGTACCCACCGCGCTCCAGGTGAAGCGTTGGGGGGACAAGTCGGTGGGTCGACGCGAGGTGCAGCAGCTTAGGGGAGCCCTCAAATCTCGTCAGCAAGGAGTTCTCGTCACGACGAGCAGGTTTGCGGCTACGGCTATCAAGGATGCCGCCAGAGAGGATGCAAATCCTGTCCACCTGATTGATGGGGATGTGCTGGTCGATCTCATGGTAGAGCACGGGCTCGGAGTGCAGACGTCCAGGTTGGCGTTCTTCTCGCTCGACGAAGGCCTCCTTGCAGGCAGTACGAGTGCGTCGTCTACCGATTTGGCAGCCCCGGCGACAGCGGCGCCGGTGCGAGATGGGGCGAAGTATCTGCTGGCCAAGCTCCCTGAACTGGGTGACGCCGACTACCTCACGGTGATCGCTGAGATGCTAGCGCTTGCTGAAGGGCAACCGACGCTAGACGAATACGTAAATCTCTTTCAGGAGCGGTTCGAGCGAATCACTAGGGAGGACGAGGCGCGGCGCCGTATGCGATCCCTTGTGTCGCTGGGGCTCGTAGTGATCGAGAATGATCACGTGATCTTGACATTCCTTGGACGTCGCGTTCTTACCGAGCATAGTTTGAGCCTGATGCAGGAAACCTTCATGGCCCGGATTGCTGGCGCAGAGGAGATCGCTAGTCTGCACGGCAGGATTCCTGAGCAGGGGAGACTGCAGAAGGAGCTTGATGCAAGCCCTCCTGCGGGACTGAGTTCTACCCAGGCACAGCTGGTTCTTCGCTGGCTCAAGAGGCTGGAGCTCGTAGTGTGAGAACTAGGTGGAAATCGGTCATGTGCCGAAATAATTGGTGTGGTGGACGGCCGTATCGGATCGCAAGTGATCAGTCGATGATTGGATCGTGGCGGGCTGTCCGATGCGCTCGGACGTCGGCCCGACACGGGTGACTTCGCCTACCCAGCTTGCCTGCTGCCCTGCTGCCCTGCTGCCGTTCGGCGTGGTTGGGGCTTTCGCCGTCCGGGCAGGAGACCTCGGCCTGGGGACCGGGCTCAAGGTTCTCGGTGCATGCATGGCGAGACCCCGGCCGCGAGGTGCGGTCGGGGCCTCGTCCGGCGTGGCGGTACGGGTTAGTTGGCGTCGGCCGGGATGGTGCCGAGGCGGCCGGCCTGGAAGTCCTCCATGGCCTGCTGGAGTTCGCGGTGGCTGTTCATGACGAACGGGCCGTAGTGGGCGACCGGCTCCCGGATCGGCTGACCACCGAGGAGGACGACCTCGAAGTTGGCCTGGCGGGAGTCCTGGGTCTCGTCCGCCCGGATGGTGAGGGAGTCGCCCTCGCCGAAGACCACGGACTGGCCCATGTGGAACGGGCGGCGCTCTTCGCCCGCCGAGCCGCTGCCGGCCAGGCCGTACGCCAGGCCGTTGAAGTCGGACCGCCAGGGCAGAGTGACCTGGGCGCCGGGGTTCACCGACACGTGGATCATCGTGATGGGCGTGTGGGTGGCGCCGGGGCCCTGGTGGCCCGCGATGTCACCGGCGATTAGCCGCACCAGCGCGCCGCCGTCCGAGGAGGCGAGCAGCTTCACGTTCGTACCCCGGATGTCCTGGTACTTGGGCGCGATCATCTTGTCCGAGGCGGGCAGGTTCACCCAGAGCTGCAGCCCGTGGAACAGGCCGCCGGACATGACCAGGGACTCCGGCGGGGTCTCGATGTGCAGCAGGCCGGAGCCGGCCGTCATCCACTGGGTGTCACCGTCGGTGATGACGCCACCACCACCGTGCGAGTCCCGGTGGATGAAGGTGCCGTCGATGATGTAGGTGACCGTCTCGAAGCCCCGATGCGGATGCCAAGGGGTTCCTTTCGGCTCCCCAGCGGCATAATCCACCTCGCCCATCTGGTCCATCATGATGAAGGGGTCCAGGTACTTCTGGTTGATCTTGGCGAAGGCGCGGCGGACGGGGAAGCCTTCACCTTCGAAGCCCTCGGGGGCGGTCGAGACGGCCAGCACGGGGCGGGCGACGGAGCCCTCGGCGGGAGCCGCGATGCGCGGCAGGATCAGCGGGTTCTCAACGGTCACGGCAGGCATGTCGGCCTCCTCAGTTGGGGTGGATTGCGATGTTCGTCCTGCGTCTTCGCAGGTCAGAGCCCTCTTGCGACTAGTCCCCCAACTGGACTAGCTTTTGGGCTCGCCGGCCGCGTAGTCCACCTCGCCCATCTGGTCCATCATGATGAACGGGTCGAGGTACTTGGTGTTGATCTTGGCGAAGGCGCGGCGGACGGGGAAGCCCTCGCCCTCGTAGCCCTCGGGGGCGGTGGCGACGGTCAGCACCGGCCGGGCGTTCGCGACGGCCGGGTCCGGCGTGGTCACGCGCGGGAGGGTCAGCGGGTTGTCGACGGTCACGGCGGGCATGTCGGCCTCCTTCGAGGGGGGATCTCTGGCCTACGTTCCACGAGGTTAGTTCAATCCTCAACAATAGGCAAGTTGAAAATTGAACTATGTGGGGACGGAGGAGCGCGGCTCCTCTTCCCGGCGTGGCTATCCGTACATCCGGCGCATGGTGAAGTCGACCATCTGCTCGACCGCCTTGGCGTCGAACACCATCCGGTGCTCGCCCTCCATGTCCAGGGCGAAGCCGTAGCCGGTCGGCAGCAGGTCCAGCACCTCGGCCCCGGTCACGGTGAAGTGCTTGGAGTCCTTGCCGGCGTAGCGGCGCAGCTCCTTGAGCGAGCTGAACATCGGGATCACCGGCGTCGGGGTGTTGTGCAGTGCCAGGAAGCCGGGGCGGTCGCCGCGCGGGCAGTGCACCTTCGAGGTGATGAAGATGGCCTGGAAGTCCTCGACCGCCATCGAGCCCGTGGTGAACGCCCGGACGGCGTCCGCCAGGGACGGCGGGGAGGGCTCCGGGTAGAGGGACTGCTGGGACGCCTGGGCCTGCGCGCCGTAGGCGTCCGGTCCGGGCATGCCGTTCATGCCCGGCTGCGGACCCGCCTGCTGCTGGTAGGGGTCACCCGGGTATGCGTTCTGGTCATATCCGTACACACGGACAGGCTAGCGGGAGCGCAGCCGCCCGCGCTGGCGTCGATCCTGACAAGGAGTGGTCGTCCCGGCTTGTGGGACGTGACCACGTTCATAGCGGATTCACCGTCGGGGGCTTGCCCAAGTTACCGCTGGGTAGCATCATGATGCCTACTGGTGGGTACGGGACGCCCGAGACGCGGCGGTCACCCGGAAGCGACGAACCGGAGAAAACAGGCCATGGGTCACTACAAGTCCAACCTGCGGGACGTGGAGTTCAACCTCTTCGAGGTGTTCGGTCGCGACCAGGTGTACGGCACCGGGCCGTTCGCCGACATGGACGTCGAGACCGCGAAGAACATCCTCAGCGAGATCGCCCGCCTCGCCGAGAACGACCTCGCCGCGTCCTTCGCCGACACCGACCGCAACCCGCCGGTCTTCGACCCGGAGACCAACACCGCGCCGATCCCGGCGGCCTTCAAGAAGAGCTACCAGACCTTCATGGACGCCGAGTGGTGGCGCCTGGGCATCCCGGAGTCGATCGGCGGCCAGGTCACCCCGAACTCGCTGATCTGGGCCTTCGCCGAGCAGATCCTGGGCTCCAACCCGGCCATCTGGATGTACTCCTCCGGCCCGGCCTTCGCCGGCGTCATCGCCGAGGAGGGCACCGAGGAGCAGCTGAAGGTCGCCCAGCGGATGACCGACCGCCTGTGGGGCTCCACCATGGTCCTCACCGAGCCCGACGCGGGCTCCGACGTGGGCGCCGGCCGCACCAAGGCGATCAAGCAGGAGGACGGCTCCTGGCACATCGAGGGTGTGAAGCGCTTCATCACCTCGGGCGAGCACGACATGTCCGAGAACATCATCCACATGGTGCTGGCCCGCCCCGAGGGCGGTAAGCCGGGCACCAAGGGCCTCGGCCTCTTCATCGTCCCGAAGTTCGACTTCGACTGGGAGACCGGCGAGCTCGGCGAGCGCAACGGCGTCTACGCCACCAACGTCGAGCACAAGATGGGCCTCAAGGCCTCGAACACCTGCGAGATGACCTTCGGTGCCAAGCACCCGGCCAAGGGCTGGCTGCTCGGCGAGACCGTCGACGGCATCCGCCAGATGTTCAAGATCATCGAGTTCGCCCGCATGATGGTCGGCACGAAGGCCATCGCCACCCTCTCCACCGGCTACCTGAACGCCCTGGAGTACGCCAAGGAGCGCGTGCAGGGTGCCGACATCTCGCAGTTCCTGGACAAGACCGCCCCGCGCGTCACCATCACCCACCACCCGGACGTGCGCCGCTCGCTGCTGACCCAGAAGGCCTACGCCGAGGGCATGCGCGCGCTGGTCCTGTTCACCGCGTCCGTCCAGGACGACATGCTGGCCGCCAAGCTCCGCGGCGAGCGCGACGAGGCCGCCGAGCGCCTCAACGACCTGCTCCTGCCGATCGTCAAGGGCTACGGCTCGGAGAAGTC
This sequence comes from Kitasatospora sp. NPDC101157, assembly GCF_044768255.1. Lineage (NCBI taxonomy): Bacteria > Bacillati > Actinomycetota > Actinomycetes > Kitasatosporales > Streptomycetaceae > Kitasatospora > Kitasatospora sp. NPDC101157. The sequence continues at coordinate 21,670 of NZ_JBIWPL010000020.1, read as the reverse complement.
CTACGAGCAGCTCGCCCAGTCCCTGCAGACCTTCGGTGGCTCCGGCTACCTGCAGGAGTACCCGATCGAGCAGTACATCCGCGACGCCAAGATCGACACCCTCTACGAGGGCACCACGGCGATCCAGGGCCAGGACTTCTTCTTCCGCAAGATCGTCAAGGACGGCGGCCAGGCGCTGGCCGCGCTGTCCGAGCAGATCCAGAAGTTCCTCGCCTCCGCCGAGGGCGGCGACGCCCTGGCCGCCGAGCGCGAGCTGCTCGCCAAGGCCGCCGGTGACCTGGAGGCCATCGTCGGCAAGCTGATCGCCGACCTGACCTCGGTCGAGCAGGACGTCAAGAACATGTACAAGGTGGGCCTCAACACCACCCGCCTGCTGATGGTCTCCGGCGACGTCGTCGTCGGCTGGCTGCTGCTGCGCCAGGCCGCGGTGGCCCTGGCCAAGCTGGAGGCCGGCGCCTCGGAGAAGGACGTGCCGTTCTACCAGGGCAAGGTCGCGGCGGCCCGCTTCTTCGCCAAGAACGTCCTGCCGACCATCGCTCCGCAGCGGGCGATCGCCGAGGGCATCGACAACGAGATCATGGAGCTGGCGGAGGAGGCCTTCTAAGGCCCGCCCGCCTGTCGCCCGCCACCACCCTTCTCGGGGCGTGCTGCGCGCGGCACCTCTTTGACCGCCTGACGAAACCCTCACACCGAAGGGCCCGGCTGCCACCGGGCCCTTCGGTGTTTTCGCTGTCCGGCTGTCCGGCGGTTGCGCTCGCTGTTCCGCCGTTGCGCTGTTCCGCCGTCGCGCTGCTGTCGCTGCTTGTCCGCTACGTGCTGCGCAGGGCCTGGAGCGGGTCCGTCCGGGCCGCCCGGAGGGCCGGGTAGAGGCCGGCCAGCAGGCCGACGACGGTGCCGATCAGCGGGGCGGGCAGCGTGGCGGCGGGTTGCAGGACGGCGGTCCAGTCGCGGGCGGCGGCCACGCCGAGGACCGTCAGCACGCCGAGGCCGGTGCCGATCAGGCCGCCGAGGGTGCCGAGGACGGTGGACTCGGTGAGGAACTGGGCCGCGACGTGGCCGGTGCGGGCGCCCAGCGAGCGGCGCAGGCCGATCTCCCCGGTCCGCTCCAGGACGGCGACCAGGGTGGTGTTGGCGATGCCGACCGCGCCGACCAGCAGGCAGATCCCGGCCAGGGCCAGGAACAGCCCGGTCAGGTCGGAGGTCACCGTGTCCTGCAGGCTGTGCGGGTCCGGGGGCGGGACGACGGTGAACGCGGCGGGGGCGTCCGGCCGCAGGGCCAGCGGGAGTTGGGCCGCCACCACGGTCGCGGCACCGATCCGGGTGGCCACCAGTGCCTGGGCGCCGCGGTCCGGCTGCGGGACCGGGTTGCCGTACCTCTCCAGCGCCGTACTGGCCGGGATCACCAGGCTCAGCAGGGCGCCCGGCTGACGCCGGACGTCCGCGAAGATCCCGACGACCGTGTACGGCACGCGGTCGATGAAGACGGCGGGCCGGGCGTCCAGCCGGCTCACCCCGAGGCGCTTGGCGGCGGCCTCGCTGAGCAGGACCACCGGCTGGGCGGTGCGCTGGACGAACTCGTCCAGGCCGACCCCGGCGGTCAGGGCCGGCTCCATCGCGGCGACCGCGCCCGGGGTGGCCGCCAGGACGGACAGCCCGGCGCCCTCGTCGGGGCCGTCCGGGCGGCGGGAGAGCCTCGGGGCGCCGCCGGGCACCGGCCACCAGACGCCGCCGGCCCGTACGCCGTCGATCGCGGCGATCCGGCGGTCGGCGTCGGCGGGGAAGTCGCTGGGCGGGTTGCTGCCGGGGGCGACGCCGTCGGTGCGCGGTCGGTCGGTCACGGTGACGGTGGTGGCCTTGGTCAGGCTGAACCGTTCCCCGATCTGGCCGGTCGCGGTCGCGGTCAGGCCGAGGACGGCGACGAAGGCGCCGATGCCCAGCACGGTGCCGAGCAGGGTCAGTGCCGAGCGGCCGGGGCGCTGGAGGAGGCCGGTGAGGGCCTCGGAGAGCAGGTCGCGGGCGCCGAGCCGGGAGGGCAGCTCGCGGAGGGCGGCGGGACGGGGCACTCAGACCTCCTCGGGCGTGGTGAGGCGGCCGTCGCGGATGGTCACCCGGCGTTCGGCGCGGGCGGCCACGGTCGGGTCGTGGGTGATCACCAGCAGGGTGAAGCCCTGGGCGTGCAGAGCGTCGAACCGGGCCAGCACCGCATCGGCGTTGGCCGAGTCCAGGTTGCCGGTCGGCTCGTCGCACAGCAGCAGGCTGGGCCGGTTCACCAGGGCGCGGGCGATCGCCACCCGCTGGCGCTCGCCGCCGGACATGGTGCCGGGCAGGGCGTCCGTGCGGTGGCCGAGGCCGACCAGGCGCAGCGCCTCCAGGGCGGCGGCGCGGCGGGTACGGCGCGGGGTGCGGTTGTAGACCTGGGCGAGGAGGACGTTCTCCTCGGCGGTGCGGTGCGGGAGCAGGTGGAAGGACTGGAAGACGAAGCCGATCCGGCGTCCGCGCAGGGTGGAGCGCTCACGGTCGCGCAGGCTGCCGGTGTCGATGCCGTCCAGCTCGTAGCGGCCGGTGGTGGGGGTGTCGAGCAGGCCGAGCAGGTGCAGCAGGGTCGACTTGCCGGAACCGGACGGGCCGGTGACGGCCAGGTACTCGCCGCGGTGGACGGTCAGGTCGGTGGGGTGCAGGGCGGTCACGGGCGGGCGGCCCGGGTGGGTGCGGCCGACGCCGCGCAGGGCGATCACGGGGGGCGGGGCGATCGCAGGTGCGGCCTCGGCCGTCATGTGCCGACCACCACCTGGTCGCCCGGGCGCAGTTGGGCTCCCCCGGCGGGCGTGACGGCCACCAGGCCGTCCGCGGTGACGCCGGGGACGACCGGAACGGTGGTGCGGTTCCCGGCGGGGTCCACCCGGGTGACGGAGGTCCGGCCGGCGGCGTCGGTGGAGATCGCGGCGACCGGGACGGTGGTGACGGGGGCGCCGGCCTTGGCCCGGAGGACGGTGAGCCGGACGTTCCTGCCGTTCATGGCGGCCGGCAGGGGGGTGTCCGGGGTGATCGTCACCGGTACGTAACTGGGGCCGCCGGGTTGGCTGTCGGCGGCTCCGGCGGCTCCGGCGGCTCCGGCGGCTCCGGCGGGTCGGCCCGCGGCGGGTTGGGCGGGGGATCCGCCGGGGGCCGGGTCGGCCGGTGCGGCTCCGGTGGCGCCGAGGGTGATCACCCGGCCGGCCGGGGGAGCGGTGGTCGGGGCGCCGACCTCGGCGACGGTGCCGTGGACGGTGGTGCCGGTGCCCTCGTCCAGGAGTTCGACGGCCATGCCCGCGCCGACGCCGGCCGCCTGGGCCGGAGTCAGCTGTCCGGTGACGGCCAGGCCGCCGCTGGTGAGCGACAGCAGGGTGCCGGAGACGGGCGAGCCGACAGCGCCGTTGACGGCGGTGACGGTCGCGGGGAGGGTGGGCAGGAAGAGCACGTGGGCGGCCGGGACCATCGGGCCGTTGGCGGCCGTGGCCTTGGCGAGGGCGGTCTGGTCGGCGGCCAACTGCTTGCGAGCGGCGGCCAGTTGCCGGTCGAGATCGCCGGCCGGCTGCGGTGCGGTCGGCTGCGGTGCGGTCTGCGGTGCGGTCGGCTGCGGTGCCGTCTGCTGGGCGGGGCCGGGTGGTGGCGGGTTCCGGGGCGCGGTGGCGCCCGCCTTCTTCTGCGCGGTGAGGTCGTCCACCGTCTGCCGGTCGGCGTCGACGGCCTTCTGCGCGGTGTCCACGGCCTGCTGGGTGGTGGCGCCGGTGGCCGGCACCGGGTAGCCGAGCCCGCGGTAGAACGCGGACACCGCGGCGGCGGTGCCGGGCCCGTACGAACCCTTGTCGTCGTCCCCGCTGTCGTGCCCCAACCCGGCCAGGGCGGACTGGAGTTCGGCCACGTCGGGGCCGGTGCTGCCGGGCTTGAGGTCGCGGTAAGCGGGCACCGGTCCGGGCAGCGCGAACAGCGGCTGCCCGGACACCTCGGCGAGCAGCTTCCCGGCCGTCGCGGTGTCCCCGGGCTTCACCCCCAGCCCGGAGACGAACAGAGCGGTCACCTCGGTCGAGGCCGCCGCCGGGACCACGTCGTACTGCGACGGCGGGTACACCACCGCGCGGGCGGCGATCGAGGGCGTCAGCACCTGGCTGACCACCGGCGCCGTGAGCAGGCTGTTCGGCGGCGGTGCGGTCCGCGCCGCCCGGTCGGCCGGGGACTCCACCAGCGTCGCCGCCCCCACCCCGCCCACGGCCACCAGCCCGGCGGCCAGTGCCACCCCCAGCAGCGCCCGCCTGCGTCGCGCGGCCCCGGACCGGGCGGGTGGTGGTGACGGCGGTTCGGGGCCGGGCTCGACGGTCTCGTCGGCGGGCATCGTGGTGGTCAACTGCGTTCCCTCCCCGGTGACTTCACTGTGGACCAGGGCCATCATCCGACTGTCGGGCGCCGCTCGTGGCCCGTTCGCGCGCGGGAGTCCGCTGACGGTCCGCGACCGGCGGGGACCGCGGGGTGAAGGAGGCCCGGTGAAGTGCGGGTTCACGGTGTGTCCGTGTTCCACAACGGTTGCCGGGTATCGAATGCCATGTCCGTGTACGGGCATATGCTCAGGGGGCGAAGCTGACCCCCATCCGGCTTCGGCCCTCCCTCGACCCTGGAGCAGCATGTCGACCGCCGCCCGCCGGGCATTCTTCGACCGGACGCACACCGACGATCTGATCACGTTCCTCGGCACCTCGCCGTCCCCGTACCACGCGGTCGCGAGCGCCGCCCAGCGCCTGGAGAAGGCGGGGTTCCGTCAGGTCGCGGAGACGGACGCCTGGGACGGGACGGCCGGCGGGCGCTACCTGATCCGCGGCGGCGCGCTGATTGCCTGGTACCTGCCGGAGGGCGCGGGGCCGGAGACGCCGTTCCGGATCGTCGGCACCCACACCGACTCCCCCAACCTGCGGGTGAAGCCGGTGCCGGACACCGGCTCGGCCGGGTGGCGGCAGGTGGCGGTGGAGATCTACGGCGGAGTGCCGCTGAACACCTGGCTCGACCGGGACCTCGGCCTGTCCGGCAGACTGGCGCTGAAGGACGGTGGTGCGCGGCTCGTCCAGCTGGACGAGCCGCTGCTGCGCGTGCCCCAGCTCGCCATCCACCTGGACCGCCAGGTCAACGACGGCATGAAGCTCGACCGGCAGCGCCACCTCACCCCGATCTGGGGCCTCGGCCCGGTCGACGAGGGCTCGCTGATCGCCTACGTCGCCGAGCGGGCCGGGCTGGCCGCTGAGGACGTGGCCGGCTGGGACCTCATGACCCACGACGTCCAGCCCGCCTCCTACCTGGGCCGGGACCGCGAGCTGCTGGCCGGCCCGCGCCTGGACAACCTGCTCTCGGTGCACGCGGCCACCGCCGCGCTGGCCGCCGTCGCGGTGGCCGCCGCCGGGGGCGACGTCGTGCTGCCGTACATCCCGGTGCTGGCCGCCTTCGACCACGAGGAGACCGGCAGCGAGTCCGACACCGGTGCGCAGAGCCCGCTGCTCGGCAACGTGCTCGACCGGACGGTCCACGCCCGCGGCGGCTCCCCCGAGGACCGCGCCCGGGCGCTGGCCGGCACCGTCTGCCTGTCCTCGGACATGGGCCACGCCGTCCACCCGAACTACTCCGAGCGGCACGAGCCGGGCCACCACCCGCTGCCGAACGACGGGCCGATCCTCAAGGTCAACGTCAACAACCGCTACGCGACGGACGGCGTCGGCCGGGCGGTGTTCGCGGCGGCCTGCGAGAAGGCCGGCGTGCCGTGGCAGACCTTCGTGTCCAACAACGCGATGCCCTGCGGTACGACGATCGGCCCGATCACGGCGGCGCGGCTGGGCATCAAGACGGTGGACTGCGGCATCGCGGCGCTGTCCATGCACTCGGCGCGCGAGCTGTGCGGGGCGGAGGACCCGTACCTGCTGGCCAGTGCGATCAAGGCCTTCCTGGAGGGCTGAGCACGCCGCTGCGCAGGGGGCCCGCCGGAACACCGGCGGGCCCCCTGCGCGTTGGCCGGCTACTACTCCATGCCCGCCAGGACCAGCGGGAGACGGCGGACGCCGTCGGCGACCAGCTTCACCGGCACGCCCCAGTCCTGCTGGTGCACGTGGCAGGCCGGGAACTCGATCTCCGGGTCGTCGTCGCAGGAGGCGGCCATCGCCGAGACGTGCAGCACGCCCTCGGTGACCTGCTCGGACAGCACCAGCTCGCGGGAGAGGTCGGTGTCCGCGCCCGCGCCGGAGACCAGCAGCTCGGGCGGGGTCGCGCTGACCAGCAGCCGGGTGGACGGGCCGTAGCGCTCGTCCAGCTTCTGGCCGCTCGGCGCCTCGAAGACCACGTCCAGCCGGAGGGCGCCGGGCGCGACCTCGGTGGCGGCGCGCTGGGTGCGGTGCGCCACCGACTCCACCCGTACGGCCTCCTCCGGCAGCCGCAGCCGGGTCAGCCGGTGCCGGGCCGACTCGACCACCACGATGTCGCCGTCCACCAGCACCGCCCCGGAGGGCTCGCGCAGGTCGGTGGCCAGGGTGGTGACCTCGCCGCTCGCCGGGTCGAAGCGGCGCAGCGCGTGGTTGTAGGTGTCGCTCACGGCGACCGAGCCGTCCGGCAGCACGGTCACGCCCAGCGGGTGCTGGAACAGGGCCTGGTCGGCGGCGCCGTCGCGGTGGCCGAAGTCGAACAGGCCGGTGCCGACGGCGGTTTCGACCGTCATGGTTTCACGTGAAACGAAGCGCAGCGCGGAGGTCTCGGCGTCGGCCACCCAGAGCCTCCCGCCGTCCGCGGAGACGGCCAGGCCGGACGGCTGGGCGAACCAGGCCTCGGCGGCCGGGCCGTCCACCAGGCCCTCGTTGGTGGTGCCGGCCGCGACGCCGACCGTGCCGGCCGCCGGGTCGTACGCCCACAGCTGGTGCACGCCGGCCATCGCGACCCACACCCGGCCGTCGAACCAGGCGACGTCCCAGGGCGAGGAGAGGTCCACCTCGCGGGCCGGCCCCTCGGTGGCCGAGCCCTGCCACCACTGGCGGCCGGTGCCGGCCAGGGTGGTGGCGCTGCCGTCGGCGAGGCGCACGCCGCGCAGCGCGTGGTTCACGGTGTCGGCGACGACCACGTCGTACTCGTGCCCCTCCGGCAGCAGCGCCAGGCCCTGCGGCTCGCTGAACCGGGGGCTGGTGCCGTCCACCAGGCCGCGCTGCCCGTCGCCGATCCGGCGGACCACCGTCTCGCCGTCCTCGGCCAGCTCGACCAGCGAGTGGTGGCCGGAGTCGGCGACCAGGAAGTGGCCGTTCGGCAGCCGGACCGCCTTGCCGGGGAACTTGAGGTCCCCGGCGACCGGCTCCGGCGCCACGTACGGGCCGTCCCCGCGCCGCAGGGTGCCCTTGGCCTCGTGCTCCGCCTCCAGCTCGGCCACCAGCTTGGCGATCGCGTGGGCGTGGCCCTCACCGGCGTGCTGGGCCACCACGTAGCCCTCGGGGTCGATCACCACGAGCGTCGGCCACGCCCGGACGGCGTACTGCTTCCAGGTCGCGAGCGCCGGGTCGTCCAGCACCGGGTGGTGCACCTCGTACCGGGCGACGGCGTCGACGACGGCCTGGTGGTCGGCCTCGTGCACGAACTTGGGCGAGTGCACGCCGACGATCACCACGGTGTCGCGGTGCTCCTCCTCCAGCTCGCGGAGTTCGTCGAGGACGTGCAGACAGTTGATGCAGCAGAAGGTCCAGAAGTCCAGGACGGTGATCTTGCCCCGGAAGTCGGCGAGGGTGAGGTCCTTGCCGCCGGTGTTCAGCCAGCCGCCTGCCCCGACCAGTTCGGGGGCGCGTACGCGTGCACGAGATGCCATGGCTGTATCCAACCCCATGGGGGGTCGGGGGCATTCCGGGCGGGCGGCCTTCGGTGGGGTCAGGGGAGGACGCGGAGGTCGGTGGGGGGCTGGATGGCGGACTCGTAGCGGATCAGGCGGGTGTGGAGGCGGAGGGCGACGTCGATGCGTTCTCCGGGGCGGGTCAGGGTGGCGACGAGGCGGTCGGCGAAGGTGTCGAGTTCCCCGGAGGTGACCCGGTGGCCGGTGAAGCGGGCGGTGTGCTGGACGGGCAGCTCGGCGGCATGGGCGCCGAGGTCGTCGGTGGGGGCGGGGGCGCGCTGGGTGGTGGGGGCCGGGCGGAGGTTGGGGGTGAGGGCGGCCGGGAGGGTCGCGGTGGTGGGGGCTTCGGCGGCCCACCAGACGGTCAGCTCGGGGTCGGTGAGGAGTTCGGGGTGTTCGGCGGCGCGGGTCCAGTAGCCGGTCGGGTCGCCGTCGATGTCGTGGGCGGCCTCCGCCAGGCCGTGGCGGCGCAGCAGGGCGACGGTCTCCCGGCAGTGGGCGCGCAGGACGGCGTGGGTGTCCTCGGCGTGCGGCGGGGACCCGGGCGGGGAGAGGTGGAGCCAGTGGTCGTACGGGCCGGTGCGGTCGGCGGGGTCGGTGGCGATGCGGACCCACATGCGGCTCCGGCCGTCGGGGGTGGTGGTCATGCTCCAGGGGCCGGCGTCCGGCCCGTGGCCGGGCCCGTGGTCGAGGCCGAGCAGCCGGGCCAGTCCGTCGGTGCCGGGGGCGAGGCCCTCGGGCCAGCGCAGGGACAGCGAGGCATCGACGGACACGGCGGCTCCTCCGGGGTGTTCGGGCCTCGGATGCTACGGGTGCGGAAGATCGGCCTGCCAGCGGATTTCGCCGTCCTGGGTGTGCGGGGTCGGGTGGAGGCCGAGGGCTCGGGCGATGCGGGCGGAGGCCTCGTGGTCGGGGTGGATGTGGGCGAGGGCGGTGGTGACGCCGGTGGCGGCGAGGTGGTCGAGCAGGGCGCGGGCGGCCTCGGTGGCCAGGCCGCGGCGCTGCCAGGGGGTGCCGACCACCCAGGCGAGTTCGGCTTCGGCGGCCTCCGGGCGGACGGTGGCCTGGACGTAGCCGGTCAGGGCGCCGTCGGCGCGCAGTCGCAGCGCCCAGTTGCCCCAGACCTGGGCCGGGTCCGGGGAGCCGGCGGCGAGCCGGGCGCAGCGGGCGCGCATCTCCTCGGGGGTGGCCGGGCGGCCGCCGGTGAAGGCGTGCAGGGCGGGGTCGGCGAGGGCGGCGGCGAGTTCGTCGGCGTGGTCGGGGCCGAGGGGGAGGAGGTCGAGGCGCTCGGTGCGCAGCGGGGGGATCAGCATGGCGACATTGAAGCGTCGCGGCGCGGCGGTGCGGTGCGGCGGGTGCGGGTACGGGTCGAATGGGTGGTTCGAGTCCGACGACGGAGGAGGCTGTGGTGCGGTACCTGGTCAGGGAGAAGCTGTTCGCGGTCGGCGACGACTACTGGATCGAGGACGACCGGGGGCACAAGGCCTACCTGGTGGACGGCAAGGTGCTGCGGCTGCGGCACACCTTCGAGTTGAAGGACGCGCACGGACGGGTGGTCGCGGTGGTGAGGGAGAAGATGCTCGCCGTTCGCGACGCGATGAGGATCGAGGACGCCGACGGCGAGGCGGTCGCGACCGTCCGGGAGAAGCTGTTCACCCCGTTCCGGGACAAGTACCTGGTGGAGCTGGCCTCCGGCGGCGAGCTGCGGATCCGCGGCGATCTGATCGACAAGGACTACCGGATCGAGAACCAGCACGGCGACCAGCTCGCCCGGATCTCCCGCAAGTGGTTCCGGGTCCGGGACACCTACGGGGTGGAGGTCGCGGACGGGGCGGACACCGGGCTGCTGCTCGCGATCGCGGCCTGCGTCGACCACCTGGCGGCGGAGGAGCACTGAGGGTCAGCGGTTGAGGACGTGGTCCCGGCCCCAGACGCCCAGCGGGGCCAGTGCCGCGTTCAGGTGCCGTCCCGCCCCGGTCAGCGCGTACTCGACCCGGGGCGGTACCTCCTGGTAGGCCTCCCGGTGCACGATGCCGTCGGCCTCCAGCTCACGCAGGTGGGCGGCCAGCACCTTCTCGGTGATGCCCGGCACCAGGCGGCGCAGCTCGCCGAAGCGGCACTGCGGGCGCTGGCCGAGGGCCCACAGGATGAGCACCTTCCACTTGCCGCCGATCACGTCCATCGCGGCGTCGATCCCGCAGACGTACGCCCCCGGCCTCGGCACGGTCGCCATGGCCCACCCCTTCCGACCTCGTTGCTCACCTCAGGGTAACCACCCACTCCGAAGTGCGTACTTGATCATGGACGGGGCCGCGCCGAGGCTGATCGGCATGGAACCGAACACCGTTGAGAACGTCGGCAAGACCCCCGTCACCCTGCTCGGCCTCGGTGCGATGGGCACCGCGCTGGCCCGCGCCTGGCTCGCCGCCGGGCACCCGCTGACCGTCTGGAACCGCTCCGCCGCCCGCGCCGAGGCGCTCGCCGCCGAGGGCGCCGTGGTGGCGGCCACCGCGGCGGAGGCCGTCGCGGCCGCCCGGCTGGTGGTGGTCTGCCTGCTGGACGACGCCTCGGTCGAGGAGGCGCTGGCCGGCGCAGACCTGGCCGGGCGGGACCTGGTCAACCTGGTCACCAGCACCCCCGGCCAGGCCCGCGCCCGGGCCGACTGGGCCGCGGCCCGCGGTGCCCGCTACCTGGACGGCGGGATCATGGCCGTCCCGCCGATGATCGGCGTTCCGGCGGCCGGGGCGTACGTGTTCTACAGCGGCTCGGCGGAGTTGGTGGAGGAGCACCGGGAGACGCTGGCCGCGCCGGCCGCCGTCCAGTACGTGGGAGCGGACGCCGGGTACGCGGCGCTGCACGACGTGGCGCTGCTCAGCGCGATGTACGGGACGTTCGCCGGGGTCGCGCACGCCTTCGCGCTGGTGCGGAACGAGGACGTGAAGCCGGGCGATCTGGCGCCGCTGCTGGCGGGTTGGCTCACCGCGATGGTCGGGTCGGTGGAGCGGACGGCGGAGCAGCTGGAGAGCGGCGACTACACCACGGGCGTGGTCTCCAACCTGGCGATGCAGGTGGCGGGCAAGGAGACGCTGCTGCGCACCGCCGAGGAGCAGCGGGTGAGCGCCGAACTGCTTTCTCCGTACTTCCGGTTGATGGAGCACCGGCTGGCGCTCGGCAGCGGTGCCGAGGACCTGGTCGGGGTGGTCGACCTGCTGCGGCGGTGAGGGCGTGCCGGTAACGTACCGGCATGGCTGACCTTGAAGAACGCGCCAATGTCGTCGCGTCCGGCTCACGGCTGACCGGGGCGGAGGTGGGCGTGCGCCGGCGCGGGGCCGCCGACCTCGCCGGCTGCGTCCGGGCCCTGGCCGACGTCCACGCCGCTGACGGCTACCCCGTCGAGTGGCCCGAGCGGCCCGCCGCCTGGCTCTCCCCGGACGGCCTGCTGGCGGCCTGGATCGCCGAGGTGGACGGCCGGGTCGCCGGTCACGTCGGCCTGGTCCGCAGCACTCCGGGGGACATGGCCCCCGGGCTGTGGGCCCTGCGGACCGGCGGACGCCCGGAACTCACCGCCGTGATCGGCCGGTTGTTCGTCGCGCCGACGGCGCGCGGACGGGCTGTCGGCGCACTGCTGCTGGCGCGCGCCGTGGCGCACGCGCGGGTGCTCGGACTGCACCCCGTGCTCGACGTCCTCGCCACCGACACCGCCGCCCTGGCCCTCTACCGCCGTCTCGGCTGGACCCCGCTCGGCAGCGGCGAACAGCGCTGGGCCTCCGGGCGTACGGTCGTGGTCCACTGCTTCGCCGCGCCGAGGGGATGAGGCGGACGCGGCGCGACCACCCGGCGCAGCGCCGGGCGGTGTGCGCGGGGCCTGTCCGACAAGGTCCGCTAGACCACGATGACTTCGACGCCCCGTTCGAGGCCGGCGAAGTCAGCGCCGTTCCGGGTGTACAGCGGCAGGCCGTGAGCGGCGGCCGTGGCCGCGATCATCAGGTCCATTCGGCGGGGGCGGGGATCCCGCTCGGCCTGGATCGTGAGCGCGACCAGTGTTCCGAAACGCCGAGCCGCCTCCCGGTCGAACGGCAGGGCGGCGAACTCGGCCTCGACGTCCGCGAGTCGCTGGGCCCGGGCCAGCATCTGCACCGGGTCCTTCGCCATGGCCACACCCTGGGCGAGTTCGGCCAGCACGATGGACGACAGTGCCGCGTCGACCGGCAGGAGTCGCGGGTCGATCTGCGGGAGGTCGATGACCACGCAGGTGTCGAGCAGCCCGCGCTCGTGTCGCTCGGTCACGCTTGCTCCCACGGGTCGTCGCCGTCGACCCGGTCCTCGTCGCCGTAGAAGGCATCGGCTTCGGCGCGCATCTGTGCCGCGTCGACGGCGGGCGCGTTCCGCCACTTCCGCTGAAGCTCCTCGACGGGAACGAATCGACGGCGACCGCTGATCGGACGGACCTCGGCGATCTCGGTGCCGTTGCGGGTGATGTGGTAGATCTCGCCGGCTTCGACATCGTCGAGCACGGCCTTGGACCGCGCTGCGAGTTCGCGCTGCGTGATGGTCTTCATGCCACCATTGTATCGCGCCGTAATGCGCCGTATGGCAGCCCTTCGACGGTCGGCCTCGGTCAGTCCGCCGAGCGGTCGGCGACGGGGCGGCGGCGGAGGGCCGGGGTGGTGAGGGACGGGGGCTGCCAGGCGCCGTCGGCCCGGTAGAGGTCGGTGCCGGGCGGGACGATGGTGTCGATCCGGTCCAGGGTGGCGTCGTCCAGGACCAGGTCGGCGGCCTTGAGGGCGGATTCGAGCTGCTCCATGGTGCGCGGGCCGATGATCACCGAGGTGACGGCGGGGTGGGCCAGCGGGAAGGCGGTGGCCAGTTCGGGCAGGGTGCGGCCGAGGTCCTCGGCGAGCTCGGTGAAGGCCTCGACGGCGTCCAGCTTGGCGGCGGTGGTGGGCAGCGCCGGGTCGAAGCGGCCCGGGTTGATGGCGGCGCGCCCGGTGGTCAGGTCGATCGGGCGGCCCTTGCGGTAGCGGCCGGTGAGGAAGCCGCCGGCCAGCGGGCCCCAGGTCAGCGCGCCCATGCCGAGCCGCTGCACGACCGGCAGCACGTCGCGCTCGATGCCGCGGGCGAGCAGTGAGTACGGGGGCTGCTCGGTGCGGAAGCGCGGCAGGGCGCGGCGCTCGGCGACGTGGTGGGCGTCCACGATCTGCTCGGCGGGGAAGGTCGAGCAGCCGAAGGCGAGGATCTTGCCGGCCCGGACCAGGTCGCCCAGGACGGCGAGGGTCTCCTCGATGTCCGTGGTGTGGTCCGGCCGGTGGATCTGGTAGAGGTCGATCCGGTCGGTGCGCAGCCGGCGCAGGCTCTCCTCCACCTCGCGGACGATCCAGCGCCGCGAGTTGCCGCCGCGGGCGCGGCCCTCGCCCATCGGGAAGTGCGCCTTGGTGGCGAGCACGATCTCGTCCCGGTCGCCGCGGGCGGCCAGCGTCTTGCCGACGATCTCCTCGGACTCGCCGGCCGAGTAGATGTCGGCGGTGTCGACGAAGTTGATGCCCCGGTCGAGCGCGGTGTTGATGATCCGGGCGCAGTCGTTGTGGTCGGGGTTGCCGATGGCGCCGAACATCATCGTGCCGAGGCAGTAGGCGCTCACCTCGATGCCGGTGCCGCCCAGGATGCGGTAACGCATGGTGGTACTCCCCAGGTTGGTGGGTCGGTGCTGCGGTGGTGGCTCAGAGGTTAGGAGTTGGAGTGCGCTCCAGGGCAAGTGCGGGCGCGGATCCCCCTGCGGGGGGATCCGGATCAGCACGCGGGCCGAGGCCGGGGCGGGGAGGCGCGGGCGAGCCTGGGGCCATGCGGAAGCGTGAGTGGGTACGGGACGGCCGGGCGGCGGCCGGCTGGGGCGTGGGCTACGCCGGGTTCGGGCTGGGGTGTGCGCTGAGCGGGACGGCGCTGTGGAGCGCCGACTGGCTGGGGTGGGTGGTCGCCGGGGTGGGGCTGGCGGCGGCCGGGGCCGGGTGGGCCGCGGCGCGGGGGCGGCGGGGCCGGTGGCTGACGTGGGTGCTCCGGCTGCTGTGCGCCCTGGCCGTGGTGGCGTCCTGGAGCCTGCTGATGGACGTGGTGACGCTGCTGTTCGGGCAGGCCGTGGACAGCGTCCCGGACGCGGTGCACAAGGCGCTGGCGGCGGCCGGGGCGCTGCTGCTGGCCGGGACGGCCCGGGCCCGGCGCCCGCTCGCGGAGCGGACGGCGGCAGCCGCCGTCCGCCCGGCGCCCTCGGCGGCCCCGGCAGCCGTCCAACTCGCCGCCTGGGCCGGGAGCCTGGCCTTCCTGCCGTACGTGGTGATGAAGCTGATCTGGGCGTTCGGCGGCAGCTTCGCCGGGGTCAGCGGGGACGAGATGTACGCGAGCTACGTGCACAACGGCTCCTCCGGGCTGTGGCTCGCGCTGGAGCGCCGGGGGCTGGACGGCACCGTGCTGCTGGCGGCGATCGGGGTGTTCCTGCTGTGGGGGCTGGTGCGGCCGTGGGGGCAGGTGTTCCCCCGCTGGACCCTGCCGCTGCGCGGCCGGGCCGTCCCGCGCTGGCTGCCGCTCACCCCGGCGCTGATCGGCGCGGCCACGCTGGTGCCGTACGGGCTGGTCGGGATCGGGTACCTGGCGCTGTGTTCGGCCGGGGTGCTCGGGGTCCGGCAGGGCGAATGGGCCACTCCCGAGCAGACCCTGCAGGTGGCCTGGGTCGGGGCCTGCGCCTTCGCCGGGTACGGGGTGGCGCTGGCGGTGGCCACCCGCTCGTACTGGCGGCGGACCGGGGGCGACCGTGTCTCCTGAACTCTTTGCTGAGACGGCAACAAAGATTGCCGATACGGGATGGTCGGTCGCAGCCTGGCGGTGGAGGTGAGCGACGATGAGCGGAACGAACACGGCGGAGCGCCACGACGCGGTGGTGATCGGCGCGGGCGCGGCGGGACTGAACGCCGCCCTGGTGCTGGGCCGGGCCCGGCGGCGGGTCGCGGTGGTGGACGCGGGTGAGCCGCGCAACGCCCCCGCCGCCCACATGCAGGGCTTCCTGAGCCGGGACGGCATGCCACCGGCCGCGCTGCTGGCGGTCGGCCGGGAGGAGGTCGCCCGGTACGGGGTGGACCTGATCGACGGACGGGTCGAGCACGTCGGGAGCACCGAGCCCACCGAGCTCGGTTTCATGGTCCACCTGGCCGGCGGACCGGTGCTGCACGCACGCCGGCTGGTGGTCGCCACCGGACTGCGGGACGGCCTGCCGGACCTGCCCGGCCTCGCCGAGCGCTGGGGCCGGGACGTGCTGCACTGCCCGTACTGCCACGGCTGGGAGGTCCGCGACCGCCCGCTCGGGGTGCTCGGCACCGGCCCCGGGGCGGTCGACCAGGCGCTGCTGCTGCGCCAGTGGTCGGCGGACGTGGTGCTGCTCGCCCACACCCTGGAGCTGACCGCGGCCGACCGCGAGCGGCTCGCGGCACGCGGCGTCCGGGTCGCCGAGGGCCGGATCGTCCGGCTGGTGAGCGACGACGGGCGGCTGCGCGGCGTCGAGCTCGACACCGGGCAGCTGGTCAGCCGCGAGGCGGTGTTCGTCCTCCCGCGGATGGTGCCCCACGACGCCCTGCTCCTCGGCCTGGGCTGCGCACGGGACGACAACGGCTGGGTCACCACCGACCGGGTCGGCCGCACCAGCGTGCCCGGCGTCTGGGCGGTCGGCAACGTCGCCGACCCGCGTGCCCAGGTGGTCGTCGCCGCCGGGATGGGCGCGGCGGCCGCCTTCGCCCTCGACCACGACCTGGTGGACGAGGAGATCGGACGGGCGGTCGCGCTGCGCCGCGCGTCCGGGCCGGCCGTGGCCGCGTGAGCGGCGAAGCTACCGCCGTACCGGGCCCACCGCCGAACCCACCAGCGAATCCGTCACCACGGAAAGGGGACACCATGTCCGCACACCAGCACCAGCACCAGCACCACGGGCACGCCCACGGCCACGGCCACGGCAACGTGCCCGCCGCCGACCTCGACTGGGACGCCCTCGCGGCGCACCTGGAGCTGGAGGCCGACCTGCGCGCCGGGGCCGTCACCGAAGCCGGGCGCTGGCTGTCCGGCCTCGCCGGGGACGGCGCGGTGCGCCGGGTGCTCGACGTCGGCGCCGGGCCCGGGGTGATCGCCGGGCTGCTCGCCGAGGTCTTCCCGGCGGCCGAGGTGGTCGCCGTCGACCGGTCGGCCGCCCTGCTGGAACGCGCCCGGACCCGCTCCGGCGGCCGGCTCGGCACCCAACAGGCCGACCTGCCCGACGAGTTCGACAAGCTCGGCGAGGCCGACCTGATCTGGTCCGGCAACGCGATCCACCACCTCGGCGACCAGCAGGCCGCGCTCACCGCGCTGGCCGGACGGCTGCGGCCCGGCGGGCTGCTCGCCGTCGCCGAGAGCGGCCTGCCGGCGCGCTACCTGCCCCGCGACTTCGGCCTGGGCCGACCCGGATTCCAGGCCCGGCTGGACGCGGTGCACGAGGACGGCTTCGCCGCGATGCGCGCCGAACTGCCCGGCGCCACCGAGGAGATCGAGGACTGGCCGGCCATGCTGCGGCGGGCCGGGCTCGTCCCCAGCGGCACCCGCACCTTCCTGGTCGACCACCCGGCGCCGCTGGCCCGGCCGGTCCGCGAGTACCTGCGCGCCCAGCTCGTCCGGCGCCACGACCAGCTCGCCGAGGTGCTCGACCCGGAGGACCGGGCGACCCTGGAGGCGCTGATCGAGGAGGAGGCCCCGACCGGCGTCCTGCACCGCCCGGACGCCTTCTACCTCTCGGCGATGACCGTCCACACCGCCCGCAGGGCCTGAGAACCGCCTCCGCCCACCGCCTCCGGGGCCGCCTCCGCCCGCCGCCTCCGCCCGCCGCCTCCGCCCGCCGCCTCCGGGGCCGCGACGGGCGGAGGCTTCCGGGCTCCACGGGGCCGGGGTCCTAGAGTCGGCGCATGACAGCGAACGAGCAGGGCTTCGTCGTGGTGACCACCACCCACGAGAGCGAGGAGCGGGCCCGGGACCTGGCGGCCGCCGTGGTGCGGGAGCGGCTGGCGGCCTGTGCGCAGGTGTACCCCGTCCGCTCGGTGTACTGGTGGGAGGGCGAGGTGCAGGACGCCGAGGAGTGGCGGATCGACCTCAAGACCCGGGCCGAACTCGCCGACCGGCTGACCGGGTTCGTCACCGGCCGGCACCCGTACGAGACGCCCGAGGTGATCGCCGTGCCGGTGGTGTCCGGCAGCCCCGGCTACCTGCGCTGGGTGGCCGGGGAGACCGCGCCGTAGCCGGTCAGGGCGCGACCTGGAGGAAGGCCAGCACCGCCAGCACCCGGCGGTGGTCCTCCTCGGAGGGGGGCAGGTCGAGCTTGAGGAAGATGTTGGCGGTGTGCTTCTTCACCGCGCGCTCGGTGATCACCATCCGCTCGGCGATCGCCCCGTTCGAGCGCCCCTCCGCCATCAGCTCCAGCACCTCGCGCTCACGCGGCGTCAGGCGCTCCAGCGGCTTGGTGCGTTCGGTGTTGCTGACCAGCATCGCGATCACCTGGGGGTCGAGCGCGGTGCCGCCCGCGGCCACCCGGTGGACCGTGGCCACGAACTCGTCGGGGTCGAAGACCCGGTCCTTCAGCAGGTAGCCGATCGCCCCGCTGCCGTCGGCCAGCAACTCCTTGGCGTAGAGCTGCTCCACGTACTGGGAAAGCACGAGCACCGGCAGACCGGGGATCTGCCGGCGCGCTTCCAGAGCCGCCTGCAGGCCCTCGTCGGTGAACGTCGGTGGCAGTCGTACGTCGACGACTGCCACGTCCGGCCGTTCGGTGAGGAGGGCCTGGAGGAGGTCCGGCCCGGTGTCCACCGCGGCCACGACCTCGAAGTCGTAGGCCTGCAGCATCCGGATCAGACCGTCCCTCAGGAGGAAGAGGTCCTCCGCGAGTACAACTCGCACGGCAGCTCCATCGTCAGGGTCGTGGGGCCGCCGAGCGGGCTGCGGACGGCCAGGACTCCGTCGAAGGTAGCAAGTCGGCGCTCCAGCCCGCGCAGGCCGGTGCCGCGCGAGGGGTCGGCGCCACCGGTGCCGTCGTCCGTGATCTGGGCCTTCAGGGTGCCGTTCTCGTACCACAGTTGGACATCGACGTGGCTGGCGCCGGAGTGCTTGGCGGCGTTGGTGAGGGCCTCGGAGACGGCGAAGTAGAGGGCGGACTCGACCGGGGCCTCGGGGCGGCCGGGCAGGTCGGCGGAGACGGTCACGTTCAGCGGGCTGTCCATGCACAGGGCCCGGACGGCGTCGGCGAGACCGCGGTCGGCCAGCACCGGCGGGTGGATGCCGCGGACCAGGTCGCGCAGCTCGTTGAGGGCGGAGGCGGAGGCCTGACGGGTTTCGGCGAGCAGCTGCTTGGCGGCCTCCGGGTCCCGCTCGACCAAGCGCTCGGCCACGCCCAGGTTCATGCCCATGGCCACCAGCCGGGCCTGCGCCCCGTCGTGCAGGTCCCGCTCGATGCGGCGCAGTTCGGCGGCCTGGGTGGTCAGCGCGTCGCGCCGGGTCTCGGTGAGGTGGGCGACCTTGCGCTCGGCGGCCAGCGCCTCGGCACGGGCGGTCGGGCCGAGCAGCGACTTGGCGAGCGCGGTGTGGGCCCGCATGACGCCGGGGGCGACGGCCAGGCCGGCCAGCATCACCGGGACGCCGAACAGGGCGGCGGTGCCGGCCGCACCCGAGCTGGTGACGTGGATCCACAGGTACCAGGTGTTGCCGCCGTTGTCGGCGATCGACTGCCAGAACTGGGGCAGCACCAGGCCGAGGACGCCGTAGGCGACCACCGTGAGCGGGAGGATCGCCAGCGTGAAGCCGACCACCGGATCGACCAGCAGCCAGAGCAGGTCGCGCCAGGTGGCCTGGTCGGACAGCATCGCCTGGCAGCGCTTCCAGGCCCCCTTGAAGCCCGCCTCGGCGTCCGGCAGCGGCTGGTAGGGGTCGCGGATCTCCACGCCGGTCCAGTCGGCGGCGAGCCGGCGCCGCAGGCCGGCCAGGCCGCGGATCGCCACGATCGTGGGCGGCACCAGCAGCGCGCCGACGCCGAGGCCCAGCAGGGAGGCGGCGACCGTGGCCGCGGTGAGCAGCAGCACCTGCGGCACCGCGAGGGCTGCCAGGACCGGGCCGCGCAGGCAGGACCGGATGGCGTTGCCCAGCGCCCGGAGCGGGTTCCGCCCGGAGCGGCCGGTCGTGGTGTCGGTGTTCTGCACGTTGTTCACAACTCCTGTGGTGATGCTGCTGGTCATGACCGCTCGGCCCCTTCCGTGACGGCCTCGCGGCCGGTATCCCTACCCGTTGCTTGCTGACGACATCCAGACTGCCGTCCGCCGCGATTCCGATCACTGGGCCCTGGACCCCTCTTGGTGGTACCTGGGTACACCCCCCGATCGACGACCAGAGGCCATGTCCCGGGGAAGGGCATCCCTCCTAGTGTTGTCGGTGTCGGGAGGGCGACCCGCCGCAGCGCGCCGGAGCTTCCACAATCAACTTGTCTGGAACGGGAGTTCATCATGAGCGAGCGACGTGCAGAGGCGAACCGGCCGCTGGTCAGGCGGGGTTGGGTCCGCCTGGTCATGGTGCTGGCTGCCATCGGTCTGTTCCTGTACGGGCTCACGCCGGACCGTGCCCACGCGGCCACCACGATTGCCGGCAGCGGGAGTTCGGCGGCGTCGGGAGGCTCGACGGCACCACCCGACTCCGGGTCGGTGAAGCGGCTGTTCGACGAGATCGTGCCGAAACTGCTCGCCGAGCACAAGATCCCCGGCGCGGCGGTGAGCGTGGTGGCCGGCGGCAAGCAGGTCTTCGCCGGCGGGTACGGGGTCTCCGACGTGCCGAACCGCAAGCCCGTCGACCCGGCCCGGACGGCCTTCTTCATGGGCTCCGACGCCAAGGTGTTCACCGCCGTCGCCGTCCTCCAGCAGGTCCGGGCCGGCAAGTTGGACCTCCACGCCGACGTCAACACCTACCTGACCGCCTTCAAGGTCCGGGACAGCTACCCGGGGCACCCGGTCACCGTGGAGAACCTGCTGACCCACACCGGTGGCTTCGACGACACCTTCATGGGGCTGGCGGAGGCCGAGCCCCGCACCAACGGCGGCCTCGGGGCCGCGCTGGCCGCCCACCAGCCGGACCGGGTCCGGGCCCCCGGGGTGACCGCCGCGTACGACAACTACGGCGTCGCGCTCGCCGGTTACCTGGTCGAGGTGGTCTCCGGCCAGCCGTTCGACCAGTACGTCGCCCAGCACGTGCTGCAGCCGCTCGGCATGGACCACACCACCTTCACCCAGCCGCACCCCGCCCCCGTCGACGCCGACCTCGCCCACGGATACCGCCCCGACGGGGGCGGGCAGACCGAGACCAAGGGGCTGTACGGGCCGCTGACCCCGACCGGGGCGGCCGCCGTCACCACGGCGGGTGACATGGGACGGCTGATGCTCGCCCAGCTGCACGGCGGGACCTACGACGGCGGGTCGGTCCTGGACCGGGAGGGCGACGCCCTGCTGCTCGCCCGGCACTTCGGGCCGGACCAGCGGATGCCCGGGATGGCGTACCTGCTCGAACAGCGCAACCGGAACGGGCAGCAGCTGCTGGTCAAGGACGGGGACGTGCCCGGGTTCCACAGCAACCTGGCGCTGCTGCCGGCGCGGGGGGTCGGGCTGTACGTGACCGTGAACGGGGACGGGGAGGGGGGCACCGGGGGGTGGATGACGCAGCAGGTGCTGAATGAGTTCGTGGATCGGTTCTACCCGGGTGCGGGGGCCGCGAAGGCGGGGGCTGGGGCTGGGGCTCCGGTGGTCGGTGGGGAGCTTTCGAAGTTCACCGGGGACTTCCGGTCGACGCGGGTGAGCCAGTCGAACCTGACCAAGGCGGCGGCGCTGATGGGGTCGGTGCACATCGCCGCGCGTGACGGGCGGCTGGTCGTGAGCGGGCCGGTCACCCGGGATCCTTCGGCGGGGGACACCCAGTGGGAGCAGGTGCAGCCGGGACTCTTCCAGCAGGTGGGCGGGAGCGGTCAGATCGCCTTCGAGCTGAACGCGGACGGCGAGGTCACCTCGATGCTGACGGACAGCGACCCGACCATCGCGTACGAGCCGTTGGCCTGGTACCAGGCTCCGGAGCTGCACCAGCGGGTCGCTCTGGGGAGCCTGGTGGTGCTGGCGCTGACGGTGATCGGGTGGGGCGTGGCAGCGGTGGTGCGGGCGGCGCGGGGCAAGGGGCGGGCCGGGCAGCCGGTGGCTCGACTGCTGGGGTGGCTGACGGGAGCGGTGCTGGTGGTGGCGACCGCTGGATTCGCGCTGCTGACCTCGGACTCCAATGCGCTGAACCAGACGCTGTTCCTGGGGGACTCTCCGCTGCTGAAGGTGGTGCCGGCGATGTACCTGGGGGCTGCGGTGCTCACCCTGCTGATGGTGATCTGTGCGGTGGTTGCCTGGCGGCGTGGGTGGTGGGGGGTGTTCGGGCGGCTGCACTACACGGGGGTGACGGTGGCGGCGCTGGTGTTCCTGGTGCTGGCGGGGGGCTATGACCTGATCGGGACGGGGAACTTGGCGGGGTCGTTGGATCTGATCGGATGAGGGGGTGGGGGGCCCGGGGCCGGGGAGGCTCCGGGCCTTTTGGCTTTTTCGGGGGCTGTGGGGGGTTGCTGTTGGGGGGTGTTGGTTGTTCGGGGAGCTCTCGGGAGGGTGGGTGACGCCGGGGGCGGTTCCGGGGGTGGGTGGGGCGGGGGGGGGGGGTTTTTTGGGTGGCGGGCACCAAGGGGGGGGGGGGTGGGGC
>NZ_JBIWPL010000019.1:0-178119 GCF_044768255.1 Kitasatospora sp. NPDC101157 | reverse complement strand
GCCGCACGGCCTCCACGGCCTCGGCGGAGACGATCACGTCTGTCATCAGGTGCTACTTCCTTGATCGGGAGTTACACCGTTCTTTTTACAGACCCCAACATCGAGATCACCCGAATCGGGAACACGGGAACACTCGTGCCAATTTCAAGCCCCGCGATGGGTTTGCGGATCGCTTCTGAAGTCGTCGCTGACATGTAATGGTGACGTCGGGTATTGGAACTGTCCGAATGCCCCTGCGGGTCACGTGTGCTGTGCATCTGGTGCTGTGTTGAGGAGGGGCGCCAGGGCACTGCGGAGATCTTCGATCTGCCGGTAGTGGAGGGCGGTCATCCCTACTTCGCGGGCTGCTGTGACGTTGGCGGCAGTGTCGTCGATGAACAGGCAGCGGTGGACCGGGGCGCCGGCCTGTGCGGCGGCCGTGAGGTAGACGCGTGGATCAGGCTTCATGACCCCGATGCGGGAGGTATTCACCACGGCGTCGGTAAGATTGTCGAGCCCTTGCTGGGCGAGGTCCCATTCCAGCCGGGTGGTTGCGTTGGAGACCAAGGCGACGGTTGCGACGGTGCGGGCCTGGGCGAGGAGTGACACAACCTGGTGATCGACGCGGGGTACCAGATTGGACCAGTCGGTGACTGCGGCGTGGGCGCGGTCAGCCGATCCGCAGATCGCAGCGAGGTCCGCAGCCACTGCGGAGCGCCACTGCTCGTCGGTGATCTTTCCTGTGATTGCGGGGTGCAGGCGAGACGGGGCGAAGGCCGCTGCTGCGATTGCGCCTGTCGGAAGTCCATGGCTGCTTTCGATGTCACTGGCGGTGGGCCGGTGCCGAAGAACGCCGTCGATGTCGCAGAGCACGGCGTCGTAGGGGCGTGCGGTCATCATGGGTACTCCTTGGTGGTGGTTGGAACTGTCCGAATGCCTGCACTGCAGGACCGCTTGGGGCGGGCTCAGATGTAGTCGAAGAAGCGGTCCCACCAAGTTCGTGGCTCGAAGTAAGTACCGAGGTTGCTGACACCGTCGTAGTCGGTCCAGAGCAAGTGCTCGGAGATAGCGATGTAGCCGAGTGCTTCGAGTTCGTCGTCGATGGGGCGACGGTCGGCGGTCTCGAAGAGGATGTTCTCTTCCTCCTCGTCGTAGCTGCCGGGGTTCCCCAGCGTCACGGCGACGAGGTTGCCGTAGTTGCTGACCGTGATGGTGATGTGGTCGCCACTGGCCGTCGCGCTGGCGGGGATGACGATGGTCCCGTGGTGGTTCGCGTCCTGGACGCCTCGATCGACGCTGCAGGTGCAGCGGAATCGCCGATCCAGCCTCTCTGCCAGCTGATCGAATCGGGCTCGGGTCGGGGCGTGGTCGTAGATCGGAGGGAACTCCATGCGGTCGGGATCGTCGAGGTCCCTCAGCAGAGCCCAGATGTGCTGGTCATCGAGGGGCATGGTCATCGTCTCCGTGCTGGTGGGGCTGGTTGATGCGATGGCTGACCTGAGCGGCATAGTTGGTCCAGTCGCCGGCTGCGGCTCGCTGCCACTG
Source organism: Kitasatospora sp. NPDC101157 (assembly GCF_044768255.1). NCBI lineage: Bacteria > Bacillati > Actinomycetota > Actinomycetes > Kitasatosporales > Streptomycetaceae > Kitasatospora > Kitasatospora sp. NPDC101157. The sequence continues at coordinate 176,595 of NZ_JBIWPL010000019.1, read as the reverse complement.
GACGGCGACGCTGATGTGGATTCCGAGCATCCGTGCGAGCAGTGCGGCCGGGAGTTCCTCGGCGAGTTGGAACAGGGCCGCGGAGCGGGATTGGCCGGGGAGGATGCCGATGGCATGGAGTCGTTCGGCGAGCCGGAAGGGACTGATCGGGTGTCCTGGCCGTCCGCCGGGCAAGAGCCACGGTGACGTCTCGGGGGCGCCGAGCGACGCGTGCCCCCGGCGATCTGCGACCACGTGGAGGACGAGGTTGGCGAGGGGGTCGGGCAGTACGACTGGCACGCTCCCGAGCTGGAGCCGGACATGCTGGTCTTCGCAGTGCACGTGGTCGAGGGTGATGCGGCTGATCGCTGCGGGTCGCTGGGCGTAGAGGAGGACCAGGAGTCCGGCGACTCGGTCCTCGGGCTTGAGGATGCTGTCACCGAGGAGCCAGCGTGCCTGTTCCCAGCGGGTCTCGGTGTCGATGGCACCCATCGGGCCGGTCCATCGAAGTGCGGGCAGGTCGAGCCGGGTCAGCTTCTGGCCCTTGGCCCAGCGGATGAAGTGCCCGGTGTTGGCGAAACCGCTGGTGGTCGTCTCAGCGGCCCACTGGTCCAGGTCGCCTTGCCCGGCTGTCGCCAGGGTGAGTTCACGCTCGGTGAGCCAGTCCAGGAAGCTCGTCGCGGCACTCAGGCGACGCCGGGCAACGGCTGCCTGGTTCGCGGTCGTCGCCTCGCGGGACCGTTGGCGAATGCGACGCACCACATGCCAAGTACCGTACTGGTGAAGGACTTTCCGTTCCTCTGGGTCGCGGCGTGCGGCGATCTTGCGGTTCGTCCATTGCTCGAGTTGGGCGAGGTGCTCGTCCCGTCGGGGTAGGCCGCCGGTGGCGACCAGGACGCTTCGTAGATGGGTCAGGGTCTTGCTCGGTGGAAGGTCGTCGAGCGCGGAGTGTGTCAGGGGGCCGTCGCCCGTGACGAGCCGGGCCAGGAGGTCCCCGACGGCTGGGCGGGACAGCCAGCCGAGCGCGATTGCCGGCCGGTCGGTGTCGGCCAGGGCCCGGTGCAGGGGCTCCAGTTCGGGGCGCGTGCCGCCGGCGCTGTCGTGCAGCATGCTGCGGAGCTTTTCGTGGAGATGGCAGCGAGCGCAGGCGCCAGAGGTGAGCCGTCCGCACCGCTCTCGCCCGTACGGTCGGCGTGCCCGCTCACCAGGTCGGGCACTGGGCCGCCGGCCGCTCCATCCCCGGGCCCGCCGAGCGGGACAAGCTCGCGGCCGCACTCGGCATCCACCCTGGCTCGCTCGCGGAAAAGCTCGACGACCAGGCGCCGATCGACTGGTACCAGTTCGAGGACGGCTGCCCCTGCGGAGCCTCGGACGCCACCTTCGCCCGGGAGCCACTGGACGGGCCGTGCGCGGACATCGGCGCCCACGCCGAGTGGGGACTGTGGTGCTCCGGCGACAGCACCGGCGAGAACGGTTGCGGCCAGGCCTATCTGATCGGCGGTGACCTTCTGTATCCCGCGCCGACCATGCAAGGCGGCTACGGCCACCGCTTCACCGCCGTTCGGGACGGCGTCCGCGGTGCCGGCAACTGCGGCCCCGAACTCACCGTACCCTGGCCCCACTCCCTGTGGAACACGCCAGCCGGCCCCCACCAACGCGGCCCGCTGCGCCTGCCCGACCTGCTCACCCAGGCCCCAAGGCCCGCGATAGGTCACCGGAGCCCGGCCGGACCGCGACAACCTCCAGGCCCGAGGCCGCCGCGAGCTGGCGACAGTCCATCTTCTCCCCGCTGAGGGCCAGGGCCTCCACGAGTCGCTGGTAGTCCGGTCAGTGATAGGCATGCCTCACCCGACAGTGAGCACCTCGTTCCCGCTAGTTGTGTGAGCTTGATCGCATGGTATGCCGTCGATCCGATCTGTGATGGCTCCATCCGTTCGAAAGAGAATTACCCGCAGGCAGGCGTCCGCCACCGCGGCGCTCCTGGCGCCGGGGTAAACCGCTGTGGCTTGGACATCGACCACGACAGATGTGCTCTCTTTGACGGCGCTGACATGGGTCACCTGGGTGCCTCGTTCGAGTTCCTCAAGCGACGCGATCGTCTGTGAGCCCGCACTGAACGCGGGTACGAGCTTGGCTGCGTAGCGCCGAGCGCTGTCAGCTGCGTCGGCGGTTGCCTGCCGTCGACGGTCACCAACTACAGAGCGCTGGTGAATCGTGCTTGCCGCGAAGGCTGCGGCAGCCACTGCCAGAACCGCGATGAGAACGACCAGTCCTCTGCGAAACAGCTTCATCGGAGGCTTTCCGGGAAGAGCCGGGGCCCGTTCAGGCCCCGGCCGGGTGGATTATTCCGGGAGCCGCTAATAGCGCGCGCTGATCAACGCGCTCGCCAGAGCGGAGGCGTACAGCTTCGTTCCGGTGTTGTTCGGGTGGTAGCTCTCCATGCTCGCGCACACCCAATTGTTGGGGTTGGGGCTCGCGGGACAGGAGAAGTCGCCACCAGGCTTGGTTGAAGGCGCGGCCACGAAGTCGTTGATGGCCGCACCGGCCTTACTGCAGACACCGCGGTGGTAGAACTCGGTCATCGGCGAGTAGAATGTGACGGGCACGTTGTCTACGCTCTGAAGATCGGCGGCGAGCTTCTTCTGGTCGTCCCTCATGTAGTCGGCCCAGCCGTTCAGCTTGATAGCTGCATCACTGAGCATCACCGAGCACCCGACTGTCATGTCTCCCACATCGAAGAGTTCGGGGTAGCCGAGCAGGACGATCTTCGCCTTCGGCGCCTTGTCGTGGATGTGCTGGAGCAGGAGCCTCAGTCGGCCCATAGTGTCATCGATCTGCTTCCTGACGTCCGAATCGGAGGGGCAGCTGAGTTCGACGCAGCTCTGGACGGTGTCAGCGAAGCCCGAGTCGTTTCCTCCGGCGGTGAGCGTGACCAGCGTCGTGTTCGCATCTAGGAAGCCGGACGACAGCTGCGGGACCTCGTGATGCTGTCCGATCACTCCCCAGACGGGATTGCCGTCCTTGTCGGTGCTTCCAGTTGTATCGATCTGCGAGGTGACGGCGCCGGAGCAGGCGACACTGTGGTAGTCGAGGCCAGCGTCAAAGGCGTCGGCCATGCTGCCGATGCTGGCAGACCTGCCCGGTATGACCGTCTGCCGGATCCAGGAGTTCTGGCTTCGGCGGCAAGCGTTCCAGGAACGCCCCGGGGAGGTCTGCTTGCTCTGGTCGGCGTACGGGCCCATGTCGGTGCCGTAGATGTACGGCTGGGCGCCTTCACCCGAGGAGTAGGAGTCGCCCAGCTGGACGACGAAGTCCTTTGGCTGCCCCGGAAGGGGCTGGAAGGCGGCGGCGTCCCATGCGACATCGTCCGAGGCGTCGCCGTCCGGTGTGTAGTTGGACAGTTCAACCCCCTGGAAGTCGTTCCCGTCAGTGAATTCGAGGACGCCGAGGCTGACCCAGTGGTTGCTGTTGGAGGCGACGTTGAGGATGCGGTTCTGTGTCTGGCCGTTTCCGATATGGATGGTGTAGATCGCCTGCTGGGTCTTGGATCCAGTGTCAGGGATGTGAACGAAGACCCTGGTCCAGCCGTTCGACCGCTGGTTGAGCTTCCAAGTGCCGGTGATCGCCATGGTGCCGTGTGCGCCCGGCGGCACCACGAGATCGTTTGACACGCTGGTAACAGAGGTGGCGGCGTTTCGCGTGTGCGCGTACCAGAAGTGTGCGCCGTAGCCGCCACCGACCTGGTGCAGGTCAGCCTTGGCCTCGCAGTGACTGGCCTGGTCGGCATCGAACCGGAAGCTGAGGGTTCCAGCGTTGTTCCAGGTCCGACTGCAGCCGTCGCGCATGGGGGGAGCCTGGCCGGAGACCGAGTCGACGACCAGTGAACCGGCCGGCGGTGCTGAGCAGTCCGGGGCTCCGGTGTTGCCGTTGCCCAGTTCCGTCCGCAGGGTCTTGTACGTCAGGTACTCGTGACCGCAGTCGCCGTTGCAGGTCTTCCATGCGGCCGAGCTGTGGAACCAGTACGGGGGATCGCAACTCGCGCCGAGGTGATCGATCTCGCAGCGCGGAGGGTTCTTGACATCGCAGTTGTTGAGGAGATTGCAGAAGGTCTCCAGACCCGGCTTGATCGCGGTGCGGTCGGTCTCCTGAGTCCACCAGGCCTGAGAGTAGCCCGCCGTGTTGCCCTTGTTGAGGTTCCCGTTGTCGTCGTAGGACCGGCCGGTGTCGATCGGCCAGGCGGCCCAGCCCAGAACCTTCTCCTGGTAGGGCCAGAACTGGGGGTGGGCAGCGTCGGCGTAGTGGTTGTGGTCCAGGAAAGGCAACCGGTCCGGCTTGTAGATGGGGTTCGCCGGGTTGTTGAGGTAGCCGAGGCCCCACTGAGTCAAGGGCGCGGCAGGGTTGTACTTGTTGAGGCCCGAGTTGTAGGCCCAGGCCGCGGTGAACCAGTTCTCGATGGCCGACGGATCGTCGTTGTTGATCTTCATCGGGTTCGGCAGGCCGGGGTCGTGGAGTTCGTTCCACTTCTCGGCCAGGGTCTTGGCCGCGGCGGCGATGTTGGAGGTGTAGTCCAGCGCGACGGCCTTCTGCTTGTCGTAGGGCCAGACGACGTCCCCGGTGCGAAGTCCGGTGGGGCCGTGCATGCCGTCGGCCTGCTGGCCGATGCCGTAGCCGCAGTCGACCATGTCCCAGTTGATCTGCCACAGATCCTGCGGGCGGTTCGGGTCGATCTTGGTGGGGTGTCCGTAGAAGCCGCCGGTCAGCGGATTTCCGGTCTGCCCGGGCAAGGCCCCGCCCTCGGCCTGCCAGAGGTTGGACTCCTGCGCCAAGGCGGAAGCGCATGCCACGATCCACCGCTGGGGCAACACGGAGTCGCGCAGATCACCCGGCCTCGACGAGGTTGGTCTGCCCTGACTGGTGCAGGGGCGCCACCGGACGCCGTCGTGGTGTCAGCTACCGAGGCTCTCTCCGACGTGGATGAGTTCCTCGTCCGAGAGGCGTGGGGGGCCGCCGGTGGTGACGACGAAGGTGTAGGTCCCGTCTGACCATGTCAGCGAGCGGGGTGAACCTTGGGAATTCGGTGGTGTGATGGTCGCGGGGTGGCCCTTGATGGTGGCGGCACGGCCCTCCGGTGTTGTGCCGTTCCGGAGGATCTGGCTGATGATCAGGGAACCCTGCTCGGGGTCCGTTCCCAGGCGGTACCCGCTGGCCCAGGCCGGAGTGTCGGTCGGGAGCGGGGCCAGGCCGGGCAGCTGGGCCATCCTGCCTGCGGGGTAGGGGTAGTAGTTCTCCGGCAGGAACGCGGGCCGGTGAAGGTCGTGCTCGTCGAAGTGGACGGCGGGCCTGTCTGTGGCGTCGTTCAACGCCCTGGTGCCCAGCGGCTTGTTCAGGTGGGTCGTGATCTGCCCGATGCCACCCGGGTCGCAGAATCCCGGGGGGACCGTGTGGCGTAGGGATACCTTCACCGTGCCGGTGGACTCGCGCACCACGAGCTTGGGCTGCTTCTCGCAGCCCCAGCCGATGCTGAGTGTGAGGGTCTGGCCGTCGGAGCTGACCAGCAGCAGGTGGCCGGCCACGGGACCTTCGTAGACCTTCGTTTCAGGGTCCCGGTTCATCCACGCGTTGATCGCGAGCCCGCCGCCGAGAACGGCTATGGCGGCCGCGGCGGTCAAGCGATTCCGTCGTCCGCGCTTCGCTATCCGACGGACGGTACTTTGCATCACGGGCCCTCCCCGGTGGTCATGGTCATGCTGGCGGCACGGCGTGAATGCCGGGTTGATCCGCTACGGGTTGTCTGTCCTCAGGACCCGCGACGGGCCGTCGCGTCGGGCGGGACCGGGTCCTCGGAGGGGTCAGTTGCCGCGTGGTTCCTTGACCATGGCGTCGGCCACGAAGGCCGCCAGGCCGCCGGGCAGGGCAGCGTCGTGCGGATCGACGAACGAGCGGAGACCGCTGGCCTGCCAGCACTGCATGGAGCCGTCCGCAAGGCCAAACGTCGAGTTTGTCAGAGCCGTCTCGTGGTGAACAGGGTGGTCCCGTACACCGCGTCCACTTCCTTCCGATCGGTCTCGGTGAACCTGACCTTGGCCAGCACGCGGCGAGAAGCGGTGTTCCAGTCCCAGACCGTGGCCCACAGGCGTTCGAACCCAGACGATCTTGCCCAGTCCAGAACCGCCAACGATGCCTCAGTCGCGTATCCCTGGCGCCAGACTCGGCGTAGCAGCTCGAATGCCAGTTCCGGTTCCCCCGCCAGCCCTCGCCCGCTGTCGACCAGCCCGCAGTAGCCGATGACGTCGCGAGATGCCTTCCGCTCGATAGCCAGCAACCCGGTCGACCATAGCTGGTTGGTGCGGATCGAATCCTCGAGCTCCGCAACCGTGGGGTGTCCGTCCGCGTCGATTCGGCGGTGCGGCGGCACTCGTGGATCACGTTCGGTCCACAGCTCACGCTGGACGACAGCCTCGGCCACCCGCCAAGGTCTGAGCAGCAGGCGGTTCGTCTCGAGTACAATCTCGCTGCCCGGCGCGCCATCTGTCATGACAGCAACCATCTCACGGTCGAACGCACTGTCGTGCCACGGGACGCCATCGGTCCTGCCGATCGCGGACGCTCGATATGCGGGACCACCGCGATCCATCCCTGAGCGTCGTCTTGGACCTCCGTAACCGAGTGCTGGCCGCCGCGCGGGCATGGCTTCACCAGCAGCCGCCGAGGATGTGGACGCGCCGGGTCTTGATCTCCATGACGAGGAAGACGTAGAGGCGCTTGAGGATGACCGCCTCCACGTGCGGGAAGTCGCAGGCGAGAAGCGTGTGGGCCTGGGAGCGGAGGAAGGTGCGCCAGGACTGCCGGGAGGCGCGCTGTGGAGCGTGTGGCAGGCCGGAGCGACGCAGGATGCGACGGATGGTGGCAGCGGCGACCCGGTGACCGAGCCGTTGCAGCTCACCCGGGATCCTGACGCACCCCCAGGCTGGAATCTCCGTGGCGAGGCGCCGGATGAGCGCGACGATCTCTTCGGGCAGCGGTGGCCGGCCGGACCTGCCCGGTGGCTGGCGCCATTTCCAACGCACCAGCCGTCGGTGCCAACCCAGCAGCGTGCCCGGGGTGACCAGCCGGTGCCGGCGCAGGGCGGACGGCAGATGGCGTGCGAGAGCGCAGAGCACCGCGCGGTCGGCCCAGGACATCTGCGGCCGCCGACCTGTCGGCGCAGCACGGTGACCTCATGGCGCAGGGCGAGGATCTCGGCCCTGTTGGCGGCGGAGGAGCGTCCCAGTAGTGTCAGCCAGGCCAGCAGCCGGCAGAAGATCAAGTACATCAATCGCAGACCCACGACCAGTGATCATGTCCGGCACGCGACCGCCCGGAAAGCCGCTGGTCAGACGATGTACGGCCAGTAAAGACACCTTCCAGGCAAGCGCGCCGGTGGGAGCCCAAGCGCCTGCGACTGCGACTATTCTCCGCCGCCGCCCAACTGGTGACCACCGGCCGTCGCCGCTGGCTCCGCCTGGCCCGCCGCTGGCCCTGGACCGAGACGATCACTACCGCGTTCGAGTGCCTGCAAGCCCTGCCGAACCCCGGCTGAGTAGCAACGACGTCCTGTCCCGACGAGTCATCCTCCGGCCGGACCAGTGGAACCCGGCGCCCACCCGGCGCGACAGCCGGGCCGCGGGCATGCCCACCACCGGCCAGGAAAGCCGAAACGGCCCGCCGAATGAACCGACGGACCGTCACGGAAGATCGAGGTTAGGGTCAGACGTCCCAGCGCAGGAACAGCGCCCGTCCGACCAGCGCCGCCGCCCCGCACCAGACGACCAGCAGGAGTCCGCCAACCGGCGCGGACAGCGCCTCCGGGAAGGTTAGCCGGTCCCCGAGCAGCGCGTACTGGGCTCCCTCGGGGAGGAACCGACCGAGCCCGGGGAGCTGCCCGAGCACCACCAGCTGACCGGCCGTCCCCCAGACCATTAGGCCTACGACGGCGGCGAGTTGGTGTCGCGCCAGCCAGCCCACCGCGGCGCCCCAGAGGCCCCCGAGGGCGCAGACCGCCACGGCCGCGGCCGCGATCCCCCAACCGCGGGCGTCCAGCACCAGTGCGCTGCCGCGGGCCGACAGCGCGAAGCCGCCGACCGCTGCGGCCTCGGCGACCGCGAGCACGCCGAAGAGCAGCCCGGCGGCGGTGGCTGTGCCGAGCTTCGCGGCGACCACGGCCGAACGCCCGGGCGCGTGCAGGACGGTCCGGCCGATCGCGCCGGAGCGGAACTCCCCGGTGACCACCAGCGCGCCGAAGAGCGAGGCGAACAGCGCGCAGGAGCCGGCCATGGTCAGCACCCGGTGGCTGGTCGCGGCCGCCGTGTCCGGGTCGGCGAGGCCCGACTCCGCGTAGACGGCGCCGAGCTGGCCCACGCCAGCGAGCAGCAGCGCGATCAGCAGCAGAGCGGGCAGGGCGCCGCCGGAACGGGCCTTCAGGAGTTCGGCCGAGAACTGGTCACGCACGGGGTGCCTCCGTTCGGTCGCCGCCGACCGGGGTCGGGGCACCGTCGAGCAGGTGGAAGTAGGCGGCCTCCAGGCTGCCGCCGCCCTGCCGGACGAGGTCGGCGAGCGGACCATCGAAGAGCACGGAGCGGCGCAGCACCACCACGTCGTCCACGCTCTGCTGCACCTCGGCGAGCAGGTGACTGGCGATCAGGACAGTGCGGCCCTCGGCGGCCAGGTGCTCCACGAGGTGGCGCGTCCAGCGGATGCCCTTGGGGTCGAGGCCGTTCAACGGCTCGTCGAGGACGACGAGTTCGGGATTGGGCAGCAGTGCGGTGGCGAGCGCGAGGCGCTGCCGCATGCCAGTGGAGCAGGCCTTGTAGCGGGTCCGGGCGGGCCGCCCGGCCAGCCCGACCTGGTCCACCACCCGGTCCACCCGCTCGGCGGGAAGACCGAGCGCCCGGGCGGCGACCTCCAGGTGCTGGCGGACAGTCGGGCGCGGCGCGAAGCCGACCGCGTCCATGGCGACGCCGATCCGGTGGGCCGCGTCCGGCAGGGTACCGGGCGCGGCCCCGAGCACCCGGACGGTGCCCCGGTCGGGGCGGGCCAGGCCGAGCAGGATCCGCAGCAGGGTGCTCTTGCCCGCGCCGTTGGGGCCAAGTAGGCCGGTGACGCGGCCGGGGCGGAGCGTGAATGTGACGTCGTCGAGGGCCTGGTGGGGGCCGAAGCGCTTGCTGACGCCCGTGAAGGCGACCCCGCCGGGGTCGTTGTGGTCGTTGCCGGTCAAGTGGCCTCTCCGGGGTGTTTGAGCTGTCGTGCGCGCGGCTTACGTCCCGTGGGGCACGGCGCCCTCTCAGCCAAGCAGCGGGCCGGAGGCGGCGGGTGCCGCTTCGGCTGCAGCATGTTGTCTGCGGGCGGCAGCTTGCTGCTGGGCGGTGGGACGGCGGACTGCCCGGCAGGCGGCGACGATCCGCTCGACCTCCTCGGCGGCGGCGTGCACTCCCTCGGTGAGCAGCACGGCGGTCGGGTTGAGCAGCACCTCGTCGACTCCGGCGCGGTGGTACTCGCCCAGAGCCTCGGCGATCTCCTCCGGAGTCCCGGTGAGGACCACCCCGGAGTCGAGGAGGGCACGCGCGGTTCCGTCCGGGTCGTGCGGGTCCACCGGGATGCCGGCCCGGCGCAGCGTGTCGGCGTAGTGCGGGGCGGCCAGATGCTCACGGGTGGCGGTGAGGGCGAGCCGGCGCGGGTCGCGGCCCGGCGCGGCGGGCACCACGTGCACAGCGGTGGCGATGCGCGGCGGGGCCGGCCGCCCCCGGGCGCCTTCGGCCATCGCGGGGGCGAGGGTGCCTGCGAGGTAGCCGGGCGGGGTCATCCAGGTGATCGCCACGTCGGCGGCCTCGCCCGCGGTACGGGCCATGCCGGGGCGGAGCACGCCCGCGCCGACCTCGACCTGGGCGTGCGGTAGTTGGGCGAGGGCGCCGTGCAACCGGTGGTAGGGGCCGTCGTGGGCAACCGTCCCGCCGTCGAGCAGGGTGCGGACGGAGGTCAGGTAGCCGTGGACGGCGCGGCGCGGGCTGGCGTACGGCTGCCCGGCGAGCCCGGTGACGAAGCCGGGGCTGCCGATGCCGAACCCGGCGACCGAGGGCGCGCCGGTGAGCAGGGAGAGGGAGCGCGCCTGGACGGCGGCCTCGTAGGGGTGGCGCAGCGGCAGCAGGGTGACGGCGGTGCCGACCGGGACGGCGTGGCCCCGGCCGGCCAGGTAGGCGAGGGTCTGGTGCGGTTCGGCACGGAAGGACTGGCAGAGCCAGAGTCGGCGGGCGCCGCTGCGCTGCGCGGCGGCGGCGAAGGGGGCGACCAGCTCGGGGTGGTCTGGTTGGAGCGGGTAGAGGACGGCGGGGGCGTCCGGGGCGGGGGTCATGCAGCGGGCTCCGTCTTGTCGTGCCGGGCGGGGGCGCCGGGGTCGAGGGTGGCGATCGCCGCCCGGTCGGGGTCGAGGAACTCAGAGGCGGCATCGATGACCTGGCTGTGTGTCACTTCTTCGAGCGTCGTTCGATAGCGGTCGAGCCAGTCCAGCGGGAGGCCGGCGGCGAGGAATCCGGCCAGGGCGGTGGCCTCCTCCGCACGGGTGGCGAGGGCGAACCGGGTGAAGCCGAGGGCGTAGCTGCGGGCCCGCTCGGTCTCGGCGGCGGTCGGGCCGTGCGCGGCGAGGTCCGCCAGGCAGCGGACGGCCTCCTCGGCCAGCCGGGCGGCGGTGCCGGGGGCTCCGGCGGCCTCGGTCTCCAGCCAGTGGCCGGCCCGGGTCTCCCGGAGGGTCGCGGAGACGGCGTAGGTCAGCCCGTGCCGGTCGCGCAGCCGCTGGGCGAGTCGGCTCGACGCGTGGCCGCCGAGCACCAACTGGGCGAGGTGGAGCGGGGCGTTGCCGGGTTCGGCCGGGCCGGCGGTGAGCAGCAGGGCCTGCCCGGACCCGTCGGCCGCGCCCACGGCCGTGCGGCCGGGGGTGGGGACGGCACGGGCGAAGGGCGGCGACAGCAGGCCGGACGGGCCGCCGTACCACGCACCCAGCGCCTCCCTCGCCCGGGCGGCGACCGCGGCCGGATCGGCCTCGCCGGTGATCAGCAGCACCGCTCCGGCGGGTACCACGGCCCGCTGGTGCAGGGCGTGCAGCTCGGCGGCGCGGGGCGGGGGTCCGGCGGGGGGCGGCGGGGCGAGCAGCGGGTGGTCGCCGAAGGCCCGGCCCATCAGAGCCGCGCGCAGCCGGGCCCGGTCGGACGGGCGGGCGCCCGGGCTGGGCTGACGAGCGTGGGCGAGGCCGATCTCGTGGTCGGTGTAGTGCGGCCGTACCAGCAGCCCGGCGAGCAGGTCGAGGGCGCCGGGCAGTCCGGCAGCGAGCACGCCGACGGCGATGACCAGTGATTCGGCGGTCACCACGGTGGTGAGTTCGGCGCCGAGGTCGGCGGCCCGGTCGGCGACGGCCTGCCGGGTGAGGGTCCGTCCGTCGGCGGTGCGGGCACCGGTTCCCAGGCAGGCCGCGAGCGCCCGTTGGGCGGGGGTGAGCGCGGGCTCGGTCCGGGCGAAGGGGAGTACCAGACGGAGCTCAGCCAGCGGCGCGTCCGGGGTGTGCAGGGCCACCAGGCGCAGGCCGCCGGGCAGCACGGTGTCCACGGTGGCCGGGCGAGTGGGTGTGGAGTACGGGGTCATGGCCTCTCATCCGCCCAGAGCGGTCAGGGAACGGGGCCCGGCGAGCAGCCTCCGGGCGGCCGCGGTGACGCTGTCCGGAGTGGTCCGGCGCAGCGCGTCGGTGAGCCCGGCCGGCCCGCCGCTGCCGGTCAGGAACAGCTCGTGGTGCCCGTGGGTGACAGCGCGGGCGGTCAGCGAGTCCTCGCCGCGGTGCCGGGCGAGCAGCAGCGCGTTGACGGCGCGGCGCAGTTCGGCCGGTTCGGGCGGGCGGCGGGCCACCTCGCCCAGCAGGGCCGCCCACGCCTCGGCGGCCTGCTCGGGGCGGACGCCGGGGGCGCGGCCGAGGACGGCGAGCACGGGTTCGGGGGCGTGCGCGCCGAGCCACTGCCCGTACAGGCCGAAGCCGACTCGGGCGGAGCTGAGCCGGGGGTCGGCGCGGACCAGGGCGGGCAGGCGGCCGCGGCCCAGAAGTTCGACGAGCACCACCAGGGCGAGGTGGCCGGGAAGGTCCCGGGCGGGGGAAGCCGCCAGGTGCCCCACGGCGACGGCCTCGGCGGCCCAGGGCAGCGGGGCGGTGACCGTCGTGGTGGAGACGGTCCCGTCGAGCGGCGGGTCCGGGACGGAGCCGCCCGGCGGGAGGCCGCCGAAGGCCTCCTCGACCCGGTCCAGCGCCCGCCGGGGCTCCACCTCGCCGACTACTGTCAGGGCCGTCGCGCCGGGCCGGTAGTGCCGCCGGACGAAGGCCGCCGCCTCGGCCGGGGTGGTCCGGGCCAGCTCGTCCGGCGTCCCGTAGCTGTCCCGGCTACCGGGGTGCAGGGCGCCGAGGACGGTGTGCCAGAGCCGGCCGGACGCCGTGCCGCCGCGGATCTCTTCGGCGATCACCGCGGTCTCGGTGCGCAGCACCGCCGGAGCGGGTGCGAACTCCCGCAGCCGGTCGGCCTCCCGGTCGAGCAGCTCGGCCAGCATCGCGGCCGGTGCCACGGCGTGGAAGACGGTCCGGTCGCGGTGGGTCTCCGCGTTGCAGACGCCGCCCGCAGCCGCGATCCGGGCGGCGTGCCCGTCGCCGCCGTCCGTTCCCCCGCTGCGGGGGAACATCAGGTGCTCGACCAGGTGCGCCGTCCCGTGCCGCCCGGCCGGGTCGTGGTCGCTGCCTGCGGCCACCGTGAGGGCCACCGCGACCAGCCCGCGGCCGTGCCCCGGCCTCGGCTCGACCAGCACCCGCAGCCCGTTGGCCAACTGCTCCCGGTGCGGCCGGGGACGGCCGTTCACGCCAGCGGCCGGAAGACCGATACGCACATCCGCCGACTGTCGCCGCCGTCAAACGGCTGCTCCCGCCAGCCAGCGTGACGTGCGGTCAGTTCCAGCCGGGCGATGCCGCCGAGCAGGTCGAGCTCGGACGGCCAGAGGTACCGCAGGACGGTGGTGGCACAGCTGGGGGCCGCGCCGTCGAGGAAGAGGGTGTTCTGCACCAGCATGTTCTGCGAGGCGGGCAGCACAGAGACGGACTCGATCATCGCGCCCCGCTCGCCGACCGGGTGGGTGGTGAGCGCGTTGCCCTTCTGCACGTGGTGGTCGCTCGGGTCGAAGGTCTCCGTGACGACGTGGCCGCCGGGGGCGGTGTGCCGGGCGAGCGCGTGCATCAGGGCGATCTGCTCGTCGACGGTGGTGGCGCAGCACAGCACGTTGAACGGCGCGAGCACGACGTCGAATGTGCGGCCGAGGTCGAGGGCGACGAGGTCGCCGAGGTGCGGGGTGACCGTGCCCGCCGGGTCCTTCCCGGCGAGGCGGGCGAGCATCGCCGGGGAGGTCTCAACGCCGTGCACGTCGAAGCCCTGGGCGGCCAGCCGCAGCGCCACCCGGCCGGTACCGACGCCGAGTTCGAGGACGCTCGAGCCCGGGCGGGTGAGGGTGAGCAGGAAGGTCCCGATGTCGTCGAGGTCGGGGGTGTCGGGGTAGACGTCGTCGTATACCCCGGCGAGGGCCTCGCTGTAGGCGGTGGTCAGAGCGGTGCCGAAGCCCCCGGCCGGGCCGGCAGCGGTGTCGACGGCGGTGTCGGTCATGTCAGTTCTCCTCCGGGTCTGCGTGGTGTTGTGAGCGGGGCGCAGCGGGTCTATGCCGGCCTGCCGGAAGGCCCGGGCGACCTGGGCGGCGGGGTTCCCGCCGCGCCCGCCGAGGGCGTGGTCGATCAGCGCGGTGGCGAGGGTGAGGCAGCGGTGCTGGCCGAAGCTGAGGTCGCGGTGGCCGGGGCGGGGGTCGGCCGGGTCCCAGGCGGCGGAGAGACCGGGGGCCAGTTCGTCGGTGAACAGCGAGACGTCGGTGCCCCGGCCCGGCAGGCCGTGGACGGCGCGGGTGACGGCGCGTTCGACCGTCCCGTCGTCGCCGTGCAGGTAGACCACCAGGGCGTCGCGGCGCGGGAAGTCCTCCGGGTCGGAGAGCACCTTGGCGTGGTAGGCGGCGCCGGACGCCTCCAGGGCGGTGAGCACGGCGGACCAATGGGCGACCGCCGCCCCGGGATCGGTGAGGTGGGTGAACAGGCGGCGGACCGGGCCGGCCGGGCGGGGCAGGGCTCGCGAGCCCAGGACGTAGAAGAATCCCGGGGAGAGCGCGGGCCGGGCTGCCTCGACGGCTAGCTGCACGAGGGTGCCGGGGGCGGGATCGGCGGGGCCGAGCAGCCGGTCGGCGGGGACCCGGGCGGTGATCTCGGGCAGCCGCACCACCAACTGCCCTTCGCCGGGCCGCGCGTCGACCAGCCGGCCGGAGGCGGGGGCCCAGCGGTGTGGGACGCCGGCCGCGTAGCGCTGCTCCAGGGCCCGGTCGCGGGTATCGCGGCGCGGGGCCGTCGCGGGGTCCTCGACCGGGCGGCTGTTGCCCGCGTGGAGTTCCCGGTAGAGCGCGTCGGTGAGGCGGCCGCGCAGCTCGCGAGGGGTCTCGGCGGTGAGTTCGCGGCCCTCGACCACGGCCCGCCGACCGTCCGGGCGGACGGTGACGCGTTCCAGCGCGGCGGTCAGGCGGGGGGCGAGCGGGACGACGCCGGTCAGGTGGTCGGCAGGCGGCGGAATCTCGGGCGGGACGGTCACGTGGAGCTCCCGGTCGGGGTGTGGAGCCGCAGGGTGGTGACGGCACCGGTCGGGCGGGTGAGCAGGGTGCGGCCGATGCCGGCCGCGGCGCGGGCCACCGGGCTGAGGGTGGCATGGGCCTGGGCGGTGGCGATCAGCCGGTCGAAGAGGTGCCAGCCGGCGTAGCCGACGGCCCGTTCGGCCAGCCCGGGATCGGGGGTGCGGCACTCCAGGTAGCCCCGCCAGAAGGCCTCGACGCGCGGCAGGTGGCGCCGCAGACCCTCGGCGCCGCGCCGCAGCACCTCCTGGTGGCTGAAGTCGAACCCGGCCGACGGCCGCGCCCCGGCCCCGCCGCCGGTGGGGGCGAAGACGGCGCAGGTGGCGTGGAAGAGCCACTCGCCGACGAACGCGCCCACGTCCCGGGCCGGGTCGGCCAGCCGGAACTCCTCCCAGTCGCACAGGTACAACTGCTCGTCGGCCAGCACGAACTGGTCGAACCGCAGGTCGCAGTGGGCTGGGGTGCGGGGCGCGGTGCGCTCCCGCGCGCGCAGCCCGTGCAGCGCCGTGACCACCTCCGGGTCGTCCTGGAGCAGCTTCCAGGCGGCGATCTGCCCCATGCTGCGGTCCTGGAGGGCACTCCACGGGAACGCCGTCAGCCAGTCCAGTGGCGGCAGCGGCGGCGCGCCATCGTCCAGGCCGGCGCCGGCCGGATCGAGGCCGTGCAGGGCGGCGACGGCCCGGCCGGCGGTGCGGCAGAGCTCTTCGTCAAAGTCGCCGTCCAGGGCGGCTTCGGCGCCCGAGCGGGCGCCGGGCAGCAGCCGGTAGGCGCTCACCGCGCCCGGGCGGTGGCTGCCCAGGTGCTCGGGGACGCGCAGCGAGGAACCGGGCGGGAGGCGGCGGGCGAGCGTCTCGAAGGTCAGCGCGCGGTCGAGTTCGCCGCTGCTGCCGTCTGGCGCGCGGGCCACCGTCTTGAGGAACACCAGCGCGCCGGTGGTGGTCCGGCCGGCCCAGTTGTCGTTGCGGCCGCCGTAGCCAGCCAGGTCCTCCGGCTCCAGGCGGCCGAGCCCCAGGTCGTCGAGCAGCTCCTGCACGGCCGGGGCGGCGGCCGGGTCGGTGGGCCGGTAGCGCAGCAGGGCCGGGGCGGCGGCCGGGTCGGTGGGCCGGTAGCGCAGCAGGGCCGGTCCACCGGCCGGTTCAGGCGGGGTCATGGTGGTGGTCTCCAAGTTCGGGGGGCAGTGCGGGCCGCCCCTCCTGGTCGATCAGATCGGCGGTGAAGGCGAAGTAGTCGAGGAGTTCGTCGTGCCAGCCCTGGTGCCGGGCGAAGTCCTGGAGGTGAACGGCGATCCGCAGGACGGCGCAGCGGCCGAGGAGCACCGGGTCGGGGCCAGGGCCGTAGGCATCGAGGAACACCCGGGCCAGGGCGGGCGGGCTGGACGGCGCCCGGTTCGGATCCGGTGTGGTGTGGAGCGAGGGGAGGCGCCAGTGGAGTTCGGCCAGTTCGCCGAGGGTCCAGCCGAGGTCCAGCTCCGGCCGGCCGGTGCCGAGGTCCGGGCCGGTGAGCAGGGCGGTCCGGCCGGCCCGCAGCGGTGGCACCAGGGCACCCAGGGACGCCCAGCCGTGGACGGGCCCGGCTGGAAGCTCGGCTCCGGCCGTCGCAGTCGTCCCGGCCGCCTCGTCCGCCCAGTCGAGCAGTCGGACGGTCCGGCGGCGGCCCCACAACTCCTCTGCGCGGCCCCGGGATTCGTCGTCCGAGGCGGCCCAGGACCGCAGCCGCAGCAGCGCGGGCGGCGGGCCGGAGCGCTCCGGCGCGGGCGGCCCGGACCGGTGCAGCGCTCGCAGTCCGCGCGCCACCGAGGCCAGCGCGCTGGCCACCAGCAGCCGGGCCGCCGGGCGGAAGTCGCGCAGCCAGGCGGCGGCGGAGGCGGGGCCGGGCACTTGGTAGAGCAGCCCGTCGCCGGTCGGCCGGGGCAGGGCGAGCCGGGCGGCGCCCGGGGCGTCCGGCAGGCGGGAGGGGAACGGCGTGGCGGTAGGCGGCTCCCCGGCCAGCGGGCCGGGTCGCTGCCACCACCGGTAGGTGCCGTCTGCGGCACGGAGCACGTTGGTGGTCTGCAGGCCGGTGACGTACTCGGCGACCGGTTCGAGTCCGGCCGGGTCCACGGTGGATGCGGGAAGTTCGGCCGTTCCGGGAACGGACGTCATGCGGTGCCCGCCTCCCCGCCCGACCGAGCGGGCCGCCCGCGCCGGTCGGCGCAGAGCGCGAGCAGGTCGGTGAGCGGTGCGGCGCCGCCGTCCGCCACCTCACCGGTGGCGGCACTGGCTGCCGGGACGGTGGGCGCCACCACCACGCCGGGCCGGGCTCGCAGGGTGCGCAGGTGCTCCTGGACCACCGGGTTGCGCTCGGCGGCCGGCGGCAGCGCGGGTGCTACCCCCACCAGGGCCTCGGTGGCGTGCAGCGCGAGCAGCAGCGGGGTGTCGGCGAGCCCGAGGGCGTAGCGGCCGAGGAAGTGCTGGGTGGCCGGGTGGACCAGGACCAGGTCCGGCCAGCGGGCGAGTTCGACGTGCGGCGCCGGCGGACCGGTTCGCAATCCGGCCCGCCGGGGGCCGTCCCATTCGTCGAGGAATGCCTCGCGCCCGCTGAGCGCGGACACCGCCTCCGGCGACACGAAGCGGCACGCGGAGCGGGTGAGCAGCACCCGCAACTCCACGCCCGGCAAGGCATTCCGGAACCAGTTGATCCAGAACGGCAGGAACGCCACCCCGAGCGCCCCGGTTCCCGCCAGCAGGATCCTTCGGAATCCATGATCCGGCACACCCAGTTCGTCCTCGTCCATTCTGTCCCTTCTCCTGTTTCTCGTGTTCCTCGGCCTTTCCGGTCCGCCCGGACGAACCGGGGCGGGCCGGCGCTGGGCCCGACGCCGGTCCGCCCCGATCAGGGTTCACCGCGTGATCAGCACTTGCTCTCGATGGTCCGCGCGGCGAGCGAGCCGAGCGCGGCGGCGCACTGCTGCGAGGACTTGGCGGTGATGATGGTGGCGCGGATCGCCCACGGGATGGTCGGGGTGAAGGCCGGACCGGTCTCGTTGCCGTCCGCCAGGCCCAGCTCCTCGGCCGAGGTGTAGGCGGTGTAGCCGTCGAACAGGTCCAGTTCGGTGGTGGTCTGCTCGGTGGTGGTCTGCATGAAGTTTCTCCTCCGTCGGTACATGGATTTCCGATGCCGGGCCGTTCGGCCCCATCCGGTTCTCCCGGATCGGCCGGCGGACCGTTGTCCCTGGGGGACGACTTCATCCTGACCCGCCGGATTTCTGTGCCACCACTGGCAATTGCGGCATCGCCGGTCCCGGCAATTCCGACCGCGGCATGGCCGCTTCCGACACGGCCGCTTCCGGCAATTCCGCACCCGGCATTGCCACTTCCGGCCATTCCCTTCCGGGCATTGCCGCAAGTGACCATGTCCCCGTGCCCGTTGACGGGCTACAAATGATCGTGTGACCACACCTGACGCAGAACAGACTCCGGCCGAGCGGCCCGCCCTGCGTGCGCTGCTCGCCTACGCACGGCCGCACCGCGAGGTCCTCTCCCTGGTGCTGCTGCTCACCATGCTCGGCAGCGCAGCCGGCCTGGCCCAACCGCTGGTCGTCCAGGATGTCCTGGTCAAGCTCGCCACCGGCGACGGGCTGCGCGACGAGATCCTGCTCCTGAGCGGACTGTTCGCGCTCTCCGTCGCCCTCACCTGGGGGCAGGCGTGGCTGGGCGAGCGCACCTCGGAGCGGGTGGTGCTGCAGGTCCGCAAGGGCCTGATAGCCCGGCTGATCCGGCTGCGCACCGCCGAACTCGACCGGGTCGAGCCCGGCAGCCTCACCACCCGTGTCACCTCAGACAGCACGCTGGTCCAGCACGCCGCGACCGGCGGGCTGATCCAGTTGGTCGACGGGTCGATCCACCTGATCGCCACCATCGTCCTGATGGGAGTGGTGAGCCTGCCGCTGCTCGGCATCACCGCCGCCGTGCTGGCGGTCGTCGGCATCGCGCTGGGTGTGGTGATGCCGAAGATCCGCACCCTCACCACCCGGGCCCAGGAGTCGGTCGGCGAGATTGGCGCCGCCCTCGACCGCGCCCTCGGCGCCGCCCGCACCGTCAAGGCGAACGGAGGCGAGGCGATCGAGACCGCCCGGGCCGAAACCGCCGCCGAGCGGGCCTACTGGGCCGGGCTCAGCGGCGCCCGCTACCAGGCACTGATCGCCGTCCTGGCCGGCCTGGTCGTCCAGGCGTCCTTCCTCGCCGTGATCGGCCTCGGCGGCGTGCTCGCCGCGACCGGCGACCTCGACCTGGCGGCGCTGGTCACCTTCCTGCTCTACCTGTTCAACCTCGGCGGCCCGATCGTCTCTCTGATCGGCGGCTTCACCTCGCTCCAGCAGGGCCTCGGCGCGCTCGCCCGGATCGAGGAGCTGAACCGGATGGAGGCCGAGGACGACGTCGACGCCGCCCCGGTCCGCCCGTCCGGCCCCGCCCCCAGCGTCACCGTCGCCGACGTGACCTTCGCCTACCCCGGCCGCGCCGCCGCGCTCGACGGCGTCGGCTTCACCGCGCCGGCCGGCCGGATCACCGCGCTGGTCGGCTCCTCCGGCTCTGGCAAGACCACCCTGTTCTCCCTGCTCCAGCGCTTCTACGAGCCGGACGGCGGCAGCATCCGGCTGGACGGCACCGACATCGGCGCCCTGCCCCGGGCCGAACTCCGCCGCCGCATCGCCTACGTCGAACAGGACTGCCCGATGCTGGCCGGCACCCTGCGCGAGAACCTGCTGTACGCCGCGCCCGGCGCCACCGAGAAGGAAATCGTCGACGTCCTGCGCCGCACCCTGCTGACCGACTTCGTGGCTGGCCTCCCGGACGGCCTGGACACCGAGATCGGCGCCCGCGGTCTGGCCCTGTCCGGCGGCGAGCGGCAGCGGCTGGCCATCGCCCGGGCGCTGCTGCGCCGCCCACAGGTGCTGCTGCTGGACGAGGTGACGGCCCACCTGGACGGACGCAGCGAGCAGGCGCTGCGCACCACCGTCGAACAGGCCGCGCGGGAGTGCACCGTGCTGCTGATCGCCCACCGGCTGTCCACCGTCGCCTCGGCCGACCGGCTCGTGCTGTTCGACCGTGGCCGGGTACTGGACCAGGGCACCCACCTGGAACTCCTCGACCGCAGCGACTTCTACCGCGAACTGGCGGGCAGCCGACTCGCCCCGGCGAGCGGCTGATCCGACCTCTAACTCCAGTCTGTTGTAGGTTAGTTGATCAAACCACGGGAAGGAAGCACCGATGACCGACCGTCCGACGCCCGCCCCCTTCACCTCCGAGGACACCCTGTTCGGCGCGATCACCGTCAGCCTGGAGGGCCAGGAGCGGGTGACCGTCTCCGGTGAGCGGATCCCCGCCGTCGTACTGACCCGCGACCCGGACTGCGAACCGGACCCGCAGATCGCCATCGGCACGCGCGACGCCGCCCACCTCAGCCTGACCGTGGACGGCGTCGCGGTGCCGCTGCGCCCGGGCAAGGGCAAGTTCCTCCGGGGGTCCTACCGGGTCGAGACCACGCACGAGGGCGCGGTGTACGCCCTGGTCCCGGACTCCATCCCGAGCAGCCGGCTCACCCGCGACGGCAAGCGCCTCGGCGACTTCTCCTGCGACGGCGACCAGATCGTCCTCGCCGAGTGGCGAAAGGACGCCCCCGCCCGCCCCGCCGACGCCGCCATTGGTTACGCCCTCGCCTCCGCCTTCGGCACCGGCGGGCACCCGACCTGGATGCTGCTCGTCGAGGCGGTCGCCGCGCTCATCCCGTGAGCCGCCGGGGCCGGGGCCAGCGCCGCGGCCAGGGCCTCCCGATGCGGCGACCCATCGGCCGGCTCCCGGGCCAACTCCGCGGCGTTCAGGGCGGAGACCAGCGCCGCCTCGAATCTCGACTGCAGGCACAGCTTGCGCACGATGCTCGCGGTGTGCGCCCGAACCGTCCGCTCGGCGATCCCCAGGCGCCGGGCCAGCCGGCGGTTGGTCTCCCCCGAGGAGAGCAGTCCCAGCACTTCCCGCTCCCGGTCGGTGAGCACGGAGAAGTCCATCTCCGCATGCACCGAAGCCCCCGTCAACGCTCCCAATTCACCCTCCCTCATCGACATTTCACCCCACCACAGCCGCCTTCGGCAGCCATCGGAAACCTCACTACTTTTTCATCACATTACTGTCCTATGGACCGTGGATTACCATTCCCCTGACGACCGATCGTCGACGTCCGGTCCGCTCGCGCGGCCGCCGTCGGACGGCACGCCGAGCACCACACCTGGGGGATAGTCATGGGCGGCACCCGCATATCTGTACTCGGCCTCGACCCCGTCGAGGAACGCCTCTACCGCCATTTCCTGCGCAATCCGGAGACCACCGACGACAACGTCCACCTGCTGCTGCACGCCTCACCGGAAGCCGCCCACGCGGCCCTGGACCGCCTCACCGACCTCGGCCTGCTGCAGCGCTCCGGTACGGGCGCGCTCACCGCGACCGACCCGGGCCTCGCCGTCGACCGGCTGAGCCGCCTGCGGCTGCAGAGCCTGCACGAGGAACTCCAGCAGGTCACCCAATCCCGGTGGCTGATCGACGAGTTACGCCGCGAACAGGGCGCCCGGTCGTGCCCGGCCCAGGACGTCGAACGGCTGGAGGTGCTGGCGGAGATCCGCACCCGGATCGACGACCTGGCCTTCTTCGCCCGCCACGAGATCCTCTCCGCCGCGCCGTACACCGAACTGACGCCGGAGAACATCGCCCACGCCCGCCCGCTGGACGCCCGCTGCCTACGCCGGGGCGTCCGGATCCGCAGCCTCATCCTCGGCCGGGCGCTGGACCACCCGCCGACCGCCGGCTACCTGCACGAACTCGCCGCCCAGGGCGCCGAGATTAGGATCACGGACGAACTGTCCGAACGGATCCTGCTCTACGACCGCCAGACCGCCCTGGTCCCGGCCGACCCCGCCGACACCTCGCGCGGGGCACTGGTCACCCGCCAGCCCGGGCTGGTCGCCAACGCGCTCGCCCTGTTCGAGAAACTCTGGGGCGAGGCCTCCGAACTGCCCGGCCCGGCCGACCTGGCGGCCAACGGGGCCCACCGGCTCTCCGTGACCGAACAGCTGGTCCTCGCCGAGATGTGCCGGGCCGGGAAGGACGAGATCGGCGCCCGCAATCTCGGCATCTCCGTGCGCACCTACCGCCGGCACATCGCCAAGATCCTCCGGACCCTGGGCGCCGGCGGCCGCGCCCAGGCGGCCCTGCTGGCTCGCGAACGCGGCTGGATCTGACCCCGCCGCCGTCCCGCCCCGGCCACCGACCCGGTCAGCCGCCCCACTGGACGGCGCCCCAGCCTGCCAGTACCCGATCCGCCAGCACCCCGGCCAACCACCGGTCCACCGCCCCGCCCGGCCCCGGTTCCACCCGCAGCCCGATCCGCCCGCCCTCCACCCACGGCTCACAGGCCCACCCCGCCGGCAACATCCCCACCAGCCGGATCACCGTGGTCGCCACCGCCCACGCCCCCTCCCCCACCGCCGCGACCCACACCATGTGCCCGCCGCCCGCCGTCCGCTCACTGCCAGCCGTTGACCAGCCCCACCACTGCCTCCCCCGGCACCGCGACCCCCAGGACCACCAGCACCGCACCGGCCCGAACGACACACTTCGCCACCTGCAAGGCCGCCTCCACACTTCCCGCTCCCCGCGCAGGACCCACCCGACCGGGCCGCCCTGCGCCTGCCGTCTCCTGCCCTCCACCCTGCCAGCGCGGCCACCCCTCGAACACGTGATCCCCTGTCCACTTCTCCCCACCCCACCCGCACTTGGTGCCAAGACCGCCGACGGCCCCCACCTGGACAACGCAAAGGGCCGCTCCCCCACAAGGCGGGAACGGCCCCAGGGTGGTGTCGTTCAGGAGATTCGTGCAGGTTGATTCCGATTCAGCACGGTTAGGTGGCTCCGTAGGTTGGTGGCTCCGTAGGTTGGTGGCCCCGAGGGCATATCTCCAGAAGGACGCCGCCCTGGCCCGACTGGGCTACGGCGTCCTGCCGCACCTACTCACCGTCCGCGCCATCGAGGCTCATATGACCCGCAACCTGGCCGGCGGAACCCAGACCCGCGAGGAGTGGCGGCTGCGCACCCATCTCAAGGCGACCATGCTCGACAGAGGGGACGGGCACTGGCGTGCTGACAGAATGTCAGCGGCGCAGGACGTTGACGCGCTCATCGGCGGCGGTCCGTCAGTGGGTGGCGAGGAGGCCGTCCACCAGGGCCCGGAGCCCGTCCAGGTAGGTGTCCTCAGCGGTCAGTGACGCCCAATGGTCCGCGACCTGTGCCAAGCGGGGAAGCTCGCCCGGGTCGAGATCGGCGAAGACCCGCTCCCTGGCGGCGGCAACGCGCCTGATGCACCTGTGTGGCCTGCTGACCCTGGCCCTGAACATCGCCGAGCCGCTGGCGGCCGGACACTACGGTCGTGCCGCCGTCGATGCGGTCGCCCCGCTGTTGCTGCTCGGCTGGGGCCAGGTCGGCCCGCAGTTCCTCCGCCACTTCCACACCGTGGCCGCCCCGACTCCGGCGGAAGCCCCCGTCCTGGCTCCGGTCGTGGAACACCTGCCGGCCCGCCTCGCGTCGCTCGACCCGGCACCGGAACCGGTCCTCGCACCGTCCTCCGAGCCGGTGTCTGCCCCGGCTGTGGTCGTCACTGCTGAGCCCACGCCTGCTCCCGTGCCGGTGAAGCCGACCGTGCCCGCCTCTCTGCCGGCCGTCCCCGAGGCCCTGCTGACCGCTGCCCGGCGCATCGCCGAGACGCACCACGCCGAACAGGGCGAGCACATCACGCCCGGTCAGCTGAAGGCCCGCCTGGGCGTCACGCTGCCGCTGGCCACCGCCGCACACGCTCAGCTCTCCGTCTGAGCCCCGCCGGCCCTTCCCCACCTGACCGACCCCGCCCGACCGGGCTCGGTCCGCCATGCCCCGAGCAGCACCAATACGCCTTCCTGCCTAGCCGGTTGCTGCTCGGGGCCACCCCGCCCGACAGAAGGGACACGCCCCCATGGTCACCCTGGACCTGCGCCACGTGGCAAGCCCCGCCCTGCGGGACCTGATCCACCTGGTCAACCTGCCCGACTTCGACCGCGCCCACCAGCAGATCGACCGCCTCGGCGGCTGCACGGAGCCCGTGCGCCTGCTCGGCCAGACCTCCACCATCGATACAGCAACCGGTGAGGTACTGCGCTCCTACAGCACCGCCGATGAGCCCACGGGCAGTCTGCTGACGGCCTGCGGCAACCGACGCGCCTCGCGCTGCCTGGCCTGCTCCCGTGTCTACGCCGCAGACACCTTCCAACTGATCCGCGCGGGCCTGACCGGTGGCAAGAGCGTGCCGGACACCGTCCGCACCCACCCTCGCGTGTTCGCCACCCTCACCGCGCCCTCCTTCGGCCCCGTCCACAACCGCCCCACCGACACGGCCGGTGCCCTGCGGCCCTGCCGCTGCGGCAAGCTCCACGAACCCACGGACGCGCTGCTCGGCACGCCGCTGGACCCGAAGACCTACGACTACCCGGGCGCGGTCCTCTTCAACGCCCACGCCGGAGCATTGTGGGCCCGCTTCACCATCTACCTGCGCCGCGAGATCGCCGCCCGGCTCGGCCTGACCCAGAAGGCGGCCCGCGCCGTGCTGCGCGTCTCCTTCGCCAAGGTCGCCGAGTACCAGAAGCGCGGCCTGGTCCACTTCCACGCCGTCATCCGCCTCGACGGCCCCGACGGCAGCACCCAGCCCCCGCCCCCGTCCGCCACCGTGACCATGCTCGCCGACGCCATCCGGGCCGCCGCCGACCGCGTCTCGGTCAGCGTCGTCTCGGATGCGGTCGGGGAACGCGAACTCGTCTGGGGCGAACAGCTCGACGTGCGGGAGATCGCCGCCTTCGGCACCGACGCCGAGCTGACCGATCACGCGGTCGCCGCCTACGTGGCCAAGTACGCCACCAAGTCCGCCGACTCATCCGGCGCTCTCGACCGCGCCCTGTTCTGCCGCCCCTGCCAGGGACGCGGCATGGCCCTGGCCGCACACGGCACCCCGATCACGTGCACCGCCTGCGGCGGCACCGGACAGGCCCGGCCGCTGCCCCGCCTGGCCGTCGAACGCCACGTGCGGCAGATGATCCGCACCTGCTGGGAGCTGGGCAAGCGCCCGGAGTTCGCCGACCTCAAGCTCTGGAAGTGGGCGCACATGCTCGGCTTCCGGGGCCACTTCTCCACCAAGTCCCGCTGCTACTCCGTCACCCTCGGCGCTCTGCGCGACGACCGCCGCGCATGGTGCACCGAACAGGTCCGCACACACGCCGGCCTGCCCGACCTCGACCCGAGCACGACCCTCGTCATCGGCCAGTGGACCTACCACGGCTCGGGCTACAGCCCCGGCGCGGAACTCCTCGCCGCCGCCGTCTGGCACCGCAGAGAACTGGAACGGCAGTTCACCGCAGAAGGCGGCCCTTCATGACAGCCGTGCTCCCCGGGCCAGGCATGAGCGAAGACCTGCTGACGGTCCCCCAGGTCATGGCCCGACTCCAGCTCGGCCGCTCCGCCGTCTACGACCTGCTCCGCACCCGGCAGCTCGCCTCTATCACCCTCGGCCGCGCCCGCCGCATCCCCACCCGTGCCCTCACCGACTTCATCCGCACCCGACTCGAACAGGACGCCGCCTGATGACCACACCCCGCGACACCCCTGCCTCCCGCCGCAGCCGCGCCAACGGCGACGGCACCGTCTACCAGCGCAAGGACGGCCGCTGGGAGGCCGCAGGCTACCTCTTCGCGCCCGGCGACACCCGCAAGCGCGTCCGCGTCTACGGCATCACCCGCAAGGAAGCACTCGCCAAGCTCACCGAGAAGATCGCCACCAGCAACCGCGGCGTACCCGCCGTCACTGCCCAGGGCAGCCTGGCCGCGTACCTGACGTACTGGTTGGAGAACGTCGCCGTGCACCAGCTCCGCGAGAACACCCACATCCGCTACACCGCCTGCACGAACCGCTACCTCATCCCTGGCCTCGGCAAGAAGAAGATCGCCAAGCTCACCGCGAAGGACGTGCGCACATGGCTCAACGGGCTCCGCACCACCTGCCAGTGCTGCGCACGCGGCCTCGACGCGGCCCGCGACCGCCCCCGCTGCTGCGCGACTGGTACGTGCTGCGGCAAGCGGCTCTCCCCGCTGACCCTCGCCTACATTCACTCGGTACTCAAGTCCGCCTTGGAGCATGCCGTCCGGGAGGAAGAGATCCCGCGTAACGTCGCCCGCAACGTCCGCACCGGCACACCCCGACCCCGCCGCTTCGAACCCCTGACCGCCGACGAGGCCCGCACCCTCCTCACCGCCGCCCAGGGCCACCGCCTCCACGCCCTGTTCGAACTCGCCCTCCGCACCGGACTGCGCAAGGGTGAACTCCTCGGCCTGCGCTGGGAAGACCTCGACCACAGCAGCGGCACCGCCAGCATCCGCCGCACCCTCCAGCGCACCCGCACCGGCGGCCTGACCACCCTCCCGACCAAGACAGTCAGCTCCGAACGCCGCATCGCCCTCCCGGCCCCCTGCCTGCTTTCACTCCGCGCCCATCGCAACCAGCAGGCCCAGGAGAAGGAGAAGGCCGGCGCGGAGTGGGTGGACAACGGCCTCGTCTTCACCCGGCCCGACGGCCACCCCATCGAACCCGCCACCCTCACCCGCCACTTCAACGCGCTCCTCCGCCGCGCCCACCTCCGCCAGATCCGCTTCCACGACCTGAGGCACTCGACCGCGACCCTCCTCCTGGGACAGGGCGTCGAACTCGTCGTCATCAAGGAACTCCTCGGCCACGCCCACATCGGCGTCACCGCCACCGTCTACGCACACGTCCGCCTCCGCCTCCAGCGCGACGCCATCGACCTCCTCGGCCGCACCCTCGGCAAGCCCTCCGAGGCCGCCACCAACCCCGACGACAGCGACGACCCACCGCTTTGTGCAGCACCCGTCCGCTGACGTTGCCGTCAACTACTGCCGTCAAGACGCCACGGAGGCCCCACCGGAATTACTTCCGGTGGGGCCTCCGTGATATTTGGCGCGCATCAATACTGCGACTTAAATTACCAAGGCGACACGCTGTTTAGGCGCTCGCCAACCGGGACTTAGAGGTCGGCAGCCATCAGTATGGCAGGCACTCGGCTACGGATTGGCACGCTGAACTCGATCTCGCAGATCTGGGGCAAGGACCTCTAAATTCGCCATCCCATCGAGGAGCTCCCGGATGATTTCACGGTCGAAATTCGGCTGCTCAGCCATCTCAACTACCCAGGGGGACAGCTAGCTCCATCCAATAGGAGCGGCCAGAATTCCAAGCCGACCCAACTGTCAGCTCGATCAGCTTCTCGGGAGTTGACATGGCACCTCCGTTGAGCGATTCCCATGCCCGGGATAACTCGCCTAGGCAAGCGGAGAGATCGCGCTCCATGAGGGGCCAGATGGGAACGAACCCAGAGCCCTCAAGGGTAGCCCGACCTTCGGTCTCAACGCCCACGCCGATCCGGCCGTCAGGCATGATTCCAATCCATGCCCCGTCGCCGCGATACACCACC
Source organism: Kitasatospora sp. NPDC101157 (assembly GCF_044768255.1). Lineage (NCBI taxonomy): Bacteria > Bacillati > Actinomycetota > Actinomycetes > Kitasatosporales > Streptomycetaceae > Kitasatospora > Kitasatospora sp. NPDC101157. Next base: position 149,277 of record NZ_JBIWPL010000019.1, on the reverse strand, counting down.
GAAGTCCATTCGGTCATATCAACCCCACGGCCTGTAGTCATCCTGAATGCCATAGCCATTCAGGAATTCTTGGAACTACTGGCGTGTAGCATCCGTCCACCGGTGCCCATAGTGTCCACTATTCTCCGCGAACACCAGGCGCCCATTATCGCGGTAGACAGTACCACCCAGCACCGTGTTCTTATCGGCACCCATGGCATCTGCCAGCTACTCATGCGGGCTACGCCCCAGGAATCCCCTCGCAGTCACCTGCCAGGAACTTCCCATGCCCATGCACAACGGAGTGAGGGTGATGCCGTCTCAGCATCACCCTCACTTCTAGCTCAGCAGCTGGTCCAACTCATCGAGGGCACCCTCGATGAGTTGCCGATCCTCGCGCGGCAGCCTCTCTAGATCACCTCGATCAAGAGCAACAGCATAGATCTCCTCCAGGACCCACCATTGCGATCGGAGATTCTCACTCCATGCAGATTGCGCGAGATTTGACCAGATCGCATCGAGATCATCAATCAGCTGACGGAGCGTGATGCCTCCCGACCGGTAACTCTTAACTGACTGGCGCGCGCCTTCACGCAGCCATTCTTGAGCCTCGGAATCCTCACTCACTGCTTTATCCTTCCAGAGCTGACTGTGACAACCCGCCCAGATTCGGAGTCCACAATCACGGTCACATTGTTCTCCGGTTCGTAGTAGGCACTAGTCCCCGCCCTCTTCCCCGGCGACCTTTCGCCAACACGGATTGTGTTTTCAACCACAGAAGGCATGATGCCGCGCTCCTGCATTCGATCAATCGCATGTCCAGAATACTCGCGACCACTGATTGTAGCTGGCTCATTGGGCGAAAGGTTCCTGAAATTTGTTCCCCGCCCACCAGTCGGAGTCAGCGGGCAATCGCTGTTGTGAACGAGAACCGGCGTGGCCCCCGCCAGCACATAGTACGTGTGAAATTCGCTGACCGTCAGGTTGTAGGTGACGGTGGGCTTTTGGTAGCTGTGTACTGCCGTGATCGTGGCGCGGCTGCCGTTCGGCTGGCGCAGTGTCTGTCCGGCTTCCAGGTCCGCGGCGTTGGTCCACCTGTTGGTGGTCTCGTTCCAGTAGGGGTGGTGCTGGGTTGAGGTGAGGGTCTGGTCGTCGTTGGCCGTGTGGATGGTCAGGTCGGTGAAGTCAACGTCGGTGAGGGTCTTGATGACGTCGGTGACCTTTTGGGCGCGGGTCTCGCCTGTCGAGGGGTTCGTTGCTTGTACGGTGTCGCCGGTCTGGATCTCTTCGATCGGCTTCGTGCTGCCGTCTGCGAGGAGTACGCCGGTCTGCGCGGGGAAACTGTTGGTCCCACATACTCGTCCGATGGCTGCGAGCAGGTCCTTCAGGCCTGTCTGTTCGCCTGAGGCCGCCGCTGCTGAGAGGTCCCGTGCTGCCGGGCCGAGGTCGAACGTGGACATTGCGGCGCCGAGGGTGTCGCAGGCCTCCTGGTCCGAGCCGCCGAATCCGCCGCCCTTGGAGCAGTTGTACCAAGGGATGACAATCGTCATGTCGGACAGCATCTTGACGGTTGCGTCAGCGCGGGCCCTGTCCTGATCCCGGTCCTTCTGGCTGGTGCAGTGTTTCCCCTGCCGCGACGTGTCGTAGCAGGTTTTCTTCGTGTAGGCCGCCTGGTAGTCCTTGACCATCTTCTGGACGCGGGCGGTCTTCTGCTCGGCGATGGTGTGGTCGGGGTTCTGATTGATGTCGCTGTGGCCGCACTCGCTGGTGGTGCAGTCACCGACCATGGTGGCTTCGGCGGAGCAGTCGCTGCCGCAGGCGTTGCCGTGTTCGTTGCAGCCTTCATGGCCGTTACGGCAGGTGTAGAGGCCGCTCGGGTCACTGGAGTTGACGGGATCGTTGTTGCTGTAGGCGTAGGCGTTCCACTGCTGTGGATCACTCGGGCCGATGAGCGGGTCGGGGTTGAGGAACCGTCCGGTGGTCGGCTGGTACTCGCGGGCGCCGAGATTGGTGAGGCCGGTGGCGTCGTCCTTGGTGCCGCCGACGAAGCCGTGGTCGCCGGCCCAGGTGGTGGGCTGGATGCCGCGGGGGTTGCCGAACGGGTCCGACAGGCGTCGGGACTCGGCCAGGGTGGTGCCGTCGAGGGCGAGGGTTCCGGTGCCGTGAGGATCGGCGATCTGATAGGTGGAGTTGCCGCCCTGGCGGACTAGGGTGATGCCGCCGGGGATCTGGTAGTAGCGGACACCGGTGACCTTGTTGGCGGTCGCGTCGTAGACCAGCTCGTCGCCGCCGAGTGTGATGGTGGTCTTGCCGGCGTCGCGCCGGATGAGCTGGTTGCCGCTTGCATCGTAGAGGTAGGTGGTTGGTCCGGCGGTGCCCGTCTTGGTGTAGGAGGCGAGCTTGTTCTCGCTGTTCCAGGCGAGGGTAGCGGTGCCGGAGGTGTCTGTGACGGCGGTGGTGTTGCCCGCCGCGTCGTACTGGGCGCTGCTGCCGGTCGTGCCGGTGGGCGCTGTTGTTGTGGTGGTGGTCAGGGCGTGCGGGCCGCCGGTGCCGCCGCCGGTGTTGGGTGCGGTGGTCGGGGTGTTGACGGTCCCGGTGGCCGGGAACGCCTGGTTGGTGGTGGTGTCCTTGGTGGTGTCACCGGCAGGGTCGTGCTGGACGAGCTGGGTGCGGTTGCCGGTGAGGTCGTAGCCGTAGCTCTGCCAGTAGGCGGCGGGGCCGCCGACCGTGGTCCTCAGCGGCGCCTGAGCTCCGCTGGTGGGTGTGGAGTTGGCGCAGGCGCCGATGCCGCCGACCGTTGGCTGGGCTGCTCGGGTGAGTGTGCCGGTGTCTGACCATGCGGTGGTGAGCCGGCTGAGGTAGTCGTAGCCGAAGCACTGGAGATCGGTGGAAGAGGGGGTGTTGTCCGGGATGTTGCGGACGGCAGTTAGCTGCCCTGCCGTGTTGTAGGCGTAGGTGAGCTGCTGCACGGCGCCGGTGGCAGCCGTCTGCTTGTCCACAAACTGCTGCAGGGGGCGGCCGGTGGATTCGTCGTAGGTGTTGGTGACGACGATCTGGGTACCCCAGGGGTTCACCGTGGCGCGGATGCTGTGCCCGTAGGCGTCCCAGTCCGAGGACATGTCATAGGTGGCCCCTCCGAGCGCGCCGTAGCTGCGCAGCGGTCCGTTGAGGTCGTAGGTGTAGGTGATTACCTCGGCGGCGATGTCGCCGACGGCCGAGCGCCTGTCGGAGATCGGCGCACCGGAAATAGGGTCGTAGGTCGCTTGGTAGGTGTAGGTGAAGGGGGTGGTGCCCTGGCCGATCTCGGTGCCGGGGATCGTGGTGGTGGTCTTGGTGGCGTGGTAGGCGGTGTCGTAGGCCAGCACGGAGCTGGTGTAGGTGATGCCGGAGGCACCGTTGACGTAGCGGGTCGAGGTCGAGGGCTGGCCCTTGACCACGGTGTCGTAGGTGAAGCCGGTCAGCTGGTTGTCCGGGCTGACCGATCCGGCGTAGGTGCCCGTCACGCGGCCGAGCAGGTCGTAGGTGTAGGCGATGGTGTGGTTGCGTGCGTCGGTGGTCGTGGTCAGCCGGCCCGCGGTGTCGTAGGTCTTGGTGCTGGCCCCAGTGTCGGGGTCGGTGGTGGTGACCTCCCGTCCTCGCAGGTCGTAGCCGCGGGTCCAGGTGTTGCCCGCCGCGTCTTTCTGCGTGGCGAGGTGGCCGTTCGCCGTGTAGGTGTAGTTGGTGGTGTCCGCGTCGGTCTGCTTGCCGGTGGCGGTGGCGGTCTTGTACTGCCACAGCTGGGCGGTGTGGCCGCGGGCGTCGGTGACGACGGAGGTGGGTGTGGCGCCTGCGGGAGGTGTGACGTCGATGCGGTCGGCGCCTGGGTAGGCCGTGGTGGTGGTGCTCTGGGTGACGCCGTAGGCGACGAACTGCTGGGTCACCGGGCGCCCCAGGCCGTCGTAGACCGTGGCAGTCTGTGCCGGGACCTTCTTCGTGTCGGTCTGGAACGGCGTGGTGCTCGGTGCGGTGTCGTCGTTGTACCACGGGCTGTTGGCCTGGGTGACGCGGCCCTGCGAGTCGTACACCGTGTCGGTGATCAGTCGGCCACTGTAGGCGGAAAGTGCCGGTGTCGACTGGGATTGGACGGACCGTCCCTCACCGTCCGTGATATCGATCTTGACGGTGTAGATGTCATTGGCCTGCTGGTTGGGGTTCGCCTGCAGGTCAGAGGTGGTCACGGTCGGAGGAACGGCGGCGCCGTTGACTACGCCGGGAAGTGTGTAGGCGAATTTCTTGTTGGCGCCAGCCTTGGTGTCCCGGCCCGGCAGCCATACACCGGTCGCGCGGCCGAGTTGGTCGTAGGCCGAGGTGGTCGTACGGCCGTTGGGGTCGGTGACCGTCAGCGGCAGGGTGCGTGCGGTGTCGTACGTGGTGGTGGTGGTCCGGCCGGTGGCCGCGTCACTTGCGCCAGCGGGAGCCGGGGTGGTGACGGTGACCCGGTTGGGCAGTTCACCCGCGCCCGCCGCCGTGTAGGCGGTGGTGACGATCGCACCGCCGGGGTGCGCGCTGTCGGTGGCATTGGGATCGGTCGCGCTCGTGGCGCGTCCGTAGCCGTCGTACGTCGCGTTGGTCGCGGTGAACTGTGGTGTGCCGCTGGAGTCGAAGTGGTCGAGAGACAGGCTGCTCGTGACATCGTGCGCGGTGCCGAGCTGTCCGAAGGTCTGGCCATCGTATGCGGACCTGCTCCAGGACACGGTGTTGGCGGCGGTGGGCGTGGCGGTACAGGCACTGGCACCGGAGACCGAGATCACCTCGGACGGTAGTGTCAGGAGCTGCGGGTCCGCGCCGGTGGCGTAGTTGGTGCGGGTGCAGATGTCTGGCAGACCGTCCGCGGTGTCGATCGAGCTGGCGATTCGATTGCCGTGCGCTGGGTCGGTTGTGGTGGTCTTCGCGCCCGTGCGCCAGGTGCCGTCCGCCTTCAGTGAGCGGGAGGTGGCTGTCGAGCTGGTGGCCGCGTACCGGGCGGTGAGGGCAGGCAAGTTACCGCCCTGGCTGTGGGTTGCCGTGGTGACCGGGCTGCTCGCAGTGTTGACCGTGTAGCCGACGATGCTGCCAGCTGCTTGGGTGTAGGTGTCGGATTCCAAGACTTGGCCGGAGAGCCAGTCGGAGTCGGTCACCTGGCCGCTCATCGGGCCAGCCACCTGGACGCTGCGGCTGGTGCCATTGGCGAGCAGGTCGCCATCCATGCCCTGGTAGAAGGTCTTCGCGCTCTGTGACTGCGGCCCGTCATTGCCGCTGCCGGCTATCGCGGTGACGGAGGCGTAGCCGCGGAACTGGTCCCAGGTGCGGTTCTTGTCCTGGGTCGACGGCGAGTCGTTGCGGTGCCAGGCGGCCTTTCCGTAGGTGTAGTCGGTCTCCATCGGGATGGAGTGAGGAGTGCCGGGGTTCACGGTCACGCTGGTGACCGGGTACTTCAGGAACCAGTCGTCCACGGGCGTGGCGCCGGCGATGGAGCCGGGCGGGTTCCACTTGACGTTGAAGCAGGAGAGGGTGTCGTTGTCGGCGGAGGCCGGCATGACGTTGTTGACCCGTGAGCAGGCGGCGGGGGCGTAGTTGACGCCGATGGTGCTGCCGGTCTCGGTGGTGATCAGCTGGATGCGGGGCCGGTTGTAGGCCGGCGGCGCGGGGACCAGGTTGGTGCCGTCCACGCGGTTGGGCAGCAGCTGCGAGGTGAAGGACACGGGCGGCAGGGTGATGGAGCCGCCGGTGGCCTGGGGGTCCTGGCCGGTGCGCTGGATGGAGGCGAGCCAGGGGACCTGGGTGTTCTCAGTAGCGTTCTGCACGTTGATGAACGTGTGGTTGAGCGCGTAGGAGTCCACGGTCTGGTAGGTGCCGTTGACCTTCACCTGGGTGGTGATGGACGTCAGCCACTTGGTGGTCCAGTACGTCGGCCCGTAGACCCTGCACGGGCTGGTCGCGTCGCACTGCTGGTCCAGCGGGACGTCCGGCCAGTTCGCCGCGTTGGCCGCGGTGCGCTGGGACGGGTCACAGGCGGTGGTGGAGGTGACGCACCGCTCGGAGGTGTTAAAGACGATCTTCGCGGCGGGGTTGTAGGCGCCGTTGTTGTTCAGCTGGTCAGAGAGGAGCTGCCCGTAGCCAATGGTGGTCGGCACGCCGGCGCGGGTGTAGGCGGTGCTGGTGCCGTTGCCGTTGTTCTGGGCGCCGCCGCGGGAGTAGTAGTTCGTCTCCGGGGCATAGGTGTAGGTGGTCAGGTTGCCGTGCGGGTCCACGACGAAGTCGAGGTTCCAGCGCCACGCGGTCTGGCACCACGAGCCGTGGCCCTTGGCCGGGTCGTAGCACGGATCCCCGCTGTTGGGCGAGTACACCGGGACGGTCCACGCCGAACCGGAGTCGGCACCAAGCGTGGTCGGGTTGCCGTTCGCGTCCGGCACGTGGTTCAGGCCGAAGTAGGACACCGTGCCACCAGTGTCGGTGACCTTGATGTAGGAGCCGTTCCAGGTGCCGTTCGTGGCACCGGTCAGGAACTGCACCTTCGTGCCGTCGTCGTCCTTCAGCCGCCACGTACAGGCCGACTGCTCCATCGCCGCCGGCGCGCCCGACTGGCAGGAGGCATCGTCGGGCACCAGTTGCCCCGAGTGGCCTCCCAGCGACATGGTCAGGCTCGCGCCGCCCCAGCACTGGTCCCCGGAGCCGGTGATCCCGTCCAGCGAGCACGGCTTGAAGGAACGCTCGACGAAGCCGGCACCGAGGCCCCAGCCGTCACCGATCCAGGACGCCTGCGCGTTCGTCGACGAGGTCATCCCGTCCACCGACGCCGAGTCGTACGACAGCGACACCTTCGGCGCCGAGCCGGCGAGCGCCGGTGGCGTCTGCACCGGGTACCCGTACGTGAAGGCGCCGGAGGAGCCGCCCGCGGTCCAGGACTGGGAGGGGTTGAGCGGGGTCGCCGAGTAAGTTCCGGCCCCGCTCGACGAACCCGACACCACACCGACCGTAGTCGAGGTAGCCATGGATCCCGCGTATACAGCGCGAGCCGAACCGGAGACATCGGTGGCGCTCTTGGTAGCAGGAGCGGTGGCCTTGGCGCTGCCCGTGCCGTTCAGCGGGACGTCGGCGACGAGCTTCTTAGCCGACGGGTCGTAGTGCGACTCCAGCGGCGTCTGCTTGCGGCAGTCGGTGGCCTGCGGCGTTGTCGTTGCGCAGCCGGGCAGGACCACCAGGTGGGCGCGCGCGGCCCAGTTCGCCCCGAACGCGCTGTCCAGGCTGGAGGCGTCGACGCCTAGGCGCACCGGTGCGTCGTCGCCCGATCCGGGTCGGGTGAGGGTCACCGCCACGCCGGAAATTCCGACGGTCGCCGAGGCTTTGGCATCGGCCATCTCGACCTGGATCGTCTGGCCCGCGGCTGACGAGCCGGCCAGTGGAGCGAGGGTGACCGGCAGGCCCGAGGCCTTGGCCTCCGCCCCGGCCTGCGGCTTCTCACCCTCGCCGAGAGGGTGGGCCTCGGGTGCGGAGCCGAGTGTCACCGAGGCGTGGCCGCCCGGAACCGCGCTCGGCTCTTTGGGCGGTGTCCAGGTCGGCGGTACGGGATGCGCCGGCTTCGGAACCGGCACCAGTGCCGCGTTCTGCCCTGCGACCGAGGGCGTCTTCGGCAGGGCAGTGTTCGGCGGCGACCACGTGCGCGAGTAGTCCGGCCCGTCCGCGGCAGCCGCGATTGGCAGGGGAGCGAGCAGAGATCCGAGGACGGCGGCCGTCGTCACGGCCGCGAGCCGTCCGCGAAGTCTCCCCCTCCTGCCCGTGGCCCTCTCGAAGCCTGATCGTTGTATAACTGACACCCTTTTATATCCCCCAAGCATTGATCCCCCCGGAATACGGGAGGCTGTCCTGTATCCGAACCGGCGAATGCTAGCGGTACTTGATGACGGTCAGTCAAGGATTTCCCGTGGTGAGAACTCTCATGGAGGTGCACGAAGCGGCTAATTCGCACCAATCCTGGACTTCGTCATCGAATTTGAACTGGCCGATGTCAGTGCGTCCCCCTACGGTGCCTCTGGCCTGTGCCTACGCAGGCTTACCGTGCTTTTTTGGGGGAGATTCCCGTTTTGAACAGAAAGCGCCGCTACAACGGCGTGCCGCTCAGGGCTTCGACCGCGGCGGCCGTTCTCGCACTCGCGACCGGCCTCTCAGGTCTCAGCGCCCAAGCCGCCGACGCGCCGAACGTGCCGTCGCAGGCCACGATCGACGCCGTCACCGCGAAGCAGTCGCAGGAACGACCGCCCGCCAACGCGGCCGATCAGGCCCTCGCCGAGGCCAAGGCCACGCAAAAGAACGTCCCGATCGAGTCGCTCACGACCGAGTACAGCGAAACCGTGGCCACCCCCGATGGCCACCTCGCGCTGACCAGCCATCTGGAGCAGCAGCGGGTGCGCCGAGGCGGCGTCTGGCACGGGCTGGACGCCACCCTCGCGGCCAATCAGGACGGCACGTTCTCGCCGAAGTCAGCGGCAGGTCAGGTGGCCTTGTCCAAGGGCGGGGACGGCCCGCTGGCGACCATGACCAGTTCGGACGGGAAGAAGCTCGCACTGTCCGCCCCGTTCGCGCTGCCCGCGCCCACCGTCAGCGGCGACAGCGCGGTCTACCCGTCGGTGGCACCCGACATCGACCTGAAGGTCACCACAACCAAGCTGGGCGGCCTGAGCACCGTCCTGATCGTCAAGACCCAGGCCGCGGCTGCCAACCCGATTCTGAAGAATCTGCACTTCGGGACCACCCTGGACGGCGTCACCGTCAAGAGCGACGAGCACGGCAGCGTCACTGTCGTCGGTACCGACGGCAAGCCCCGCTGGGTCTCCCGCACCCCGCAGATGTGGGACAGCACCACCGCACCTGCCGCAAGCGCCCCCACGACCGTGACGAAGACCGCCCTGACCTTCAGAGCAGCTGCGGCAGACACGCCTGCACCCGCACCCGCACCCACGGATCCGGGCCAGGCCACTGCCGCCAGCTCTGACGCCGGCCCCGGGACGACCGCCAAGATCTCCACCATGCCGGTCAAGGCCACCGACGCCGGCATTGACCTCACTCCCGACCAGGACCTCCTGGCCCACGGCACCGCCCCGTACTACATCGACCCCGACTACCTCCCCTGGACCCTGACGGGCAACTCCTGGACCTGGGTCCAGTCCTCCCACACCTCCAACAACTGGATGCGTCAGGGCGGCACGGATGCCGACCACCCGGGCGTCGGCAAGTGCGGCACCTATCCCAACGGCGGCAGCTGCTCACCCGCCGACATCGAGCGCAGCTTCTACCAGTTCGACATCAGCGCGCTCAGCGGTGCGGTCATCCACTCGGCGACGATGACCATGCAGGAATACGTCTCCGCCGACTGGTCATGCACCAACAAGTACCCGCTCAATCTTTACGTCACCAATGGGCCGATCGGAAACGGCACGACCTGGTCCAACCAACCCGGACAGCAGGGGGGCCAGCTCGGCGACACGGCCTGGGTGACCGGCTCCGGCCAGGATCCGTGCCACGACAACGTGCCGTTCAGTTTCGACATCACCGGCGCGATGAAGCAGTACGTCAACTACGGGCAGCTGACCTTCGGCCTCTACGGTGACGAGAGCAACCAGTACGCCTTCAAGCGGTTCACCTACCAGCCGGCGCTGTCCGTGATGTACGACCGGGTGCCCAACGTCCCCAGCAACCCGTCGGTGTGGCCCGCCCCCACCACGGTCAGCCCCGCGTCGACGAACCAGTCCTGTGGTGACGGCAACGCCAACGACTGGGCCTGGCTCGGTGCCGGCTCCGCCCAGAACAACGCAGTCTGGCTCAACGCCACCGTCACCAGCTCCACCCAGGCCCAGGTCAAGTCTTGGGACCACATCTGGGACTACAACTCATCCAACGGCGCGAGCGGCGACACGCCTTACGTCAGCAGCGGAGGCACCACCAGCTTCCAGCTGCCCGCAGGCCTGATCCAGGACGGGCACGCCTACGGCTACGACATGCAGGCCAAGGACGGCCTGGACGACACTCCCTGGTCCGCCCCGACACCGAACTGCTACTTCAAGGTCGACCTCACCCCGCCGACCGTAACCTTCCCCACGACCGTCGCCGACACCAGCAAGCAGTTCCCGCCCAGCGGCAACGGCCAGACCCCTCAGCTCTACGTCGGCCAGAGCGGCGGCATCCCCTTCACCGCCACCGACCCCAACCCCAGCGGCGCCTACACCTCCGGAGTGGTCTGCCTGCGCTGGAGCTTCGACCCCCAGCTCGTCGATTCCTCCTGGCAGTGCGGCAGCTCCATGCCCACCGGCCAGATCCAGGTGACCCCGGGACGCTGGGGCACCAACGTCCTCTACGTCCAGGCCGAGGACAACGCCGGCAACCTCTCCCCGGTCGCGCAGTACTCCTTCTACGCACCGTGGAACCCCAACAGCCCGGCCCCGACCTTCGGCGACGTCACTGGCGACGCCCTGCCTGACATCGTCACGGCCGACCCCAACGGCGACCTGCGCGCCTACAGCATCCCCGCCACCCAGGCCAAGGCCCCGCTCGCCGCTCCGAAGGCCAAGTCCCCTGGCGGCGACTCCTGGGCCAACTACCGCCTCACCCACCGCGGCAGCCTGCGCGGCGGCAACAACGTCGACGACCTCCTCGTCCACAAGGACAGCAACCCGACGCTCTGGTACTACCAGAATCCTGGCAACACTGGCGTCACCGGGGTCTTCGACGCCAAAAGCCCCTTGGCCAAGCCTGTCTGCGACCCGAAACTGACCGACTGCACCGGCTACAACGCCACCGACTGGTCCACCACCCTGCAGATCGCCGCCAGCGGCGACCCCAGCACCACCAAGCTCGACACCAGCAAGAAGTTCCTCAACCGCACCGGCCTGTTCACCATCGAAATCAGCCCGGACGGCACCGGCGCCCTCTGGTTCTACCCCACCTTCGGAGACGCCATTTTCGGCTCGCCCACCAAGCTCGCGGCGACCGGCTGGAAGGGCTGGGACCTGATCTCCCCCGGTGACTGGATCGGCCAGGGCCACCCCGGCCTGTGGGCCCGCAACCAGAGCAACGGCGACCTGCGCGGCTACAGCTTCAACACCGGCACCATCGCCATCAGCGACGGTTACGGCGGCACCATCAACTACCCCACCCTCACCGGCATCGCCACCGACACCAAGATCGGCTACGGCGTCAACTGGCCCGTCATCGGCTCCGACGGGGACCTCACCGGCATCGGCTCACCCACCCTGTGGGGCATGGCCTCAGGCGGCATCATCCAGACCTTCACCGGTCACTCCACCACCACCGACCCCTACTACACCTGGACCAACGGACCGACCGGCGTCCTCAGCACCTACGCCGACAACAGCCCCATCACCTACACCGCCCAGACCGGCAAGTGCGTGGACATCGCCGGCGCCAGCACCGCCAACGGCACCGCCGTCCAGCTGTACGACTGCAACAGCAGCAACGCCCAGAAATGGACCTTCGAACCCGACGGCAGCCTCCGCGCCCTCGGCCACTGCCTCGACGCCACGGGACGAGGCACCGCCAACGGCACCCCCCTGCAGATCTGGGAATGCGGAAACGGCGCCCCGCAGCAGACCTTCGTCCCCAGGCCCGACGGCAGCCTCTACAACCCCGCCTCCGGCCGATGCGTCGACCTGCCCGGCGGCACCACCACCAACACCGCCCGGCTCCAACTCTGGGACTGCAACGGCACACCCGCCCAGAAGTGGACCGCCCTCGTACGAAGCTGAACCCCTGAATGAGGCGATGAGCTGACCAAAAGGTGCCCCTGACCGGACCTCGGCCAGGGGCACCTGCGCACCCGAACTCCGGTTACCTCCCGCTCGACATGCACCTGCGCGTACACCCCGGGCCTGCCGAGGGTCCCCATCGCAGTGCCCCACCTGCGGCGTCGCACTCCGCGCACCTGGCCCGGACGCTCCCTTGCATATCGTGATCCGGGCGGTTGCGACCCGGGCCGCACTGTCGCACCACCGCCCGATGCGCAGCCGGCGGTTGCGCGGGCCGTCGCAGTCGCAGCACCCGGTGGTGCCGCATGCACTGCTGGTGCACCGCCGAGCAGCAGAGTGCAGCAAGGGCAGCCATGCTCCACGGGGAGCAGTAGCACGACCGGGTGCAGCATGGGTGGCCTTGCTGTACCCGTGACCGTCCGGTCCCGCGGGCGGTTGCACCCCGCTGTCCTGGCTGCCGCTGCCGTTGCTCTCCCCGGCCGAACCGGCCGAGGACGAGCCCGCCTCCGAATCCGATGACCAGGAGCTCGACCCCGTCCAGCTCGCCGCGTTTCACCGGGGCGGCGACGCTGGGGAAGCCGCGGCCGCGTGGGTGCGCTCGCTCAGCAGCCGCCAGGAGGACGAGCGTCGCGCTTGGATCCTGGAGCACGCGGCCGCAGGGATCGAGCGGGCCAGCCACCAGGAGGTGCTCCCCGGCGGCGACGGCCAGCTGGCCGAGGAGGACAGATCCCCGGCCGGGACCGCGCGCCGCGCTCATGGCTGGGCCGGCGCCCCGGTTCCACCGCCGCGTTCCATGGCCGCGGTCATCGCTTTGTGGACGGCCAGGACGCAGGCCCTGTCAGGAGGCGGCAGGGGGCTTCCCTCCACGGTGTACCACTCGTCGGCGCCGTCGTACTGGACGTCCAGGAGGGCCTGGTGGCCGTCCCAGGTGGTGCGCAGGGTGAGGTCGCCGGTGATGACGCCGACTTCGACGGTCATGACGCCGACCAGGCCCACGACGACCGCACCCGGACGACGGCCCGGACCACGCCCTCGCAGGCCCCCGGACCACAGCCTCACAGGCTCACAACCCCTACAGGCCACCCCCGCCACCAGGGAGAACAGCACCCCAATGACACACCTCACGCAGGCTCACAGCCCCCGCCCCACAGGCACCGAAGCGGACAGGAAGCCGACGAGCAGGACCGACCCGGCGGGCCCGGACCGTCCCCGGACGGCGGCCGGACGGCGGCCGAGCCGGACGCCGAGGTCGACACGGGACAGCGGCGGCGGGACCTGGACGGCGAGGGCGGCGGCCACGCGACCGGGCGTCACTTGATGACTCGCGCGATGTCCTCTGACACGCGATCTTGACCGATTGCCAAGCGATCTTGACCACTCGCTTTGGGCAAACCCGTCGATGCCGGAACAGGCCAGAGCCTGTGGCGGCGAGGCCGGCCAGCCAAGGAGAACCGGGACGCACCTCATTCTTCGGTGCAGCCCTGGAGGTTGACGATGATGTCAAGGCCGCCGGTCAAGAGCAGACTGTGGAGGTAGACCCTGCCGTTGCTGGGGCCGGGTTGAGGGTGTGGGCGGTTAGAGTACCGACCGAACATCGGAGTGGGCCGGGGGGCGGGCGATGAGTGTACGGCGCGGGGTGGGTGCGGTTGCTGTGGCCGCGGGGCTGCTCCTGGCGGGATTGACATGCTACGAGGTCGGCCCGATCAGTGCGGCAGACGTTCCGACGGCGGAGATGAGAGCCGAGGCCGACCGCATCGACGACATGCTGCAGCAGAACCTCTACCGGTCCAACAACACGGGCAGCGACCAGCGCTTCGTGGTGTCTGATCAGGACGTCCGGAGCCCCGCACTGCTCGATGTGCGTGAGCACCACGACGCCAGGGACCGGACGGTCGAGGTGGACTACGTGTTCAGCGGGGCGGTTCCGAAGGGACTGATCGGCTGGGGCCCGGGCAAGGGGGTCCAGGGGTGCTACCGCTACGCCTTCACCAACATGCTGTACACCCTGCGCCACCGGGTGATCAGCTGCCCGAAGGATCTGCCCCCGCCCCCTCAGCCGGGCCCGTCGCCGACGAACCCGGACACGTCCTCGGGCCCCGGCTCGGCCACTGAGGACGTGTGGACGCTCCAACGCCGCACAGCGCAGCTCGCCCGCCGGATCCGCCCCGCGGACCGTCCCGCCGGCGCGGCGCTCCAGCCCGGCGTGGACGAGCTGCACGACGTGCTCGTCACCGCGAAGATCGATCCCGCCCTGCCGCGCACGCTCGCCATGCGCTCCGGCGTCGCCGTGCTCGCACTGGGCACACTGCACCAGTGCGTCTTCGCCACTATGGACACCCACGCCGTCAGCGTGTGGCCCGCTCCCTTCGAGGCCCCCTGCACCACCGATCGCGCCTACCAGTCGTACGCGATGGCATATTGGCCGCCGTTGCCCGGCATGTGATGGCACGAAGTACTCCGGCCTGTGTCGGCGCCGCCGCTTCCCGTCGGGGCAGTGCAACCAGAACCGGCGAGGCGATCCCGATCGCCTCGGACTCGCAGCCCAGCAGGACCGACCAGTCGAACTCCAGCTACGACTCACTGCCCACGTAATCGCCCACCGCGCCGAGAACTGCGGGCCCTCGAAGCCTTGGTGCCCTTCGCCACGCGGAACTCGTGTACCGGATCGGCCGTCTCGAACCGCCGGTTCCAGCCCGGGCCCAGCGGCAGCCGACGGCGCTCACCAGCGTCGACGAAGTCCGACTCGAACACCGACATCGCGGCATCGCCGTACGCCAACGCGGCAACCGCGACCGACTCCCCGCCACCGGTCAGGACAAGGTGGCAGAAACCCAGCATCGGTCGAGATCTCTTGGCAAACAGCCAAGATCGCCTGTCAAAGGACACGCGAGCCATCCCCCGAGGGCGCCCGCCGAGCTGGGACAGCAGACGACGAAACGCTCCCACCAGGGGAAACGCCCTGAGACCGTCCCAGCAAAACGGACATAACAGCCAGGGCTGAGACACAGCTGACAGGACTGGGACACCCCCCAGCAGGCCACGCAGCCAACGACCAGGCCGACAGCGGCGGGACCCGACCAGCGGCACAGCGGACACCGAGGCCGACGCCGAGGCCGACACGGACAGCCGACTCCCGACCGACCACCACGACCAGGACCAGGACCAGCACCAGCGACCCAAGCTACCCACACAACCGGCCAGGACCGGCGGCCGCCCGCACACCACTTGATGACCCGCGCGAGCCATCCCCCGACCACCCCCACACCGGCGGCGAGACGGACATCCGGACGGCGGCCAAGGCCCCGCCGGACCGCAGGATTTCCGGTCCACAGGGCGGACCTCACGCCCCCCACACAGGAAGATCTCCCGCCCAAAGGCCAGCGGCGGGACGGCGGCCGAGGCCTCGCCGGGGCGGCGCCGAGCAGAACGACCACCAGCAGCCCCCGGACAGGGCCGCCGACACCCGGGCTGACAAGATCACCACCCGGTGCGCGTCACACCCCATTGCCCGTGACGCGCACCACCCCGACGACGGCCAGGCCGACGGGCTGGACGGCGGCCGAGGCCTCGCCGGCGGACCCCTCAGCCCTCGTCAGTGACGGCCACCCCCGCCCGCTCCAACGCCTTGACGACGCTCCGCAAGGGCGTTGGCATCGAGGTCCTCGTAGTCGACCCCCTCGACATAGGACTCGATGACGCGCTCGACGATCTCGATCATCCGATACCGGTTCACTGATCCTCCACCTCGGGGCCGGACAAACGCCCCGCCAATATCCCAACCCCGCACAACCCCACCAAAACCAGCCCGGATAAATCACCGGCCACCCCCCCAACCCCCCCACAATGACAGCCGAGAACCCCCCCTGAAAACCGGCCAGGAAACCCACAAAACAACCCCTCACATTCCCACCCACCGACACCCCGCCCCAGCCGGTATGTCATGCTCACGACAGAAACACAGCAACCAAAGCCCGGCCCACCCACACCAGCGAAACACGCGGAAACCGACAACCGACCCCGCCTGCACCGGTCCAACCAAACACGGGCAAAACCCCAAAACACACCAAAACAACCAAGCGGGCCTCATGCAGGTCACACCCCAGGGCGGGGACGCCAGGACGGGCAGCCGGCAGGCCACACGAGGGCGCGACCAGCGAACCCCCAGCAGGACGCCACGCAGCCGACTGCACACATGTGCGACCTACGACGGGCTGATGTCGGTGTGCTGATAGGGCATCAAGGTGACGGGTGACCGGAAGCGGTACCGGAAGCGTGCCAACGGGCCGGTCCAGGGCCGGGACAACCGGCTGAGGAGCGAAACTCGCCAGCTTCCGGACGGCCCGTCCGGGCGGGCAGAAAGGCCGCGCTGGTCGGAGCCAGCGCGGCCGTCGTTCACCCGTTCGTCGTACGCCTCAGTTCGTCACGCAAAGCGCGCAGCGATCGGATCGCTTTCACGAGCTTCTGCGACAGGGGCGGAACCTGATCGAAGAGATAGCCGAGGACCGTGATGCCCCCGGCGATCCCCGCCACGATGGTGGTCACCCATCCGGCAGTTTCCATCTCTGGCCTTCCAAGGAAGAGGGACTGGGCTGCGGTGTCAGCTCCCGGAGTCGGGGGGGTGTCGCCAGGAGCCCACGCAGTTCCCCTGCGGATACCTCCGCAGCCACTCTTCCTTGGCGCGCCAGTTGGAAGGTCCGCCCTCGCGCGCTTCGACTCCGGCGGCCCTCTCGGGTCTAGCCCGGCCAAGGCCATGCCTCCCCCTCAGTCACGTGCGTCCCACGTCCATATGCGCCACTGACAGCGACGCTGCCCCGACAGTACCCGGCGCGAACCTGCGGCACGCCCGTCTTCAAGCGGTCAGCTGGCCAGCCCCGGTGGTCGTCTGTGCGGGCTGCGGCGTCGGTGCCGGCGGCCGGATGGCGGGGAGGTGCTGCGGGATGACGGCGGCCAGGCCCTCGGCGGCCTCCAGGAGGAGCGGGTCGGCGCGGGGTTGTTTCAAGGAGGGCCTGGGAGAGGTGGAGGGCGCCCTCCAGGACGGCGGCCGGGATGCGGACGTGGCACAGCGCGGCGGGGCGTCGCGGCTTACTCGGCGGGCCGCGGGGCGGGCTGTAGGGCTCCGGGTGGGGTGGTGGCGGCGGGATGGCTCCAGGGCGGATGCTGCCGGCTCTGGGGCTCTGCTGGGGCGAGGGCGCGAGCCGCGCGGGGCCGAGGCGCGCCGGGCTGACGGAGGGTTGCTCACGGCCGTTCAGCGAGTCCGGGTGCGGCCCTGCGACGGTCGGCCTGCTCGCCGAGCCCGGGGCGGCCGGCACCGCCGGACGCTCACCGCACCAACGGCCCCCGGCAGGGTGAAAGCCCCGCCGTCCGGACCGTCACCCAAACCGCACCACCACACCGCCAGCAACCAGGGAAAAGGGACAGACAGGAGGGGGTTGTCGGAATTTCCGGCAGCCTGAAAGCCGCCTCTGAGCTGCGGAAACGCTCCGCGTCGGGCGTAGGTGGCAGGGTACCTAATCCCGTCCGGCTGCGACCCGCAGATGTCAGTGGCGCGGGCCATACTCGTGCTGCGGTGCCGCCCGGAGACCGCAGCACGAGGGGAGCGACATGGCTGAGGTGCTGGTTTTCCACCACGGGCACGGGCTGACCGCCGGCGTCCGTGAGTTCGCCGAGCAGTTGCGACAGGCCGGACACACCGTCCACGTCCCGGACCTGTTCGAGGGGCAGGTATTCGACAGCCTCGAAGAGGGCATGGGTTACGTCGAGGATGTCGGGTTCGGCACGGTTGTCGCGCGCGGAACTGCTGCCGCCGAGGAACTGCCTGCGGAAGTCGTCTGCCTCGGATTCTCGCTCGGCGTCCTGCCAGCGCAGAAGCTGGCCCAGACCCGCCCTGGCGCAAAGGGTGCGCTGCTGCTGGAGGCTTGCGTCCCGGCCGCGGAGCTCGGCAGTGCCTGGCCCCACGATGTCCCGGTCCAGGTCCGTGGCATAAACGCGGATCCGTTCTTCGCCAGGGAGGGCGACGTGGACGCGGCCCGCGCGCTCGTCGAAACAGCCGTGGATGCCGAACTGTTTCTCTACCCCGGCAACAGGCACCTGTTCACCGACAGCAGCCTGCCGTCCTACGACGAGCAGGCCGCCGCACAGGTCTCTCATCGAGTGCTGGACTTCCTCGACCTCATCAAATAGCCCGGCATTTCGGCCAAGTCTGGCGCCTTGCCGACCCCGAACCTCGCGCCCCCGACCCGGGATCAGCGACGTGGTCCTGCCTCGCTGACCGCCTCACGGCCCGCCCACCGTCCCGGTGGACGGGCCGTGAGGCAGCTCCGCCCGGAGGAGCTACGGCAACGGCCCCAACTACCCATCGCGAACATGTAGTCTATGAATCGCCGCAGTTCAGAGCCGGTATCCGAGCTCCCGCGGTCGGTAAAATCGACGAGATCCACCGCCTCAACCCGCGCACCACCACCGGCGCCGAAGCCGCCGACCTGTTGAAAGACCTCACCGAACGCATCGGCGCGACCTTCGTCCACGACGGCATCGACGTCACCAGCACGGCCCTGTTCACCGGGTCCGCGGCGCGCAACTCGCCGCCCGCGCCAGCCTCATCGAACGCGGCGCCCTACCCGCCCGCCTCGGCAACCGCCGCCCCTTCACCGACCTCGTCACCGACCTCGAAGCGGCCCTCGACCTCCGGCGCCACCGGCCCGGCACTCTTCCCCGCCACGCCCCGTATCTCCACCAGCGCACCGCCGGACGCATCGGCAGCCTCGCACGCCTCATCCGCGAAGCCGCCCTCACCGCGATCCCCGACGGCACCGAACGCCGCCCGGTGAAGGGGCACCGGCCACCGAGACCAGCTGAGAAACCCTCAGAAACAGTAAGAACACCGCCCGGCACCGTCCGTCCGACCCGAGATGATCCGAGAACACCCCAAGATCAGTGAGAACCGGATGCCGACAAACGCCCAGACCATCTCAAGAACACCCCACCTGACCAGTCAAAACAGCCCTGACCAGCCAAAACGCCATCCCTGCCATTACGGCACCACAACGATCTCCAACGCTGAAGATCAAACCCACCCAACCCGCAATACCCCCAGCCCACAACCCTCGCCCAACGCCTCAGAACCCGCCCACCCGTTCTCACCGCACCCACAAAACCCCAGCCCACACACCACCCCACATCCCAACTACACCCCCCTCAAACCTCACGGGCATCGGTCCGGGCCACGACAGCGGTCACGGCTACGACGGTCACCGCCGCGGCGTACCAGACGGTGGAGCAGCGGGGTGTAGGCGGTCATGAGGCCGCCGGCCGGGCCGAGTTCGACGGCGGTGGCCCGGGTGGTCCAGGAGGCCCGGTCGGGGATCGCGGTGGGCCTGCCGGGGCGGCACCGCCGCGGGGTCGTTCAGGGCCCGGTGCACCACGGGAGGGCGTCGGCCGTGACGTGCGGCGCTGTCAGGGCCGACGCCCCGGCGTGCAGATGGTCCTGGCGCCCACCACGTCCCGGTGGGACGAACCCGAGCGTCCCTGGGAAGCCGGGACGCTAGAGGGACGGTCGCGCGGGGCCTGAGAGTGGGGTGCTGGCCCAACTTCCCGTACCACTCGGAGGACCCCGTGCGTTCCGCCACCCGCAAGGCCGCCACGATCGGCGCCACCCTGGCCCTGGCCATGTCCGGGGCCCTGCTTGCCGCCGCCCCGGCCTCCGCCGCCACCAGCTGCTACGCCAGCAGCTGCACCGGGCTGGACCCTGCAGCCACGACGTGCGCTGGCGACGCCATCACCGTCTCCCAGAACGGCCCGCTGGAGCTGCGCTACAGCCCGTCCTGCCGTGCCATCTGGGGACGGGATGTCGCCGGGATTCCCGGCGACTTCCTGGAGGTCTACAGCGACGCGGGTGGCAGGCAGACCGCCACCTGGTACTCGACCGGCCGCTTCTGGACCCCGATGCTCAACGACAAGGACGTCAAGTCCCGCGCCCACCTCAAGTCCTCCAACGAGGAGGACTGGACGGACTGGTACTAGAAACAGCCCTGCGGCCCTCGTCGAGCGACGTGCTCGACGGGGGCCGCGGTGTATCCGCGGGGCCAGCTGGCCCATGCCGGAAGCGGACCAGCTCGGTGTCCGTGCACTGATCCTGAGCCCGGGTTCGGCACACCGCGCAGCCGTGCGCGCATCTGGGGATCGTGGGGGCTGTAGGACAACGCGCCAGAACCCCCTCCCCTTGCCGAGTCCTCTGGCTACCCGCTGCGGTGTGCCCCGGGGACCCATCCAGAGGCGGCAGCCCCCTCACCCGTCACGCAGTGTCATAGCGACTACTGAACGCTACTTGTCCCCGGGCCCAGGAAGGTAAGTCAAAGTGGTGAGAACGCCACGAGGCGCCTCTGAATTGTGCAAACGGGCCGCGCACCGGATCAGGGCCGTCCGCGGAAACGAACCACCGGCCGAACCTCGAACCGAACCCCGGCCGACGCCCCGACGCAGCGGTGAGGCGGCACCGGGCAGCACCAGAACGGCGGCGCAGCAAGGCGCCGAGGCAGGGGCCTGGACGGCGGGGGCCGGGTACCCAGGGTACGGCCGGGCCAACGAACGACGGCGGCCGGGATCTGGCCCGCAGGCCGTGGCTCGCTGGGCACAGCACTTCGG
This sequence comes from Kitasatospora sp. NPDC101157, assembly GCF_044768255.1. Lineage (NCBI taxonomy): Bacteria > Bacillati > Actinomycetota > Actinomycetes > Kitasatosporales > Streptomycetaceae > Kitasatospora > Kitasatospora sp. NPDC101157. The sequence goes on along the minus strand of NZ_JBIWPL010000019.1, from coordinate 128,884 downwards.
GGGCGGCGGCACGGTGGGCGGCGCGGATGCGCCGAGGCGGCACAGCACCGGCCGGGCGGGGACCAGGCCCCGGGGCGGGGCGCAGCCCCACCGCCAAGGCCTCCCCCGAGGCGGCCCCGGGCCCTGTCCCACCCTCGACTGTCGCGTCCTCACCACACGCGAGGGATCACGAATATCCACCCACGTCACAGGCCGCGACAACACCCCACACGACAGGCACCCGACAGCCCCGGGACAGCGGTCGCCGAGGCCAGCGCCGAGGCGGCCCCGGGGAAACGCCGCCCACCGGCTCCATGCCACGCGCGAGGCATCCCTGACGACGTCCACCAGGACCGCGCCACGACAACCCGGGGCCACAAGCCCGCCGGGCGCGGCGGGGCGCAGCACGACGGCGGCGGGACCCGGCCGGCGCCCGGACGGGCGGCGAGGCGGCCGCGGGACGCAACCGCCTCGCCGGCTCCTGGCCGACGACCACGACCAGGAGCAGCGATCCAAGCGACCCGCACAACCGGCGAGAACCGGCGGCCACGCGCCGCTTGATGGCTCGCGCGAGCCATCCCCGGGCGAGCAGCGTGCATCGTTGCGCGTCCGGGCCCTGTACGCCCGCCGCTCCGGACCCACCGGTCGGTCACCGATGGCCTACCGAGAGGGAGCCCCTACTGAGGGACGTAGAAGCTCACCCCATCGGGAAAGGCGCGCTTGAGGTAGAACGACATGTCGCCACTCGGCAGGGAGTCGATGGCTCCTCCCTTGCAGTCGGGACCGGCGTGGACCCTGATCGTGGTGTTCAACTCGTTGTCGATGTACACCGCGCTCCCGGGGGTGGTCGCTACGGCCTTGTAGCAGCCTGCCGTCGGATGGGCATAGATGCGGTCCGGGTCGCGGTAGACGCAGTTTTTTTGGATGTCCTGGTCCCGGACCAGGCAGAAACCGGCGCCTGTCCGGACAGTTCCGGTGGCGGCCTGCGCGCTGGTCGGCATCAGGACGAACAGACTTCCCGCGGCGGCGAGAGCACACGCATCTTTGTGAGCACGGACGCGGAATCTGGTGTCGGTGTGCGGGAGCCAGCCGGTTTCCAACTGACGCCCACGACCAGGAGCAGCGACCCAAGCGACCCCAACAGCCGGCCAGGACCCGCGGCCGCCCAGACGCCACTTGCTGACTCGCGCGAGGGGAAGTGGGCGGTGCCGCGCTGCACGGCGGCGGCGAGTTCCAGGAGCTCGCGGTGGCCGGCCTCGCCGGTGGCCGGGATTTCGACGCGCGAGGTAACAAGCTCGACTTTCGACGTCTTCGTCAATCGCCGTGTGGGTCGCAGGGGTGGGAGATGTAGCGTCATCTGCGTTCACGGCGGAGATGTTCGGGGTGTTCGGGTGTTCACACGCACTGATCAGCGCCGGTGGGGGCTGGCACATACACGCGAGCTGCAGACTCTCCTCGCGACCTGGGCCGGCACATGCCCAACGTGCCACCGCGACATACCCACACAAGCCCAGACCTGACCAGGCCCTACCAGGCGACGGTACCCCGGGACGACGTGGATGGAGCCCGTCACGGACGCGGCCCGCTAACGCCCCCGCCCACCGGCTGGCGCTCACTGCTGCGCTTCGGCGGCCTGTTCCTCGGCGGCGCGGCGGATGGCCGAGGTGCAGCGGGCGAGCAGCGTGCGGAGCTGCGCGCGCTCGTCGGGCGTGAGATCCTCGGCCATCGCGCGTTCGATCGCTGTGGCGCGTTCGTCGGCGAGGTGCAGGGCGGCTCGGCCCTGCTCGGTGAGTCTGGTCTCCAGGACGTTGCCGTGCCAGGGGTGCGGCGCGCGCTCGACGAGCCCGCGCTCGGTCAGGTTCCTGAGCACCACGGCCATGGCCTGCGGCGTGACGTTGCAGGCGCGGGCGAGCGCGGCGCCGCTGATTCCGGCATTCTCGGCCAGCACGAAGAGCGTGGCGTACTGCGGCACGGTGAGCCCGGCCGGCTCGACCGCCGCTCGCTTGGCCGCCATCAACTCCTGTTCGGCCCCCCGGATGTCGACTCCGAGGCGCTCGCCGATCGGCATTCCCATGGCGTGATCGTACAAGCCCACCATGCTCGGCAACTTCGTTGACAATCATCAATACTTTGATGATGATCGACGTGCTGATCATCGCGACAGCCTTGATGAGGGGGAGTCATGCCCATGCCCGCGTCCACGCCTACGCCGCACGTACTCGACCGTCCGAACGCCCGACTCGCCTACCACGCAACGGGAGAGGGGCCGGTGGCCGTCTACGCCCACGGTGCCCTCTCCAGTCGCGACCACGAAGGCCGGATGGGCTTCATGGACTGGTCGCCCGTGGCCGCGTCCGGCCGCCGCCTGGTCGAGTTCGACGCCCGCGGGCACGGCGGGTCCACCGGGCGGGCCGTCGAGGCCGACTACACGTACCCGGCGCTCGGGGACGACCTGCTGGCCCTCTGCGACCATGTCGCCCCGGGAAGCCCGATGGCTGCCCTGGGCTCCTCGATGGGCGCGGCGACCGTCCTCTGGGCGGCGGTGAAGGCGCCGCAGCGCTTCGACCGTCTGGTGCTGGTCATCCCGGGCCCCGCCTGGCAGGCGCGGGCCGAGCGCCGGTCGGGCCTGGAGGCGGCGGCGGACCTCGTCGAACGGGAGGGCGGGGCGGCGCTCGTCGCCGCGATGCGGCAAGCCGGCCCGCCGTCCGCGCTGGCGGGAGTCGAGGACTTCCCGCCGGAGTTCAACGTGCCGGAGCGCCTGATGCCGACGGTCCTGCGCGCGGCAGCCGCGAGCGACCTGCCGGACCCGGCGGCGCTGCGTGCCCTGCCTCATCCCGCCCTGATCCTGGCCTGGGAGGGCGACCCGTCCCACCCTGCCGAAACCGCCGAGGCCCTGGCGGATCTGATGCCCGCCGCCCGGCTCCACGTCTCCCGTGACCTGGCGGACATCCGCACCTGGGGCTCTCGGGCGGCGGCGTTCCTCTCCTGATGGGCTTTCGCATCGAGCCCGGCTATGCCGTCCCCTGGTCGTTCACCCGCCCCGACGGCAGTGTGGAGAAGGGCACGCTCCGGATCACGACACCGGAAACCCTGCCCCTGCTTCGAGGCGGTGAGTTCGTGGCCGGCGCAACCTTCTGCTACGACGGCAACGACAGCCTCCGGACGAAGCCCGAGGACGGCACTCTCGTCTGCATCGCCGTGAAGGGCGACCACCAGCTCCGCTCGGTGCACACGAATCAGGACTGGGCGGTGACGCGTTCAACCGGGCGAACGTGGACGCGAACGCCGAAGGGGACGCCGCAAAGTTCGCCAAGGTCATCAACGCGGCCGTGAGCGGTGTGACCTTCAGCGATTGGTCAAAGAAGCTCACCAGTACCGAGTCGGGTACGCAGCGAATCCATCCTGGAGAGCGGCGAGTACGCCGAGAACGCGAGCGCGACGATCCACCTCTCCTGACCCCGGTCGCGGGCGGAGCGCCCGGCGGCCCTTGAACCACCGCGTTCCGAGGCCGTGCCGCTCCGACCGTGGACGGAGCGGAACAGGGGGGAGCGGGGGGCCGGTCCGGCCCGCTGAGCGAGCAGTCGGCTCAGGGCCGGCACCAGTCGCAGGATCCCGCCCGGTGCGCGGCCACGGGGTGCCGGTCAGCGGGATCGGACCCGCTCGATGTCCTCGGGGGCCAGGTCAGTGTGCACGCGGTCGACGATAGCCCCATGCCCAGATGCGCCGACCGGACAGGTTGGTTGCGTTTGCCGAGTCGTGATCGCTTGACTTGTACCAAGGTCCAACGCTGAGGCTTGGGGCATGGATGAGACAGATGAGCAGTTCGGCATCGCGGAGGTCTCGGCGCGGATCGGTCTGGCGCCCGACACGCTGCGCTACTTCGAACGTCAGGGGATCGTGCCGTCTCCTCGGCGCGACAATGCGGGCCGTCGCCAATACACGACGGCCGATGTCGAGCTGATCCGCATGTTGGTCCATCTCCGTGAGACGGGGATGCCACTCGCCGACATTGCGCAGTTCACAGGCGCCGACGACAAGGTGACAGATCCGGCCGGCCTCCGGCTGGAGTTGCTCACGGCTCACCGCCGTCGCGTCCAAGATCGCCGCGATGACCTGGACCGTGCCCTCGAAGTGATCAGCCGCAAGATCGCGGACTACAGCGAGCGAACCACGAGTTCGCTGGAACTCCTCCACCGGCCGGACTGCACGATCGCCTTCAGCGCCCAGGGCGAGGGGCCACTGCTGTTCCTCGTCGGCGCGCCGGCGGGACGAGCTGGCTTTGCAGCACTGGCACACGAGCTTGCAGGACGGTTCAGGGTCGTCACCCACGATCCGCGCGGCATCGGTGCCAGCCGCGCGGTATCGGGGATGGCTGCCCCCACACCCGAGGTCCTGGCTGAGGACCTTGCTGCACTCGTCGACCGGTTCACCGGCGGGCCTGCGCTGTTCGTCGGTACCAGTGGTGGTGCCGTGACACTGCTGGAGCTGGCCAAGCAACATCCCGACCTGGTCGACCGGGCCGTCTTGCATGAGCCACCCCTTGTAACTCTCCTTAACGACGCGGACCTGGCGGACCGCGCTGCGGCAGCGTTCACAGCAGCGGAAACCGACCCCCAACGGGCGGTGCAAGAGTTCTTCGATCTCAGCGGCGCAGGCCACTACACAGGCCCAGATCAGACGCCTCCCAGGCACATGGCTCTACCCGAACTGCCGGCTGAGGAACTCGACAAGAACCGCTACTTCCTGGGGCGAATGGCCGGCCCCACGGTCTTCTACGTGCCCGACATCGAAGCCACCCGCCGGATTTCGGTGGCGCTGTGCGCCGGCGCGCTGAGCCACCACCAGATGGCGCGCCGAGCCACCCAAGCACTCGCTGGCCAGCTGGGACTACCTCTGGTCGATATGCCCGGCAACCACGTGGGCGCAAGCGCCGAGCCGGCAGAGTTCGCCCGCGCCGTTGTGCCCCTACTCGAACGCTGAACCGGTCCTCGACACCGGCACACCGACCCAACACCCCCAACCCACCCACCACAACCACCACTTGCTGACCCGCGTAAGCCATCCCCCCAGGCGACCTCGGCGCACGGCCGCGAGCAGCAGACGGCGAAGGTCCGGCGGACCGGACCCAGCAACCCGCAAGGCTCACTCACTGCGTCCCAAGTCGTTCAGTGTCTCGATCTGCCGGCCCCGACGAGGGAGGGAAAACCCCCGGCCGAACCGCCGCCGCTCAGACGGGACTTCACCCCGATCACCGCACCTGTGACCCCACCACAGGTGCCCGCCGTGCCTGGGGGGAGGCATGGCGGGCACCTGCGGGGCCTGGGAAGCGTGCGACGGGACTACTTGGCGAGCGACTCCGCGTACGGCTTGAGCATCCCGGCGACCTGCGCGCCGCGCAGCACGCTCGGGTAGTCGCGGTAGTGCTTGATCTTGCCGTCGACCACCCGGATCACGCCGACCGAGGAGAGGAACGAGAACGGCTCGCCGCTGGTGGTGTTCTTGCCCTCGACGGTGAACTCGACGGTGACCGTCTCGGGGTCGGTGCTCTGGTGCACCTGGGCCGAGACCCGGTGGAACTCCATCACGTTCGACATGGGGCTGTCCCGCACCAGCAGCGCGCGGATCGCGTCGATGCCCTCGAACCGCGACGGCGCATCCGCCAGCGAGAACGGCAGCTCGTAAACGCCGTCGGCCGCGAACTCGTCGACGAACGCCGCCCGGTCCTTGACCTCCATGGCCGCACGCAGCCGCTCGACGACCTGCACGGGGGTAAACGGCACGGGACACTCCAGGTGACTGCTGGGGCCGCGTTGTCCGGGCCCCAGGACCGGTGGAAAATCGAGGATGAACTCCGATTGGACGATACGGAGAATTTTTTCCGGAAGTCAAGCAGCCGGACCACCGCCAAAGGAGGCAGGATGACCGCCATCGGGACGACAGCCGCGCAGACCGCGCCGCGGCGAGCCGACGCCCGGCGCAACCGGGCGCACATCCTGCAGGTCGCCCAGGGGCTGCTGGCCACCGACGGCCTGCGGGTCTCCTTCGACGACCTGGCCCGGCACGCGGGGGTCGGCGTCGGCACCGTCTACCGGAACTTCCCGACCAAGAACGACCTCTTCCGCGCCGTCGTCGCCGACGGCATCCGCCGGGCGACGGCCGAGGCGCGCCGGCTCTCCCGGAGCGACGACCCGGCCCAGGCACTGCTCGGCTTCTTCCACCGGCTGACCGAGCAGGCCACCCTCAACAAGGCACTGTGCGAAGGCTTCGAGGCGCCGGACGGCGACCCGGGGCTGACCAGCGACCCGGAGGCAGAGCGGGACTTCCTGGCCGCGCTCGGCGAGCTGCTCGCCCGCGCGCAGTCCACCGGCGCGATCCGCGCCGACCTCGGCGCAGCCGACCTGCGGGCCCTGATGGTGGGGGCGGCGACCGCCGAGCGGGCCCGGGCCGACGGCACCCGCCCGGGGCGGATGACCGCCCTGCTCGGATCCGTCCTGCGGGCCGACGCCGCGGACGGCACGCCGGGGGCTGTCACGAAACCCCGGGCGGCCGTCCCGGACCGGAACGAAAGCCGGGACCGCTTCCCCTCCAGTAACGAAACGTTTCGTTACGACCTCCCGGACGGAACCCCGTACGACGGAACCCCGGACGGGGCGGCGGGCCCCGCCCCGCTGGACGCCGTCCGCTGCGAGCTGTGCGGCCGCCCCGTCCCGACGGCCCGCACCGGGCGGCCCGCCCGCTTCTGCGGCGCCGCCTGCCGCCAGAAGGCGCACCGCCGGCGCCACGGCACCGGCACCGCCCGGCCCGCGGGAAAGAACGGGGTCAGCGCCCCTTAAGCACCGGTGGCGGCACGGCGGGCGGCGCGGATGCGCCGAGACGGGCGCAGCACCTGCCGAGCGGGGACAGGACGGTGGCAGGGCGGGGCGGTGCAAGCGGGACAACCGCACCGCCAAGGCCTCTCCTGAGGCGGCCCCGGGCTCTGCCCCACGGGTGTCGCGTCCTCACCACACACGGGCGATCACGGGTATCCACCCACGTCACAGGCCGCGACAGCACCCCACGCGACCATCCCCACGACAACATCGGCGCAGCCGCGAGCAGCAGGCGGTCAACGCCGGCGGGCGCACGGACGGCGGCGCGGACGACCACCCAGACCCCGCCGGGACGGCGCCGAGGCAGCCGACTACGGACGGCGGCCAAGGGACCGGCCCGGGCGACGGCGAGCAGCAGCGGCGACGGAACGATGGGCGGCGCGGATGCGCGCCAGGCGGCACGGTGCAGGCGGGGCGCAGCCTCAGCCCCGAGGCCTCTCCCGAGGCGGCGCCGACCCGTCCTCGACGGCGGCCTGACGGCCACCCACACCACACCCCTGGCCCCGCTGCCAGTACCGCGCCAGGACTGCGCCGAGGGGGCGCAGCGAGGCGGCCGCAGGGGTCGGCGGCCGGCGGAGCCCAGCCCAGGACGCAGCACCGCAGCGACCAGGACGGCGTCGAGGACGGCGGCCGCGCCGCCAAGCGCTACTTGATGACTCGCGCGAGCCATCCCCACCAGGCCGGCAGACGGGAGCGAGCACGAGGCCGGCGGGCCAAGCCGCGGCCGGTACACCACCGGCGCGGACCGTCCTCGTCCATGCCCTGCTCAACGACCGGGGCTTATTGCCTACCTGCACGAGGTAAGACTCTCAAGAGCTGACAGGGGAGTCTGCGGGGGTGGGGGATGACGGAACCGGGTCCACGGACCGTTAGCGGGCGGATGCTGTACGCGTTCACCCGGGGGGATGACAGGGACTACAAGCACTGGTCCTCCGGACTTCGGCAGGACGCGCAGGAAGGCGAAACCTGGCAGGACCTGCTGGAGGAAGCGTTCCGCCGGATCGTCGAGCTCAGGTTCGGCCCGTCGGTGAAGCTCTGGCAGGTTCTCAAGTTCATGGCGTGCAAGCGCCCGTGGCCCGCTGAATCAAGCCGGAACTACGTCAAGCACTCGGCGGACAAGACGGTGTCTCTCATCCTGTGGGCCGCCGGCGACGCCGACGTCGAAACGGTGGCGAAGCTCTCGCACCACGAGATCGTCACCTATGAGCTCTACCTGTTCCTGGGCCTGGTCAATGACCTGAAGCTGTCGGACGCGGAGCTGATCGGCGTCATCACCGACGCCGAGCGGTTCACGGCACACCGGGCGGGGCTGCCGTACCCGATGCGCCCCGGCGGGCCCGACGAGTCGGCCTGCGGGCAGGGGCGCGCCGAGCGCGGGAGCACCACCGGGCCGTGGGACGTCACGGAACTGGCCGAGCCCTGCCTGGGCCGGCTGGACCTGGGCCACCTGCTGATCCCGGCGATGGAAGGGATGGAGATCCGGCCCCACCGGCACGGCGAGGTCATCACCAGCGTCGACCTGATCATCGGTGGCATCGAGGTGAGGCTGTCGGCGTTCACCGCGGCCGGTGCCGAAGACGGCTGGGACCGGATCAGGTCCGAAATGGTCCGCAATCCCGAACTGTTGGAGCGAGGCACTCTGTTCGAGGAGGTTCCCGGCCCTGCGGGCCCCGAGGTATGGCTCCAGCTCCCGTACTGGGAGGACGACACCCGAAAGCTCCATCGCCGACGCATCGTGGGCGCGGACGGGCCGGGCTGGTTCTGCAAGGCCGACGCGACCGGGCAGGACATCTTCTCCCCGGCGTACCGCGACCTGGTGGACCGCCTCTTCTCCGGGATGGTCGTAGTGCCAGGCACCGATCCCGCCCCGCCCCGCACCTTCCTGCCCCTGTCCCTCCCTCAATAGGCAACCATCCGATCCCAAGGAGCCCGGAAGACACACACGCCCTTCCGGGCGCAGCACAAACCGCTCCCGGCGGTTGTCGCAACCACCTTTCGCGCCCCCACCACACATCGGGAGACAGGCGGGCAAAACCGCCAAAACACACCAAAATAACCAAGTGACCCCACCGCAGGCCCCACCCCGGAAGAGGCGGCGGGGGCGCAGCCGGCGGCCAGGACACCGGAACGCAGGGACACACAGGGACGGCACCGAGCCGGACGACGGATCAGGCCCCCGAGACCGGACAGCGCCCCGACCTCACCCACCCACGCGGCCGGCCCCACCCGGACGCCAGGAAGAAACAGCCCAGCGCAGCGACCGGACACACCGACCAACGCCCACACCACCCACCACAATCACCACCAGACAGGGCCCCCGAAGGTAAGTCGAGGTGGTGAGTTCGGCCCGGCACCCCCGACGAGCAGGTGATCATGGCGGAAGCGATGATGTCGAGCTGCGGGTTGCCATTCGGTGAGACGGATCGGGGATGCCGAGCTCAGGATCATGACACTTCTTGGTTGGCACCATCGGTGACTGAACTCCGACGGGTTGACGGCCCATCAGTCCGACCCGGCCATCACCAGCATCCAGCAGCCGGCAAGGGCCGTGAGCGCGGTCGCACCCAGCGCCAGCAGCCAACTGACCAGCCACGAGGGGAACGCCAGCAGCACCACCGCATCCAGGCCGGCCGCGCCGAGGACCGCCGCAAGCGCGGGAAGGTGAACCCCCGGACGGAAGCGCCGTAGTTGGGCGACCGCCTCCGCTTCCACCGCCCCCACCACGGTCAGGACCAGACAGGCGCCGACCCCCGCCATCAGCGCGACGTAACCGAGCAGGTCCGAGAGGATCCCGCCGGACACCCCCGCTCGCGCCCCCAGATCCGGCCTGGTCTGGGCGTAGAGGACTTCGACCTGGTCGCCGACGGCCGGCTTGCCGATGAACCGCTGGTCCTTTAGCACGAGAGGCTGAGGTCCGGCCGTCCAGGGCACCTCGACCTCGACATCCGCCCCGTACTCCACTCGCTGGTTCTTCATCACTTCGACCTGCCGCGGCGTACCGAGCACCCGCGCGACGGGAACGTCGTACTGTCCTCCGCCGGCCTGCCGGACCTGCGCCTCCCAACGGGCCGCGGCACCGTGATGCCCGAACGCGGGCATCACAGCGTCGAGGCAGAACAACCCGAGGGCCAACCCGAGCGCCGCGCCGACCACCCGGTTGTCCCACCGGGGCTCCGGGCGCCCGCCACCCCGTGCCGCCAGCGACACGACGATCCACAACACCACGCACGCCGCCGCCTCCACAACGGGCCACACCCGGTCGGCCGGCAGCACGGGCGTGAGCGCGAGAACACCACGCAACTCCACCCACCCAGCCCGGATCCCTGCCAGCAGCGCCAGCCAGCCCGTCAGCCTGGTCAACATCCCCGCCATGGTGAAACCCCCGCCCCCCGTGCCCCCCGTGGGCCGGAACGAGGCTAGCAAGCCATTCCTGACCACGCCCGGTTGCACCTGAGCTGAGAAGCCCGTTGTCCAGCCGAGCGTGATCGTTGAGTTTTCGCTGTTGAGACGACGAGCGAACTAGACCAAGTCGCCCGAGAGGGGGCAGCATCCGCGATCTTCACCAACTTCACCGAGACGAACGAGGCCGAACTCGCCACGCTCGCCGCGACTCCGCCACGCTCACCGAGACCGGACCGTTGCGGCTGCTGCGCGACCTGGTCTGTTTCGACGCGCGGGGAAACGGTGGAGCGGGCAGCGGCCGGGCCGGCGCCGCTTGATTCGACGCGCGGGGAAATGATGGCGCGGCTGGCGGGTGCACTGGCGACCGCGCCGGGTCCATCGCCCGCTGCGGCGACCGGGCCGGGCACCGGCGGCCGGTTCGGCCGGGGCGAGCGCGGCGGCGGCCGGGCCGTCGGTGTCGACGCGCGAGGAATCAAGGCGGGCGGCGGGCTCGGGAGTGGGTGTCTGGGCGCGGGCCTGCTCGGTGCGCAGCCGGGTGGAGGTCATCTCGTAGCGCAGCACGTGGGCCTTGCGAACGAGCCGCTGTGTGGCGCCGGTGAGCTGGTCTCCAGGAGCGCGAGGGCCTGGTCACAGCGCGGGTCGTCGCCCTCGCCGCGGCGGGCCCGTTCCAGGTTTTCCAGGAAGCGGGCGGTGCTGCGCTGCACGGCGGCGGCGAGCTCCAGGAGCTCGTGGTGGCCGGCCTCGCCGGTGGCCGGGATTTCGACGCGCGAGGTAACAAGGGCGTCGGCGACGGCGTCCTGCTGGTACTCGGCCCGCCCACGCCGATACGCCTTCGAGGAACAGACCCGCCCGCAGTAGACCGGGCGGCGACCCGGTTCCGAGGCACGCAGCACGGTGCCGCACTCGCGGCACCGCGGCGCGTCCAGCTCGACTTCAATTCCTCGCTCGTCGATTCCGGAACTCTCAGGAGAACGGGGAGCGCTCCACCGGGAGCAGTCGCTCGCCCAGCGGCTGGTCCACCGTGGTGCCGGAGTGGGAGAACAGTTGAGCCAGCGGGTCCCTGGACACCAGTGGGCGCCGGGACGGACGGCCGGATTGATCACTCATGGCTGACGGTCCGTCACCCGCGTGCTGACCCCCGGCCGGCCGCACGGCCCTGCGAACGGCCGTCCCTCAGCACGGTTGCTGCGCCCCGTCGCCCGGTCGGTCCGCGCCGGCGGCGCAAGCCATCGCCCCCACGGCGCCGCCGGTCGCAGTCACCTTCCTGCACCGGGAGCTGCCCGAGCCGCCTCCGGCCGAGCGGGTCCGCGCCGAACTCGACCAGCTCGTCGTCGAGGCCCCGCACAGCTTGGCCGGGTACGACCGCAGGCTCTTCGCCCACTGGAATCCCGCAGTACGGGACCCGCGAAGTCGCCCTCAAGCGCGACGGCCGGGACGTCGTCCGGGACGACCAGTGCCGGGCGGTGGCCGGCACCTGGACCAGCCCCTTACGACGGCAAGACCTTCATCGACGCCAAGGCATTCGACATCGACCACCTGGTCCCGATCGGGTCCTACCGACCTCCTGACCGGCGTCGCCACGACCTCTTGATCCCCGGGGTACCGGTTGACTCCTGCTCTACGTCAACCGGTACCATCAATCGATCAAACGTTCTGTCAGTCAATCGTTAAAAGAAGAAGCATGCGCTTCGACCCCCGCGCCGAGCTCGTCCTCCTGTCCGCCGGCTGGGTCCCCGATCGCTGGTCCGGTCTGGCACTGGCCAAGGCGGCCGCAGAATTCGAATCCTCGGGTAACGCACTCCCCGGGTACGCGTTGAAGTTCTTCGCCGAGTTCGCCGGTCTCTCGCTCCGGTTCCCGAATCCCCGCGATCCGAAGAGCCTCACCGGTGTGGACTTCGGCTGCGGCACCAGTGCCCTGCACCCCTTCTCCCTCTCCAGCTTCTGCCGCGAGGCCGGTGAGGACCTCTGCGTCGTCGGGCTGGGCGTGTCGGGCAGCATCGGGTTCTACCTGCTCGGCGCCTCCGGTGCGTTCTACTGCGCGTGGGACGACATCCACTTCCTCGGCCGGGACTTCGCCGAGGGGGTGCTCCGCACGGTGACGGCCAGACGTCCCGGCCGTCCCCTGCCAGGGTCCGCAGCCCGGCCTCGCCTCACGGCCGCCCCGCCGCGACCGTCGAGGCTCCACCGCCTACCGACCCGTCGCCGGTGGAGCGCCCGTCCTCGACTTCCTTCGGACGCAACAACTCTGGGCGAACCCGTTCACGTGCGAATTTCCGTGACCGGGGGTGAGGCATCCGCAGAGGCCGAGTCACTCGCCGACAAGCTCCGGGCCCATCCGGAGATGCTCGACGTGCGCCTCACCAGCCGGGCCACGTGCCCTGAGGAACAGATACCGGTACAGCACACCGTCTCCGTGGTGGTCGGCGAAGTCGGCGGCCTCTCGGACCTGGCCCGGGCCTTGAGCTTCTGGCTCCGCGGACCGCGGCCCCATGCCGTCCGCCTGACGGTCCACCGTGCCGGGACGAGGCCGGTGGAGATCAACCCCCGCAAGGCATGGGAGGAGGACATCGAGCTGTTGCTGTGCGGCCGAACCCGCAGCGCGAAGTCCGACTGAACTGGAGGTCTCGACCATTCACCCAGGGTCGGAGACAGGCAACAGGGCTACACCGTCGTCACATCCAGTAGTCCGCCCGTCAAAGGCAACTTCTTCCCGAACTACCGGGACACCTTCAGCCCGGTGCAGCTCGACGGACCGGCAGGCCCGAGCCGTGCGACCTGTGCCGCGGGGCACCCGGCACCGCCGACTCCCCCGGCCTCACCGCCGTCAGTCCGTCACTCAGGTCGAACGTCGGCCTGTCCCGCTCGTGGCAACGGGGGCCCTCGTTCCGTTGACGCTCGGGGTCAGCTGCCGCCCGTGTCCCTCAGGCGGGCGTCCCGGCCGCCGTCGGTCAGCTCCGCCCACCGCTCGTACTCCTGGCGGACATACGGCCGCGCCGAGTCCTCCCACCTGGAGGAGCTGGGCCCGGCCGGACCCAGGACGAACCGGCCGTCGGACAGATCGAAGGCGACCAGCTCGTACGCCGTACGCGCGGCCTCCGCGGCGTCACACTCCTCACCGCTCTCCAGCGCCAGCCGGTCGGCCAGCGCTGCCCGGCGCAGCCGGAACTCGCGTTCCAGGGAGGCGCGCGGGTACTGGCCGCTGTGCCTGAGCGCGGTCTGCAGGCGTGTCACCGCGGTGTTCTCGGCAGCCGGTCCCAGGGCGGCGGCGTACGCGCTCTCGGGGGAAGGGGCGTCGGATCGCGCGCCCCCGCTGGGGTCGTACTCAACCAACTGCGACAGCTCCTCAGATCGACCTGGCGAAGGCCATTGCCGGCCGCTACGCAGGGCGCCAGGAACGGTCCGGTCTTTCCTTCGACCGGCCGCCCAGACTACCTTCCGCGTTCATCCGATGACGGCATGTCTACTAGCGAGTAGGAGTAGAGGAGATCCGGTGCCTTCGCCACCGGTGTCCGCGCGAGCGCGGCGGCGTCCGACAAGAAGCAGCGCCCCTTCTACCACCACCGCGGGCCAGCACTCGAACGGAGCCCGGCGGCATGGCGCGACCGGCGAAGCCAGGCGCCCGGGGACGGCGCGGCGACTTGGGCCTGGGCGGGGCTGGCGGAACGCAGCAGCCCCGGGACGGCTGGCAGACCGCCACCACCCAGCCGCACCGGCAACGGCGAAGCAGCCGCGGCCGGCACGGCGACCCGGCGAGACGGAGCGGGGAGCGGCGGACCGCGCCGGGACGGCGCCAACGGCAGGCTCGCCGCCGGCGGCGAGCGCCGGACGACGGCAGGGCGAGCGGGGGGCGGGCCGGGCGCAGCGACCCCGGACAGCGGGCGGCCAACGGCATCGACGGGCACGGGGCGGAGCGCCACCGGCGGAAGGCCGGTGGGGCGACAGGCCGGGATGGCGGCCGGTGTGCGGGACGAGCGGCGGCGGCCGGGCGACGGCGAGCGGGACAGCAGCCCGGCGCCTACCGGGCGGGACGAAACAGGGCTGCCCGCCAGACGGCTCGCGGCAGCGCGACGGCGGCGGCCGGGACAGCAAGCGCGAGGGCGACCGCCGACTACCAGGTGGGACGCAGCAGGCGCACCCGGCAAATACTTTGACCAGTAGGACGCCGGGCCCTTCGAGGCAGCCGCGACCCAAATGCGGTCCCGCCCTACGTGACCGCAACGCGGGTCGGAACCGGAATGGCGTCCGATTTCTGGTTCCTGGCTTCCAGCCAGGTTGGATCAGGCACCTGTGACCGCGACCCGGCGGACTCGTTGTTCCGGCATGCATGCACTGCGTGACACTGTCCGGGCCGGCACCGTGGCATTCGCTGCGGCTCCAGGCCTCGCTGCGGCGGCTTCCCCCGCCACGGCGGGCGGCATCGCACCCATCGCCTCCCCGGCCTTCGACACCACTTGCACCACCTTGAGCCACACCGTCAGTGCAACCGGTATCACTGCCTACACCCCCGGTGTGCTGTCCAACGTCCTACAGATGCCGGTTGACAGGCCTTACCAGCACTGCGGCAGTGCCGACCTCTTTGATCTCAGCCACAGTTTCAACCACGACAATATTGATATTTAACGCATCACGGTCCTGCACAACTGTAGTGCCCGGCCCACCTGCCGGCGGTGCACCATCTCCTGGACGGCGGCCTGACGGCCGCCCACACCACACCCCCGGCCCCGATCCCCGGACGGCCCGGACGGCGGCAGGACCTCGCGGCGGCGAGCGAGGGTGGGGACGGCGACGGCCCAGGTCGCGGCGCAGCTGGGCCACAGCGAGGCGGGGCGGGCCGGCGGGCGGGGCTGCACCCGGCGACCGCCGAGACCTGCGCGAGGCGGAGCAGGGACCGGCATCGGCGAGCCGGCCCCGCCCCGAACGGGCGGCCCAGCCCGGCCCCACCACATCCGGTCGGACCGAACCCGCCGCCAGCCCGGCCACCCTGCTCGGCCGGGCCGCCTTCGCGGTCCTGCCGCAGGCCGGCCGAGCGAAGGCCTGGGCGCGGGCCCGCTGGTCTACTGCTCCGGCGGCATGGCCGGGGCGGGCAGGTCGAGGACCCGGGCGAGGGCGGCGGTGACGGGAGCCCGGTGGCCGGGCAGGTGCCGATGGGCCCAGTCGGCGGCCAGCGTGAGGAAGTCGGCCAGGTCGCGCTCGACACCGGCGAGCAGGCAGCGGAGTTCGGTGACGGGCAGTTCGATCACTGGGCTGTCGCTCTGCTCGGCGTTGACCGTAAGCCGGACCGTGTCGCCGAAGCGTTGCGCGACGGGTGAGACGGGGTCGTGGCCGAAGCCGAGCAGGCCTCCACTGTCGGCGAGCCGGTGCCAGTCGCGCCAGTCCTCCAACCCGTCGCAGCAGCCGGGCTGGAACACGGTGCCGTCGGAGTAGTCGGTGACCCGCAGGCCACCCTCTGCGAGAGGGGTGTCGAGGGTCAGCAGTCCGTGAAGGAACGAGCCGAGCGGGTCGGCGGGGCGGGGCGGGCGGTCATCGTCGGGTCCGATGTCGTTGCAGCCGGCGATGCACATCACCGCTGTCCCGACCTCGGCGGGTGAGAGCCCGCCGCCGAGGGGCAGGAAGCCGGTCGGCTCGATCTCGGCGACGGGCCACAGGTCGAAACCGTCATGGGCGCGTATCTCCAGGACGGCTTGCATCACGATCATTCGGCAAAGTGTTCCTCATCGCCCGCCCTTGACGCCTCCCGATTACGACGGGCCGCCGCGATTCCACCGAGCCTGAACCAGCACGGGAGCTGAGCACCTTCGGCTGTACCACCCTGAGCAGATACTCCCCTGTACGCGGGCAACCACTCGATCTGGCGGGTGGGCGCGGTTCACGGTGACCGGGTCGACGTCCTCCCGCTCACACATCACCAGGTACTCGGCCAGTCCGCGGGCATAGGCATCGATCGTCCTCGGCGCCCGACCGAGATCGGTCCAGATCTGCAGCCACACCGCCGCCTGCTCGTGCCGGCCCAGCACCGGCCACTTCTCCGTCAGCACCACCGTCGCCGCTCAAGCCATCTCCCAAGTCCGTGGGTGCACCGGGTAGACATGATCACCCCGACAGATTCCACGTAACTTCTAAGATGATCAGAAGGCAGATGTTCGGCCGTGCGAAGCTCGACCTTCTCCGCAACTCCTCGCGTCCTAGAAGATCGCGGAGGGCGGCTTTCACGTGAGTCGAGCTGCCGGGCGGCGCGGGTGCCAACGACCGTCATACTCCTCGTGCGGGTGAAGAGCGTCCGCCACAGGTCAATCACGTCGCGCCACCAGGGAAGGAGCGATGAAATGAGGTGGCGCTCCACCGATGGGAACGCCACTCACAGATGGGAGACCACCGTGATCGTGCGCATCATGGGCGAAGGCCAAGTGAAGCTGGCCGACTCGCACTTCGCCGAGCTGAACGCTCTTGACGACGAGCTGCTGGCGGAGATGGAGAGTGGCAACGAAGAAGGGTTCAGAAGGTGCCTGGGCGCCCTCCTGGACACAGTGCGCCGCCTCGGAACTGCCCTGCCCGACGATGCGCTGGAGCCCTCCGAGCCAGGACGACACCACGCGCGGCCAGGCGCCGGGCGCAGCCGGCCGCGACCAGGGGTCTTGCCGGATCCGGTCGCGGCGACCACCGTCGCGCGGGAGTGCTTAACAGAGGTCAGGCGATCCGGCGGATGCGGCGGACAGCGAACCAGAGCAGCGCGGCTGCGAGTGCGACAAACACGCCCGTTTCGATGGCCTGGAACTCCCAGAACCGGTTCGCTGGCTGGTAGACCACCCAGTTGTATGAGCCTGGTCCCAGTCCCGGCACTCCGCAGTCGCTCGGCGCTTCCGTCGGGCAGCTGACCACGCCGTCAGGCAGAACCATCTGGCCTGCGGCGTTGCGCACGCCCTGGGCTTGGACCCAGTTGCCCGCGACCCGGTCGGCCGTCGTCGGCGCGGGTCCCTGGATGCCGTAGGTCACGGTCTTGGCCGGCATGAAGTGCGGTCGCGCGAACACCTCGATCGGTGTCCGTACCATGACGAAGGCCCCCAGCGTGGTCGCCATCGCCGGCAGTACCCGCGACCACACCGTGCCGGCGAGGATTCCCAGCGCCAGCGCGAACAACGTGTAGCCGACCGGCACGATGCCCTGGACGTCGAAGTACCCGTAGCCGAACCGCCCAGCGCCGGCGGCCGCCAGTGGGCCGATCCACCAGGACACCCCGACGGCATAGACGGTCGACAGCAGGACGCCCGCCGCTCCGAGCAAAGCGAACTTGACCGTACTCCAGCGCGATCGGCTCACCCCCTGGGTCCATATCAGCCGGTGGGTACCGCTCTCGACCTCACGGGCGATCAGGGGCGCGCCGAAGAACAGCCCGACCAGGAGTGGCAGCAGCATGAACAGGATCGCGACGAAGCCGAGACTGCCGAACTGGTTGTCGAACTGGTTGGCCACGCGCTCGCACGTACTGCCCCTGCCGGCCTGGCATGCGGCGAGCCCGGAGCTGTCGAATACCGCGTGCATGCGCAGCCCGGTCGGGACCATGACTGCGGTGAGCAGCGCGAGCGCGAGGGCGGCGAGCAGGGTTTGCTTGCGGTGTTGGCGCCAGGTCAGCCAGATCACGCGGTCACCTCCGGGGTGGTGCGGGTCGACGGGGTGCCGGCCGCGAGGTGGGCCAGGACGACGTCTTCGAGGGTCGGCTCGCGCACGGTCCAGGCCGGATCGGTGAGCGGGCCGGCGGTTCGGACCAGCAGCGTGGACTGGCGGTCGGTATGGCTGGCGCGGATCACCTGCACGACGCCCGGGATCGGGCCCTCGGTGCGCGGGCCGACCAGGATGCGGTGGTCGCCGAGCAGATCGTCGACCGGTCCGGCCAGTCGGACGCGTGCGTCGCGCAGCACCACCAGGTGGTCACAGGTGCGTTCCAGGTCGGTCAGCAGGTGTGAGCTGAGCAGCACGGTGGCGCCGGTCTCGGCCACCGCGTCCATCAGTGCCTGCATGAACTCGTGCCGGGCGAGCGGATCGAGTGCCGCGATCGGCTCGTCGAGCAGGAGCAGCCGCGGCTGCTTGGCCAGCGCGATGGCGAGTGCGACCTGGGCGCGCTGGCCGCCGGACAGGGTGCCCACCGCCTTGCCGAGCGGGATGCCGGCCCCGTCCAGACGGCTACGGGCGACGTCCGCGTCCCAACGCCGGTTGAGCTTGCCGCCCATGGTGATCAACTCGGTGGCGGTGAAGTCCCGGTACAGCGGGGTGTCCTGGGCGACGAAGCCGATGTCCGCCAACGCGCGGGTGTTCCCGCGCGGCTCCTCCCCGAAAACCCGAACCCGCCCCTCGTCCGGCTGCAGCAGGCCGACCGCAAGGTGTAACAGCGTGCTCTTGCCCGCGCCGTTCGGGCCGACCAGCGCGGCGATACGGCCGGCCGGCAGCTGCATCGAGCAGTCACGCAGCGCCCACGTGCGCCCGTACCGCTTGCCCAGGGCGTCGGTTTCCAACGCCAAGTCCGTCATGTCTCTCCCTCGGTTGTCCGTGCTGCTACTGCCGTCGGGGCGTCGAACGCGGCCCGTACTGTGGTGTCGATCAGCGCCGAAAGATCGTCCCGGCTGAGCCCGGCCACCCTCGCCCTGTCCAGCCACGCCACCAACTCGGCGCGCAGCTCGGCCTGGTGCTGCAGCGACGGACCGGCCAGCGTCCCCACGAGGAAGGTTCCGACCCCCGGCCGCCCCTCGGCCAATCCCTCGTGCTCCAGTTCCCGGTATGCCTTCAGGACCGTGTTCGGGTTGATGGCCAGGGCGCGCGCCACCTCCCGCACCTTGGGCAACTGATCCCCGGGCTGTGCCAGCCCGACCCGCAGCGCTTGTTTGACCTGCAGTACCAGCTGCATGTACGTGGCCACCCGCGAGCGGCCGTCCAGTACGAACTCGATCACGAGCAGTTCTCCTACTGTCTTATGACAGTAAGACAGCTTCGGCATCGCAGGGCCAACTGTCAAGCGGGAGTAGGGAAACAGCGTCCCTCGGAACGGCCGATGCAGCGGTGCCGCCCCGTTGACCAGCCCGGACGGGCCAGCGGCGCCTGCCCGTCCGACAGGTGGGCGGCCTCGGCGGGGCGGCCCCCGGACGGGGCGGACCCTCGCCGGGTGGAGCTTTGCGTGCAGCATGCGGTCCTCCCACCACGGATCGTCTGAAGTGGAGACCAGCACGGCCACCAGCTCGCGCCTGGTCGGGACCGGCAGCACCACCGGGCCCAAGTCCTCTGCAGCGCGGGACTGTACACACTCGGGGCACTCCAGCCGATCCGGCCTGGCCTCCTCCCGCAGCTCCAGCGTCGAGCTCTCCTTTCCCCCGATCGAGCCCCGGCACGTCCAGCACGGGCGCAGCGGGGCGTTCGCCTCCCGGGCGGCCTCCAGCTGCTCCTGGATCTCCCGTTCCAGGCGCTCCTCGCGGTCCTGGTGGCAGGGCCGGCAGCGGCCGCCGGGTCGGGAGAAGGTCCTGGACGAGGTGCCGCTGCGTGCCTCAGCTTGACGGCCCACCGCCCCAGGGGTCCTCACAGCACTGCTGCGGGGGCCTTCGCCGCGAGCATTTCGTCGATGCAGCTGCGCAGCGCGAAGCCGGGGGCGTCGCACCAGGTGAGCCACGGCACCGACCGGAGCAGGTCGTCGTACCGGGGGATGCCGGGGTCGGCGAGGAGGGTGCGGAGTTCGTCGGGGGCGGGGTCGGTGACCAGGCACAGCCAGGCCAGACCGGCGCCGATGCGGATCTCGGGCGGTCGTCCCGGGTCCGACCAGAGGTCCTGGGCCCACCGGGGAGCGTGGTCGTCGTGATGTTCGCGGGCGAGTTGGGCGATGGCCAGGATCAGGCTCACCCGGACCACCGCGTCGTCTTCTTTCGCCTGCCTGGACCGCAGGGCCGAGGAGACGCGCGGGGTCTCGTCGGTCGCGGCCGCCAGGACGTAAGCGGTCATGGATCGGACCTCGGGGTCGGGGCTGTCGAGAAGCGGGAGCAGGAGGGGCAGGTCGTCCGTGACCGCCCGGCGGGCGGCCTGGATCGTCCAGTCCACCGGGCACATCGTGCTGCCCTCGACCATCAGCGGTTCCTCGGCGACCTGGAGCAGGCCCTCGCGCGATCCGTCCCCCATGTGCTGGCACCGGCCGATCTCGGCGACCAGGTGAAGGATTTGGGCGCAGAGTTCGGGCCGCCCGGTTGTCGCGATCCGGATCAGGAACGGCACCGCCAGGGCTCCCGCCGCGATCGTGGTGCCCTGGTGGTGAAGATTCGTCCAGAGCTGCAGCAGAGCCCTGTCGGCGGCCTCGGCGTCCCCCGACGCGAGCGTGGCGAGCAAACCGGGGATCTCCTCGCCCGGACCGTAGAAGTGCGGGAACCGCTGCCAGGGGACCTTGTCGAACCTGAACCCGTCCTTGACCTCCGGCGGGATCGCGCCCACGGCCACCCGCACGTCGCAGTCCGTGCCGGCCCACCGTTCCGGCCAGCCGGCCCAGAAATCGTCGTCCACGGCTTGGCCTTCCAGTCCACCGACAGCATCCGAACGCCGGGAGTCTAGCCAGCGGTGATCAAGAGGCGGACCGATCTGCCTACTCCTGGGTGGGGGCGGACCGCTCCTGGGTGAGGAAGATGTTGAGGCCGCTGTAGGTGAGCGGGGTGTCGAGACCCCACCACCGATCAAGATCAAGTGGCAGAAACCTACCGTCCATCAAGATCGTCCAGTCAAGCTCATTTGTCACACAAAGCGAGTGATGACCCGTCTCACGTTAGTTTGACCCGTCTCACCGAACTCTGAGTGCGGCACCCCTGGCCAGAACGGGGGCTCCACGTTGAACTCGCCCGCAGCGGAACGGGGATCGTCCTGCTCTCGGCGCGTGGATCTCCAACACCAAAAGCCGCCGCGCCGAACTCACCGCCTGGCAACTCAACCAGCTCGCCCTGCTTGGGCTCGACCGGCGCTGCCCCCGTCCGCGCCCAGCGTCTTCGCGCAATCCCGGATGATCGCCTGTCATGTCCGCATGGTTCGGCCTAGCCTGTGAGGGCTTGCGGGACGGGGAGGGGAAGCGGTGGAGCAACTGGGACCCACGGATCCACGACAGGTCGGGCCGTACACGCTGATGGGGCGGCTCGGAGCCGGCGGCATGGGCGCGGTGTACCTGGGGCGCTCGGCGGGCGGGCGGAGCGTCGCGGTCAAGGTGATCCGGCCGGAGCTGGCCGAGGACAGGTCCTTCCGCGCCCGCTTCCGGCACGAAGTCACCGCGGCCGGCCGGGTCTCGGGGGCGTTCACCGCGCCCGTCGTCGATGCCGACACCGAGGCCGCCACGCCCTGGATGGCGACCGCCTTCGTGGTCGGCGTCCCGCTGCAACGGGCGGTGACCACGCACGGCCCGCTGCCCGAGGAGACGGTCCGTACCCTCGCCGCCGGGCTCGCCGAGGCGCTCGGCGAGGTGCACAGGGCCGGGCTGATCCACCGCGACCTGAAACCCGCCAACGTGATGCTGGCCCTCGACGGCCCGCACGTCATCGACTTCGGCATCTCGCGCGCCGCCGACGGCACCGGGCTCACCACCACCGGCTCCGTCATCGGCTCTGCGCCGTACATGTCCCCCGAACAGGCGATGGGGACGCAGCTCAGCCCGGCGAGCGACGTATTCTCGCTCGGCTCGACGCTCGCCTACGCGGCCCTGGGCGCCCACCTGTTCGGGGAGGGTGCGGGGGCGGCGGTGCTGTTCCGGGTGGTGAACACCGAGCCCGACCTGAGCGGGTTGCCGCACGGGATCCGGCACCTCGTCACGGCGTGCCTCGCCAAGGACCCGGCACACCGGCCGACGCCGCGTCAGCTCGTCGAGCTGGTCGAACGGATCGGGCGGCCGGCCGGGGAAGGCGGTTGGCTCCCGCAGGCCGTCGCGGCGGACGTGCTCGGCGTGCGGCAGCTGCTGATCGCGCTGCCGAAGGCGCCACCGCTGCCGCCGGTGCCGCCGGAGCTGCCTCCAGGGGCGGCGCCGCAGGGCGCGGGGTCCGGACGCCGCCCGGGGCGCCGCGCGGTGCTGCTCGGTTTCGGCGGCGTCCTCGCGGCGGCGGGCGCGGCCGGCGCGGTCGCCCTGCTGGGCGACCGGGGCGGCGCGGCCGAGGCAGGCGGCACACCGGCCGCCGGCGCGAGCGGCACGCCCGTCCCCCTGGTCCGCCCGTCCGGTGCCGACGTGGCCGAGGCCAAACCGCTGTGGCAGGTCACTCAGGCGAGTCCCAGCGCGCAGGTGCTGTGCGCCGACGGCGTGACGGTGTGCGTCTCCCTCCAGCACATCTGGGGTGTGGACGACAGCGGCCGGACCAAGTGGACCCTGGACGACACCACCGCCGGCGGCGTCTTCGCCATCGCTCCGAACACCCCGTGCCTCGTCGCCGGAGCGGACGGCGGCCGGCTCTACATCCCGGTGGGAACGGGGTCGCTCGGCGCGGGGGCCGGGGTGCTCGGCGCGGTGAAGGTAGCGGGCACCCAACTGCTGAGCATCACCCTGGCCGACGGGAAGATCGACTGGAAGGCCCCGTTGGAGCAGACGAACACCACGGGCGAGACCTTCTTCGCCGGAATCCGCGACGGCAAGGCCTACCTGCTGGGCGCGGGCGACGGCAAGGACCATGGCATCCTCCCGACCGGCAGCCACGTCTGGGCGGTGGACCTCGCCGCCCACCGGACCCTCTGGTTCCACGGCGAGGACACCTTGATGGTCCAGTCCGCGCTGCTGCCGGGCGGCGACCGGCTGATGGTCACCAACTTCGACGAGCTGAGAGCCCTGGACGCGACGGGCGCGGTGGCGTGGTCCCGCAAACTCATGGCGTTCGGCATCGCCGCCGCCGGGGGGTACTTCCTCGCCCCCGACGTTCAGGGCACGGTGACCGCGGTGGACCCGAAGGACGGCGGCCCGGCGTGGACCCTCGGCGGCGTCATCACACCCTCCCTGCGCGGCGGCGGCCTGGTCACCGGCGAGGACGGCAAGGTCGTGTACTTCCTCGGGAAGGACACGGACGGAGGAGTCTCGCTCGCCACCGTGGACCCGGCCAACGGCCGCACCGGCTGGCGGGCGCCGCTGCCGCTCGACGATCCGGAGGCCAAGTTCCTCGGCGCCCGACTGCTGTACGCCGACGGCACCGTCTACCGGATGGGCCCGGACGCGGTGCTCTGGGCCCTCGATCCGGCGAACGGCAAGCCACGCTGGAAGTACTCCGGGCTGAAGGGCCAGGACACCACGCGGCTCGCCTGGGCGGCCGGCGCCGGACGGCTCTGCGTGTCCGACACGGCCACCGAGACGGTCACCGCCCTGCCCGCGAAGGGGGCCTGAGCATGCGCCGACTGGAACCCGCCGACCCGACGTGGATCGGTCCGTACGCCCTGCTCGGCCGGCTGGGCGCGGGCGCGATGGGGTCGGTCTACCTCGGCCGGTCGGCCGGCGGGCGGACGGTCGCGGTCAAGGTGATCCGACCCGAGCTGGCCGGCGACGCCCGGTTCCGGGCCCGCTTCCGGGCCGAGGTGGCAGCCGCCCGGGCGGCCTCCTCGGCGTTCACCGCCCCGGTGGTCGACGCCGACACCGACGCGCCCGTCCCGTGGATGGCGACCGTCTTCGTGCCGGGCGTCGCGCTGGACGAGGCGGTGCGGCTGGTCGGCGCGTTCCCCGAGCACGTCGTGCGCATCCTGGTGGCCGGAATCGCCGAAGAGCTGAAGAGTATCCACGCGGCCGGTCTGACCCACCGCGACCTCAAACCCAGCAACATCCTGCTGGCGCTGGACGGCCCGCACATCATCGACTTCGGCATCGCGCGGGCCGCCGACGGCACCGCTCTGACCGCCGAGGGCGCGATCTTCGGCACGCCCGCCTTCATGTCACCGGAACAGGCGATGGGGAAGAGGGCGGGCCCGGCGAGCGACGTGTTCTCGCTCGGCTCGACGCTCGCCTACGCCGCCTCCGGCGGGACCTGGCCGTTCGACGGCGGGCACCCGCTGGAGGTCCTGCGGAAGGTGATGAGCGAGGAGCCGGACCTGGCGGCGGTGCCCCGCGGCGTACGGCTGCTGATCGCGGCCTGCCTGGCCAAGGCCCCGGGCGACCGGCCGACGCCCCGGCAACTGGCCGCCTCCCAGGGCGCCGGGCCGCTGCCCCCCGGCACGTGGCTGCATCCGGTGCTGGTCTCGGCGATCGAGGAGGCGGCGGCGGTGATGGCCCCGGCCGCGGCCCCGGCCCCGCTGCCGCCTCCACCGGTCGCGCCCACGGGGCCGCAGCCGCTGGTGACGACGGCCGGGTCGGCGGCCGGGTCCCCGACCGTCCGGCTCGGCCACACGACGCCTCCGTCCAGGCCCGGTCGGCGCAAGGTGCTGCTCGGGCTGGCCGGCGGGGCGGTCGCCCTGGCCGGCGCCGGCACCGCGCTCTATCTCACCCGGACGACCGGCCGAAGGGAGCAGTCCCAGGACTACCCCGGTTCGCAGAACCCGCCTCCGACTCCCGTGGCGGATCCGAGCGACTACACCCGTTCGCTGGAGACCACCGTCGCCGCGACCCCGCTGTGGACGTCGCCGGTGCCCGAACCGCTGATCCAGGTGACGGGGGACGGCGACACCATCGTCGCCGCCGGCATGAAGAGCGTGTGGGCCATCGACCGCGCGGGGCAGCAGCGGTGGCAGCCGCTGACCAACTACAGCTCCCCGCGCGGGATCGGCGGCGGCGACAGCCCGGTGGCCGTCGGCGGGGGCACGGCCTACGTCATCGGGTACACCAGTCCCGGCGACCTGAGTTACGTCTTCAAGGCCGTCGACCTCGCGACGGGAACCGTCACCTGGACGCTCCCCGAACCGGACCTGCACATCAGCACCTCCGCCTCGGTGGTCGGCCTGCTCGACGGCCTCGTCTACGTCCGCGGGGACGCCTCCCTCTTCGACCCGAAGGACCCGCTCAAGTACAGGTACGGGGCCGACTTCGTGTGGGCGGTGGATCCGGCGGCCCGCCGGATCCGCTGGCAGAACCTCCACCAGCGTGACGAGGTGGGCAGCCAAGGCCGCCTCTACCTCCCCTCCTCCGGTTCCCGCCTGCTGTTCGAGAGCGCCTCCTACAACCTGGAGACCCTCAAGAAGGCCGGCCGGCTGGAGGCGCTCGACGCCGGCGACGGCGGAAAGAGCCTGTGGCAGCAACTGGCCCCCGGCACCGGCGCCGCCATCACCAACCTGTCCTTCTTCTGCGACGGTCCGCACAGCTCCGCCGCGGGCCGGTTCCTCTACCTCGCCGACCGGCTCTACGCGGTGGACCCGGCGGACGGAAAGGTGGTCTGGCAGTCCCCGGGCGAGTGGGCCTTCCAGACGGCGGTGGCGAGCACCGACGGCGCCACCGTCTACGCGGCCGGAACCCACTACGCGAAGGGCCGCACGGTCGTCCAGGCCCTCGACGCGAAGACCGGTGCCGTCCGCTGGTCGGGCTCCCTTCCCATCGGGGTGCTCCAGGACATGGCGGCACATTTCTCGGACGACACCCTCTACATCTGGATCCACGGCAAGGTGTGGGCCCTCGACCCGGTCACCGGCTCCCCCCGCTGGACGTTCGACTTCCATGCCGGCGGCGGCACGTCAACACCCGTGCCGTTCTGGGCCGGCGGCGGGCGGATTTACGGCCCGACCGACAACGGGCTGGCGGCGATCGCCGCCGACGGGAAGCCCGCGCGCAGCTGAACGCACCACCTGGCCGCCTGAAGGGTGTCAGAACTTTGATCGGCCGCTGCCGGGGCCTGACCGCGCTCAGGCAGTACCGGGAGCGGACCGTCTCGGTGACCGTGCCCCGCGGTCACATCGAGGAGATCCCCAACGGCGACGGCGGGACGGTGGAGGTGGAGCTCGGAGTGTGGATCCCCAACACGAGGAGCCGCCGGGCCAAGCTCGCCGCCGTGCCTCCGGAGCCGCCTTACGCGGTCGGCTCGGTGGGGGGTTGTCGCGACCCGGCCGGGCCACTGCAGCCACTCACTGTTCAGTCGGCCTTCACTTTGGCAACAGCCCGTCACCATCCGTGCTTACGAGGGACTTGGCAGTGTCAGGACGGTCCTCTTGCCGGGCGGCAGGCCACGACTACCGAAGGATTTCCTTGAAGCGCACCGCTCCCCTCTCCGTCGCCATGGCCGCCTCGCTGGCCGCAAGCGTGCTGTTCACCGCCGGCAGTGCCACGGCGCGGGACCGCTCCGACGCCTCGCGAGCCGACCGGCACCTCTACGGCACGAAGGCGCCCTACCTCCCGCAGGAGAGGCAGAGCCGTTACCAGGAGGCGCCGGAGGGCTTCTACCCGGTCTTCACCGAGAACGTCGCGCGCCACGGTTCGCGGGCCATGACGGATGGCTCGGACGGCGACGCTGTGCTCGCGGTGTTGCGGCAGGCCCAGGCACAGGACGCGCTCACCGGGCTCGGCGGCCGGCTGGCACCGCAGGTGCAGTCGCTGATGGCGGCAGCCGCCTCGCTCGGCTACGGCAACCTCGCCGGCCGCGGCGTCCAGGAGCAGCAGGAGACCGCGCTGCGGATGGAGCAGCGGCTGCCGTCGCTGTTCCAGGCCATCACAGCCGGTCAGGAGCCCATCGTGGTCGAAACATCGGGTGTGCCGCGCGTGGTGGCCAGCGCCAACGCATTCACCGGCGGTCTGATCTCCGGCGACCCTGCGCTGGCCGGCCTGATCAAGGCACCGGTCACCGACAAGAACCTGCTGTACTTCCACAAGCAGCCGCAGAACGCCGACTACCAGTCCTACCTGAAGAACGACCCGCAACTGGCCGCCGCACTCGCGCAGATCGACACCGACCCGCGCACCGCCCAGGCTGCCCACCACGTGGTCACGCGCCTGTTCCGCGCCGACTTCGTCGCCACGCTGCCCGCCGCCGCGCAGATCGCGTTCGCCGGTTCGCTCTACCAGCTCTACGCCGCGGCGCCCGACCTGAGCGTTGAGGCGCCGGACGTCGACCTCACTCCGTTCCTGACCGCCGCGGACGCCCGCTGGTTCGCCTACCTCGACGACGCCGAGGAGTTCTACCAGAAGGGCCCCGCCTTCGCCGGACGCACCATCACCTACAAGATGGCCGACGTGCTCTCGTCCGACCTCCTCGCCCAGGCCCAGGCCAAGGCCAACGGCACCAGCACCAACGGGGCGGTGCTCCGCTTCACCCACGCCGAGGAGATCGAACCGCTCGCCGCCCTACTGGGACTGCCCGGCAGCACCGAGCCCGCTGAACCGGGGCAGCCGTACAGCTACCGGAACAACCCCTGGCGCGGCGCCGACGTCGCGCCGATGGCCGCCAACATCCAGTGGGACCTGTTCGCCAACAACTCCGCCGACGGCGAGCCCGCCCGCTACCTGGTCCGGATGCTCTACAACGAGAAGGAGACCGCTTTCAAGCCCTCCTGCCGGCCCATCGCCGAGAACAGCTTCTTCTACGACCTGGACGAACTGAAGCGCTGCCTCACCGAGGGCTGATCCCTGCGAAGCCCACGGCGGAGGCCCGCAGCGAGCCGCGCCGACCGCCGCGGCCCCCACCGCCCGTTCCCGGCCTCCTGCGCCCCGCCGGGATCACTCGCGTGCCGGGGGCACGGTGTGCGCGAGCTGCACGCGTGAGTTCAGGCCGAGCTTCCGGTAGACCCGGGTCAGCGTCGCTTCGACCGTCTTCACGCTGATGGTGAGGGCCGCGGCGATGTCGCGGTTGCTCGCCCCGCCCGCGGCGAGCCGGGCGCAGCGCTGTTCGGCGGAGGTCAGGCAGGCATGGTTGCGGTCGTTGGGGGGGTTGTGCTCCAGCCGCTGGATGGCGCGCGCTGCGGCCTCGGCCCACGGGTGCGCCTCGTGCGCGGTGAAGAGGTCGGCGGCGCTTCGCGCGGCCGCGCGGGCGCTCGCGCGTCGGCGTCCGCGCCGCTCCGTGTGGCTGAGGGCCAGCAGTGTCCGGCCGCGTTCGACGGGAAGGTGGAGCAGACGCTCGGCTGCCTCGGTGAGACGGTGGGCGGCCTCGTCGTAGTCGCCGCGTGCCGCGTCCAGGAGGGCCTGGGCGCGGTCGAGCGCGGGGAGGACGGCGGTTCTGCCGAGGGCGGTCGCCGTGCGGCGGGTGCCGGTCAGCAGACGGTGGGCCTGATCGAGGCGGCCCAGGGCGATGAGGGCTTCGGCCAGGTCAGCGTGCCAGCGCAGCACGGACGGGTCGCGGACCTGCTGGAGTTCCTCCAGAACGCGCACCTCCTCCAGCGCCTCCACGGCTTCCTTCGGGCGCCCGGTGACGAGCAGGAGGTGTCCGAGGGCGAAGAGGTTGCGTGAGAGGAAGACCCGGTTGCCCTCCTGCCGGGAGGTGTCGGCTCCGCGGTGGGCGTGGGCGAGGGCGAGGTCGGTGCGCGAGGCGGTGCCCTCGACGATGGCGGAGGTGTAGCAGGCGGGCCCGGCCGGCAGGCCCGTGCGGTCCGTCAGCGCTTGGGCGCGGCCGGCGTAGTCGAGGGTTCGGGCGCACCGTCCGGCGCGGATCTCCACCTCCGCGAGACAGCGCAGGATGTCCACGCTGCCTTCGGCGTCCCCGGCCTGCTGGGCCTGGACGAGCAGGGGCAGCAGGGCGGTTCGGGCGTCGGACAGGCGGTCGTCGAAGAGCGCGTGGCGGGCGGCGAGGTGTTCGGGGGTCGCGTTCACGGGCACGGGTGCGGCGCGGGGCAGGGACAGGGAGCGGTGGAGCGTGGTCTCGGCTCCGGGGCTGCCGAGGATGCGTTGGACGCGTGCCTGCATCGCCAGGGCGAGCGCGGTGGTGGTGGTGTCGCCGGCGGCCTCGGCGAGGGCGGTGGCCCGGGCGGCCAGGGCTGCGGCCTGATCGGGGGCGCCTTCGGCGACGTTGGCCCAGATCGCCTGGCGTAGCAGGATCTGGGCGATCAGGCCCGGCTGTCCCGCTGCCTCGTGGACCGCACCGGCGAAGAGTTCATCGGCGCCGTGGAGGCGCTGCCCGCTCGCGTCGAGCTGGGCCAGGATTGCGCTGACGCGTCGGGTGGGGCTGCTGTCGTGGTCCAGTACGAGGCGGGCGGCGGCCCGGCTGCGGGGGAGGTCGCCGCAGTGCGCGGCGTCGCGCACGGCGGTCAGTGCCCGTTCGGTGAGCAGCCCGGTGTCCTCACTCGGGGTGCGTTCGGCGGCGAGGAGGGAGAGTTCGGCGGCCAGCGGGTGCTCGCCGCGCGACCTGGCACGGCCGGCTGCGCGGGCGGCGTCGCGCGCGGTGTGCGGGGCCGTTCGCGGGTCGGCGGTGTCGGCCGCCAGCGTGCTGTGCCGGTCGCGGCGGACGCTGTCACGGCTGGCCTCGGCCAGTCGGGCGTGCAGGAGCCTGCGCGTGGTGCCCGGCAGCCGCGTCGCAAGTTCCGTGCCGATCGCGGTCGCGGTGAAGCGCACCTTCCCGTCGGGCCGCCGGATGTCGAGGAGGCCGGCCGCCTCGGCCTGGGCCAGGAGGTGTTCGGCCGCCGGGCCTGCGAGGCGGCCGAGCAGGTCGACGTCGGGCCGGTCGTCCAGTGCGGCGAACGTCAGCAGTTCCTGCACCTGGGCCGGTACCTCGTCCAGCCACTCGCCCACCAGTCGGCGGGCCGTCGGCGGAAGGACCTCCTCGTTCCCACCGTCCTGGTCCGCGGACGGGCCGGCGGCCGCGGCGAGCGCCAGGGCCAGGGCCGGATTCCCGCCACTGCGGGTGTGGATCCGTGCGACCTCGTGGAAGGGCAGCCGGTGCGGCGACAGCAGCGCCGCGGTCTGATGGTCGGTCAGCGGCGCAACGCTCACCGCGCACGCGTCCTCCCCGCACCAGTGGCCTCCGGCCTCCGGCCGCCGGGTGCGCTCGGCCACGATGACGGGAAGGTCCGGGGCCAGGCGCAGGGCCCAGCCCAGGATGGCCGCGCTGGCCGGGTCCAGCCACTGGGCGTTGTCCACCACCAGCGTCAGGGGCGGTGTGTCCCGCAACAGGGTGGCGGTCAGCCGACGCAGCCGAAGGGCCGGACCGGAGCGATCCGAGGGGCCCGGGCCGCCGGCGGCCTCGTCCAGCTCCGCCGCGAGGTCCCGCGCGGACGGCAGCGGTCGGAGGGCCAGCGCGAGTTCGAGCAGTCCCGTGTAGGGGACCCGGGTGTCCTCCGGGCCCGGGGCCAGCCGAAGGACGGGCCGGCCCGAGCGCCGCCCCAGGAGCCCGGCGGCGGTGGTCTTGCCGATCCCGGGCGGCCCGAACAGTACCACCTGACGGGTGCCGTCCACGTCGTCCGGCACGACCGGCACGACCGGCACGACCGGCACGACCGGCAGGACCGGCAGGACCGGCAGGACCGGCAGGACCGGCAGGACGGTACCGGTGGCCTCCTGAAGCGTGCTCATCCACAGTGCGGAGTCTGGCATCGGGCCATGGTGCGCCCGAAGTGCCCCCCTGCGCCAGGTCAAGGGTTTGCCCTGATTTCGACGCCCCCTCGCCTTCCCTAACGTCGTCGCCACAGTCGAGCTGTCACCGGCCGCCGAACGTCCCCCACCTCTCGTCAGATGACGTTCCGCGGCTGTCCCCCCCTTCTACCCCAGCTCGGCGGGAGGATCGTGATGTCCCGCAAGAACGCCCTGGCGGCCGCTGTGGCGGCCGCCCTCATCTTCGGCACCGTGACCGTGGCAGCCGCCCAGTCGCCCGCGCTCGCCGCCGGCCCGGCCGCCCGGCCGGGCGCCGGCCTCCGGGCGATGACGGCCGACGCGCGCGGCGAGGCGATACGCGCGGCCGACGGGGAGGCGAGCGCGACGGCCCGTGCGCTCGGACTTGGCACCGACGAGCGTCTGGTGGCGAAGGACGTGCTGGTGGACACCGACGGTGCCCGGCACGTGCGCTACGAGCGCACCTACCGCGGCCTGCCCGTGATCGGCGGCGACCTGGTGGTGCACCGCGACAAGGACGGCGTGATCACCGGCTCCAACCTGGCGCACCAGGGCCCGATATCGGTCACCGGCGTCACGCCGAAGCTGACGGCGGCCGACGCCGCGGCCGCGGCCGTGAAGCACGCCAAGCACGTGAGGAACGCGAAGACCGGTAGCTCGGACGGCAGCACCCTGGTGGTGTACGCGGTCGGCAAGGCGCCGGTCCTCGCGTACCGTTCGACGGTCACCGGTGCGGGCGAGGCCGGGCCGGCCTCGCAGGAGGCGGTGATCCTGGACGCTGCCAGCGGTGCGCTGCTGGACCAGTACGAGCTGCACCAGGGCGTCACCGGCACCGGCAACGGCGTCAACGTCGGCCAGGTGCCGCTGGAGACCACCCAGTCCGCCGGCGGCTACACCCTCACCGACGCGGCACACGGCGGCACGATCGTCTACGACTCCTACAACAGCTCGCAGTCGAGCCCGGCGCAGAACGCCCGAATCTTCAGCAAGTCCACCAACTCCTGGGGCAACGGCTCCACGTCGAGCCGCGAGAGCGCCGCGGTGGACGCCTCCTACGGGCTGGCCAAGACCTGGGACTTCTACAAGAACACCTTCAACCGCTCGGGCATCCGCAACGACGGCCGCGGTGCACCGGCGTACGTGCACGTCGACACCAACCTGGTGAACGCGTTCTACGATGACAGCTGCTTCTGCATGTCCTTCGGCGATGGCAGCTCGCAGAACAACTACACCCCGCTCACCGCCCTGGACGTCACCGGCCACGAGATGACCCACGGCGTCACCGCCGCCACCGCCAACCTGAACTACTCGGGCGAGTCCGGTGGCCTCAACGAGGCGACCTCGGACATCTTCGGCACCATGGTGGAGTTCTACGCCGCGAACCCCAGCGAGCCGGGCGACTACTACATCGGCGAGAAGCTCAACACGGGGAACGGCTACCTCCGCCGGATGGACAATCCCTCCCTCGACGGCTCCAGCCTGTCCTGCTGGAACTCCGGCGCCGGCTCGGTGGACGTCCACTACTCCTCCGGCATCGGCAACCATTTCTTCTACCTCGCCGCCGAGGGCACCGGCTCCAAGACCATCGGCGGACTGCCGCACAACGGCAGTCCCTGCAACGGCGACTCGTTCAACGGGATCGGCCGGGACAAGGCCGCCGCCATCTGGTACCGGGCGCTCACCGTCTACATGACCTCCACCACCGACTACGCGGGTGCCCGCACCGCGACCCTGCAGGCCGCCGCCGACCTCTACGGCGCTAACTCCCAGGAGCGCTACACCGTCTCCAGGGCCTGGGCCGCCGTCGGCGTCGGCATGGCCCTGCCCGACCCGGGTACCGGCATCCCGACCCCCACTCCCACGCCCACCCCGACCCCCACTCCCACCCCGACCCCCACTCCCACCCCGGGCGGGAACGCGCTGGTCAACGGCTCCTTCGAGCAGGGCGCCACCGGCTGGAGCGAGAGCGCCGGCGACATCACCAACTCTCCCTTGCGGCCCGCCCGCAGCGGCTCCTGGTACGCCTGGATGATGGGCTACGGCGCCACTGCCACCGAGTCTCTGTCGCAGAGCAACGTCGCAGTGCCCGCCACCGGCTCCCCTAAGCTCACGTTCTGGCTGAACGTCGCCACCCAGGAAAGCGGCACCACCCCGTACGACACCCTCAAGGTGAACGTCAACGGCACCACTCTCGCCACCTACTCCAACGCCGACGCCGGCTCCGGTTACGTCCAGCGAACTGTCGACCTGAGCGCCTACAAGGGCAAGACGGTGAAGCTGGAGTTCGCCGGTGCCGAGGACGCCTACCTCGCCACCACCTTCCTGGTGGACGACGTCGCGATCGGGTGACCAGCACGGCTCGACCGTCGGGCCTCCTGCGTCCGGGCCCCGAGAGGCGGGGCCCGGAGCCCGGCCGCAGGGATCCTGCAATCACTTTCTGAAAGTTCCAGAAAGCTTGCTGAACGTCTTGACCGACACTGCCGGTTCACGGCATCGTCATCTTCGGCCGGGCCACCCCGCGGGGCCCCGGCAAGAGATCACCGCACGTCAGGTCTCCGCGCCGACCGAGTGGGACCCTCGGTCGCGGCGGTGAGCCAGCACACGGAGCGCGGTCGCGCTCCCTCCCCCCCACCCCCAGCCGTCGCTGCGGCGCAGACCGTTGTGGTGCTCGTCGCGCCCGGCCACCGCGGCTTCGGCTGCCTCCCCAGGAGTCGTTCATGAGTCCGCTCCACGGATCCCCGCCCGCCGCACCAGCCCCGGACCGCCCCGGCAGAGTCCGTACCGGTCTACTGGCCACGGCCGCTCTTGTCGCCGGCGCCGTTCTGCCCCTTTCCTTCCAGAGCTCCGCGCACGCGGGCGTGCCGAACGGCGGTGACGTCGTCGCCAACCTCTTCGAGTGGAACTGGACCTCGGTGGCCGCCGAGTGCACGAACGTCCTGGGACCGAAGGGGTACGGCGCCGTCCAGGTCGCCCCGCCCCAGGACTCCATCCGGCTCGGCGTCAACGGCCACCCCTGGTGGGAGGTCTACCAGCCCGTCGGCTACGACCTGAACAGCCGCATGGGCAGCCCCTCCCAGTTCGCCGCCATGGTGACGGCCTGCCACGGCGCGGGCGTCAAGGTGTACGCAGACACCGTCCTCAACCACATGGCCGGAGCCAACCAGACCAGCGCGGACTCCTACGGCGGCGACGCCTTCAGCAGCTCGTCGTACGCCTACTCCCAGCCCGGCTACACCGCGGCCGACTTCCACAGCTACCCGGCCAACTGCCCGAACTCCACGATGGCCATCAACGACTGGAACAACCAGACCCAGGTGCAGGAGTGCGACCTGGTCTCGTTGGAGGACCTTGCCACCGAGACCGGCCACGTGCGGCAGACAGAGGTCAACTACCTCAACAGCATGGTCGCCGCGGGCGTGGACGGCTTCCGCATCGACGCCGCCAAGCACATCAACGCCAACGACCTCTCGGCGATCCTCTCCAAGGTGAACAACACCACGTGGACGGGCAGCCGCCCCTACGTCCTCCAGGAGGTCATGCCGGGCGGCTCCGGGGCCCTCGCGCCGAGCGCCTACGAGGGGACGGGCCAGGTGATCGAGTTCACCTACGCGTCCAAGCTGAAGGACCAGTTCACCGGCAACATCACCAACCTGGGCACCTTCGGCCAGAGTTGGGGCATCGAGCCGGCAGCCGGTTCGGGCTCGATGGTCACCAACCACGACACCGAGCGCAACGGCTCGACACTCAACTACAAGAATGGCGCCAGCTACGTCCTGGCCAACATCTTCCACCTGGCCTGGGGCTACGGCACCCCCGAGGTGTACGCGAGCTTCACCTGGAACAGCACCGACGACTCCCCGCCGTCCGACGCCAACGGCTTCGTCACCAACACCGACTGTTCCAACGGCTGGTACTGCACCGACCGCAACCAGGGCATCGCCAACATGGTGGGCTGGCACAACGCCGCCGCGGGCCAGCCCATGGCCAACTGGTACAGCGACGGCTCCAACCTGATCGCCTTCAGCCGCGGCACCAGAGCCTGGGTCGCGATCAACAACGAGACCGCCACCCAGAGCCGCACCTTCGCCACCGGCCTGCCCGCCGGCACCTACTGCGACGTCATCCACGGCGACTACACCGCCGCCCTCGGCACCTGCAACGGCCCCACCATCACCGTCGACGCCGGTGGCAACGCCACCGTCTCGGTCGCCGCGAAAGACGCCGTCGCCCTCTACGGGCGCATCGGCAGCACGCCGTCTCCGACCGGGACCGCCTCCCCGACGGCGAGTCCGACCGCCACGGCGTCCCCGACCGCCACCACGACCACGACGGCGTCCCCGACCGCCACCACGACCACGACGGGTCAGGTCGCCCAGACCTTCACGGTCAACGGCGCCCCCGGCAGCGCCCCGATGTACCTCGTCGGCTCGTCGGCCCCGCTCGGCAGCTGGAACCCCTCCTCGGCGATCCCGATGACGCAGTCCGGCTCCACCTGGACCACCACCGTCAGCCTGCCGCAGGACACCGCGATCCAGTACAAGTACATCCAGAAGGACTCCTCCGGGAACGTCACCTGGGAGCCCGGCTCCAACCACAGCGCCACCACCGGCTCCCGGGGCACCTCTGCGTGCACCGACACCTACAACGGATCCACCGCGAACATCAGCCAGACCTTCAACGAATCCGCGACCACCTGGACCGGGCAGAACGTCTACCTCGTCGGATCCATCCCTGCCCTGGGCAACTGGGACACCGGCAACGCCGTCGCCCTGTCCTCCGCCGACTACCCGACCTGGAACGGCAGCGTCACCCTGCCACCGAACACCGCCTTCCAGTACAAGTACATCAAGAAGGACCCCGACGGCACGATCGAGTGGGAGGCCGGTTCGAACCACACCGCCACCACTGGCGCCTCGGGCAGTGCGACGCTCAACGACTCCTGGACCGCCGCCGCCACCACCCTCGTCGGCGTGACCTTCACCGAGAACGAGACCACCGCCTACGGCACCAACGTGTACCTCGTCGGCTCACTCTCCGCACTGGGCTTCTGGGACACCAGCAAGGCGATCAAGCTCTCCCCGGCCGCCTACCCGACCTGGTCCACCACGCTCAGCCTCCCGCCGAACACCGCCCTTGAGTACAAGTTCATCACCAAGGACCCGAACGGCAACGTCACCTGGGAGAGCGGCACCAACCGCAGCTGCACCACCGGAACGTCCGGCTCCATGACGCTGAACAGCTCCTGGAAGTAGCTCCCCGGTCACAGCCGCCCCGGCAGGCCGGGCGGGCCGGGCGGGCCGGGCGGGCCGGGCGGAACATGCTCGGTGCCGCGCAGCGCGAGCGTGGCGGTGGGGGACGAATCTCTCCTGGGCCGCCAAGCGCCGGGCCTCGGTGAGCATGCGGTGGGCGGTGAGCCGCTACGACTCCTTGGTTTCGGGTCTCCCAGGACTAGGGGAGCGTCGTCGGCACGCGGTTGCCCGCCGGCCCCCGGATCACCTTGGCACCCGGGGTAACCGGTGCGGACCGAGACCTCGGGTTGCGGCTTCTCAACGGCCGTGAGGAGGACGCGCCGTGGTGGGCACCGGCCCCGCAGCAGCTGTACCTGCACGGTAAGGCCACGGGGACGGAGCCGCTGCCGCTGGGCGGTCGGCCGGAGCCGATCCCGGTCGACGGACTCGGGGACACAGTCGTCGGCGTGTGGGTGAATGACGACGGCAGCCAGCGCTGGTCCATCCTTCCCGCGCCCGTCGACTGGGAGCAGATGGTGGCCTGGCTGGTCGGACAGGCGCCTCCGGCGTTCGTCCCCGACGCGCTGCGCCGGGTACGGGCACCCCACGCCCAGACACCGGAGCTGGAGACCGACGCCGAGCAAACCGCCCGCCTTGCTCTGGAGGAGCTTGAGCAGACGTGTGAGGAGCGCAAGGCGCGCCTGACTGCCGAGCTGAAGGCAGCCCGCCAGCCACCCCGGTGCGGGATGGCCTGCTCTTCGGCTCGGGCCCAGTACTTTGAGGCTGTCGTTGCCACCGTTCTGGAGCGTGCCGGCTTCACCATCACCGCGCTCGACGAGGACTTGGGCGACACCGCATCGGCGGACCCGCTGGTGCAACTCGGGGACCGCCGGCGCCTGATGGAAGTCAACGTGCCGGCCCTGACCGGGAGGACTGCCCACCAACGGTGACGGAGCATCAGGCTGAACAGCGCCGTCAACCAGAACCGATCCTACCGGTCATAGCGGACCGCGCTGGGGCGGCGCCGTACCGGCCCGCACCCACGGGGAGCGGCGACCCGGCGGAGGCCGGACGCAGCGGCCGGACGGCGGCCGGGCAGGCGGCACAACGGCGGGCAGCGGCAGCGACAACGACCTGTCGCGGCTCGTCCGCGGGCCCCGGCTCCTCCGGCCCCGGTCGCCCCCGGCCCCGCCGCCGCTGACGGATGCGGAATGGGTGTTGATCGAGCCGTACTTGCCGATCGGCGGGCCGCGACGACAGCCGAACGGCGACCGGACAGCAGCGGCAGGTAACAACGACACAACGGCGGCCGACGGACGGCGGGCGGCCGACGGGCGGCAGCCGACAGGCAGCCGGCAGCCGGGCAGGCGCGGCCGGGGCGCAGCGGCACGGCCGGTCCGCTGCGGGGCCGGGTGCGCACGGGCTGTTCATAGGCGCCGCGGCGTGTGCTGCTGGGTCAGTCGTCGCTGCTGCGACCCGGGTCGCAGGGGCAAGGGCAGGACGGGGCGGGGGCGGGGCGGGGGCGGCTGATGAGCGCCGGCCGGCTGCCCCCCGTCCGCTCGGTCAGGCCATTTCGACGTAGCGGTGGACCCGGTCGAAGCGCCGGGCCACCACGTCCTGGCGGCGGATTACCCAGTGGGCAACGCCGGAGTCCAATTCGGTGACGTCGTCGCCGCACCTCCAGGTGGCCAGGAGGGACCAGTCGTCGGTGTCCCCCTCGTGGGCCGTACCGCCTCGCTCGCCGGGGCCGGCCTCCTCCTGGGGATCACGGGTGTAGTGGACGGGATCGTTCTGGGGCGAGACCGGATGGCCCCCGATCTGCAGGTCCCAGGAAGGTCGAAAGCCGCCCCCGTG
Source organism: Kitasatospora sp. NPDC101157 (assembly GCF_044768255.1). Taxonomy (NCBI): domain Bacteria; kingdom Bacillati; phylum Actinomycetota; class Actinomycetes; order Kitasatosporales; family Streptomycetaceae; genus Kitasatospora; species Kitasatospora sp. NPDC101157. The sequence goes on along the minus strand of NZ_JBIWPL010000019.1, from coordinate 91,151 downwards.
TGCCCAGGCGTCGGAGAGTTCGTCGGCGAGTTCGAACTGCTCGTCCTCGGGGAATTCACCCCAACTGTCGAGGGCGAAGCTCTCCGGCATCGGCGCGCTCAACTGGTGCCACACGGTACGCAGTTCACGCGGCCGGTACGGCTCGCGCCGGCCGTGTTCGAGGGCGCTCGGGCTCGTCGGGGTCCCTACGGGGACATACAGCACCGCATCGGACACCTGTCCCCCGATGCCGTGCAGATCGACGCCGGAGAAGAAGAGCAGGTGGCCGTCGGCAGGGAGCGGAAGGCCGGTCGCGCCCGATGGGAGAGCGGCGAGGTCGACCGAGGCCACGAAGGGATCGGACGGCTTCGACACGCCGTGCGGCAGCAGGGGGTCGCCGCCGATCCGGGCCACGACTGGACCGTCACCGCCCTCCGCCAAGTACACCGCCGGACGGGTGGCACGAATCCATTCCTCCACCTCCTCCGACGGCAGATCCCGGAAGGCCGCCTCGGCCCGGAAGCGGTTCACTCTGTCCATGCTCGTGTCGGTCACCGGGCGATCCTAACGGGCTCTCTGGCGGGAAGGAGAACGGGCCGAACTCCATTGCAGGCACGATGATTTGGCCCAACATCGCGAGCGCGGGGTGGCATGGCACCGGCCGGGGCGCGACCGGACGGCGACACAACGGCGAGCCAGCGGCAAGCGACGACCCGACGGCCAGCTGCCCGGCCGCGGGATGATGTCGGCCCGGTGGCGGTCACGGCCGGGCCACGGCGGGAACTTGGGCGGGTCGAGGCCGGGCGCGGCACAGCGGGCGGTACTCCAGGAGGTCGCCTTCCGCACGCCTGCGAGATCCATCTCCCGCGTCGGGTCCATGTGCGGGCACCTGCCCGGCCACGGTGTTCTCATGCCGTGCTCGTCGGCAATGTGTGCGGCGGGCGGCTCACGGGACGTTCCCCTGCCTCAACGGCAAATCCGTCGCCTTTGGGATGCCGGCGTTGGGTCCGGCAGGGCCAGGGGGATGGCCCGCGCACTCCGAGCGTCTGCCCGTCCTGGAAGACGGCTGGGCCGACCGCGACACCGTCCTCGCCCTGACGGCCGGCCCGCAGCCCGGGTGGTCCGCCGCCCTGAACGGCGCCCGGCTAACCATCCATTGCCCAGGCGGCGCGACCTGGTTCGATGGCGAGATCACCGCCACCCGAGAGTGGCGCCGCCGGATCGCCGACCAGCGCTCTCCATCGCCGACCTCGACACCACCACCGGCCGCCTTTCGGGCGTCGTGTGGCCTGTCGTCCATGAAACACGCGCACCCGGTGACCCATGCCCTGCTTCCCGCAGGATCCGCGCTCACGTCACCGCCCGGTCAGTCCCGGAGACGGTGGAACCACCCGAACAGACCACAGACAACAGAGCAATGAGCGGCCGCCCCCGCGCAGGTCCAGGCGCAGCCGCAGGGCCGCGACGCCGAAGCGCCGGACTCGATCCGGTCCCCATCCGGGTAGAGGCGCTCCCGCACGGCCACGTCACCAGCGAGTCGACTGCCCTGGTCCACTGGCTGGGCGGCGGCCCGGCCCGCCCCACCAGCTCCCCGCCCCGCGCCCACGAGAAGGGCGTCCGAGGACGGCCCACACTCGTCGAACGTCGAGACTTCCGCCCACGTCGCCCTGATCGCCCGCCGCGGCGCCGACTGGTTCCGGCGGTCCGGCACCGCCGCCTCACCCGGTACCACCCCGGTCACCGTAGCGGGAGCCGTCCACCGCCCCGGCGTCCTCGAAACCGAACCCGGCACCCGTCGGGACACTCCTCCGGCAAGCCGAGGGCCCGGACCAGCCGCTCCAAGCCATCCTGCTCGGCGGCTTCGCCGGCACCTGGCTCAGTGCCGCGCGAGCCCACGGCCTTCCGTTCAGCCGGAAGGGTCTCGCCCCGCACGCCGCACCCGGAGCCGGCGTCATCGCCGCCCTCCGCAGGAGGCCTGCCCCTCGACGAGACCGCCCGCATCCTCGCCTACCTCGCCGCCAACGGCGCCGCCCGGCAGTGCGGCCCCTGCCTCTTCGGCCTGCCCGCCGTCGCCGACGACTTCACCGCCCTCGCCGACGGCCACACCACCCCCGACCTCCTCGACCGCCTCCACCACCGGATCGGCCTGCTCCCCGGACGCGGCGCCTGCCGCCGCCCCGACGGCGCCGCCCGCCTCGCCGCCAGCGCCCTCACCGCTTTCGAGGCCGGCGTCGACCACCACCTGCGCCACGGCCACTGCCGACGCGCCACCACCGTGCCCGCACCATCGGCCACCCGGACGGAGCACTGGACATGACCGCCGCCGACCGCGAGACCCTGCGCATCGACCGGATCGCCTGCACGGGCCACGGCCAGTGCGCCGAACTGCTCCCCGAGCTCCTCCCCTCTACGAATGGGGCTACCCCGTCCAGCACGACGCCACCATCCCGCCCGACCTGCACGCTCACGCCCGCCGCGCCGTCCGGGCCTGCCCACGACTCGCCGTGCGCACAGTCCGAGGGTGACCCTCACCATGCCCTGACGGCCGCCCCGAAACGACAGACGGCCGAGTCCCCACCAAACTGATCTTGAAGACCGGACAGGAGCACCCGACCCGATGACCTTCTTCGACAGGCTCAACCCCCACCAGGAAAGCCACGCTGCCGGCCGCGCCGGCTGGCTGCGCGCCGCCGTCCTCGGAGCCAACGACGGCCTCGTCTCCGTCGCCAGCCTGATGGTCGGCCTGGCCGCCAGCGGCGCGAGCACCTCCACCGTCGTCACCGGCGGCCTCGCCGGCCTCTCCGCAGGCGCGATGGCCATGGCCGCCGGCGAGTACGTCTCCGTCAGCTCCCAGGTCGACGTCGAAACTGCGGACCGCGCCAAGGAGGCCCGCGAACTCGCCGAAGCCCCAGACGCCGAACTCGCCGAACTCACCGCCATCTACGAGGACCGGGGCGTCCCCCGCGACCTCGCCCGCCAGGTCGCCGAAGCCCTGCACGAGGCCGACCCGCTCCAGGCCCACCTGCGCGACGAACTCGGCCACAGCGAGCACACCGCGGCCAACCCCCTCCAGGCCGCGATCGCCTCCGCCGCCAGCTTCCTGCTCGGCGGACTCGTGCCCTTCCTCGGCCTGCTCGCCGGATCCGATACGGCACGGCTGTGGCTCATCGTCGCCGTCACCCTCTGCGGCCTCGCTCTCGCAGGTGTACTCGCCGCGCGCGCCGCCGGCACGGCGGTACTCCGGCCCGCGGTGCGGGTGGTGGTCGGCGGCGGGCTCGCGATGGCCATCACCGCGGCCGTCGGCCAGATCGCCCACGTCTCCGGCGTCTGACCCGCGACCGGTCCGACCGACCCGCAATCCCTTCCCGGGTGGCCCCGGCGAAGAGGATCGTGGTGGTCAGTCCGCCCTCGGGCCAGGCAGTGGAGGTCAGATGGCCGTGGGTGACGGCGCGGACGATGAACAGGCCAAGGCCCGCGCCCTCGGTGGTGCTCAGGCGGTGTGGTCGCCGCAGTGGCGGGTCGAGGTGAAGGCCGCCGTTGGTGACATCACCGACATCGGTCCCTCCGCCGCACACATCTTCGCCTCCCTCGCCCTCTTCCGCGCCTCCGCCGGAGCCGCCCGGGGCCTCGACACCGGACTCCGCCCCTGCTGGGCCGCCTGGCCTGGCTGAGCTCCTCCTCCGCCGTCGAACTCACCAATGCGGCACGCTGACACCTCACATGACACATGCCGGGGCGGCGGCAGCAGCATGCTTCTGCGACTCGCACGCTGCCCTGCTCCGGGGACCGGGGCGGTATGCCTGAGCGGACCCGAGCACCGACGACTTCCGGCTCGCGAGTTGTGAACGGACAGTCTGCGAGTCCTCCGACGGCCTCCCGGGACAACGGAACAGCCCGTTAGCGCCGGCCTTGGCGGGCTCGCACACCTGCTCGGTCCCGATGGCACCGAAGGCTCCACCCTGGTGAGCGGGTGGAGCCTTCGGCATGGGTTCGCTTCAGCTGTCGATCTGCTGGCGGATGCGGCGGGAGGGGCTGAACGCGTACAGGTCGAGGATGTCGGGCGGGTCTGCGAGGCCGGGGCCGCCGGCCTGGACCCAGGCGGTGATGTCGCGGGCGGCGTCGGGGTCGTTGACCAGGCCGAGCCAGACGGGGCGTCCGCCGGCCTTGCGGCCTTCGGCGGAGGGCTGGACGACGATCACGTTGGCCTGCTCACAGGCGTCCAAGCAATCGGTGGGCCGCACGTTCGCCACGCCGGCGAGGGATTCGCGCAGGTCGGTGAGCTGGGCGCGGTGGTCCAGGCCCGGGACCTTGGGGGTACCGCAGCAGCATCCTCGGCAGACGGTGACGGTGCAGCGGGCCGCCGCCCCCTGGGCGGGGGTGGCGGCCCGCTTGCGGTTGCGCTTGCTCACTTGCGGCCTTCGGTGCGGGCCTTGGTCCAGGCGGCCTCGCGCAGCAGACGCAGGCCGTTGAGGCCGACGATCACGGTCGAGCCCTCGTGGCCGAGGACGCCCAGCGGCAGCGGCAGGGTGGCGACCAGGTCCCAGACCACCAGCACGGAGATGAACACCGAGGCGATCACCAGATTCTGCACCACGAAGGAGCGGGCCCGCCGGGAGAGCGCCACCACGGCCGGGACGGTGGCGAGTTCGTCGCGCACGATGACGGCGTCGGCCGTCTCCAGCGCGAGGTCGGAGCCGGCCCGGCCCATCGCGATGCCGGTGTGGGCGGCGGCCAGGGCGGGCGCGTCGTTGACGCCGTCGCCGATCACCAGCACCTTGCGCCCGGCCCGCTCCTGCTCCTGGACGGCGGTGACCTTGTCCTGGGGCAGCAGCCCGGCGCGGACATCGGTGATGCCGACCTCGGCGGCCAGTCGGGCGGCGGCGCGGGGGTTGTCGCCGGTCACCAGCATCGGCTGGGTGCCGGTCAGCGCGGTGAGGGCGGTGACGGTGGCAGCGGCGTCCGGGCGCAGCCGGTCGGCGATGCCGAGCACACCGACCGGCACACCGTCGGCCTCGACCAGGACGGCGGTGCGGCCGCCGTTCTCCAGCTCGCCGGCGATCGCGGCGGCACGGGCCGAGACAGCGTCCTCCGCGCCGTTCAGCAGCCGGGCCGGGGCGCCGACCGCGACGGCCCGGCCGTCGACGGTGGCGGTCACGCCGACGCCGGGGGCGGAGGCGAAGTCCTCGGTGGTGGCGAGAGCCAGGCCGCGGGCACGGGCCGCGTCGACGACGGCTCGGGCAAGCGGGTGCTCGCTGGGGTGCTCGGCCGCCGCCGCCAGCGCCAGCAGCTCCTCCACACCCAGGCCGGAGCCGGGCAGGGGGCGGATGTCGGTGACCCGGGGGGTGCCCTCGGTGAGGGTGCCGGTCTTGTCCAGCGCGACCGCGTCGACCTGGCCGAGCCGCTCCATGACCACGGCGGACTTCACCAGCACGCCGTGGCGTCCGGCGTTGGCGATCGCGGACAGCAGCGGCGGCATGGTGGCGAGCACCACGGCGCACGGGGAGGCGACGATCATGAAGGTCATCGCCCGCAGCAGCGAACCGGTGAAGGCCGCGCCGAAGGCGAGCGGCACCGCGAAGACCGCGAGGGTGGCGATCACCATGCCGATCGAGTAGCGCTGCTCGACCTTCTCGATGAACAGCTGCGTCGGCGCCTTGGTCTCGGAAGCCTCCTCGACCATGGCGACGATCCGGGCGATCACCGAGTCCGAGGCATCGCGCTCGACCTTCACCCGCAGCGCACCGGTGCCGTTCAGGGTGCCCGCGAAGACCTCGTCGCCCGTCTCCTTGGCGACCGGGAGGGGCTCGCCGGTGATGGTGGCCTGGTCGACGTCGCTGGCGCCGTCCAGGACGCGGCCGTCGGCGCCGATCCGCTCACCGGGCCGCACCAGGATCGTGTCGCCGACCGCGAGCTCCTCGGTCGGCACGCTCTCCTCGGTGCCGTCGTCCAGAAGCCGGACCGCGGTGGCGGGGGCGAGGTCGAGCAGGCCGCGCACCGAGTCGGCGGTCCGCGCCGTGGCGATCGCCTCCAGCGCGCCGGAAGTGGCGAAGATGACGATCAGCAGCGCACCGTCCATCACCTGTCCGACCGCGGCGGCGCCGATCGCGGCGACAATCATCAGCAGGTCGACGTCAAGGGTCTTCTCCCGCAGCGCCTGAAGGCCTGCCCAGGCCGGCTCCCAGCCGCCGGTGGCGTACGCGAGGGCGTACAGCGGACCCCACGCCCAGGCGGGGGCGCCGGTCAGCTGCAGCGGCAGCGCGATCAGGAACAGCACCAGCGCGGCGAGCGCCCAGCGGGCCTCGGGAAGCGCGAAGATCCGCGTACGCCGCCGGGGAGCGACACTGGCAGATGCGGCGGCCACCTCGGGGGCGGGGCGTTCGAGCAGGGTGGAAGACATGGCAGGCAGGACCCTTCGCGCAGGCCATGGGCAGGACTAACGACTCCACCCACCATACAGGAACATATGAACAGCCCTTCAAGTGTGCCTTGTAGTATGGGCGCATGGGTCATGGAGCCGAACCAGCCAAGAACGCCGTCCCGCACACGCGCCTGGACGCGACCAGCGCCGCCCGCGTGGCCAACACACTCCAGGCCCTGGCCACACCCTCCCGGCTCCTGATCCTCTCCCGCCTGCGCGAAGGTTCCTGCGCCGCCACCGAACTGGCGCACGAGGTCGGCATGGAGCAGTCCGCCTGCTCCCACCAGCTGCGCCTGCTGCGCAACCTCGGCCTGGTGGTCGGCACCCGCCAGGGGCGCTCGGTGGTGTACGCGCTGTACGACAACCACGTCGCCGAACTCCTCGACCAGGCCGTCTACCACATCGAGCACCTGCGCCTGGGACTCAGCGATGCCACCGACACGGTCGAGGAGCAGGACGAGCCGGACCAGGCTGGGGCGGCGATCGAAGCGGCGCGCTGACGCCCCTCGCGTGTGGCGTTGGGCGCGTCGGCGCCATGATCCGCGTCAGTGGTCGCCGGAGAAGATCTCCCGCACCTCGCGCACGGCGTAATGGACCAGCACGTAGCCGGCGGCCGGATCGGCCCACCACCAGCCCAGCGTGGCGTTCAAGACGAGGCCGAGCAGCACGGCGGCAGCCAGCAGGCCGTCGATCAGCGTGACGCGGCCCTCGGTCTTGAGGACCGGGTTGTCCAGCGCGGCGCCGGTGCGGGCCTTGCCTGCGGCGAGCGCAAACATCACGGCCGCGGTGATCGCCGTCCAGACGATCCCCAGGGTCGAGTGGTGCGGGTGGTAGCCAGTTGCCAGTACCCAGGTGGACTGCACCAGCAGGTAGACCCCGAGCAGCGCGAAGCCGACGCCGATCAGCTTGAGCGCGCGCTTCTGGCGCTCCTCGCCGGTGCCGGACAGCTCCCAGATCACCACGGTGGAGGCGCCGATCTCGATCAGCGAGTCCAGGCCGAACCCGGCCAGAGCCACCGACCGGGCGCCGATCGCCGCGATGGCCGAGATCGCGATGCCGAACACGTTCCAGCCCAGCGTGGCGTACTCCAGCGCGCCACACGATCACCGGACGCCACGGACAAGGTCACACCGGCCAGCGCGGGCGGGCCGTCGTCGTACTGCTTTATCGCGTCTTGGAGAGCGATCATCGGCGGATTCGTCATGGCCATGAACCTAGGAACGAACCATGATCCATCGCGTCGGCCGGTGGATTTCACCGTTCCCCAGGCCGTCGGCCCGGGGACGTACCCCGCGTACATCCCCGGGGCGACGCGCAGAGCCGGCGCCACTAAATACGATCTCCGCATGGAAGAGCTTCTCCAGCGTCTCTCGACATCGAAGCGCGTGACCCGGCTGACGTCACAGGCCGTGGTGCTGGCCGCCGCCGGCTTGTACGCGCTGATGCTCCCGTTGACGATGGGCACCCCGGAGCCCGAGCACTCCCTGTTCGGGTTCCCCGACCTCGAACCCGTCCAGGCGCTGGGCCTGTACGTCGTGCTCGCCCTTCCGGTTCTGCTGGTGCGCCGTCTGCCGGCGACCGTCTTCGCGGTGATCCTGGGCGAATCGGTCCTCGGCGACGCCTTCGGCGCCCGGCCCGCCGTCGTGTTCGTCCTGCTCGTCGCCCTGGGCGGGTACCTCGCCGTCCGGCGGCCGAAGGCTGCCGCCGTCGGCTCCGTCGCGGGCGTCGCGGCCGCGTTCGTCAACGACATCCACGACCGCAACCAGTCCCTCGGCGACGCGGCCCAGTGGGCCGGGGGGTTCGCGTTGTGGTTCGCGGTCGCGTGGGTCTTCGGGGGGGTTTACCGCAAACGCCGTGAATACCTCGGAGCCCTGCACGAGCAGAGGGCGGCCCGCGCCGTCGTCACCGAGCGGCTGCGGATCGCCCGCGAACTGCACGACAGCGTCGCGCACAGCATCGGGATCATCACGGTGCTGTCGGGGGCGGCGGCGCGGGTCGTGGAGACCAAGCCCGAGCAGGCGCGGCAGGCGCTGACCGGCATCGAGTCCACCAGCCGCCAGACGCTGCTCGAACTGCAGCGCATGCTCGGGGCGCTGCGCAGCGGCGAGCCGGACGACGCCATGCCGGGGGCCGCTCCGCTGACGCCGGCCGGCAGCCTGGCCGACGTCCCGCGGCTCGCCGAACGCACGGCCGACGCCGGGGTGCGGGTCCACGTGACCTGGCAGGGCGAGCGGCGTCCACTGCCGCCGGAGATCGAACTGTCGGCATTTCGGATCATCCAGGAGTCGGTGACGAACGTGGTGCGGCACTCCGGTGCGCGGACGTGCCGGGTCGAGGTCGGTTACGAGCCGGAAGGAGTGAGGATCGAGGTGGTGGACGACGGGGACGACGGTCCCGGCGGACCCGGCCGTCCGAGGCCCGCGGCGGCGGCCGGCGGGAGCGGCTTCGGCCTGCTCGGCATGCGCGAGCGAGTGACGTTGCTGTCCGGCCAGTTCAGCGCGGGCCGGCGTCCGGAGGGCGGATTCCGGGTGACGGCGAGGCTCCCGGCATGAGCGTGCGGGTGCTGCTGGCCGACGACCAGCCGCTGATGCTGGTCGGGCTCGGGATCCTGATCGGTGACACCGACGACCTGGAGGTGGTCGGCGAGGCCGGCGACGGCCGCGAGGCGGTGCGCCTGGTGCGTGAACTGCGGCCGGACGTCGTGGTGATGGACATCCGGATGCCGGGCATGGACGGGATCGAGGCGACCCGGCAGGCGACCTCCGAGCCGGACCCGCCCAAGGTGCTGGTGCTGACGACCTTCGACGACGACGAGTACGTCTACGGCGCACTGCGCGCCGGGGCCAGCGGATTCCTGCTCAAGAGCATGGCCCTGGACGCGATCCTGGACGCGATCCGCGTGGTGGCGGCCGGCGACGCGTTGATCGCGCCGAGCGTGACCCGACGGCTGATCGCCGACTTCGCCGGAACCTCCGCCACCCCCGCGGCCCCCGCACCGGACACCGAGCCCGCCCCGGACCCGCGTCCCGCCCCGGATCCGAGTCCCCTCGCGGGGATCACCAACCGGGAGCGCGAGGTACTGGCACTGGTCGGACAGGGACTGTCGAACGGTGAGATAGCCGAGCGGCTGGTGATCAGCGCGGCGACGGCGAAGACGCATGTCGCGCGTCTGTTCGCCAAGCTCGAAGCCCGGGACCGCGTCCACCTGGCGATCATCGCTTTCGAGGCCGGACTCACGCCGGGTGGACGGTAGGGCAGGGTGAGAAGAACGATCGCCGACCACGAGTTCGCCACGTTCGCCAGACGCGCGAGCTCACCCACCTGGCCGCGGCGGGATTCGAGCCCAGGTTGTTCAGGAAGTCACGGACCGGCGCGGGTGTCGAGAGCGTGGTAGCCCGCTTCACGGGTCGAGGAGGATCGGACCGAGGAAGAACCTTTAGCGACGTCAGCGCCTTGTACGTGCTTCATCGCTGTTTCACTGGCGTGTTCGCGCGCTGTCTCAACGAACCGACCTAAGAAACGCGCCGCGCGGTTCGTGAAGATCCACGCGCTCCGGCCCGTCCAGCGCTATTCCACTGTCGGATCCTCTCAACCCCGATCGTGAACCGGCCGTCGGCGAGTTTGCGCAGCCAGCCGCGGTCGGCGAGCTCGGTCGGTTGTGCGCGAAGCGGCTCCAGCTTGCCCCGGACGCCGACAGGAAGGCCGAGTATCTCGCTGACCCGATGGACCGTGACCGGCCGAAGAGTTCGTAGTCATGGACGCGATACGAGTACCCAGAACCGGGCTGGGACGGCCCCGCACCCGTCCCAACCACGTCCTCGGCGACAAGGGCTGCAGCTCCAAGGCGATCCGCGTCTGGCTGCGAGAGCGCGGCATCGGCCACACCATCCCCGAGCGGGCCGACCAGATCGCCAACCGCCTACGGCGCGGAAGCCTCGGCGGTCCACCCGTGGCCTTCGACCGCCGGCTCTACAAGCATCGCAACGTCGTCGAACGCTGCTTCAACCGCCTGAAGCAGTGGCGAGGCCTCGCCACCGGATACGACAGAACCGCCGTCTCCTACCAAGCCGCAGCCGCCCTCGCCTCACTCCTCATGTGAGCCTGACCCTTTGACGACACTGCGTAGGTCCAGCGACCTTGAGTCAGCAGATGGCTTCGCTTCTTGACCGTGACAGGACGGTCGACTCCTCGGGCCCTGCTCCGGTCACTTCGGCAGATCGGCAGAGAGGAAGGGAGCGAGGAGCGCGAACCACGCATCCGGGCGGTCGAGGGGGATGGTGTGGCAGCAGTTCTGGAGATGGTGGCTCACCAAGTCGTCGTCGACGGAACGGAATTAGTGTTCCAGCCCGGTGCCGACGCATCGCCTGCACGCTGCTCCTGGGCGGTGTCGGCACCCCATACGAACGCACCCCGAACGTGCCGCCCGGCTCACCGAGCCGGGCATGCGCTGGGAGTAGCCGGACGCGGCCGGGGCACAGGGGCGCGACACGCCCGCTGCAACAACGGCCCGCCGGCCCCTTCAGGACGGCAAAGGCCCAGTTCAGGGGTGCAACACGCGGTCATCCCTGGCTGTGAAACGATCAGCGCATGTTGGGTACACCGTTGACCGAGGACGAGCTGGACGACTGCTGCTCGCAGCTGCCCTGCGATTTCTGTGACGCGTTCACGGACCACGAGGACACGATCGACGTCGAGATCGTCCGAAGCGGTGCGCGGACGCTCTACCTCAGCTACTGCTCCGAGGAACACCTCAGGGAGCATCTGTCCCAGCCGCTGCCGGCGCCGGAGCCACTTCCTCAGCGGCAGCCGGAGCAAGCGGAGGGCGGGCTCGGCTGTGTGTATGCGGTGGGGGCGCTCGCCGGTGCATGTCTGCTGCTGGCCGTGCTGTCGGCGATCGGGGTACCCCTTTGGGGATAGGGGCGGATCGGTCACCGGAGCACAGGAGTCCGGCGCACTGCCATGCCATCCGTAGCTACCCGGCGGCCGCACCCGGGCCACCTGTCGCGCCCCGACCACACACAGGGTCAAGCGCCCATCGCGCAGGTAACAGCACACGACAGCCCCCCACGCGGCAGGGGGGCGGGACTGCCACCGGCAGACCGTAAAAGCGGGAACCCTTGAACCGGCCCGATCCGGGCCTTCTCCTGCAGCCTCCTCCAGCACGTCAACGACCAGGCCGCCCCGGCCGTGGCCGCGTAGCCGAACCGCCCGTCCGGTCAGGCATCTGCTGAGGGGATGCGCCGGACACCGTGACGGTGGCCAGCCGCGGCCGGCCCGGTCTGTCGGGGCGATGGCTCGCGGCGCCAGGACCTTCTTCGCGTCGATGTGGACCATGTGGCCGGGCCGCCGAGCGATGATCTTGCGTGGTTCGCGGTTTGAGGAGCCGTTCGGGTCGATGACCTTGCGTCGGTTCAGCCCGAGGGCGAGAAGGTGGCGAGAGACCGTGCGACGGCTGACCTTGATGCCCTCGTCTCGGAGTTCGAAGGCGATCCGCGAGGCGGACCACTTCTGCGTGCGACGTAGGTCCTCGATCTGTGTCACGGCGTCCGCAGGGATTGCTGTCGGCTGGCGGTGAGGGGCCGAGGAACGATCCAGGAGGCCGAGCACCCCATCCTGGCGGTAGCGGTTGACCCACTTCGATGCGCACGCACGAGAGATGCCCATCTCAGCGGCCCCGTGTGAGATGGGACGAGTAAGGCAGCGTTCGGCCAGCCGCCGACGACCTTCGAGGGGCAGCGGCGCGTTGCGATGCACCATCCGCGTCAGCGCGCGCTGGGACGCATCGCAGCCGCGGTGTCCGCCGCGACGGCCAGCGCGTCGGTGGGCGGTCGGTCGAGCAGTACTACGAGGTCGGGGCTGGAGTTGCTGAGGAACCCATGGCGGACGCTGGTGGCGATCGAGGCGAGCATCGGCGGCTGGAACGGCAGCAGTGCGTCGTCCGCGAGGAGTCGGGCGCGGTACTCGCTGAGCCCGATCGCTCGGTGGGCGACGTCGAGGCGTTCGGCGACGTCGCCGGCGGTGATCGGGTCGCCGACCAGGTCGTAGGTCTTGTCGACGTGCGCGGTCGGGTGGCTGGCAACGATGGCTGCGGCTGCGGCCAGGTCCGCCCGAGCCACCGCAGAGAGAGCGCCATCGCCAAAAGCTGACTCCAGGCCATCGGGTGTCCACGTCAACAACGCTCCGAAGAGCTCGGCGTAGAGCCCGTTACGCAAGATCGTCCACCCGAGACCGCTGGCCTTGACCAGGTCCTCAGTGGCGCGGTGGGCAAGCGCGAACCCGAGGTGATCCCCGGTGCCGGTCAGGCTGGTGTAGATCACGTGCGCGACGCCGTCGCGGACCGCAGCGTCGAGAAGGGCCCGGTGACGAGCGATGACCTGGTCGTCCTCGGCATATCCGGCCGAGACCAGGACCAGCGTCGAGACACCGGTGAGGTCCAGGCTGGTGGGGTCGTCGAAGTCCAGGTGGCGCTGCCCGTCGGCGGGTGTTCGGCTGCCCCCCAGGGCGGTCACCTTCCGGTCGGCCAACTGCTGGAGCGTGAGGGAGGCGAGCTGTCCGGTCGCGCCGGTCACCATGATCATTACGGTTCAATCCCCTACCGTGGTTCTCTTCAGTAACTACGGCGATCCTGAACCGGCCGCGGTCGGCCCACAAGGAGGCAGTTTCATGTCAGTGACGCACACCGATGTAACCGTCGGCCCCGCAGAGCTGGATCCGTGCGGGCAGCCGGACCACCCCGACTGCGGGCTCCGCGACGTGCTCGACCGCGTGGGCGACAAGTGGTCGGTCCTCGTGATCGTCGAGCTTGCGAACGGGGCGCGGCGCTTCCGGCAACTTCAGCGCGCCATCGATGGAATCTCCCAGCGGATGCTGACTCTGACCGTGCGCCGGCTGGAACGCGACGGGCTGGTACTTCGGACCGTCTACCCAACCGTGCCTGCTCAGGTCGACTATCGACTCACCGAGACCGGCGCAAGCCTGACCCACCTCGTCAAGGCACTGGCCGACTGGTCACTCGGGCACCGAGACACCATCGCCCAAGCCCGCCAGGCTTACGACGCGCAGCATCCCGACAACGAGATCCGATGACCGCCGGCGTCCACAACGTCATGACCCGCAACACCCAGCAGTCCAGCTGCTGAGGCAATGCGCACATCAACAGCCATGTCGAACAACTCCGAAACATGGTGCCGTCGGAAGTGCTGAACATCTGCTGTCAGAACTCGTGAACAAAGCCAGCGGGCTGTCCGAACCGATTGCGGCGCACTACCGGTCGCGCCGGCCGGTCCCCGCGCAGGACGAGCGCCGCGGTGGGGCCCGGGAAAGGGCGCCACCAGCTCCAAGCTCCTTCACCTGTACCACGACGCGACCTCGTCGACGGGCTGGAACACCCAACGGCTGTTTTCCACGTACCAGGTCACGGAGGTGCTGTCCTGCGGCCACTGGGGCACCGGCAGCGAGTGGAACTTCATCAGCTGCCTCTTCATCTCAGGGGGCAAGCTGTACTTCTCCACACTGAAGAGCGACGGGCGCTCCTGGAACGCCCCTGAGCAGCTGTATTCCGGCGAGGTTCAGCCCGGGCTGAGGACCTACAGCCTCTTCGATTCCCATCGCAGGTCGTCGGGCGCCGATGCGGACTACCACGAGTTCTCCATCCGTGCCGCCGGATTCGCGAAGACCGGCAGCAGGGCGGGACGGCCTTTCGCCGTGGGCTACACCATGAAGAGCAGCGGCGAGGTGGTACCCGCTCTGGCGTTGGACTGCCGAGGCGCGGCCGATCCCGGTCTCGTCATGATGGGGCGGAACATCGGGCTGTGCCTTAAGGACGGCCAGGTGGCCTTGTGGGGGCCGTGGGCGGACATTCAGAAGGTGTCCATCGGCTCCTACCGGAAGATCCTGGGGTCCTTCAACTGCGGGTACCAGCGACCTCTACCTGTTCCAGGAGGACGACAGCAGCAAGACGGTACGCCAGTGGCAGGCGAGCTCATGGAACGACGACTGGAAGCTGAATGACAAGGGCACAGTCCCGTTCCCGGACGGCGTGGCAATGCGCGAGGTGAAGGCCAGCTACCTGTGGAACCCGAGGGCGAAGTACGGCGACCGTGACTCCTTGGTGCTGATCAACCTGTACGGGTTGGCCGAGGACGGCACCATGTGGGTAGTACGGCAGAATCCCAAGGACCGCTACACGGGCAGCGAACCGCAGAAGTGTCCCAACTCGTCGTCCACCGAGCACCACGCGGGGAAGGCCTGAGCAGCTCAGTGGCCCGACATCACGAGTTCAGGCCCCGACCGAGGAGGCCCGATCCGGCCCGTTGAAGATTTTTCCCATCGGTGAGTGGGCCTGGACGATCCACTCCGGGCTCGCGTGGGTCGCGTACACGGTGACGGGCTCGCGCCGCGGACTCAGAGGTAGGCGATGTCGGCGTCCTCGACGGCGCGGCCGGGCGAGGTGCTGGACGCTGTCGAGGCCGGGCTGTGGAAGTGCTGCGAGGCGGGCACTGGCCTCGGGCCGGGCGTGGGCGTAGTAGGGCGAGCCGGGGCATGCGCCGCAGCGGTGGGGGCGGCGTTCGACCACGGCTCCGCATCGGGGGCGTCCGGCCGCCTCGGGACAGGGGCTTCGACCCGCGGCGGCCTTCTGATGGCCTCCCCCGATTCGCTGCGGCGGCGAATGTGCCGATAGAGGGCTTGTCGGCACCAGGGTGGAGGAATCATGCGCCGCGGACGACTGGCGTGCCGGGATCCGGGATAGACGGACAGGATCCGCTGCCGTCCTGGCCGCGCGGCCGCCCGGGGCCCGCAGGTGCACGGCCCCCGGAACGTGATGTGGAAAGCGAGCCCGATGTCTTGTCCGTCCTCGTCGGCGGCGCCGGCCTGCTCGCCCGGCAGGCCCCGGCCGGCACCTGCTGCAAGGCCCCTGTTGGCGGTGGAGGGGGTGGACCGCGACGTGCCGGGCGCGGTCGGCCGGGTGCTCGACGAACACTTCGACCGGTGGGTCGTTCGGGCTGCTGCCATCGACGGGACGTTCGCCGCCGACATCGCCCGCCGGGTGGCGGAGTTCACCCGGCGCGGTGGCAAGCGGACCCGGGCGCAGTTTCTCTGGTGGGCGATGCGCGCCTGCCGCGCCGGGGACGTGCCGGGCGGCGCGGCGCTGACCGCTGCCGCTGCGGTGGAGCTGTTGCAGACCTGCGCGCTCGTTCAGGACGACGTCATGGACGGTTCCGTCAGGCGCCGCGGCGGACAGGCCCTCCACGCGGACGTGGCCGCCCAGTACGCACCTGGTGCCGGTGTCCGGTCGGCGGCGGACCTGGGGGCGTGCTCGGGCGTCCTGGCCGGGGATCTGGCCCTCGTATGGGCCGACGATCTCGTCCTCACGGCGCTGGCGCAGGTGCGTCCGCACCGGCGCGAGCAGGTGCGGGACATCTGGTCGAACCTTCGACTGGAGCTGGTGGCCGGTCAGTACATGGACATCCACGGCCAGGTGACCCGCTCCCGTTCGCCGGGGCGGGCCATGCGGACCGCGTGCCTGAAGAGCGCGATGTACTCGGTGGAACGGCCCATCCACCTGGGTGCCGCGCTGGCCGGTGCCGGCCGGCAGCAGACGGGGGCCCTGCGCCGGGCGGGCCGTTGTGCGGGCATCGCCTTCCAGCTCAGGGACGACCTCGACGGGCTCTTCGGGGATCCGGCGGACACCGGCAAGCCCTGCGGTGACGACGTGCGGGCGGGCAAACCCACGTTCCTCGTCGCGGTGGCGCACGCCCGGGCCGTCGCTCGCCGTGACAGCGCGTCCTTGGATGTGCTCGGTCGCTGCCTGGGCGACCCGGACCTGGACGACGGCGGTCTGGCAGAGGTGCGGCGGGTACTGATCGCCACCGGGGCCCGGGCGGCGGTCCAGGACGAGATCGAGCGTCTGTCCGAGCGCAGCCTGGAGCACTTGGAGAGGGCCAGGCCACACGCTCCGGGCGCCGAACGGCTGGCGGACCTGCTGAGGGCGGCGGCGGGGTTGGCGCGTGGTCCGCTCCGCGGTGAGGAGGGGGGCGCATGAGCCGCGCCGTGCCGGCGGCCGATCACGTCGTCGTCGTGGGAGCCGGTCTGGCCGGGCTGTCGGCAGCCTGCCACCTGATCGGCGCGGGACGGCGCGTCACCGTGGTCGAGCGGGACGATGCGCCCGGTGGCCGGGCCGGGCGCATCCGCCGCGGCGACTACGTCTTCGACACCGGCCCCACCGTGCTGACCATGCCGCACCTGGCCGACGAGGCGTTCCGGGCCGTGGGCACCTCGCTGCGCGAGCACGTTGAGCTGCTGCCGCTGCAACCGGCGTACCGGGCCCGCTTCGCGGACGGCAGTGCATTGGACGTGCACACGGACGCGCAGGCGATGGAGGCCGAGGTGGAGCGCTTCGCCGGGCCGCGGGAGGCGGCGGGCTACCGGGATCTGCGCCACTGGCTCACCCGCCTCTACCAGGCGCAGATGCGGCGCTTCATCGACACCAACTTCGACTCGCCCTGGCAGCTGCTCAACCCGGACCTGGCCCGCCTGGCGGCGCTGGGCGGGTTCGGCCGGCTCGCCCCGCAGATCGGACGCCATCTGCGCGACGAGCGGCTGCGCCGGGTCTTCTCGTTCCAGTCCCTCTATGCCGGGGTGGCTCCGGGCCAAGCGCTGGCCGCTTACGCGGTCATCGCCTACATGGACACCGTGGCCGGGGTGTGGTTCCCGCGCGGCGGCATGCACGCCCTTCCCCAGGCGATGGCGGGGGCCGCCGCGGCGGCTGGTGCCGGGTTCCGGTACGGGAGCACGGTGGTGCGTCTGGAGCGGTCGGGGCAGCGGGTGACGGCCGTCGTCACGGACCGCGAGCGCATCCCGTGCGACGCGGTCGTGCTCACGCCCGACCTGCCCGTGACGTACCGGCTGCTGGGGCGAGCGCCGCGCCGGTGGGTGCCGTTGCGGTTCTCGCCGTCGGCGGTCGTCCTCCACCTGGGCACTGACCGCACCTGGCCCCAGTTGGCGCACCACACCCTGTCCTTCGGCCATGCCTGGGAACGGACCTTCGACGAACTGACGCGCACCGGAGAGCTGATGACGGACCCCTCGCTCCTGGTCACCCGGGCGACGGCCACCGATCCGTCGCTCGCACCGGCCGGCCGGCACACCCACTACGTCCTGGCGCCGGCGCCCAACACCGTCGTCGGCCCGGACGCCGCGGCCTGGGACGACCTGGCGCCGGGCTACCGCCGCCACCTGCTGGACACCCTGGAGCAGCGCGGCCTCACCGGCATCGCCGGGGCCGTCGAGGAGGAGTGCCTGGTGACCCCGGCCGACTGGGCGGCCCTGGGGTATGCGGCGGGCACGCCCTTCTCCGCGGCCCACACCTTCGCCCAGACCGGTCCGTTCCGGCCGCGCAACCTGGTGCGGGGGCTGGAGAACGCGGTGGTGGCCGGCTGCGGCACCACTCCGGGCGTCGGCGTTCCCACGGTGCTGATCAGCGGGAAGCTCGCCGCCGCCCGCCTCACCGGCACGCCGCGCCCGGGCCGCCGCGCACCGGTGCCCGCTGCCCTTGCCGGCCTCAGGGGCGGCGCATGACGGCCCGTGAACTGGACGCCGCGGGCGTGACGGCGCCGGCCCTGCGCGCGGCGTACACCGCCTGTCGCGACCTCAACGCCCGGCACGGGCGCACCTACTTCCTGGCCGCTCGGCTGCTGCCGGTGGAGCGCCGGTGCGCCGTCCACGCCCTGTACGGCTTCGCGCGCTGGGCGGACGACATCGTCGACGGGCTGGACAGGCGGGAGACACCCGTCGAACGGGACCGGCTGCTGGGGCTGCTGGAGAAGGACCTGGCGGCGGGCCTGCGGAGCGGCGGCGCGGACCAGCCGGTGGTGCGGGCGGTCGCGGACACCGCCGAGCGGTACGGCATCGACCCGGGACTGTTCACCGACTTCCTCGCCTCGATGCGCGCCGACCTCACCGTCACCGACTACCCCACGTACCAGGACCTCTACCGCTACATGCACGGTTCGGCGGCGGTGATCGGTCTGCAGATGCTGCCCGTCCTCGGGACGGTGACGGGCCGTGCCGAGGCCGAGCCGTACGCCGCGGCCCTCGGGGTGGCGTTCCAGCTGACCAACTTCCTGCGCGACGTGGGGGAGGACCTGGACCGCGGCCGGGTCTACCTGCCCGGCGACCTGCTCGTGGCCCACGGGGTGGACCGGCCGCTGCTGGAGTGGAGCCGGCGCACCGGCCGTGACGACGCCCGCATCCGGACCGCCCTGGTCGCCGCCGCCGAGGTGGCCCGCGGCGTCTACCGGGACGCGGAGCCTGGCATCGCGATGTTGGATCCCAGGGTCCGGCCCTGCATCCGGACCGCCTTCGTGCTCTACGGCGGCATCCTGGACGCGATCGCCGGGGACGGGTACGCGGTGCTGCACCGGCGTTCGGCGGTGCCGGTGCGCCGGCGGGCCGCGGTCGCGGCGGCGGGGCTGGCACGCGTGCTGGCCGCCCGGGTGTCGGCGGCTGCGCGGGGCGGCCTTCCCGCCGGCCCGCCGCACCACCGTTCGGCGGGCCCGGACGGCCGGAGGGCAGCGCGGTGAGCGCGTCGCCCGGGCGGCGCTGGACCTCGCCGCTGCGGCTGCGCCGGGGCCCCGCCTGGGCGCGGCAGGAGCCGTCGTGGCAGGCGGCGAAGCCCGCGTTGATCGCCTCCGCCCTCGAACGGGCGACGTCCCGGCCGTTCGGGAACTGGTACGTCGTCGGCGCGGCCGGAAGCATCGCCTCCCGCGGCCGCCCGTGCGGGCGCCTGGTGGGCGGGACGGAAGTGGTGCTCTGGCGGGACGACGCAGGGGTGCTGCGGGCCGGGTCGGGGATCTGCCCGCACCTGGGCGCACCGCTCAAGGACGGCCGGGTGGTGGGCGGCACGCTGGTGTGCCACTGGCACGGCCTGGCCCTGGACGGCGGCGCGTCGGCCGGGTGGGAGCGCTACCCGGTGTACGAGGACGGGGTGCTGGCCTGGGTGCGGCTGGACGCCGTCGGCGGCGAGGAGCCCTGGCAGCAGCCGGCGGTGCCGCGGCGCCCCGCCCCGAAGGGGGCCGTCACGGCGGTGTACACCGCGGTGGGCCGGTGCGAGCCCGAGGACGTGGTGGCCAATCGGCTCGACCCGTGGCACGGTTCCTGGCTCCATCCCTACGCGTTCGCGGACCTCAGGGTGGCGGCGGTGCCGGACGTCACCGGAGGCCGGGAGGACGGGTTCGTCGTCGACGTGTCGTTCCGGGTGACGGGACGGCTGGTGGTACCGGTGCGCGCGGTCTTCACCGCGCCCGGGCCCCGCACCGTCGTGATGCGCATCGCCGAGGGCGAGGGAGCCGGCTCGGTGGTGGAGACCCATGTCACCGCGCTCACCGCCCCCTCCTCCCCCGCCCCGCGTTCGGCGGTCGTGGAGGCGGTGGTCGCCTCGTCCGGACGGCGCGGCTTCGCCGTGGCCCGGGCGCTCGCTCCGGTCCTGCGGCCGGTGGTGCGCCGTACGGCCGGGAGGCTGTGGCGCGACGACCTGGCCTACGCCGAGCGCCGCTGGGCCCTGCGCAGCACCGGCCGCTTCCCCGGATGAGCGCCCGGGCGGCCCGCTGACCGCCGACCGCCGGCCCGCGGTCAGCGGGCCGCCCGGCGGGCCAGCGCGCGCAGCGGGCGGCAGCGCCCGGCCCGGGGGACGGACCACAGGGTCTGGCCGGACACGCCCCACCGGGCGAGCAGGGCGTTGGCGGCCTGGAAGCCGGTGGTGGCGGCGCGTTCCATCAGGGCGACGGGCAGGTCGGTGCGGACCAGGTCTCCGGCGAGGACGACGGCGGGGTGCGGGGTGATGACGCCGGGGCGGCGCGGCCATCCGCCGACCGGGAACACCGGGCAGTCGCCGCGCCATTCGTGGCGCACGTCCACGGTGCGGGCGCCGCGGGTCTCCGGGTAGACCTCGTGCAGCCGGGCCGTCATGCGTTCCTGGACCCCTTCGCGGTCGGCGTCCTCGTCCACGGCGTAGGCGTGCAGTTCGACCACCGATCCGCCGGTGCGGGCGGCCCACCGGGCCGCTTCGCCCTCCCAGCGGTCGAGGACGCTGATGTTGTCCAGCCCGTCGTAGCCGCTGGTGCCGAGGAAACCGGGCCGGTGCGCGGCGACCGGGCGGTCCAGCCAGAGCCGGGAGACCAGGAACGGCGGCGCGGTGCGCAGGGCGGCGATGTCGGCGCGCCATTGCGGGTCGCCCAGGCGCTCCGAGGCGGCGACCAGGCGCCGTAGGCCGCCGGCGTCGAGGGCCAGGACGACGGCCTGGTGGCGCTCGGCGCCCCGGGCCGGGGTCACCACCTCGATGTCGCCGTCGGCCAGCGGCCGGACCCGGTCGACGGGGGAGGCGGTGCGCAGATCGACGCCGAGGGCGCCCAGGTAGTCGGCGAGGGGCTGCCACAGGGCCTGCGGATAGGGCTCGGTGGGGACGTCGAACAGCAGTCCTTCGGAGGATCCGAGGAAGTAGATGTGGAACATCAGCAGCAGTTCGGCGGCGGACAGCCGGCGCGGGTCGGTGAAGAAGCTGCGGGAGAACACCTCGAAGGCGAGGTGGTGGGCCGCGCGGGGGAAGTTGACCCTCTCCAGGAACTCGTGGGCGCTGGTGTCGTCGTACCGTTCGAACACCTCCGGTACGCGGACGTCGAGCAGTGGCAGGGCCGCCCGTGCGTCCAGGGCGGCCAGGTCGCGCAGCCCGAAGGTGGGGCTGAGGAGGACGAAGCCGGCTGCGCTGAGCGGAGGGGTGCGCGGTACCCGGGCGAAGCTGTCGGTCAGTCCCGAGCGGTGGCGCAGTGGGTAGTCGGGCAGGGCGGACAGCCGGGTGAGCCCCGGGTCGGTACGCCGCAGCAGGCCGCGCAGGTTGTAGTACTGACGGAAGAAGGCGTGGAAGCCGCGGCTCATGGTCGCCGCCGACCCGTCGGCGAGACGGGTGGGCCAGCCGGCAACCCGTCCGCCCAGGACGCGCTCCCGTTCGTGGAGGGTCACCGCGATGCCGCGTTCGGCGAGTGCGGTGGCGGCAGCCAGGCCGGCGATGCCGCCGCCGACGACGGCGACCCGGGGCGGCTCGGCTCCGGGGAAGCGGGCGCGGCCCGGTGCGGCCGGCACCGTTTCGGCCCGGCGGTCGCGGCCGCGCCGGGCGGCGGGCGTCGTGTTCTTCACGCGTGCGCCTGCGGGTGGACGGGGCCCGGCCGCGCCGCGGCGGTCCCGGGCGGGGCTGCGGCCGGGCGGGGGCGCGCGGCGAGGAAGGTATGGACGATGCCGGTCTGCCATCCGGCCGCCGGCAGGATGCGCACCGGTGCGAACCCCGCCCGTGCCAGGCGGGCGGCGAAGTGCGGGGCGGTGTCGAAGTCCAGGACACTGCGGCGCAGGTGACGGTAGAGGGCGCGGTCGCCGGTGAGTGCCCCGGCGGGTTCGATGACCGCCCGGCAGACGGCGTTCCACAGCATCCGGTGCGCCGCCGAGCCGCTGAGGCTGTACTCGTGGACGGCCAGGCGCCCGCCCGGCCGCAGCAGGGCGTGCACGCCGGCGAGGACGGCGTCGGGGTCGGTGGTGTTGCGGAACAGGTACGCGGCGAACACCGCGTCGTAGCGCTGCCCGGCACCGGGGGCGGCGGTTTCGGTACCGGTCTCCCGCAGGTTTTCGGCGGTCAGGTTCTCGGCGGTCAGGTTTTCGGCGGTGCGGTGAAGGAAGGTCACGTTTCGCGGCCAGGGCTTCGCGGCCGCCCGCGCCAGCATGCCGGCGGAGGCGTCGACGGCGGTGATCCGGGCGTGCGGCGCCGCTTCGAGCAGCGCCCGGGTCGAGGCCCCCGTGCCGCAGCCGAGGTCCAGCACGTGCAGGCCGGCCCCGCCGTCGCGCAGGCACAGGCGGCGGGCCGAGCGGCGCAGGGCGCCGAGGTGGCCGGGGTTGAGAGCGGTCAGCCGGTCGTAGGCCGGGGCGGCGTGGTCGAAGGCACGCACGAGGTCACGGTCGTGCAGGATGGACGTCAACGGTCCTCCTCGGAGGAGTCGGGGGCGAATTCCGGTCCGGTGCGGGGCACGGCCCGGCGGGGCAGCAGGGGGAGTTCGGCGGCGCAGCGCAGCATCGGGCCGACGGGGCAGCGCAGGCCGATGCGCAGTTCCTCGGCGGGGGTGCTCCTGCCGTCGAGGAAGCGCAGGACCTGTTCGGCGGGGGTGTGGCGGAACAGGTCGGTGAAGAAGCGGGGGCCGTCGATCCGGCCGGTGTCCAGGGCGCGCAGCAGGACGGCGTCCATGGCCAGGGCCCGTCGGCGGTGAGGTGCGGGCGCGGGTGCGGCCCGGCCGGGGGTCGGTTGCCGGGCCAGGGCGGCGGCGATGGCTCGGCTCTGCCGCTGGATGGCGGCGAAGGTGTAGCCCGTGGCGGGGCGGGTGGCGCCGCCGGCGGTGCCGATGCGTACGCAGGCGGGCCCGGCACGGCGGGGGAAGCGGCCGTCCGTCATGGGGATGACGCCTTGTTCGGTCTCCTCCACGGTGAGTGCGCCCAGGCCGAGGATGCGGTGGGTGTAGTCGTGCAACGCGCGCTCGTAGTCGGCGGTGGCCAGGGGGCGTCGGGAGAACTCGGTGTACTCCACGAGGGCACGGTCGGGGGCCAGGGGAAGGACGTAGCCGAAGGCGAGGCCGTGAGTGGGCTGCGGAAGGCGGAAGTCCATCAGGTGGGCGGTCGAGGGATCGAAGCGCGAGCGGGCGGTGCGCACGAACCAGCCGCGGAAGTGTTGCAGGAGAGTGGTCCGGGCCGCCGGCAGCCGCACGGGGGGCCTGGAGTCGAAGACGTACCGGGCGTCGAGGGTGAGCGGGCGCCCGGCGGGGTCGGTGGCGACCACGCGGGCACCCGGGCGTCCGTCCGGCCGGTTCTGCACCCCTTGCACGGTGGCCCGCACGATCCTGGCCCCGGGGTGGGCGCCGAGGCGGTGGTGGACCAGTTCCTCGAACGCGGTGGAGCGCAGCATCCGGTAGCGCAGCGGGGCGGCCTCCGTCTCGACGGTGTTCCCGTCGGGGTCGGTGAGCCGCAGCCGGGACCACTGCGCGGTGACGGCCTGCTCGTACTCCCCCGGGCGGTCGTCCCAGAAGCACCAGGTCCGCGGCGGCGGGCGCAGCGGACCCTCGGGGGTCTCGACGACGGTCAGGTCGAGCCGGGGACGGGGCCGGGGTTCCTCGTTTCCGTGTCCGACCAGCCAATGGGCAAGACTGAGTCCTGCGGCCCCTCCACCGATGACGACCAGGGGACGGGGCTCGGCTTCACCGGTCCTTCTCAACCTCAACCTGCCTCCGCCTTCCGGCTGGACGGGGTCTGACGGCGGTCGGCGCCTGGCACCGTCCGCTGGCGGTCAGGCAGGCCCGGCGGGCATCGTCCCAGGCGCGCGGCGGTGTCGACGGCGTTGTCGCGTTCCGGGCGTGTCACGTGCGGCGGAGCCGGTCACGTGCGGCGCAGCCGGTGTGCCGGAGAACGGTGGGCGCTCGACGGCGACGGGACCGGCGCCTGTCACATGAGATCGGCCAGGCGAGCTTCGTGCAAGCCAGGGCGCCGACGGCCTTGTTCACCGATGGGTGGGACAGGGCCAGCAGCTCTCCCATGTCCCGCTGGCTCAGGTTCACCGTGCCTGACTCGGGGTCGAACCGGGCGAGGAACAGGTGCAGGAGCCGCCGGCTCCCCGCGCACACGGCTCCGGGCAGAGCGGCGTCGGAGTCGGCGCAGGACCGCGACGACCTTGCCGAACGGCTCCAGGCTCACGCCCCAGCGGACGCCGGTGAGGTGGTGGACCAGGGCGCGCAGGAGTTGCTCGTCGTCCATCGCGCCGGCGTCCCAGTCGGGCTGACCGCGTTCGGCAGTCAAATGACTGATGTGGGCCGGGTGGCGGGGCGGCGACAGTGGTGTGCGCCGGGGTGCCCGGCGGCGGGTGCGTCGGTACGCGCGCGCTCGTTGATGGACGCGAAGAGGAGTGACAAATGGCCATCAGTCAGCGGCCCGGCGGGAAGTGGAAGACGATCGCGGTCGCCGCGCTCGCGGCCCTCGCCGTCACCGGTGGCGTCGCCGCACCGGCGAGCGCCACCCCCGGGGTGGCTTCGGCGGCGGACCGCCTGAACACGGGGACCCAGGAGCTGTCCGAGGCCGTGCAGACGGGCGAGCCTGCGAAGCCCCGCGACCACCCGGGCGGCCGCCCGCTGCTCCCGCACCGCTGGATCACCGTGATCGGGTACGGCGCCGTACAGGCCCTGAACCAGAGGACCCACTACACCTGGCAGCGCAACTACAAGGACTGGTCGGTCGCCATCGTCGGCAACACCATCCAGGGCAAGCAGGTGACCATCTACACCAAGATCACCAACCTGATCTACGGTGAAGGCGGCGTCATCGGCGCCCAGACAGCTCCGACTGGACAGGTGGCCGTGGCGCACAACACCATCGTGGCCCAGGGGAACGTCAACATCGTGACCGAGATCGTGAACGTCCACCTCATCAGCCCCCAGTTCCAGGACGTCTACAGCGGCCAGTGCTACGCCCAGGAAGACCTCCGAAACGCGGTCAAGGCACAGCTCGCCTGCACACTGGGCTGAGCCTCAGCGGGGGCCCGGAGCACGCACGCTCCGGGCCGCGTCGATCACCGGACCCGCCACATGCCGGGTCGCAGACGGCACAGGACCGCCGCGACCTTGTTCCAGATTTCTGGAACGGGGGTGCTGAAGCACCATAGGCGTCGCATCGGCACGCCAACTGTCCACCTGCCCGCCGGCACTGCAACGCGGGGTGCAACACAGGTGCGACGCGGGGTGCAACGCAACGACAGCGTTGCACCCCTGACCTGCGGAATACCCGCAGAGCGGGCCCGACGACCGCGTTGCAGTGCTGGCCGGCGGCCTCGCCGAGCGCCCGGTGTGCTAGCCGATCACCGCTCCCCAGTCCTCACCCGCAACGGCGTACGTCCCGTGTCCGAGGTGGGCCATCAGCTCGGCGATGTCGTCACTCATCGTCGCGGAGTCGTAGCCGTCCGGCGGTCGGGCGGAGTCGCCGAGACCACGCAGGTCCGGCACGACGACGGTGTAGTGGGGCGTCAGCTTCGGGAGGAGGTAGCGCCAGTGGTATCCGGTCTTGGGCACGCCGTGCAGGAGCACCACCGCGGGGCCCGAACCGGCCGTGCGGTAGTGCAGACTCGTTCCGTTGACGGCGGCCCGGCCCGTGCGAGCGGGAGTTCCGTCGTGGTCGAACATCATGTTCTCCTATGTTTCGGTGTACTCCGCGATACGGGTGTCAGTGGACTCGGGGAGGGTCGACGAGCGTCACCAGGCGGCTCGGGCCGCTGCCGTCCGGGGTCGGCAGGGCAGCGGAGCGGCCTGCGGGGTCCAGGGTGACGTTCTCCGGGTAGAGCCGGCCGAGCAGGGCCAGTACGACGAGGTCGGCCTGGCCGGTGGCGTCCAGGGTGACGTCGCCTGCTCGCGTCCACACCAGCCCCGGTGCGTGCAGTGCGGACCACACATCCGCAGTGCGGGGCGCGGCAACGGCGTGTGCGGCGGCTGTGGCCGGGCCCGGCCGGTGGGCGAAGCGGTGGCCGCGTAGGGCCTGGCCTAGGTCGACGTGGGCGAGGGTGCCGCCGTGGGCGATCTCGATGCGGGCGGTGCGAGTCCCGTCGGTGATCGGCCCGGTGACGGTACGGGCGGTGAGCGGCCCCGATGGGGTGTTGGTGGGCGGCAGGTCCTCGACGAGGGTGCGGGGGGCGGCGTAGTAGTCCTGTATTTCAGTGACGTACGTGACGGTGTCTTCGGCGGCCGGGTCGGTGCGCCAGGTCAGCAGGTACCGGGGTGCGGTCAGGGGTTGCTGATCGAGGACGGCGGGCAGGGCGGTCCCGCCGCCCGTCTCGAAGCCGTAGCCGGCCGGGCCGGAGGTGCCGGTGACGACGTGGCGGGCGAAGCCCACGATGCTGGAGTGCCGGATCCGGCGGACCAGCAGTTCGGTGAGGAACGCGTCCCGGGCCGGTTCGGTGTGCCGGAGCCCGGACGGGGTGGTCAGGAGCGGTACGTCCTGCCAGTTGGTGAAGGGCAGCAGGGCGTCGCGCAGCAGGACCATCTGATGCAGCCACTCGTTGTAGAGCTGCATCGCGACAGGGCTGCCGCGCCGGCCGAGGAGCAGATCGGCCGCGGGAGGGGTGAGCAGGTGGCCGTAGCAGTGGCTGCGGACCACCAGCGGTCCTGCGGGCAGCGGTATCCGGTCAGCGAGCAGCCTCTTCAAAGCCGCGGTGGCCCAGGCGGCGAGCTCCCGGCCGATCGACTCGGCCTGGGTGCCCAGTTCGCGTGCGGCCGGGGCGCTGTCCGGGCCGATGGCCAACGGCAGGGAGGTCTCCCGGGTACTGAGGGCGAGTGTCGCGCGGATCTGGTCCTCCAGCACCTCGCTGTCGGCGCCGGTAAGGGCGCTGTCATCGATGACGCCCTGCAGCAGCGGCTCGGTGGCGGTGAAGAAGTCGCGGGCTGTCAGGGTGGTGCCGGCTGCGGGGAAGGTGTTCCAGCGGTTACCGCCGAGAGCTGGTGTGCTCGGGGTGGGCGCGGCGGGCATGGATCCTCCGAAGGGGGTCGATGGAGCTGGGGTGGATTCGCCGGATCCCCTACTCGTGCGGGCTCCGGCCCGTCTTTCTGGATCGTTCGATACAGTTTGCGGGCATGAAAAAGTCAGCCGAGGGCGGCCAGGGCGACCTCCACGAGGGGTTCGAGAGCGCGGGCATCCGGGGTGATCTTCGAGGAGACCAGCAGTCCGTTGAGGAACGTGACGAGGAAAGCGGCCAGCGTGTGCGGGTCGTGCCGCGCCGCGATCTCGCCTCGCTCCGCCGCGACCCGCAGCACCTCCGCGAGCGCGTCCCGACTGGCGTCCTGCATGTCCCGCACGGTGCGCCGGATCGCCACAGCCTCCGGCAGGCGCTCGCAGGCGGCGTTGACTGCCAGGCACCCCCGGCCGTCGTCCTCCACGGCGATCCGGACCCGCTCGACCAGCATCGTACGGATGGCCGACCGGGCGTCCGCTCCCTCCTCCAGGCTGCGCAGGGCGGCCGCCGCGAGGGTGGTGCGGTAGTGCTCCAGCGCCGCCCGGTACAGGCCCTCCTTGTCGCCGAACGCGGCATACAAGGATCCCTGCCCGATTCCCAGTCGCTGGGTCAAGTCGCGTACCGACGTGGCCTCGTAACCACGCGTCCAGAACAGTTCCATGGCGCGGCTCACCGCCGCCTCGGTGTCGAACTCCCGGGTTCTTACCATGGCTCCACCGTACTCTATCTGGATCGCTTGCTCAAGAAAGAGGACCGCAGCCTGACCGGCGCCGACCTGCTTGGCTACCCTTACCGGCACCCGGACCGCGGCCCAGCGGTGCGCCGACCACGACGCCGCGACCGTGCTCGCGCACGCTCAGGACGGGTGCGGCGCTCCGGCACACCACCCCCTGCCCTGCCCGTGCCGGGGGACCTCACCGATCGGCTGTCCGGCGCCGTGGCGGTCGTCCTGGACAGCATGGACGCCATGACGCCGCCGATCTTGCGGCACAAGTCGCCGCGAACGACGCCGTGGCCGCGGTCCATGGCGGCCTGAAGGGTCGACAGATCGGTCGGATCGGTGTCCTCGGTGATTCCCTCCTCCTTGAGGAGCGGGACGATCTCGCAAGGTGCGGCCACCTGGTGGTGACCGGCGCCTTGCCGCTCGCCAGAAGTGGCTGCGGCGCACCCCGGGACGGCCGGACGGCACTGCCTGCTCGGTGCCACGCAGCGCGAAGGCGGCGGTGCGGGTGCGTTCCGGCCGGGGCGGCCCGGCGCTTCGACCGGGTCCACCGCTACGTCGAGATGGCCTGACAGCGGGACCGGCGGACGGTGTGATCACGCGGACACGTCGACGTGGGTCAGCACCGGCCCGACCAGCGGCCCGGCGTCGGAGAGCGCTTCGAGGGCGCCGCACCGCATCGTGTGGTCCGTCCCACGCACCCGCACCGCGCAGGCGTGGCGCACGGAAACCACCAATCGTTCCGTCAGGTGGAGTTGCTTCTCCAGCTCCGGGTGGAGAACGCGGTCGGGCCATCTCCGCCCGGCCTCCGTCCCGGGGTGGATCCCGCCCCGGCGACCGCTTCGTAGCGTCGTGGCATGACCTCTCACCAGACCGCGCACTCGGTTCCGGCAAAGGTGAGCCGGACGGTCGGTCCCGACGCGGGCCACTCCACGCGGGCCGCGAGAATCGGCCTCGCCTACGACATCGGGCTGTCGCCCGCCACCTTCTACGGCTGCCAGGCCGCCGGTTTCCCGGTGACCACCTCGCTAATGGCCGCCACCGCCGCGGCCGGCGGCCGACTGCTCTGGAGCGTGCTCCGCAGTCGGCACCTGGACGCGGTGGCCGTGCTGATGCTCGCCACGTACGCCTTGGGCCTGGCCCTCACGCTCCCCACCCACGACGCACGGCTGCTGCTGCTCCGCGACCCGGCCACCAGCGCACTGACCGGCCTGGTGTTCCTGGCCAGCTGCGCCACCCGGACCCCGGCCATCGCCTACCTGGCCCGGCGGCTGCCGGCCAGGGGCCCGGACACCCCTGCGGCCCACAGCGCCCGGCGGCGGCTGACCGCACTCTGGGGGGCCGCACTGCTGGCCGAGGCGGCGCTGCGGCTGGTGCTGGTGTTCACCCTGCCCCTCTCGGTGGTGAGCGGCCTTTCGACAGCCGTCGAAGTCGTGGTGGTGACGGCGCTGGTGATGTGGACGCGGCGCTCCCGGCAGCGGGTACGGACCGCGTCCCAGGCTGCCGCCCGTCCTACGGCCTTGGGCCATGACCCGTCTCAGCGGTAACAGGCCCGAGCCGCACTGGGGGCAGCCCGCGCGGCGCGCCGCCGCCGTCGCCGTCCGGCCGCGCGCACCGCGCCGCCTGAGTGCGGGCCGCCGTGGGGCCGCCGGTTGCACGCCCGGCGGGTCGTCCGGTCAGCCGGTGGTGATGGCGAAGGGCCCGTTGTCCGCGAAGACGAGCCCGGCGAAGTTCTCGCTGATGCGGCGGTGTCCTTCGGGACTGGGGTGAATCGCGTCCGGCAGGGGGAACTCGTCGTGGTCGCTCTCGCCGTAGAGGTCGAGCCCGTCGAGGTAGTGGAGGTTGGGGTCCTCGACGGACCGCTGCTCGACGATGTCGGCCAGGACCTCGCGGACGATCGTGAGCGTCAGCCGTCCCGCGGCGGTCTCGGCCGGATCACCGGTGGCCTTGAACCTCAGGGCTCCGCTGGAGAGGTCCGGCATGAGAGGTCCGGGGGTGTTCTCGTGGGTCGGACACAGGATGGGGGAGACCAGGAGCAAGGGGGTGGTGGGGTGACCCTCGCGGATGGTGTCGAG
This sequence comes from Kitasatospora sp. NPDC101157, assembly GCF_044768255.1. Classification (NCBI taxonomy): domain Bacteria; kingdom Bacillati; phylum Actinomycetota; class Actinomycetes; order Kitasatosporales; family Streptomycetaceae; genus Kitasatospora; species Kitasatospora sp. NPDC101157. The sequence continues at coordinate 61,395 of NZ_JBIWPL010000019.1, read as the reverse complement.
GAAGCCGTGGATGGCGGGGGCGAAGGCGCGCAGACGCATGGCGTCGCTGTTGACGACGTTGATGCCGAGCTTGAGGCTGATCAGATCCGCGGGGGTGTCGCGCATCGCGCGGGCGATGAACGGGTCGACCAGCGCGCTGCCGCCGAAGCCGAGATTGATCAGCTCCACACCGCCTGCGGAGGCGGCCAGGGCGGGCCAGATGGTGCTGGGGAAGACGGCGTTGGATCCGTGGCTGATGGAGCTGCCGTGGTGCAGCCACACCCGGCGCCCCTCGTCCGGGGCGGGCTGCACGGGGGCGTCGGTGCGCAGCGCGATGACCTCGGTGATCTCCGTGTGCGGGAGCCAGATCTCCATGTCCTTCTCACCGGGCGGGAGGTCGGTGAAGTGGGCGGTGCCGGCGGGGCCCGGGGTGAATTCCGCAGTCTGGGTCTGCATGTCAGTGATGGTGTGCAGGTTCCCGCCGTCCACGGTGGCGTGGGCGGTGAGGCGGCCGTCGACCAGGAGGTCGTAGACGCCGTCCGGCGGGGGCGGGAAGCCCCGGTAGACGCGTTTGGTGGGCAGGGTGTCCAGGCGGACGGTGGTGGCGTCGGTACGGAAGACCAGCCGGACACCGGAGGGCTGGGCCTCGGCCACGGCCAGCCGGTCGTCGGGAATCCGGCGGCGCGCCCGGGCAGGCAGCCGGTGCGGCAGCAGGCCGCGGGCGGTCTCTTCCACGTCGAGGTGCCCGCGCAGGAAGTCGGCAGTGACGGGGGTGGTGATCAGGTTCTGTTCGGTGCTCATTGCCTCAAGCCCTTTTCTCGGGTGGGGCGGCCGGGGTGGACCAGCTCCGCAGTACCGTGTCGAGGCAGTCCAGGGTCCAGGCCCAGGACTGCTGAGCGGCTACGTCCGTGTGGTCGAATGCGCCGGCCGCCTCCAGGGAGGCATAGCCGTGGAAGACGCTGCCCAGCATGCGGACCGCGTGCGTCTGGGCCGGCTCAGCCAGGTCGTAGCCGCGCAGGATCGCCCGTGTCATCTGCGCATGCCGGACGCCGGCGCTGGCCGCGGCAGTCTGCGGGTCGAGCCGGTACCTCGCTGCTTCGTACCGGCCGGGGTGCGCCTGGGCGTAGTCCCGGTAGGCGTTCGCGAAGGCTGTCAAGGCGCCCTTGCCCGCGCGCCCCGCCACGGCGTCGGCGACCCGGTCGGCGAGTTTCTCCAGTGCGAACAGCGCGATCCGGGTCTTGAGCTCGTGGGAGTCCTTCACATGCGCGTACAGGCTCGCCGGCTTCACGTCGAAACGCCGGGCGAGCGCGGACAGGGTCACCTGGCCGAAACCGGCCTCATCGGCGAGTTCCGCACCAGCGAGCGTCAGCCGCTCCGGGTTCAGTCCTACCCGAGCCACAACCATCACCTACTCTCAGTGTGCCTACGGCCAGTGTGCATCTACCTAAAAGCTTTAGGCAAATACCTCACTCGTTGAGGTTCTTGGCGAAGGAGCCCAGCTGGTCGGCCAGTCGCCTGGCGTGGCGCCGACAGCGCTCCACGACGCAGGCACCTGCTCGCGGAAGGTCTGCTGCGGGCAGCCGAGCACCGGGCGCACCGGACGCCGCAGCCTCACCGACACCACGACTCGCCGCCCGTCGACCGGAACAGCCGGCCGCGACCACCTGCCAGTGGAAGCCGTGCACCCGGCCCGTCGTGCACGCCGAGGTGTGGCAGGCCGGCGCCACGCTGATGGCGGACGGCCAGCGCCCGGTCTCGGCCGGGTTCTGGTTCGCGCTCGGCCACTCCAGCATCGTCATGGCGATGACCGCGTCGCCGGCGGCGCCCAGATCGCCGGCACCCTGGTCGACGACCGGTCCACCGCGCACCAGTGGCCGGGCGTGATCGGCAACAGCGTCTCCGGCACCTTCCTCTACCTGATCGCCGCGCTCAACCTGGTGGCCCCGGCGGGCATCCACAAGGTCGACACGGCCATGCGGGCCGGGCAGCACGCGGGTCTTCGCAGTCGTCGCGGATTCACAGCCGGCACTCCGCCGAACTTGGCAGTGATCCATCGGTGACGGGGGCGCCATGGCCTGCGAGCTCCGAGCCCGGTGACCGGCTGGTTGTCGGGGGCGCCGTTGACCAGGTCGGTGATCCGGGCCGCCTGCGTGGTCACTGCGCGCGGATGCGGGCCGACGTGGTGCCGATCGAACCGTACCTGGCGGGGACCTGCGCGAGCGCTGCCCACGAGCCATCGCTGGCCTGCCGCACTGTGGCTGCTACTGCAGGATGCCGACCGCCCGCGCCACCACCAGCACCACCGTGATCAGCGACACCGCCGACTGCGTCATCATCAGCAGCTTCGCCCAGACCGACAACGGCATGGTGTCCGTCGGGCTGAACGCGCAGGCGTTGGTGAATGCCACGTACAGGTAGTCCGGGTAGGACGGCTCCCAGCCCGGCTCCGCGATGCCCTCCTGCTGCATCTGCGGGAAGAGGAAGTCCGGGTACGATCTCACCCCCTGGGCACGGGCCGCCGGGCCGCCCCGGTCCCACTCCCAGTACCACAGCGAGAAGGCGATGATGTTGGTCGCCCAGACCGCGCCGCCGGTACCGAGCAGCGCCAGCGCACCCGGCGAGGCGGACGTGTGGATCAGGTCGCGCACCAGCTTCACCGCCGACCAGCCGTTGGCCAGGCTGATCACCGCCACCAGGGCCAGGCTCAGCAGGCGCAGCAACCGCGATGTCTGGTCGATGCGCTTGTGCGGGTTGAGGACCACCAGGGCCACCAGCAGCGCCAGCTCCAGGGTGGGCAGCATCCCATGCGGGTGGATGGTCAGACGGGTCGGCAGGGCAAGCTGGAGGCCCACCGCGACCAGGATGGCCACCGAGACCGCCCAGCGCTGCTCACCGAGAGTGACCGAGCGCCACGCTGGGCGCTCCGGCTTCTCGGGCTCCAGGAGCCGCTCGATCCGCTCCAACCTGCGGTGCAGCACCTCGGAGAGCTGCACCGAGGCATGGTGTTCGTGCTCAGTCATGGCGCACAGTGTGTCAGGCGTCTACTTTCCCGATCGCGGTGGTGCCGGGTACAAGGACGAGGCCGCCGGGGTGCCCGCTCGGCGGGCCGGCTGCCAGGTGTTGCCGACGAAGAGCACGGCCGAGTCCGCCCGGCTGGAGAAGGCCGAGCGGCAGGCCTCCCGCGCCTGGCGCAGCGTGGTGGGGCCGAGGCCGCGGGTGAGGTCGCGGACGGCCTGGTGGTCGTCGACTGTCAGCGCGTGGAGACGGGCGCCCGCGAGGCCGAGGCAGGCGAGCCTGCGGCCGTCGATGACGGACTCCCGGCGAGCCCTACCTCTTCACCGTGAAGTAGTCGAGCCCATCCGCCGTCAGTTCCAGTACGGTGCCGTACCGGGCCCGCGCCTCGGTCACCTTCCCCGCTCCTTCCGGAACCTGCGAACAGCGGTGGTACGTGCCGCCGCCGGACGGCGACAGACAGGGCGTGGGTTCCTCGATCCGGTTCACGAGAGGCAGATCCAGCCGGTCCCAGTCGATCGCGAGCCCGTCTGCCGCCAGCCGCGGGCTGGGCATCGGCCGACCGTCCGGGTAGCGACCGCAGGTGCGGTGGTACTCCATGGCGTAGCGCACGGTTCCTGTCGCGTACGGCCCGTCCTGGCCGTTCCCGTCCACCGGCCCCCACCTGGTGAGACCGGCCGCGCGGATCCCGGGCAACACCGAGGTGATGTCTCCCCGGACACCGAAGTCCGCGATGGCGTGCATCCTGCAGGTCAACAACACCTGCGTACGTGACTCCAAGAGGTTCTCGGAACGCCTCTCGCAGGTGTCGTCGAGCAGGGTTACCACGGGCTCCGGCCCCTCCACCCGGCTCAGGCGATCGATCAGGTCACGGATCCGGGCCTCCTCCGTCGCCCGCTGCGACTGTGCCTGCGGCGCCCTGGCCTTCTGCGCCAGCTCATCGCCGGCCGGCACGCGATCGCACCCCGCGACCGCCCCGGCCAGCACCGCTGCGAGCACCAACGCACCGATCCCACTCCACCGAGACACCGCTTCTCCCCCGTATCCGTCCGTCGCGTCCGCCTCAACCCTCCGCCGGCGAACAGGCCCGACGCATGAGTACGCATACTCAACCCGCCGTCGTCGCCTGCCCTGGTCAAGGCACCGACGAGGACGAAGGAGATGACCGTCTCGTTGACCGCCACCGCATGCGGCGCGCCACAACGTCCAACGCGCCCCGGGACGTGCCGCCAGGTCGACGGTGAAACCGGCTTCCTCCTCGAAGCGGGAATGCCGAGCGGGGGGTCCCGCCCTACGCTGGCCATATGTCCGATTTCATCGCCGCCGGCGCCTCAGCCGACGACGTTCCCGCACCGGCCGAGGGGGTGCTGCTGACGCACTTTCTCACGGTCGGCGACGTCCCTCGCTCGCGGGCGTTCTATGCCGATGTGCTGGGCGGGCAGGTGGTGCTGGAGGAGAGCCCCTGCATCATCAAGGTCGCCAACAGCTGGGTCATCATGAACCCCGGTGGCGGGCCCACGGATGACAAACCCGACATCACACTGCGCCCACCGCAGGACCGCCACACCGCCTCCAGCTTCCTGAACGTACGGGTGGCGGACATCCACGGCTTCTACGCGGCAGCCCGCGCCAAGGGAGCCGAGTTCTTCACGCCGCCCATCGACCGGCGCGCCGAGTTGCGCTGCTACATGCGCGACCCGGATGGCTACCTCATCGAGGTCGGCCAGTCCACGGGCCTGCTCAAGGGCCTCCTGGCGCGCACCGATACCGAAGCCTGACCATCGCACCGCGCTGCGCTGCTGACCGACTTCGTCAAATGCGCCGGACCGGGTCCGTGATTCCGTAGGGGCACGCAAGCGCCGCGATGTCCCATCCGGCGCATCCGGCCCCGGCCTGGTAGGCGCCTTCGTAGAAGGCGAGCACAGCGGCACGTGGATCGGCCTCGGCGCGGGCCGCGTCGTAGCGCAGCACGGCCAGGTGGCTGTCGCCGCGCGCGACCCACTGCGCGGACGCCGGGCTGAGCGGCGCCTCGGCCAGACCGGCGGGCTCGGGAGCGGTGTACGAGTAGAACGCGGGCTCGGCAAACGTGTCGTCGCCGAACCAGAAGCCGAAGCTGATCACTTCCGAGGAGTACGCCTCTCGGGTGACGGGGTCGGCCTGCCTGGGCTGGTCGACCCGGCGCCCGGAGAACCGGCTGTGGGCGATGTCGAACGTGTGCCAGAAGTGGTGCACCGGGCTGGCCTTTCCCGAGAAGCCCGCCGCGAACTCCTCCAGCACGGACGCCACCTGGCTCAGCACCCGCCAGTAGCGGTTTGCGGCTACCGGGTCGTAGGTCGCGTGCTCGGTGTCCTCGGCGAACGGCCGGTCGGCGTCGGGTAGGTCGAAGGGCCTGGGAATAGCGACGTTCGCCCGGACGCCCAGCGCGGCCAGCGCGGCCATGGTCTGGTCGTAGAACGACGCGACGGACTGGCCCGGAAGCGGAAAGGATTGCTCTCCGCCGTCCAGCGTCGTGACGACGAGCCGGTGGTCGACGAAGTCGAAGTCGACCGTGAAGATCGGATTCCCGTCGACCTGACCCATCGGACGGGTGGTGATGCCGCGCCCAGTGACATGGAACGGGACGTTCCACCAGTGGTTGCGCCGAGCGCTCGCGGCCAAGCGGATCTTGCCGACAATCTGCGCGAAGCGGTGCAGCGTCTCCTTCGTGTCCCGCCACTCCGGCAGCGGCGCCGGCGGGAACAGCTCCATCGCCTGCCCCTTTCCTGCCCGGCGCTCCCGCGGCGGCCGGGCCGTCTCATCATGACCCCGCCGAGGACATCCCGCACGCCGCCGAGGGAGCCGAGGTCGTCCGGGGCCGGGCCGGGAGGGTTTCGGCACCCGGGCCGGAGTGAGGACCTTCGCACGGATGTTGCGGAACCCTCGGCGGACCCGGACCGGAGTCAACTTTGCTACTGGAAGCGGGCGTTCCCAGGGGCGGCGCAGGTCGGCGGCGAGCCGGCGGGCCAGGCGGAGCTGGGTGTGGGCGACGCACTTCCGATTCGTCGTTCTCCGCTGGCCTGGAGCGCCCGTTGTGTTACGAACGGTTCGTCCAGCACTCCGAAACCTTGATCACGTGGGCCGACGTCACGTGGATGGCCCGCCGCATCGCCCGCGGCGCGGAGCGGGCAGCCCGAAGACTAGATCACCATCCTTTCTTCAGTGACCATTACTGCCACCGAATTCATGTCGATGAACTTGCTCTCGTCCGGGTTCACCACCTCCTTGTAATTCTTGGAGGCGAAGAAGGCGTCGTGGTCCGCCCAGCTTTCAAACCAGATTTCAGTGAGGCCGTCGTAGGCGGGACTCGGGTAGCTTTCAGCGGGCACCGGGTGGGAGACGGTGTACTTCTTCACGTACTGCCGCGCCTCCGGAATGGAGGTGAACAACGGGGCATGGCGGTCCCGGTGATGCTCAACGAATTCCTCGAACGTCATTCCATGGATACGGTTGATCATGAAAGCGAACTTGATCACGGAACTCTCCCTTTCGTGCTCCAGCGGATGCGAGAGGTCGGCGACCGGAGCCCCCGGCAGCAGGTCCCGAGCCATGGGGTTAACCTAAACGCTCACATCGATGTCAAGGGCAAGTCGCCGTGACCCAATGCATACGAGGGGTTGAGATGCGGATCGGTGAACTGTCCGCCCGGACAGGAGCAAGCCGTCGATCACTGCGCTACTACGAGCAGCAGGGCTTGCTGGTCAGCACAAGGTCCCCCAGCGGCCAGCGGCGCTACGACGACGATCACGTCCAGCGGGTGGCGCTGATTCAGGTGTTCCTGGCCGCCGGAATGTCCAGCAGAGCCATCGCCCAGATGGTCCCTTGCATGACGGAGCCCAACAGGGACAGAGCTCGGCAAGCCTTGACCGCAATGAATCAGGAGCGAACCCGCCTTTCATCCACCATTGACAGCCTGACCGCCGCCAAGGAAGCACTTGATCACCTGATTGACGCCAACCGGACCTTTCTGGCGGACGCGGCCGATGACTCGGCCCCGGGCCGACCGGATCAAAATTCTGGCTTTTCTCCGATGAAACAATCCAACCTCTACGGTTCGCGCTCAAAAGCGCTCCCTGGCTGACGTCTTCCATGATCCGTCGGGTTGGGGTCTGTCAAGGGCGCACGGATGGGCGTGCGGTCATGGTCGGCGGGTCGGGCGTTCGTCCCAGCGGTGAGTCGTCCATGCCTGTCGGATCAGGCTGCGCACGGTGATGACCGTGTCGGCGAAGTCGAAGAATGCGTCGATGACGGTGGCGCGCCGCTCGTAGCAGCGGGCGAGCCGGTAGAAGGCGTTCCGCCAGGCGTGAGTGCGCTCCACGTGCCAACGCCGGCTGGCCTGGATCGGTGCCTTCTCGCCTTTGTGCGCGATGCGGCCGTGGATTCGCTCGTTGTCTCGGCCGACGTTCGCGGGGTGGTCGACCACGCCGGATGCCGCCTACTGGCCAATGCCCCAGGCGGCGGCCGGTGGCATCGTCTGACGAACCCTGCAGCAACAAAGGCCACGCCCACGGGAGTTGGTTCAGCGGGCGGTGGCGGCCAGGTCGCCATCGTGCGGTCCGCGGCTCCGGTCAGTCCGTACGCGCCGCCATGGAACTCGAAGTCGGTCGGCTGTGGACCTGACGGCTTGCCCGTCATCGCCATGACGGGCAGGTGCGAACAGAGCCGGGACTATGTCCGTGGTTCTACTCCGCTGATGGCTATCCGCAGGAGGCGGGAGGCCAATTCCGGATCGTCCTCGGCTCGGATGGCAATGCCGTTGGCCAGGGCGAGCAGGTCGTCGACCGTGATCTCGGGACGCAGTCGGCCGGCCCTCACCGCGGTTGCCGCTAGCTCGGCGGCGACGTCGGCCAACATGCCGTGGCAGCCACTGTCGTCCGCGGTGGGCCGCAGGGAGACGGCCAGCCCGCGAGTAGTGGCGGTGTAGCGGGTCAGCTCCTCCAGCCAGACCACCAGGCCGCCGCCCGCTGTCTCGTTGAGCTCCCGGCCACGTGCCACCAAACGCTCGACACCCTCGTGGAAGACCGCGGTCAGCAAGGCCTCGCGGGAGCGGAAGTGCCGGTGCAAGGTCGCCGAGCCGAGCCCGGCCCGCCGGGCGATCTCCTCCAGCGAGGCGGAGGAACCATCCCGCGCCACGACCTCGGCGGCAGCGGCGAGCAGGCGCTCGCGATTGCGCCGCCAGTCGGCGCGGTGCGGGATCTGCTGGCTTGTCATCGCGCCGATCCTACCCTCCTCTCGACAATCGGGGGGCCACCCCATATATTCCGGGGTACAAACGGGGGGCCACCCCGGTTGACTGGCGGGAGGGAAGTACCCATGACAACCCATCCGGTGTTGGTGACCGGGGCGACCGGCAACCAGGGGGGCGCGGTCGCCCGCGCGCTGCTCGACGCGGGGCGGCCGGTCCGGGCACTGGTCCGGGACCCGTCGTCCGAAGCCGCTGTCCGGCTGGCCGCGGCGGGAGCGACTCTGGTACGCGGCGACCTCGACGATCCCGCCTCCCTCAAGGAAGCGGCGGCCGGGGCGACCGCGGTGTTCTCGATGGAGACCGCGAACTTCGCAAACCTGATGGCCGACTTCGAGGTGCAACGTGCCCGCAACCTGGTGGCGGTAAGCCGGGAGGCCGGGATCGAGCAGATCGTGCACTCCTCGGTGTCGGGTGCCGGCATCGACGATCCTGGGGCCTTCGACGAGGAACGCTGGGGAGCCTTCCCGGCCCACTACTGGCACAGCAAGATCGAGGCCGAGCGGGTGGTGCGCGAGTCGGGCTTCGCCACCTGGACCATCCTGCGACCCTCCGGCTTCATGGAAAACCTGAGACAGCCGTCGATCTGGTTCGCGGGTTTCACCTCGAACCGACTGGCGGTCGTCAACGACCTCGACGTCGCACGCCCATGGGTCACTGTCCAGGACATCGGTACCGCCACGCTCGCGGCGGTCGCGGACCCGCAACGCTTCCACGAGGTCGTGCTGGAACTCGCGGGAGACGTCCTGTCCATGCGCCGCGCGGTCGAGATACTCAACTCCGTACGGGCGACGCCGATCGAGCTGCCCAGCAGCCCGGGGCAGGCCGTCGATTGGGGGGTCATGCCGGAACTGGCAAAGTCGCAGCGGCGGATGGACACCTACCCGGCACCGGCCCTTCCGGAAATGGCCCACGCGCTGGGCATCGAGACGACGACCTTTGAGCAGTGGGCCCAGGGAGCAGCGCAGGCGGAGTGAGCGCGCCCGCCGCGCAGTAGCGGTCCGCCGAGCCTCGAACTCCCAGCGTGCGCGTTGGGGTGTCCGGACCTCGAAGTTCCACCTTGCGGTTGGACACTCTCCGTCTACGCGACGTACCTTGCCGGTGCCGCTGGCGGGTCCCGAGTGGCGTGAGGTAGCCCCACTCGGGGAGCTTGCGTAGGCGCCTGCGGTTGTACGCGGATCGATCATGTGGCTGAAGTCCCTGACTCCAGCCACATGATCCGAACCTTGAACAGCTCCTCGTCACTCGGCCGCCGGTCGGGATCGCCTGCCGGAGGGCACCGGTTCCGCTGCGCGGGACGCCGTCAGTGAAGCTGCGGCAGTACCAGGTGGGCGGTCTGCCGGGCGTCCTCGGCCGTGGGCGCCGTGATCTGCACGAGCCTGCTGCCCTTGAGGACGTCGAGCAGGACGAAGTCCCTGGACTCCTCCTGCACGTGGAAGCTGTACGCCGCGTCGGCGAGCCCCGACTCCGTCACTGGTTGGCCCTTGGTGCGGTCGACGACGTCGCGGAAGGACTGCCTGCCGTAGGAGGCACGGGCAACGCTGACGTAGAGCTCCGCTTCCTGGTAGGCGCACTCGCTCACCTGCTCCTGCAGGATCTCCTTGGCCGGGCCGGGCGAGCGGTGCAGCACCTCCGCGGCCTGGGAGGCACTCAGCAAGAGGCAGGGATGACTCAGCGGGTCAGGAGCGGGTTCGGGATCGCCGGCGCATCCGCTGAGCAGCCAGCCCCCACCGAGCAATGCGATCGCCAAGGCACCGGTCGCACGCCGGAGATCGATCCCCTTCACTTCGCCCCCACTCCCCCTGCCGTCGAACTCCCAGGCGCAGCATGCAAGGTGGCTCCTCTCCCGTCAACAAGCCGTGGTGGCGGGCCCGGACGCCCGGGAACGCGGAGCACCGGCGCGGGACACGGGCGCCGCCTGTCAGTTGAGGATTCATGAGCGGTTGCCGGGACCGCTGTGTCCATGCCCCGGCCGTCAGGTCCGGTGCATGAAGTGGGTGGGCGGGGGTAGCCGGAGGTCGCGGGCAGGGCTGGCGGCGCGCGGGACACCCCCCGGACACCGCGCGCCGCCAGGTGCCCAGCGCCGTCGCCCCCTTCGTCCGCCCGGCGTCGACGTCCGGGCAGCGCCGTTCGGCGTCGAGCCGGCCTGATCGGGCGGCCCCGACGGGGAACTGGGGGTCCGCCCGTCCGAAGGAGCGGACCCCCAGTCGCCGGAAGCGGCAACGGTACGCCTTCAACTGCGCTTCACCGGGGCACCATGGGGCGCCGCGATCTTCCTCTGGTCAGGGGTTCACCGTCACGGTGATGCTCTCGGGGCTGCCGCCGTTGCCCTGGTAAACCGAGTCGCCGCTGTAGACGGCCGTGATGACGTGCGGGCCGGTGGTCCGGAAGAAGACGACGCGCCCGGCGGCGGCGCAGTTCCCGAGGTTGAGGACCAGGCGTGCGGTGCCCAGAGTCACTCCGGCGGTGGTGTCGGTGAACGTCACCGTGCCGGTGGGCGGGGTCGTGGCGCCCGTGCCGGCCGGGCAGACCAGGTCGTCGAGAACCACCGGTCGGCCGAGCCGGACCTGCTGGGGAATCGCGATCAGGCGGGTCGTCACCGGCTTGCCCGGGGTGAGGTAGCTGATGGTGATGCCTGCGGCGGCGCTGGTCACCGTGGGGCCCGTGCCGCCGGCCGGGACCAGGGACGAACCACCTCCCCCGCCACCCGCGCTCCCGAACGGGTTCATGTTGACGTTGAGGTCGCCACCGCCGCCGCCGCCGTAGTAGCCGCCGCCTCCGCCGCCACCCGTCCGGCTGCCGCCTGGTCCGCCGCCGTCGCCGCCGGTGCCGAGTGTGCCGGGGGCGCCGCTGCCACCGCTGGGGGACGTGCCTCCAGGCCCGCCCTGGGTGGCGGTGCCCGCCCCGCCGCCGGTTCCCCCGTTGCACCCCCCGGTTGCGCCCGGCTGGCCGGCGTCCCCACCTTGGCTGCCGCCCGTGCACGACGAGCTGAAGACCTCACCGGCTCCACCGCCGCCCGCGGCCACGATGAGGCGGGAGTCGCTCGTGGTGAGGGGGGTGGTGCGGGGCTGGGTGCGGACGTCGGAGGCCCCGCCTCCACCGCCGCCGAAGTGGCTGCTGCCACCGCCGTTGAAGCCGCCGACGCACGGCGAGAAGGGGTAGCACCCGGAGGGGAGCGTGGGGACGCCACCGACCTCGACGTACAGGATCTGCCCGCCGGAGAGCCCGGTGAGCGTGCCCGAGACCTGGGCGCCCCGGCCACCCGGGGTGGTGTTGACCCCCGACAGGCCGCCGGCCGCGCCGATCGCCGTGACGTCGACCTGGCTGACGCCGTTGGGGACGGTGAACGTCTGCTCGGCGCCGGTGAAGGCGAACGTGCAGGTGGTGGTGGGGCCGGAGACCGTACAGGTGCCCTGCGCACGGGCGGGCACGGACAACGCCACCGGGGCGAGGGCCGCGGCGCCGAACACACCGGCCGCCACGGCCAGCACCCGACCCCGACGCCCGGCAGCGGGCCGACCGACGGCCCCGCACAGTGAGAACGTCACGCTCAACTCCAAGACGGAAGAAGGACCCGGCGAGGTTTCGCCTTGCGCCACTGTCGATCACGCAACGGGAGGTCAGGGCCCCTGTTGAACTGACACACCGTCGGTTCACGCCGACGGGCCCGCGGGCCACGCCTTCGCCGGCATCCGTGGCGCCGTGGATCATCCGGGCCTCGTCGGAGGCGAGGAAGGCGACGGCGCGGGCGATGTCCTCGGGAGGGCCCGGGGGCTCCGGCCGGAGTCGCCGCGGCGACCCGTTCGCCGACCGGGCGGGCGCTCTCGTTCCCGGGAGCCGGAGTGACCGCGGGAGCAGCGGCGTTGACCGCGAGCACCCTGTCGAGGTCGTCGTCGGACGGCTCCGGCGGGGACGCGGCGGGACAGACGAACCGCTCCTGCCACCGCCTACTCGCTGACCTCACCGACGGCGGAACCCGTGGGGTCGGTCAGCAGCAGTCTGCGGGCCGACCGGCCGTTCAGCCCGGCAGAGGCTCGCGGCTCGGGCCGCCGGCCCCGGGCGGGTGCCGTCAGGTCAGGATGCGCACGGGTGTGACCACCGAGGGCGGTGAACACCGCTGGGAGGTCCGGCAGACGGTCAGCGGCCGTGGGTTGGGACCGTCGAGGACCTGTACGGCCCACAGGACCGGGTAGCTGACGCCGCAGACGGCGCAGGTCGGGGCTGGGAGGGGGGCGAAGCCTTCGGACGGCGGCCCGAAGCCGGGCGGGGCGGTGGGTGCCGTGGGTGCGGTGGGTGCGGTGGGTGTCGGGACGGTGGCCGGCATCGGCGGGACGGCGGGCGGTGCGGGAACCGCCGGGCGCGGGGCTACGACCGGTGAGGGGGGCACGACCTGGGCGGCGGGCGCGACCGGCGGAACGGGAGGGAGCGGAGGAACCGGAGGAACGGGAGGAACGAAAGGAGCCGGAGGAACGGGAGGAGCTGGGGGAACCGCCGGCGGAACGACCGCCGGTGGCGGCGCCACGTCCCAGACCGCGAGTCCGGCCACCAGCGCCTCGAAGTCGTACCCGCACTCACCGCAGGAGATCAGCGCTCCCTCGGTGCGCATGTCCCCGCAGCCGGGGCAGAACGTCACCGGTTGCTCGTCGGCCTCCGTGCTCTCGCAACGTGAGCAGATGAAGTCGGGCTCGACCTTGCCGTGCTGGAAGAACGCCCCGAAGATCTGGAAGGGGTGGATCTCGCCGTCCTTGCTGTGCGCCGCGCGCAGCACCGACTGGATCGTCTTCAGCCGCCGCCTCCGCTCCCGCAGGCGCTGGAGGTCCAGGTTGACGACCTTGGTCTGCCGGCAGTCCCGGCACGTGCACAGGGTCCGAACGGGCAGCCGGGAGCGGATCCCGAACTGCCGGTACAGGAACTCGAAGGCCGCTCGGTGCTCCTCCCCGACCGGGACGTCCGCCACACCCACGCCGACGGCCGCGAGAAAGCCCTCGACGGTGGCCGCCAACTGCGCCACCCCGGAGCCGAGTCGCTCGGGTATGCCGTCCGGTCGGCGGCTCATCATCACCGGGATCGACAGCAGGCCGGGGAGGGCGTTCCGGTCCACGGCGACGAAGCCCTCCCGCGAGCGGAAGACGACGCCCTGGATCCCGTCCCACAGGGACGGCCCGGTGGCCCGGGGGCCGCCGGAGAGCCGCTCGTTGATGAGGGAGGCCACGCCACCGACCACGCGCTCGCCGGTCTGGTGGTGGCGGGCCAACGTCTCCGCCTGGGGTGCGCGGGCCCACCAGCGCGGCTGGGGGAAGTCCGCGTCCGGATCGAGGCCGGCCAGCGCCCGGTCGAGCGTGAGCAGCGCGCTCCGGTAGGCCTCCACGTAGGGGGACTGCACACCCAGCGCGACGACCGAGACGGCACGGTCGGTGAGGTGCACCGACACCGTGGTGTGCGGGTCGGCGCCGTCCGGCCCGCCGGCGAACAGCACGCGTATCGCGAGCGGCACTTCGTCGGGCAGGAGCATCGCGGAGCGGACGGCCGAGCCCCGCTGGGCCTCCACCACGGTGGCCATCTCCGAGGTGATCCGGAAGCCGAGCGAGCGCAGCGCGTCCACGGCCGCGACCCGAACCCGTGCGGCGTCGGCACGGAGGCGGCGCTCGGCGTCGAGGGTGATCGAGACCAAGGCTCCTCCGCGGGCGGACGGCGTGACGGATCGACCGGTCGGACGACCGCACGACGGTCCGGGAGTCTAACCAGGAAGGCCGGCGTGCGCAGACGGAACGTCAGGAATGGTCCGTCGCCCCCGGCTCCGTCGCGGCGTCCGTGCACCCCCAGCTCGACGTCACCCCCGCCCCGCCCTGTCGGACCGGCCGGCGGTCATTCGGTCGCATGTCAGCCGGCCTTGACCGGCGCCGGCGTGGCACCTCGCCCGCGCCGGCGTGCCGCTGACACGACGGCGACGCGGTGGCGACGCGCCGTCAGGCTCCGGCGGGGCCGGCCGGGGCCGGATCCCCGGGTCGGCGGGCGAGGAGTCCCTGGCCCGCGGCGTAGGCGGCGAGGCCCTCCGGGGTGTGACCGGCCCAGCCGAGGTAGCCGTCGGGGCGGACCAGGAAGACGCCGGTGCCGTACACCTCGTACGCCGGGATGCGGACCACGGGGGTGGTCAGGGTGGGCAGCGGGTCGTCGGTGCCGACGGTGACCAGGGTCCAGTGCGGGCCCCGGAAGGCGTCGAACAGGCGGGTGCCACCGCGGCGGCCGTCCGGGGCGCGGTCGCCGGCGCGCAGCGCTTCCTCGGGCAGGTCCGGGCGGGTGTCCACGGCGAGGGAGGACCCGCGGTAGCCGAGGCCGAGTTGCCGGGTCGCCCGGCCGCGGCGCTCCTGGCCGCGGTGGACGCGGGTCGACAGGGCGAGCATCGCGGCGGCGTTGGGGCGGCGTTCCTCCTCGTAGGTGTCCAGGAGGGAGGCGTCCGCCCGTCCGGCGAGGACGGCGGCGAGTTTCCAGGCGAGGTTGTAGGCGTCCTGGACGCTGGTGTTCAGGCCCTGTGCGCCGGCCGGCGAGTGGACGTGGGCGGAGTCACCGGCGAGGAAGACCCGGCCTTCGCGGAAGCGGTCGGCGAGCGCGGCGCGGGGGCGGAACTCGGAGATCCAGCGCAGTTCGCTGACCTGGTCGGTGGTCAGGTGGGAGCGGGCGGCCACCACCGTGCGCAGGCCGTCGAGGGTGAGGTCGACGGCCGTGCCCTCGGGGAACTGCGCGACGAGCTGGAAGTCCTCGGTGCCGCCCATCGGGCAGATCGCCAGCAGGCCCTCGTCGGAGGGGAACACGTGCCAGTGTTCCCGGCCGAGCCCGGAGATCCGGACGTCGGCGACCAGCAGCGGGTCCGGGTCGACGGTCTCCCCCGTCATCCCGATGTCGAGCAGCCGCCGGACCGTCGAGCGCCCGCCGTCTGCGGCGACGAGGTAGCGCGCCCGGACCGGTGCGCCGGTGGCGAACTGGGCCGTCACGCCCTCCCCGTCCTGGGTCAGGTCGACCAGCTCGCGGCCGAAGGCGACCTCGCCGCCGAGTTCGCGCAGCCGTTCGTGGAGGATCCGCTGGGTGCGCCACTGGGGCACCATCAGCGTCTCGGTGTACGGCTCGGCCTCGGAGGGTTCGGCCGGGTCGTACATGGTGCGTTCGCCCTGCGGCTCGCCGTCCTTCCAGAACAGGTTGGGCGGGTAGGGGCCCGCGACCGCTCGGATCCGGTCGAGCACGCCGAAGTCCTCCAGGACCTCCAGGGTGCGCGGCTGGAGTCCCTTGCCGCGCGAGCCGGGAAAGAGCCCAGGACCGCGTTCGACGGTCAGGGCGGTGACGCCGTGCCGGGCGAGGTCGAGTGCGAGGGCGAGGCCGGTGGGCCCGGCTCCGATGATCAGGACGTCCGTGTGCGTGCCGTGAGAGGTCACGACAACCCCCTTAACGTTGTTAAGTAGCCGTTGCCGGAAGCGTGCACTTAACGGCGTTAAACTGTCAAGCGTGATACCGCAGAGAACCCCCAAGCTCGACCGCGCCAAGGTCGTCGAAGCCGCGCTCCGCCTGCTCGACCAGGTGGGCCTCGACGGCCTCACCCTTCGCGCCATCGCCTCCGAGCTGGACGTCAAGGCGCCGGCGCTGTACTGGCACTTCAAGGACAAGCAGGCGCTGCTGGACGAGATGGCGACCGAGATGATGCGCCGGATGACGGCCCGGGCGACCGCGGCGGGCGGCGACCGGCCGGAGCAGGACGGCGACTGGCGGGCGCTGTACCTCACGACCATGCGCACCCTGCGCGCCGAGCTGCTGCGCCACCGCGACGGCGCGAAGGTCTACAGCGGCGCCCGGTTCACGGACACCTCGTACGCGGCGGGCCTGAACGCCTCGCTGCGGGTGCTCACCGAGGCCGGCTTCACCCTGGCGGCGGCCACCCGGGCCTGGTACACGGCGTACAGCTACACCGTCGGTTACGTCATCGAGGAGCAGGCCATGGCCCCGAATCCGTTCGACGGCGACGAGGGCTACGACGTCGAGGCCCGTGCCGAGCGCCTGGCCGCCCACCCGCTGGCCGCCGAGGCGGGCCGGGTGATGTTCCAGGACTTCGACGAGGGTTTCGAGCAGGGCCTGGCGGCGGTACTGGCCGGCGTCGAAGCCACCCTGCTCGGCTGATCACGGTCAGTCACCGGTCTGCCGGTGACGGCCGGTCGCCCCGCAGCGCGCCCGAACCGGTCCGAAGCCCGAACGACCCCTGCCCGACGACCGGGCCCGCGTGGACCGTACGGGGCCCGGTCGGGCACCGGCTCGGCAGGATCGCGCGCCCTACTCGTATCGTGTGCGAGCGAAGATCGTCGGCTGGTGGGGAGAAGTGTGCCGTCCGAGGAGCACGTGGCGTGGGGGCGGGACGTCCCGGTCCGGTACCTCCTGGTACGGGAGTACGACGACGATGACGACGAAATGACAGGCGACCTGTGGGGGCGCTGCGCGGAGGTCGAGGGGCTGTTCTGCGACCCGCCTCCACTGCCGCGCGAGGTCCTGACGCTACGCGGCTGCCCGCGCGACAGCGCGCTGGCCCAGGCGGTCACGCGGTCAACCGATCCCGTCCGGCTGCTGGGTGACGTGAACCTCTTCATCCACCCCGAAGATCCCAGCACCGACAGCCCCCGGTTCTGGGACCTGGAGAACGTGGCCGTCCTGGCCCACCGGCCCACGCCCGGTGACCCGGATCGCGTGGACATCACCGTCGGCACCGGCGTCGAGGACGACCGGGGCCCGCAGCTCGGACCGGCGCCGCAGATCGACCTGTCGGCCACTGACCTGGAAGGCAGCTGTCAGTCGATCGATGGCCTGTCCGGTCCACGTCCCCGGCGCCAGCTCCAGCCGCTGCATCTGATCGGCTGCGAACCCGCCGAACCCCTGCTGGCCGAACTCCGCTCGCCACGGCAGGAGGACGGCCAGGTCCTCGCGCTGTGGGTGCTGGACCGCAACGGCCGCCGCATGACCCAGTACGACCTCCACTTCCGCCCCGGCGACACCCGCCCGTCCGTCCTCGGCGGGACCCTGGTCGACATCACCATCCACGACCCCAGTGGTGGCCTTCCGTGGCTCGCCGACCGCCCCACCCTGGCGGCCCGCCAGGTCTGGGAGGTCTGGTATTCCGGGATTCCCACTCAACCCAACCAGTGGGCCCGGTTCGACGCCGAAGGCCAGTCCGAGTGGCTGGACCTCACCCGCATCGGCCCGTACGGGCCGGACGGCCTCTCCGGCGGGACGTACGACCTGGACGGACAGCACGTCACCGACAGGACCAGCATGTTGCTGGCGCTCGGCGAAGCCCTGCTCGGCCCCGGCGCCAACTACGGGAGATGCCTGGACTCGGTACAGGACTACCTGTGCGGTGGGCCCTCCGTCGTCCCACCGTTCACCCTCGTGTGGCACCACGCCGACATCGCCCGCCGCGCCCTCGCCGGACACGTCCTGGACCACCGCGGCGGCCTGTCCTACTTCGAGGAGACCGTGAACCTCCTGCGCGAGTACGGCGTCACTGTCGTGCTCCGGTGAGAGAGACGACGGGCAGTTCCGGACCCCTTGAACAGCGCCTGACCAGGAGAAGGAACGGAGTGGGGCGACGGCCGGGCCATCAGGGCCCGGTCGTGTCGTCTCCCGGTGCCCGGCCGTTTCGGGGTAGTGCCTACCGCTTCGGGGTCGACTGGTCGAAGCAACTTTGGTAGTGATCCCACGGCACACGGCCAACGGCCGGCTCCAGGCAGCTCCGGACAGCTCCGGCTCTCGGTAACCCGGCCCACCGCCGCCGTACCGACCACGGTGACCGACCCGGCCGGGCACCACGCCGGTCGGCGTCGGCCTCCTCGGCCCGTTCGAGCATGAGGGGCCGACCCGCTCGAAGCGCAGCGACGTGTGACCGGCGTCGTCGTCGTAGATCTGGGCGACGACCGCTGTTCCGACCGCGTCGGTTCGGGTGCCCTGCAGCCGGATCGTGGTCGGCTCGTTCACCCGGATCAGCTCGCTGATCGGTGCGATCGCGTTGCCGCCGGCCTGGGCGTTGCCAGGGTTCTGGTCGATGACCTGGTAGACGAGCCGCTCGCTCTCCGCAACGGCAGGGTCCCGGACGCGCGCCGACCAGCCGGCACGAAGTGCCTGCTCTGCCGGGAGATCGTTGCTCCCGCGGCTCAGGACAAGTGACTTCGGTTCAGTCAGGACATCAGTCAGGACAGACGGGCCAGGATGGTTCGGCAGGTGCGCTGCAGTTCCTCGTCGTTGGTGACGCGCCCGAAGCGCCCGCTGCGGCGGGCCTGCGCCAGTTCCGCCCGGATGCGGGGCAGGGCGGGTGCGGCGGCCGAGCCCATCCGATCCAGGCAGGCCAGCACGTGGTTGGACGTCGCGTCGTTCTTCTCCCAGGCGGCCAGCAACGTCCGGACCACGACGTCGGCCTCGACCTCGCCGACGATGTCCCACAAGGCCGTCGCGGCATGGACGCGGGTCCACTCGTACCCGGCGGTCAGCATCGTGCGCAGGCGCGGCAGGGCGGCAGCGGCAGGCGGGCCGATCAGTCCGAGGACGTCAGCCGCGTCGTGATGCGCGTGGGTGTCGAGCAGGTCGCACAGCCGGGGCACGACATCGGCCGGGTCGCGTTCGAGCGCCCAGAGCGCGGCCGTGGCGGCCGCGCGCAGGTTCACGTCCGCGACATCGGCCAGCGGGCGGACCACGTCCAGGGCGGACGCGGCCTCGGTGCCGAAGGCTGCGAGTGCCTTCAGCGCGGAGGCTCCGAGGCGCAGTTGGTCATGGCGGATGGCGGCGGTGACGGCGTGGGTGAGCGCGGGAACGGCGGCCGCGTCACCCAGTTCGGCCAAGGCGGACATCAGGGCGCCTGTGCCCATGTCGGCCCACGGATTCGACAGGTCGGCGTCCGCCAGGTGCCGGGAGAGCCGCGGCACCAGCTCACCGGCTCCCGGGCTCAGCCGGCCGGCGACCTGCACCGCGCGCCAGGCGTCGGTGCCGCCGTCCAGTGCGGTCAGCAGGCAGGGCAGGGCGCGGGGATCACCGAGGGCGGCCAGGGCCATGACGGCCTCCTGGTGCGCGCGTCGCGGAAGCGTCTTCGTGACGGCCCAGGCGTTCGGCCCGTGGGTGGTGCGGTTGGCGGCGACGTGGGCGGCGAGCGCCTCGCGGGCGGGTTCGCCTGCGGGCCCCAGGGCCCGCAGGCTCTCGGCTGCCGCGGCGGCGGTGTACGGGTCCTCGGGCGTCAGGCAGTCGGCAAGGAGCTGGACGAGGCCGGTGTGCTCGCCCCGCCAGGACGTGATGAGGTCCTGGGCCATGCGGATCGCGTCGTAGCGGATGGCCGGGTCCGGGCTGCGGAGTTGTTCGGTGAGCAGCGCCGTGCGCTCGGGCACCCGGGCGTCGAGGACGGTGTGGAAGGTGCGCAGCAGGGTCGTGGTGGGGGCATGCAGCCGGCCCTGCCGGTCGAGGTCCTCGAACGCGGCGGTGACCTGTGGCGGAACGCCGTCCTGAGCGACCGCTTCTGCCTCGGTGTCGGTCTCGCCGTCGGCCCGCGTGTCGGTCCCGCCCTCACGCCCGTTCCGGCACGCGCAGGCTCCGGAGCCGGTTCCCGACCGGCATCCGGCCTCCTCGCTCCCGCGCTCCGGTGCGGTCGCGAGCCGGCGCAGCAGGGCGATCGCGGTCGGCACGGCGTCGTCGCGGTCCTGCCCGCAGCGGGCGTGGTGAACGAGTGCGGCGAGCCGGATGTCGGGTTCCGTCGTCGGGTCGTCGGCCAGGGCGGCGAGCCAGGCCGTCGCGGCGGTGCGTGCCGGGGGGAGCCGCAGTGCCAGGGTCGCCACCGTGTGGACGACGAGCAGCCGTTCCACGGTCCCGTCCTCGGCAGGCAGCCGCTCGCGCAGCGCCCCGAGCGCCCGGTCGGCGTCCTCGACGAACAGGCCCAGGCCCTCGATGCCCGCCCGGCGCACCCACGGGTCCGGGTCCTGCGCGTAGGTGAGGAAGGCGCCGGAGCGCTCGCGCAGCATGGCCACGCCGTCCGCGGCGGCCGTCGACTCGCTGCCGTCCGGCGCGACGATGATGTCGTCGCCGCGGTCGACGGCCTCGCACCCGATGCTGAGCAGCAGGTGGACGACCGCGCCGCGGTCGGGGGTTGCCGGGTCGTCGGCCAGGGCGAACAGGAACGGCAGGCTCGCCACGGTGCACGGGTACACGTCCCCCTGGTGGTGGGCCGCACTGTAGTAGTCGCCGAACGCCTTCTCACGGGTCCCGGCGTCGGCCGATGCCATCGCCCTCAGCCAAACCGGCACCTCGTGGGCCGGCCCGTACGCATGACTCATCGACGACCAGTCGACACTTTCAAGATCGTTGATCACACGGACCACAGTGCCAGCCACCACCGACAACGACACCTCACGGCCCTTCACCGGACAGAACTCCGCGTGGACCACCCGGCCCACCGGGTCCTTCCCGTGCTGCCGCCGGGTGGACGGGCAGCCAGTGCGCGCCGTCGGGCCGGCCAGGCGCGGGCGTAACCCACGGGCCTACGGAGCTTTGACCTCGTGGCCGCCTCACCATCGGCGCTTGGCGGTGCCCAGGATCCCTCACCGATCGTCGGCGCTGATGAAGTCGGTCAGAGCGGCAGCGACGGCTTCGGGCTGTTCATCGGGGATGAAGTGACCGGCGTCCGGCACGACGACTCCGGTGGTGCTCTCGGTCCAGGCCCTGAGGGAGGCCGCCATGCCCGGAACGGAGCCGTGACTGCTGGAAATCCCGAGGACGGGCACCGTCAGGCGCCGCCGGTCGAGCGCCTGACGGTTCTTGCGCGCCGACTCGGCGGCGTCCCGGTAGTAGGCGAGACTCGCGCGCAGGCCGCCGTCGGCGGCGACGGCCGCCGCGTAGTGGTCGAGCTCGGCGTCGTCGAACGTGCCGGGATCAAGGGCCTTGACCTTGAGGAACCAGCTCACGTACTCCCGCTCACGGCCTGCGAGCAGCGTCTCGGGAAGTTCGGGCACCAGGTGGAACGCGAAGTGCCACGTCTTCCACGCCAGGTCCGGGTCGGTGGGAATCGCTTCGGGCAGGGTGATGCCGGGAATTCCGGCGTCGAGCAGAGCGACCCCGCGCAGCTGGTCCTCGTGGTTGACGGCGAGGGAGAAAGCGACCCAGGCGCCGATGTCGTGCCCGACCAGCCAGTAGACGGGTGTGCCGAGCGCCTCCACGGCGGCGTGGACGTGCGCAGCGACGGTGTGGGTGTCGTAGCTGCCCGCCGGACGCTCGGAGTGGCCCTGGCCCGGCAGGTCGATCGCGATGACCCGGAACCGGTCGGCAAGGCCGGGCATGACCTTTCGCCAGGCCCACCAGGTCTGCGGGAACCCGGCGAGCAGGACAACGGCCGGTCCAGCGGGCTGGCCGCCTTCGACGACATGAAGGCGGACGCCATCGGCGTCGACCCAGCGGTGGGCGAATCCGGCCAGATCGTACGGAGGCAGGTCACGCACAGGACTGGTCGCAGGGTCGGTCACTGGAATCCTCCATCGGTGCCAGGCGCATTGTTCGGTGCCCCGCCCGAGGCGGGGGCGACTTGGAGTGCATGTCGGCTGTCGCGAAGGACGGAGGACACCCGACGAACCTTGCCCGGACGCTAGCACATCTTGAACCAATCAGTTCAAGATAGAATGGCGCACCCGGCACAACCGGGAACACCGACGCACCAACCGGCGAGGAAGTGCCACATGGCAGGCAGGAAGCAGTTCGACATGGACACGGCCCTCGACGCCGCGATGGTCCAGTTCTGGCGCTTCGGCCATGCCGCCACCTCGATCGACGATCTGTCCCGGGCAACCGGCCTGAACCGCAGCTCCATCTACTCCTCGCTCGGCGACAAGGACACGCTCTTCCTGCGCTGCCTGGATCGCTACAGCGCGCACTACGGCGCCAAGTACGACGCCGCCCTGTCGTGCGCGGCCACGCAACCGCTCGCCGCCGTTCGCGCGTTCTTCGATGTCACCCTTGAGCGCATCGCCGATCCCGCCCTGCCCGACGGATGCCTGATCGCCCAATCGGCCATGGCGATACCGGCGCTGAACCCGAGCATCGCGGCGCACGTCAAGGAAGCGCTCGGCCTCCAGCGCCTGCGCCTGCGCGCCGCACTGAAAGCCGGCCGAATGACCGACCAGGACGCCGAGGCCTTCGCTGTGCACGTGGCGGCCGTGAACCAGTCCCTCGCCGTCATGAGCAGAGCCGGGGCGAGTCCGGAGCAGCTCCTGGCCGTTGTGGACGTGACCGCGGACGCACTCTCGCAAGCGCTGCGCGCACGGACTGCCGAGGTCGACGGGTGAAGGTGGAATGCGGCCCCGCCGGCCTTGCCCCGCCAGCGAGTTGGCGGGCCGTCGGGGCCGGGCGGTGCGCTTGCGCGGTCAGCGGCGCAGCGACGCATTCGCGCTGCTCGGGTTGGGCGCCGGCTACGGCCTGATGCCCGAGGAGGTGATCGGCCAGCCGTCCCGTTCCTGCGGCGCGGGAGCGGGACGGCCGCGGTCCCCGGGCATCGGTCCGCCGGGTCCCGCCGTCCACCGGCCGCCAGGGCGAGCGCGGCACGAGGAAGCGCGGCACGAGGAAGCGTGGCACCGAGGACGGCGGGCACGAGGACGGCGGGCACGGCGAACAGGACGAAGTCCCAACGAGGCGTCAGATCGGCTGCGAGGACCAGCCGCCGAGCAGGGGTCCGGCGATCGCGCCGATGCGGCCGGCGCCGAGCGCGACGCCCACCGCGCCGGCCCTCGCGGTCACCGGGTAGCTGCGGGAGATGTACCCGTGGCTGGAAGTCCGGCGAGGCACAGCCATCCACTGCGACAAGACGCCCACGGGCTACCTCGCCGGCTTCCACCTCCGCGGCGCGATGATCCGGATCAAAGACCTCAACAGGACCACCCGTTGGTCACCGGCCGAATACGCGCCCTGGCTAGCACAGGGCTCCGGTCGCGCGCAGGTCGGCGAGTGCCCGGCGGGCCAGTGGGCCGAAGTCCTCGCCAGTGGTGTCGATCCACTGGTCGTAGGCGATCTCCCAGACGAGCGCGCCCAGTTGTGCGGTCACGCGCGCGGTCAGGATGGGGACCCCGCGTCGGTTGAGGGCCTTGACCATCGCGGCGGTGAGGTCGATCCGCTTCAGGGCTTCGCGTTCGCGCAGCTCCGTGTTGGCGTTCAGGACGGCCTGGCGCCGGCGGCTGAACTCGCGGCGGTCGGCGGTGAAGAACGTGCGGCCGAGCGCATCGAGGGCGTGCGCCAGCGCGTCGAGTGGTCCCGCAGTCGGCGGCGCCGAGGCGACCCCCTCGATCAGCAGGTCGGTGATCGTGCCCGCGCCGAAGAGCACCTCCCGCTTGTCCGGGAAGTACCGGAAGAACGTGCTCTTGGTGAGTCCCGCCCGTTCCGCGATCTCGATCACGGTCGTGTTCTCGTAGCCGTGCTCCTCGAAGAGATCGAGGGCGGCGGCGGCGAGTCGTCCTGGTGCGTCGGGTTGCCAGCGAGCCATGGGAGCAGTCTACGGGACTTCGTCCCATCACTGGTGTACGGTCGATAAGACCAAGTCCCATCACTGGCCAGGAGAGAGGTCACCGATGAGCAGAGCCGTCCGTTACCGGCGCTTCGGCGGTCCCGAGGTGCTCGAACTGCAGGAGATACCCGAGCCGCACGCCGCACCCGACGAGGTTCGCGTCCGGGTCACGGCCGCCGGGCTGAACCCGATGGACTGGCAGATCACCACACAGCCCGACATGGCGGCGCGGTTCGGCATCACCCTGCCCGCCGGGTTCGGCAGCGACTTCGCCGGAGTGGTGGACGAGGTGGGCGCCGAAGCCACCGGATTCGCGATCGGCGACCGGGTTTACGGGGCTGCGATCGGCCGGTCCGTCGCCGACTACGTGCTGGTCAGGACAGCCGCGGCAACGCTCTGGCACACCCCCGAGGGCGTCGGCGACGAGGTGGCGGCCACGCTTCCGGTGTCCGGTCTGACGGCCGCCGCCGCGCTCGCCGCACTCGGGCTCCGCACCGGGGACACCGTCCTGATCGGCGGGGCGGCGGGCGGCGTGGGCGTCTTCGCCGTGCAGCTCGCGAGGCTCGCGGGCGCCCGGGTGCTCGGCACCGCCTCCGAGGCCACGTTCGGATTCCTGCGCGGGCTCGGCGCCGAACCCGTGGCGTACGGCCCGGGCCTGGCGGACCGGGTGCGGGCCTTGGCACCCGAGGGGATCACCGCCGCAACCGACCTGTTCGGAAGGGACGCGGCCGAGACCGCCCTCAAGCTCGGCGTGGCACCCGAGCGGATCACCGTCGTGGCCGACGGCCCCGCCCCGCCGCCCGGCGTGCGCAAGCTGGGGGCCCTCGACGCGGCCCCGGGCACGTTGGAGCGGATCGCCGACGCGATCCGTTGCGGCGGGATCACGGTGCCGATCGCGGCGACCTACCCGGTCGAGCGGATTCGCGAAGCCGTGACGACGCAGGCCGAGAGGCACGTGCACGGCAAGATCGTGATCGCCATGTAGAGCGTCACAAGGCGGACTCGGCGGCCGGAGAGTGGGGGAACCGGCTGAGGTGCCCGCCGGGACGGGGGCGGGCACTTCGAGGGGTGGTACGGGGTAGCGAAGAAGGCAGCTCCGCTAGCAGTGCAAGCGGTAGAGGGGGTGATCGTCCGTCTGCCGGAGCCAGGTGCAGGTGAATCTGCGGTGGTACCTCCAGAGGCGGCAGGCTTCTGGATCGGCTGCGATGTGCGGAGGGCCCGGAGAGTAGAAGTACTCGCTCTGGGTGACGCGGGCCCAGACGCAGGCCGCGCGGATCGCCGACCTGGTCGCGGCGGCGAAGCCGGGGGAACCGGTGACGGAGTACGCGACCTCCGCGTCGCTGGAGCGGATCGTCCAGGCCCACCAGCAGTTCGGCCTGCCCGCTCGGGACCTGATGGTGGTCGACGAGGCGCACCGCACCGCCGGATCTGACGGCAAGGCCTGGGCCGCCGTCCACGCCGACGACCAGGTCCCCGCGCTGCGGCGGCTGTACTTCACCGCCACACCCAGGATCGCGGACGACCGGCGGGCCAAGGACGCCAGTCCTACCGGCAGGGCAAGGTGTCCTGGGTCCTCATCCCCGTCTATCTCCCGACGCCGTTGGTCGGTGACGCCTGGAACGGTGCTTGCCCGGGGCGTGCGAAGATCCACTCATGCGAGGGGGGAACAGGGGAATGGGGCGTCCACGGGAACGGTTCTGGGCCGCCGGTGTCGTGCTGGCTGTACTCGGGATGTGCCTGATCGGGACCATCGTCCATCTGGAGCGGCAGGACCGCGAGTTCAGGAGCCGGGCCGTACCGGCCAAGGCGACGATCGTCCGGGTCGAGCAGGCCCCGGACCACCGCTCGAACCACACCAGGTATCTGCTGAGCTTCGGCCCGGGCAGCCGTCTGGCGGACGAGTGGACGACCGGCGCCAGCGTCTCGGGCGACGTCGGTACGACACTCGACGTGGTCTACGACCCGTCCGAGCCCACCCACCTCGAAACGGCGTCCGAGGGGACCTTCGGACGTTGGCCCCTGAGGATTCTGCTGGGAGCCCTTGGCGCGGCCGCTCTGGTTGGCGCGGCGGCTGCGCTGCACGGTGGTCCACGACACGAGAGCTGACCTGCGTCGCCCTGGTAGCGGTAGCGGCCTGTGCGTGATCGCGAGGGCACGCCTTGTCAGAACCGGCGGCGCACATTCGGCCGGACAGTCCGCTCGTCGGGCTCGTCCTCGTCCAGGCCGTGGTCAGGCCGTAGTCAGGCCGTGGTCAGGCCGTGGTCGGTGTCGGGCGAAGGCGGCGTGCAGCGTCGCGCCGGCCTGCCAGGCCTCGGCGTGCACGACGGGCACCGGCACGGCAGCGTCGTCGTGCACCAGCCGATCCTGCCCGGCCGACCCGGCTCCGGCCAACCGGATTGTCGGTCCGGCGGCCGCGGCAACCGTGGTCATGGTCGGGGAGGCGTTGGCCGGCGAGGCAGTGGCCGGCGTGGCAGGTTCCGCCCCTGCGCTCTCCGGGAAAGAGCCCGGTGCTCTGCTGCTGAGCTACACGCCGATGGGCGTGAGCGTAGAGGGGCGGCGGGTGTGGGGACAACACGATTCGCAGGTCATCGGCCCGGGGGGGGCGGTGACGCCGATCGTTGGCCGAACCGGACGGTCCCGTGGGTTGCCCGGGACAATTGGCTGTCGGATCATCAAATGGTTTGTGCGCGTGGCAAGCGCCGAACCCCTCACCCCGATCAGCACCGACCGCCTCGTGCTTCGCGTGGCGATCATCGAGCTGTTCGCCTCGCCGGAGGTCGGCACCTACGTGGGCGGCCCCCGTTCGCGCGAGGAACTCCATTGGGTACGCCTCCGAGTCGTGCGCGGCGGCGCTGGACCGGTTCGCCACCCCGCATCCCGGCGAGCCGGTGGTGCTCTGCACCCGGACCGCAAACGCCGCTCGACGCGCGTCGCGGCGAAGCCGGCCTTCACCGAGGTTGAGCGGTTCGAGGAGTGCGACGCCGAGCCGTGGTTCGGCGTCCGGTCGGGCCGTGGATGAGGGGACCGTCCGGCGTCCGAGTCCTCCCGGCGCCCGTCAGTGCTTCCTGCGCGGGGCCGGCGCGGGTGTGAGTTCCAGCTCCCACGTGCCCGGGGTGTCCACCACCAGCAGTCCCGGGCCGGTGATCGAGGCGGTGCGGCGGAAGGTGCCCAAGTCGTGGGTCACGGTGCGTCCGTAGTTGCCGTACTTGTCGACGCGGACCCCGTCCGCCACCTCCTGCGGGGAGACCAGGCGCACGCTGCCGTTCGCCCCCGGTTGCTGGAGGTGCATGGACAGGCGCAGGTCGCCCTCGGCGGGCAGCAGCAGCACCTCGGGGCCGCGGCCGGTCAGCGCGCCGGTCAGCTCGCGGGCGTCGGACAGCGGCCGCAGGCGCATCGACCAGCGGGCCTTGCGGTGGACCTCGATCCGGACGTGGGTCCGTTCGACCGGCACCAGCACCCGGCCGCGGTAGGGGTCGGTGTCCTGGTGGAAGGGGGACTGGGCGGTGCTGGACCGGGTCCGGGTGAGCAGGTGGAGGTGGTGGTAGCCCTCGCCCTCGCAGGCGATGTCGAGCAGCGCCACCCGCCCGGGCTCGGGGCGGTCGATCGGGATCTCGGTCGATCCGTTTCCCTCGAACCAGTACGGGTCCGGGGTCACTCCGGCCCGCAACTCCCACTCGGCCTTCGCCAGTTCCTCCGGCGAGACCAGCTCCAGCGGGACCCGGCGCCCGGCCAGCCGCGCCTCCAGGCGCAGCAGCGCCACCCGCCCGCTGCCGACCGCGCCGAGCACCCGCTTGAAGCGGTCCCTCTCCAGGCCGCGGGCCGCCTGCTCGGCCCGGTCCAGCGCGGCCTCGGCGGCGCGGCGGTCGCGCAGTGCTTCGGCGGTGTCGTACTGCGCGCCGGCGTCGTCCCGGGCGTCGGTGCCGTGCGGCGCCGCCGCTCCGTCCGGCGTGTCGGTGATGTCCTGAGGCGGCAGCAGTTCCAGGCGCTCGCGCAGTTCGGCGATCATCGCGGTGGCGTCGCGGCGCTCCGCGCGGCCGGCCAGCATCTCCTCCAGGGCGGTGCGGCCCTGGCGCAGCACCGCGCTCAACGACTCCGTGCGGCCCGCGCCGTCCCGGATCCGCTCCGCGGAGGCCAGCGCCGCCTCCGCCCGGCGCTGGGCGGTGCGTTCGACCGGGTCGGCATCGATGGCGTCAGTGATGCGGGCGGCCACCGCGGCATCCAGGTCCAGCCGCAGCGTCTCGATCGCCAGCAGGTCCTCATCCGCCAGTGCCCGCGCCGTCCGCCCCGCGCGCGGGGTGCGGGTCGCGGCCGGCAGGACGGCCGGGGTGCGGGCGGCCGGCCCGGTTGCCGCGTCGGCCACCGGTGCCACCACCGCTTCCGCCACCGCTTCCTCTGCCGGTTCCGCTGCCGGTTCGAGCACCGGGCGCTTCACCGGTCCCGGGATCGGGCCCACTTCCCGCACCGGCCCCAGGGCCCCGGCGGCCCGGCGCAGACCGAGCACGTAGCCCGTCACGCTGCCGGCCGCCAGCAGCAGCCCGACCAGAATCCCGCCCACGAACACCATCAACACGGCCCCCCGAGATCATCGAGAGGCCAACGTACCCGCCGGCGGCGCCGGACGGGATGGGCGGCGCCGGACGGCACGATCCGCGGCGATGTGGGGCACTTGGAGCGGGTGCGAACGTGGTTCGGCCGCCCGCTGGGGGACACGGAGCCGACTGTTGAGTGCCGTTGAAAATCGTGATGCGCTTGCCACTGAGGATGAGCATGTCGGTCCAGCAAGAAGGCCCGCCGGAGCTGTCCAGCGGGCCTTCGGTCTTCGTGGTGTCACTGTGATGCTCACGGTGCCGAACTACCCGAGTCCGCAGTCCACGCTGACCTCTATGGCCGTCAGTCGACCACTTCGAAGATCCGCTGCCTGCGTGCCGGAGAGATGCCATTCCTCGGGCGCGGAGCGACCG
Source organism: Kitasatospora sp. NPDC101157 (assembly GCF_044768255.1). NCBI lineage: Bacteria > Bacillati > Actinomycetota > Actinomycetes > Kitasatosporales > Streptomycetaceae > Kitasatospora > Kitasatospora sp. NPDC101157. Next base: position 32,624 of record NZ_JBIWPL010000019.1, on the reverse strand, counting down.
AGGCGGAACGTCGAAACCGTGAGGCCGCAATTCCCCGGTCCTTCGAACTTCCCCCGGGCCACGAGGTCGAACAGGTCGTTCGGTTGCGGCGTCACCCAGGTCTCCGGACCGGTGTGGGTGATCGTCAGTCCTGGACCGGACAGCAGCTGCGCTGCGTTGCCTGACCCGGCGGGTCCCACGTAGTCGGCGACGGTGTTCGTGGTGCCGGGATAGGACTCATCTCGGATGAGTACGCGTCGATAGTCGTGAACAGAGAGCTGCTCGGTGTGTGTCCGCGCGTCCGACTCGTCGCCCCCGAGGGAGACGACCGCAGCGGCCGCGACGCAGAGCACCCCCAAGCCCGACAGCCACCACCAGTGCCGAAAGGATCGGCCAGGGGGTTTCAACTCATGCCTCCCGTGCGGTTCCAGCGCTGTGGCGCCAGAAGGCACGACGCTGACGACGAGCGTGGCGGTTCCGCTGGCGGAAGGGTCATTCGGCGCCCGGCAGGCGCCCCGGTGTCGTGGCCGCCACACGACTTGCCACTTCGGCGTCACCGTAGATGGGCGATCCTCTGACTGAGACCGGGTGTGGTCAGGTCGTGCTGTAGGACAACTGGTACCTCCGTGCCGGCGGCTTGGCCGGTGCGAAGGGCGATCGTGCCGGCGGTGGTGCCCGCTTTCGCCCTGTGCGGCAGACCCGTGACCGGTGCCGAGAGCGTCAGTTGGGTGGATTGGCCGGGCCAGCCGATCACCGTGAGCTCAGCTCCGGCGACCACAGGGGCACTCCCGCCGAGTCCGTCGTCGAGGTAGCCGACGACATCGCCCCTGTGGACGACGGTGGTGCAGGTCAGGGCCTTCCGAACCTGGCCGATGAGCTTCTGACTGACAGCGAGGGCCTTGGCAAGGCCGTAGTCGGACGCGCCGGCGCTGTGTTGAGCCATCACGACGCCCAGGATGAGCTGCTTGCTGCCGCCGACGGACTGTTGGGCGGCCCACATCAGGTTGCCGCCCGCCGCCGAGGTCGAGCCGGTCTTGATTCCGATGACGCCCGGGTCGACAAGGTCGGTGTTGTTGTTGTCGATCTGGCCGACCCCGGCGATGGTCACCCGCGGCATGGCGACCACCGCGCTGAACGCCGGGTCCTGCATGGCGGCTCGGGCCAGCCTGATCTGGTCGACGGCGGTGCTTCGGGTACCGGCATCCAGGCCACTGGGATCGGTGTACGTGGTGTCGTTCATACCGAGCTGCCGGGCGGCCCCGCTCATCCGCCCCAGGAACGCCGCTTCGGACCCTGCGTCCCAACGACTCAGCAGACGTGCGATGTTGTTGCCCGAAGGGATCAGCATCAGCTGCAGCATCTGGCGCTCGGTGAAGCGCTGACCCTCGGCGACCACGGCCGTCGACTCGCCCGGGGCCCTGGATTCCTTCGCCGTCTGCGCGTCCACCGCGATGACGGGGCCGTCGTCGCCGTTCTTGAGCGGGTGGTCCTGGAGGACGACATAGGCGGTCATCACCTTGGCCATACTGCCGGTCGGGATCGGCTTCTGATCACCGTACGTACCCAGGCTGCCGACGCCCTCGACCTCCACGGCCGCCTCGCCCTCTCCCGGCCAGGCGGGCGTCAGCGGGGCGCCGGCGATCGTGTATGACGGCGCACCCGTCATCACCAGCACCGGTCCCGGCAGCGGACGCAGCACCTGCACCGCGCAGAAGACCACCGCCAGCAGCGCGACCAGCCCGGTGGCGATCCCCACCCGGCGCAGGCCGCCGCGCCGTACGGCCCGCGACCGCTGGGGCGCCCGGGTCCGACCAGGGACCACCGTGCCTGGTGACGCCTCGTTGGCGGTGGCGACCAACCCGAGGGCCTCGGCGAGGGGGACGTCCGGCGCTTCTTCGCACTCCTCGGCTCCCGCCAGGGCGCCGGCGTCAGCGCGTGTGCCGTCCGAGGCCTTTCCGCCGGGCGTCACGGGCACGGCCGGCTCATCCGGTGCCTCGGCGCGGTCATCGTAGGTGCCGAGGAGCCCGGTGGGCCTGGTCGCACTGGTTGCCAGGGGCTCGGCCGCCCGGTCGGCGCCACTGTCGCGCGCGCCTGAGTCCACGGCGTCGGGCACGGCCGAGTCCCGGGCCGTGCCCGACGACTGCTCCGCTCGTACGGGCGTTGCGGGCTCCGCTTCGGTTGCCGAGGTAACGGCGTCGGCGGGCCGTTCGACGCCGGGCCGTATCGCGGCCCGGGCCTCCCGAACAGTGCTCACAAGCTGCTCCCTCCAGGTGTTCGCCGTCAGTTTGTGCGCCGGTTCGTCCCCGCCGCGACGGTGGGCCGGCGATCTGGGACGCGGGGACGCCGCTACCCCGTTTGAGCTGGGAAGACGTGACCTCCCTGGGACGCGCCGGCAGGGGCTCGGGATGGCGCGGCCGGTGCTGCCGTTCCGCACCGGCGCGCTCAAGGACCGGCCGCTGTCCAGATACCCGCCCGGCGGGAAGGCCTGGGAACCGATCCCCTGCCAGAACTGACGGGACGTCCTCCGCCGACCGGTCCGCCGAGGACGTCCACCCGCGTCTGCCGGGCGTCGGCGCCGGGGACAGGCGGGAGCACATCGGACGCCTCACCCCGTGCTCGCGCCTCGCATGAGGCGGTCCGCGGTCTGCGGGCGGACCGTCCGCACACGCCCGGTGGGCGGGTTTCATCCACAAGGTCGAGCTCAGGCAGACCAGTTCAGCCCTGCTCCATGGGGAAGAGCGTCCCGTTCGGCTCCCGAACGGCAGGAGGAGCCGCGGCGCGCAGACCCGCCGACAGCCAGGCCGAACCGAGCACCCGAGCGTGCAGGCGTACGAGCAGGCCCGCCGCAGGCGCCGCAACCGCCTCCCTCGACTTCGAGGACTGCGGGGCAACCGACCCGGGTCTTCGCAGTCCAGGTGGGAAGCCCATAATGGGCGACCAGCCCGAGACGAGACCGAGCAGAGGATGTCATGGTCGTGAGAGCCGGCCTCCTGATTTTCATCACGCTGTTCCTCTTGCTCGTGGACTTCACATTCGTGCGCGCCGCTTGGTTGTCCTGGCACCATCCGGCCCGGGCGCCACGCATGACGTTCGCCAGGTCGTCCGATCCGTCCGTGAGACGCGGGCATGAACGGGGCGTCGTGCCTTTCGCGGGCGGATTCCTGCTGCTCACCGTCATGATGTTCGACGTCTTCATCGCGAACAGCTGGACTGGGACTCCGAAAGTCGTGGCTGCCGTGATCGTGGCGGTGAGCATGGTGGGCTTCATGCTCGGCTTGCTGCTGCACCTCACCGTGGTCTGGTTCAACTGGCCACGATTCCTCGTCCCACCGAGTCTCCGGGGTGACGTCGGCGTGTTCGTCGAGCGGGCACGGCATCGTCGGGAACTCGCCGCGGCTCTTCGCGAGGCAACCGGCCGAGGCACCGAGCGTTCTTGACGCAGCGCTGGACCCCGGGGAGGGGCCGCCTTGGCGTGCAGCACCCGCACCTCCCGCCACGGGTCATCCGGGGCGCAGACCTGGGCGCGGTGCTCACGTGCGTCGCCCCGGACCCTCAGTGCAGGCCGCGGGCCGGGGGTTCGGCGGCGGTGCCGTCCTCGGCGAGGACGGTGAACCGGTTCGGGCCGACGACGGAGAGGTCCGCCGGGTAGTCGGATTCCGTGTCGTGGACGGGGAACTGGGCGTCCTGGTGGCCGGTGGCAGCGTCGACCCTCGTCACCGTGCTCCGGGTCATCGCCCAGACGCCGGCGCCGTCCACGGCCAGGCCGGTCACCTGGTCGTCGAGCCCGGACGTCCACCGCTCGCCGCCGTCGGCGAGGGAGTAGGCGACCAAGCGGCCAGTGGCACGACGGGTGTTGTGGTTCTTGCCGCCGATCGTGACGTCGCCGGGCTTCTCGCCCGGCACGATCAGCAGGTCGTCCTCGATCACCGCGCCGTACAGCGGGCGGGCGGTGAACCGGCCGGGACCGGAGGTGCCGCCGAGGAGGACGTCCAGGTCGTACGCGTCGCCGGAGACCGGGATCGTCGAGCGGATCCGGCCTGACGGGTCGAAGGAGAGTACGGCGTGCGTGCCGCGCTCGCCCGTCTCGTCGGCCCAGACGGTCAGCGGGGCGGTCGAGAGCACGGCCACGGTCCGCAGCCCGTTGGCCAGCGGCAGGGCGGCGTGCAGCCGTTCGCTCCCGTCCGCCGCGGACAGGCTCCCCAGCACCGGGCTGCGGTGGTCGCACTGCGCGACGGTGACGACGGTGCCCGGACCGCCTGCCACGTGCAGCGGCGCACAGCCGGCGTCCGGGGCGCTGCGCCACGCGGTGCTGCCGTCGGCGAGCGCGAGGGCGCGCCAGCCGGCGCCGTCCTGGACGACGGCGCGGTCCCCGGCGATGGCGAGCGAGCCGGCCGCGGCACCGTCGCCGGTGCGGGCGGGCGCGTCGACCGGGGCAGTCCAGCGGGCGGCGCCGGTCGCGAGGTCGAGCGCGACGACGGCGGCGCACGGCCGGTCGTGGGCGCCGTGGCCGATGAGTCCGACGCCGCCGCCGGTCTCGCGGCTCATCGCGCACACGGAGTCCTCGGCGGGCGGGGTCCAGCTCCAGGCGACCTCGCCGGTGGTGCCGCGGTAGGCCACCACCCGGTCGGGTCGGGCCCGGACGACGAGGTCGCCGCTGGTCCAGGTGCCGACGGCGCGGATGCCGGTGGGGCGGTCGGGCGGAGCGGTCCAGGTGTCGTTGAGGCAGTGGCCGGCGAAGGTCACGAAGATTCCCAGGCCGAGCAGCACGCCGACGGCGGCGGAGGGCAGGCCGACCTTGGGGTGCAGCATGGAGAGGATGAACCCGGCGCCGCAGGGCATCATGCCGATGACGGCGATGATGGCCATGACGTCGACGCTCGTCCCGCCGTAGCCGTGGTCTCCCCCGAAGAGCGCGCTCAGGCCGAGCGTGATGAGCAGGGCGCCCAGCACCCCGCCTGCGACCGGTCCGAGGTCCTCCAAGTCGACGTCGCGCCAGGACCAGGACCGCTCGGGCACTCTGTCACTGATGGTTCCGTTCATGCCGCCCCCCGTGCCGTGCACCGCCGGAGCCCCCTGCCCCGACCGCAAACGATCATGGCAGAGACCGGGCCCGGCCGGACGGGGTTCCGCTACACCCGTCCGACCCGGACCGGACGGGTCCGTGCCGGCCCCGTACAGCAGGGCGGCGACACGCTCGCCCGCCACGGGAGTTCCCGGTGGCGAGCCTGCTGCCGGGACTTTCGTGCTTTCCGGAGAGCGGAAGGTCTTGCGATGCGTGTGGCTGCGTGGGCGGGGCCCGGTCGGGCCGATGGTTGGACGTCAGGCTCATCGACGGCCTGTATCGAGGTCTGGCCGGCAGGTCACGGCGAGCCGGGCGACGAACGCGACGGCGGCGACGCGGACGGCGACGTCACCGCTGTCCGCGGGTAGGAGCAGCCCGGCGGAAGCGCGTCCTCGCCCTTCGCCACCCAGTAGGTGTCCGGCGTGGTCGGGCACGGCAGCGGACTCGGCCGGGTCATCGCACAGACCGCGGCGGCCGACCGGCCGAGGCTGCGGTACTCCCACCAGTCGGTCGGGCACCGGACGGCCGAGCCCGTCGGAGCCGGCCCGTGCTGGATGCGCGTGCACCCGCCGGTCGGGTAGTTGGAGCTGTCACAGCTGTACTCGCCGGGCGGCGAGCGGAGAGCCAACACCGCAAGCCCGCCGATCAGCAGCACGATCGAGGCCAGTCCCGTCCAGACCTCCCGCGGGCCGAATCGTCGGCCGGAACCTCCCGCGTCCATCCCGCCCCCCGGTTCACCGGACTCCACGCTCCCCTGGAGGGGATACCCGCCTCGCCCCCGCCGTACGCCGTTCCTTGCACCCTGCTGCCCCAGCCCGCATCCGCGAGGCATCAACTCCAGTTGGACCGCGGAGGTGGATGCGCGGTCCGCGGCGTGCGTCCTCGCGACGGGCAGGATGGCGGCGGCTCACTCCGGCGTGGCATCGGCCGACGCCGGATGGCGGCCGTACCAGTCGAGGCAGACGACCAGGGCGTCGTCCAGGGCATCGTCGTCGCGGTGGCGGCCCAGCTCGGTCAGTACCGCTCGGGGGACTTCGGCGGCGGGCAGCAGCTGGGTGGCCAAGATCGCCCTGGCCAGCGCCCGCTCGCCGTAAGGCTCGCCTGTCTTGGAGGTGACCGCGTGCACGCCGTCGCTGACGAAGATCAGCCGGTCGCCTCGTTCGACCCGAAGGCGCTGCGCCTCGTACGGGGTCTCGTCGGCGAGACCCAGCGGTAGCTGCGCCTCGAACGGAATGTGCTCGACCGCTCCGGCTCGGAGCCGGAGCAGCTTGGGCGAGCCCGCGTCGACGATCTCGACCAGGCCGGTGTCGAGGTGGAACTCCAGGAGCAGGACCGACACGTGGGCCTTGCCGCGGTACTGCCCGTACACGGCCTGGTCGGCCAGGGCCGCTTGGTCGGCGATGCTGACGCCCGCCCGCCGGGCGTTGCGCAGGGAGTTGACGACCAGGTTGGTGAGCAGGGACGCCTCGATGCCCTCACCCATGCCGTTGGTGACGGTCAGAGTCAGGTGGTCCTCGGTAGCGGACCAGTCGAAGTTGTCACCGCGGATCGCGTAGGCCGGTTCGAGCTGGGCACCGATGGCGTACTCGTCCCGGGCACAGGCGCGGGCAGGCAGGAGCTGCCACTGCATCTCGGCGGCGAGAGTGAGTCGGTTCTTGCGGCGGGCCTGGAGATAGAGGTCGGTGTCGCGTTCCGCGACGATGATGTGGTAGCCGAGCAACTCGGCGATTTCCGACAATTCGTCCTGCACGGAGGGGGTGAGGGTGGAACTGTCGAGGCCGACGCTCAGGATGCCGAGACGGTCACCCCGGACGGTCACCGGCAGGTGCAGCAGACATGTTCCCTCGGAGGCGCCCGGCTCAGCGAAGGGCTCCTGCGAGCCGAAAGCGCGGCCCGGAGCACTGGTGTGCACTGGGAGCGGCCGCGCGGTGTGAGGCAGTTCCGTGACCGGCTGCAGCACGGTCAGGCTGTAGTCGGCCAGAAGCAGCTCGACCTGGTGTGCGCGGTAGAGGTCGGTGAGGCCGGCACGGATGGTGTCCAGCAGGGCATAGGGCGCGGCGACGCGCAGTGCGCGTTCTACCGCCGACAGGTTGGCCGCCAATCAGTTCGCCCTCTCGTTCGACCGCCGACTGTTTTGTTGGCGGTGTGTCTTGTGTGGTGGTACGGGTGCCAAGATGGCCCCATGGACACAGTCTTCCCCCTGCCGGGCCGCCCAGACGCCGCGGCCATCGCGTCGTCCGTGGTGGAACTGCTGGAGGTGCTCTGGGGCGGTGGCCGCGACCTGGTCGCCGCGCCGGTCTCGGTGTCACAGTTGCGGGTGCTCTACGTTCTGGAGGCCAGTGACGGAATAAATTTGCGCACCCTCACACAGGCCCTGGACACCCGTCCCTCGTCCGCCAGTCGGCTCTGCGATCGGCTGGAAGCGATCGGTCTGGTGCAGCGCACCCCGAGTGCGGCCAGTCGACGGGAGCTCGAACTCCACCTCACGGCCTCCGGTCGCGCCTTTCTCGCCGGTCTGCGGGCGGACCGGGAGCAGTCCCTGGAGCGGGTCCTCGAAGCCATGCCCGACGCGGACCGCCGCGCGCTGATGTCCGGGCTGACGTCCTTCCGTGCAGCGGCCCTGGGCGTCACGGCGCAGCGAACCACCTCAGCGGGCTCGCACGGGGTACCGGGCGGGGAGCCGGTCGCTGATGTGTCCGGCCACGATGTCGTACGGGGTGTCGGCCCCGCACGTAGCGCCTGAACCAGGCGTTCGCACTGCCGGCCCCGCTCGGGCCACCCGGCTCACGAAGCAGCAACGGATCATTGCTGAGCGGCAATTGTTGTCGAAGCGCAACTATTGCCTCTAGGGTGGGCCATATGCCGCACTTTGCGGTCCCGGGCCGCGCTCCGCGCACCGCCCGGTGAAGGGAGGCCGTAGTGGCCGAACGACCCCGCATGGCACCGGGCTGCTTGACAGTGGACGTGACGATCGGCACAGATGTCGCCCACATCGAACTGTCCGGCGAGATGGATCTGGAGACCCTTCCGCAGTTCGAGGAAGCGGTCCGTCACACGCTGCTCACGCACGCCCGGATCGTGATCGTGGACGCGAAGAACCTCACGTTCTGCGACTGCGCGAGTCTCGGCGGTCTGCTCCGGGCGAAGAAGCGCATCACGGAAGCACCCGCCACTTTCCACCTCGCCAACCCGTCACCCGCTCTGCTACGTCTCGCCGATCTCACCCGTACTCGCAGTGCTCTCGGCCTTTCACCGCAGCTACCGACGGCCCGTACCGAGCCCGCTCCCGCCAACGAGGGTGAACCCGTAGCCGTCGCCCCCCGACCGAGTTGAACGGCCCGGGGCGGGATCGGGTGCCCGCCGAAGGGCCGCGTACCTTCGCCGGCGGGAGAGGGGCGGCGGCAGCCGGTCTTGTCGACGCGGGCGGTCCACGTGACATGCTCGTTGGCATGATGGACCACGAGCAGCTGGTAGTGCAGGTACCGGGCGACAGGCCCGCGGCGGAGACCGGCCTTGCGGTGGTTCGGGAGGTCCTGGCCGGCCTCCCCGGTTCGGTGGTCTTCCTCCAGCCGGAACGCGGACCGCGCGGCGAGGTGGTGGACTTCCGGTTCATGGCCGCCTCTCCTGAAGCGGTCGACATCGGCGGGCGCAGCGGAGCCCAGCTGCTGGGATTGACTGTGCTGGGCACGTATCCGGGGGTCGATGCCACGGGCTTGTGGCGCGGCTACCTGGCAGTGCTGGAGAGCGGTGCCCCGTACGAGGGGGAACTGGAGTACGAGGAGACGGCGGCCGGCATCCCGCACCGGTCCCGGTACGGCGTGCGCGCGGCCCCGTGCCAGGGCGGACTGATCGTCTCCTGGAACCGTCTGGACGCCAGTGAGCGCGAGCAGCGCCGCCTGGCGCTCATGCAGAGTCTGGGCCGGATGGGCTGGGTGGACCGCGACCTGGTCCGAGCCGAGATCACCTGGTCCGACGAGGTGTACTCGATCTTCGAGAGGGACCCTTCTCTGGGCCCGATGACGCTGGAGGACCTGTCGGCCCATGCCGAAACCGAGGACCGTCCGGCGGTGGAGGACGCGGTGCGGCGCCTGCTCAAGGTCGGGGAGCCGATGGATCGCACCTTCCGCGTCCGCCTGCCCGGCCGAGCGGTGCGCCATGTGCGGGTGGTCGCCGAGGCGGAGACGGACGTACACGGCGACCCGGTGCAGGTCCACGGCTTCTTCCAGGACCTCACAGCCGCCAAGCTCGCCGAACAGCAGCTGCTGGAGCACCAGGAGGCAGCCCTCTTCCACCAGAGCCTGCTGACCGCCGAACGCGACCTCGCCGCCCGGCTGCAGGACACCCTGCTCCCACTGCCCCAGCAGACGCTGGACCTCGCGGGCCTCACCGTCGACGTCGCCTACCTGCCGCTCCAGGAAGGGCTCAGCCTCGGCGGCGACTGGTACAGCGCCATCGAACTGCCCGACGGCAGCGCACTTCTCGTCGTCGGCGACGTCGCCGGCCACGGCCTGGACGCGGTCGCCACCATGGCCCTGCTGCGCTTCACCGCCAAGGGGATGGCCATCACCGGCACCCCCCTGCCGGACATCCTTGCCCGGCTCAACACCCTCCTGCTGCACACCCCGGAACGCAACGGCCCGACGGCCACCATGATCATGGCCGTGTACCAGCCCGCCGCCTCCCGCCTCACCTGGGTACGCGCCGGCCACCCGCCACCCCTGCTCCTGCGCGACGGCCGGGCCCGCTACCTTCCCTCCACCGGCGGCATCCTCCTGGGTGCCGTCACCACGCCCCACTACGAGGCCTCCACCCTCGACCTGCTGCCCGGCGACCAGTTGCTCCTCTACACCGACGGCCTGGTCGAAAGGCGGGACGAACCCCTGGACGAAGGCCTGGGCCGCCTGGCCGACACCGCCCTGGCCCACGCCCACACCCCACGACCCCTGGACGGCATCGTGCGGCCCCTCATCGCCCCGCACACCCGCCGCGACGACGTCTGCGCCCTGCACATCAGCCGATGACGAATCCCCCTGGACCCGGTCGTACAGGTCTGGACACCCCCGAGTCGGGGTGTCCAGACCTGTTCGACTGCGCGGTCAGTCCTTGAACGCGTCCTTGATCTTCTCACCGGCCTGCTTCACGTCGCCCTTGACCTGGTCGCCCTTGCCCTCGGCTTCAAGGCGCTCGTTGCCGACCGCCTTGCCTGCCGTCTCCTTGAGCTTCCCCTTGACCTTGTCACCGGTGTTCGAAGCCTTGTCCGAGGTGCTCATCGTGTTCTCCCTCCGTATCGCAGCCTGTCCCGGGACCGTCTGCCCCGCCGCCGCGCAGACATGCGCAGGATCGACAACTCCCATTTCCAGCAGCTGAGTTCGGCAAATCGCGAAACGGGCACGGTTGCCGCCTGCTGCACCGGGCGCGAAGAGGCCGCTCGGCGGTGGAAGGTTCTCGCCGTGCGCGGGATCACCCCACCGCTTCTCGCCACTGTCCCCGAACCGGGGGAGGCGAAGGCCTTCGGTCGCTGGAACCCGGCCCCTGGGCAGCCGGGGGCGAACGTGCCGGCGAGTGGCCGATTTCGCAGGCATGCTTCCCGCCGATCGGGTCACCAGCATGAACGTCTCAGTGGACGGACGAAGGAGATGACAGACCCATGGGTGCTCTTCTGCTGGTACTGCTGCTCGCCGTCGTGCTCTTCGGCCTCGGGTTCGCAGTGAAGGTGTTGTGGTGGGTGGCGCTGTTCGTCCTGGCGGTGTGGCTCCTCGGCTTCGTGGTCCGCACCGTCGACGATGCCGGCGGCCGACGCCGCTGGTACCGGTGGTGACGTCGACACGGCCGGTGAGAAAGAACTCCCGTCCCATGCCCGCCGATTGAAGGTCCGGCCGCGGCGGGGCCGGGTGCCCGGGCGCGCACCCGGCGACAGGACCCCGGACGCCCGGCGCATCGCGGCGGCAGCAGTGGCCCGCGCCCTCGGAGCGCTCCTGGCCGGTCGGCCTCGCAGCTGGACTCCGGCCCGGGCCCCGGGGCGGCGACACCCGGGGCCCGGGCCCGACGCATTCCCGTGTCACGTTCCAGGACCCGGACACGCGCAGGCACCGCAGGAGGCATCGCGGCAACGGCGGAGGAGACCCTGTTCGTCCCTCCCGGGCCCCGGCGATCCATCCGTCCGTGGTGCATGTTCCCCCCTCTGGCGCGCACAGTCCTCCGCCGGCACACGGCACCGCGCGTGCGGCTGAACGGCCAAGGATCGGCCCGGACTCCCCGGATCAGACGTCGACGACGGCGAAGATGTCCGTCAGCCCGTCTGCCGGCGGCAGCCGCCGCCCCAGCGCCTCTTGCAAGGAATCGCAGTGACTTCCCTCCTCCTTCTGGCCGCCGCTCTGCTCCTGCTGCTCTTCGCAGGGCGTTTCCGTGATGACCGGCGTCGCTTCGGCAACGGCGTGCTCCTGGGCCTGGGCACTCTCCTCCTGTTCGCCGGCTCCTTCCTGGAGTTCGCCCGCTTCCACCGCCCGGTGGCCCAGGCGGTGGCCGGCGCCACCGGCGTCGCGGCAGTGGTGAGTGCGACGGCCGTCGCCGGGGCCCTGCTGGCCAACGGCATCCGGATGGTACGCGCCGAAGGCGGTCGCCCGGCCAACCTCCTGTCACTGCTGGCGGGGCTCGGGGTCCTGGCCGTACTCGCGCTCGCGGTCGTGACCGAGCGCACCGACCAGGGGCCGCTGCGCGCGGCGGCAACCGCCGCCCTGCTGGTGGCCGGCTACCTGGCGTTCCTCTTCCTCTGCTTCGCCGGCTACGCCGCGCTCTACCAACGGGTCACGGCACGCCGCCCGGTCGACTTCGTCGTCGTGCTCGGCGCCGGCCTGACGAACGGGTCCACCGTCCCGCCGCTCCTGGCCGCGCGACTGCAGAGGGCGCTGACCCTGTACCGGCGCCAGGCGGCCCGAGGACGGCCCCCGATCCTGGTGGTCTCCGGCGGCAAGGGCTCGGACGAGCGCGTGCCGGAGGCCGAGGCGATGGCCGGCTACCTCATGGCGCGGGGCGTCCCCGAGGCGCACGTCCTCCAGGAACGCGCCTCGACGAACACCGGGGAGAACCTCGCCTACAGCCGGGAACTGATGGAGCGGATCCGCCCGGACTACCGCTGCGCCATCGTGACCAACGACTTCCACGTGCTGCGAGCGGGCATCCTGGCGCGCCGGGCCGGGGTTCCGGGCGAGGCCCATGGCGCGCCCACTGCGGCCTACTACCGGCCGAGCGCGACTCTGCGGGAATTCGTGGCCGTACTCGTCTCCTACCCGCTCGCGAACCTGGCGGCGTGCGCGGTTCTGGCCGCGGCCGGGGCCCGGGCGGGCTGGTACGGCTGAGCCGGTGAAACCCGACCGCCCTCCGGGGATTCGACGACGCGCGAGACCGTGGGTGTCCGGCGTGCGACGGCACGGCCCGCCGACGGGCCGTGCCCGCGGGGGACCAGTCGCCGGGTTGGTGAGACGTGGACGTGGTGAGAGGGTGGGAGCAGTCAACGCCCCGGAAGGGGGCTGAGCCGGTCATGACCGAGCTTCACGTCTTCACCAGTCGCCAGAGTGCCACCCTGACCCTCCACCCCCTCGGCGAGATCGATCTGGACACCGCCGGCTGCCTGGTCGGAGCCGCATTGGCCGCGGAACGGGGGGCGGGTACCGACCTCGCCGTCGATCTGACCGGGGTCACCTTCATCGACTCCTCCGGCATCCATGCCCTGGTCACCCTTCAGCACGCCGCCCGGGACGGCGGTGGCGCGCTGTTCGTGAGCGGAGCCGGCCGTCAGGCCCGCGAACTGCTGGCGTTCACCGGCCTTGCGGACCTGCTCGGCCGGCCGGCCGATCCCCCCGGCCCCGGCCGGGAACCGGAGCGGGATGTGTAGAGTCCTCGGGACGGCAACACGTTGCCCGAAGCCGCCGCGTACCGGTGCGGCCAGCAGGTACCGGCGCTGGGACCTCCACTGAGTGCTCCCGCCTGGAGGGGCCCGTGACAGTCAGAGGAGTGAGGATGCTGGTGGACAACCTCTCCGGGGCTCGCAGCGGCCAGTGGTCGGTTCGGCACGTCTTCGACGGCCGGCACGGAAGCATCGGCGCCGCCCGCGCCGTCACCCGGGACTTCCTCGCCGCGCTGCACCGTGCGCGTCCCAGCGACGACCCGCGGGCGGCCGACAACATCCTGCTGGCCGTCTCGGAACTGGTCACCAACGCCGTGCGGCACACTGCCGGCCCCGGACGGCTGCACATCGACTTCACCGAGGAACACCAGGTACGGGTCACCGTCAGCGACACCAGCACCGCCGCACCCCGGCCCCGCGCTCCGCAGCCCGATGGCACCGGCGGTTACGGCTGGCTCCTCCTGGAGGAACTCGCCGACACCCTGACAGTGGTTGCCCACGAGGGTGGCAAGCACATCCACGCCGCTCTGCCCTGGCCCGGCCGCGCGCGCGGCTGACGAAGGCCGGGCGGGATGCCCATGAGCAGGGCCCGGTTCCTGCTGCCCCCGTCGGTTTGATATTCATTACCTGAATCGCATGTCATGAATTCCTTGACGCCTTCCTGAGCCGCAGGTGATCGTGTCGGTCGTACCGCCGCGCCCAGCTGCGGGAAGCGAAGCGCGCCGCCACGAGTGTGAGAGGACCTGCCGATGACGCCGACCGCATCCTCCGGCACCGACGACTGCCCCCTCGGGAACGGGGCGACCTTGACGGTGCAGCGCTCCGACGGCGTCGTCGTCGCCGCCCTGGCAGGCGAGCTCGATCTGGACAGCGTGGACGTCGTCCGGCTGGACCCGGCCGTGCTCTCCGGGGCGACCCACTTGTTGTTCGACCTCGCCGAACTGGACTTCTGCGACTCCAGCGGCCTGAACGCGCTGCTGCGGCTGCGGGCCGAGGCCGCCCAGCGGGGCATCGAGGTCGGGCTGTGTGCGCCGGGTGAGCGGGTGCGAATGCTGCTCCGGGTGACCGGCACGGACCAGGTCTTTCCCCTGCACCCGAGCGTGGAAGCCGCCCTGGCGGCGACGGCCGACCCCACCGCGGTCCCGGCCCGGTGACGCGCGGGACCGACCACGGGCGGCCCACGCTGCATGAAATTCACACAATTCCTTCACGTGACTCGCGTGCATGATGCCGGCGATCGCGGGCATCTGGGAACGAACTTGACCGGCTTGGAGAGGAGCACCATGACCACGCGAACCGAGGCGCCCGAGCTGGCCGCCCGGCCGGTCGGCACCGCGGAGGCCGTCCGCCACGTCGCGCCGGAACTGCTCGACATCGGCAGTCCCGGCGATGTCGCCCCGGCGGACGCGCGGGAACTCACACGGGTGCTGCTCAAGCGCCTCGCGACCCTCGAAGAAGGGACCCGCGAGTACTCCTACGTCCGCTCGACCCTGGTCGAAATCAACCTGTCCCTCGTCCGGTACGTGATCCGCCGCTTCGACTCGCACCGCGAGCCGCAGGAAGACCTGCTGCAGGTCGGCGCCGTCGGCCTGATCAAGGCGATCGACCGCTTCGACCCCGAGCGCGAGGCGGAGTTCTCCACCTTCGCCATCCCGACGGTGCTCGGCGAGATCCGCCGCCACTTCCGGGACACCACCTGGGCGGTCCACGTCCCCCGCCGGCTCCAGGAACTGCGCATCACCCTCGCCAAGGCCCAGGACCACCTCACGCTGCAACTCGACCGCGCACCAACGGTCGCCGAGCTCGCCCACCACCTCGGCCTGACCGAGGAGGAGGTGATCGAGGGCCTCACGGCCGCCAACGCCCACACCACGGGATCCCTCGACCACGGCAGCGCCGAGGACGACGAAAGCCCCAGCCCCCTCGCCGACCGGCTCGGCCAGGAGGACGCCGCGCTCCTCCTCGCCGAGAACGTCGTCGCGCTCAAACCCCTCATCGCGAAGCTGCCGGAACGCGAACGGCTCCTCCTGTCCCTGCGCTTCACCGACGAACTCACCCAGTCGCAGATCGGCGCCCGGCTCGGACTGTCGCAGATGCACGTCTCCCGGCTGCTCACGCGCACCCTGAAGAAACTGCGGGACGGCCTGAACGCAGGCTGAACGGCCCCCGGAGCAAAGGCTCTTCTGCTGGGCGGTGGACGGCGCCGGGGCGATCCGGCTGCCCGGAGGGGGCGTGCCTGGTCACCAAGGAACTTCGTGGGAGGGGACGTTGTCAGCCCGAGATGAGAACGGTGCAGCCCTGCCGGCGTCAGTGCCCGTCGTGGGTCCGGCGGTTCGGGTGTGGCGCGCTGCGGACGGGGCAGCCGTCTGCAGCTTCGCAGGCGACGTGGACCTCGACAACGTCACCGAGGCCGACACCGCGCTGCAGGAAACACTCGCCGCACGTCCCACCCTGCTGGTGGCCGACCTGGAGCACCTCGGTTTCTGCGACTCCTCAGGCCTGAACCTGCTGCTGAAGACGCGCATGAACGCAACCGCGGCCGGAATCCCGTTCCGACTTGCGGCGCCGCCGCAGGCGGTCACGAGACTGCTGGACATCACAGGAGCCCGCGCCGTCTTCTCCCTCCACCGCTCCGTGGACGAGGCGCTCTCCGCCCCTCGATGACGCCGGACTCCGTCCGGCACTCCGACCACCGCCCCGATGACGACCCGCATGCACCGACCACGACAGGGAAACCGGTGAGCAAGAGCGTCAAGCCGGAAGGACAACCGCTCATGAACACCAGCCGGGAACTCCTCGGCAACGAACCGGTCCCCCACCTCACCGCTGTGCCTGCCGGCGGTCAACGGAGACGCCTGGCTCTGGCAGGGGTGCCCCGGCCGGTCGCCCGGGCCCGGACATTCACCGCCACCGCTCTCGCGGACTGGGCATGGCCCGACCCCGCCCGTGCGGGCGACATCGTCCTGCTGGCCGCCGAACTCGTCTCCAACGCCATGCTCCACGCCGACGGTGCAGTGGAACTGGCACTGCACATCACGACGGCGCGCCTGCGCATCGCCGTCAGCGACCGGTCACCGGCGCTGCCGGAACTGCGTCGCCCCCACCGCCCCGGCCTGCCCGGAGGACACGGACTGTTCATCGTCCAGCAGACCTGCGACCGCTGGGGCGCAGCCCCCCACCGCGACGGCAAGACCGTCTGGGCCGAGTGCGACCTGTGACCGGAAGGTGCAGGAGTCCGCCCGAAGCAGCCGCCTTCTCACGCCGCATCCCGCAGGCTCTGTCCGGGACGCGCCCCGTGTGCTCACCATTACATGAACTGTCGTACGTGTTTTATGGTTCATGAATAGCTGTTCGGTACAGTGGTGGCCATGCAGACAGTGCCCGAGCCGCACACCGGATGGACGTTCCTGACCAACCATGCCCGCGTGCTGGCGGCGATCGCCGACAACCACGACACCCGCATCCGCGACATCGCCGCGCACTGCCGGCTCACCGAGCGCGCCGTCCAGAAGATCATCGGGGACCTGGAACGGGACGGCTATCTCTCCCACACCCGCCACGGGCGCACCAACACCTACCAGATCGACCCCACCAGAGTGCTGCGCCACCCGGCTGACGCCGGGCTGACCGTGGCCACCCTGCTGTCCGCGCTTGTCCGGGACGAGGCCGATCGCGTCCCGGCTCCGGCCGACCGGACCGTGGGCCTCGCATCCGGTCCGGCGCAGCTGTGACGGCCCTGGCGCGAGCGCGAGCGGTCCCGCTTCGGGGTCCCCGCCTGGCTGCGGCGGTTTCGGTGGCCCGGTACGCGGGCGAGGTTCGAAGAGGCGGAGGAGGCGCCGACGGTGTTGCGGGTGGACATCGAAACGGGCGGGCGCGGGTGTGTGCTCGCCGTGCGGGGCGAGCTGGACATCGACAGTTGCGTGCAGGTGTACGAGGCGATGGACGTGGTGCTCGCCGCGACGCCGCTGCCGCAGATCGTCGTGGTCGACTGCTCCACCCTCCGTTTCTGCGACTCCTCGGGCCTCAACGCCCTGCTGCGGATGCATCGGCGGCTGGCGTCGCACGGGAGTGTGCTGCGGATGGCGGCGGTCCCGGGTTCGGTGAGGCGGGTGTTCACGTTGACGGGTCTGGACCAGGTCATCGGGCTGTACGGCACGGTGGCGGATGCGTCCACCTTCGGTGCGGGCGAGGACGGTCCGTCCTCGGCGTCCGCCACAAGCGAGAGGTAGCAGGAGTATGACCCGCGTGTCAGGGCAGGATGCCGCCAAGGTCTCGCAGATGGGAACGGCTCGCACGGTGAACCCGGCGGGCAGGCCGAGCTCCGAAGAGGATCTTCGGTCTCTGTTCGGCCGGTCGACGGCTGTCTTCGCGTCCCTGGCAGGGCCCGCGCACATGGTGGAGGCGGCCAACGACGCGTTCTGCGCCGCGATCGGCGGCGCGCAGCGGATCCGCAGCGGGGAGCCGCTGGGTCTGCTGATGCCCGAACTGGTCGAGCAGGGCTTCATCACCTTGCTGGACCGGGTCTACCGCACCGGGCAGCGGTACGTGGGGCGCGAGGCGCGGGTGATGCTCGGCTCTTCGGCCGCGGCGCGCGAGGCGTTCTTCGACTTCACCTACGAGCCGCGCCGGGACGCCGGCGGCAACGTCACCGGGGTCCGGGTCATCGGGGTGGAGACCACCCAGATCAAGCACGCCCGGCGGCTCACCGCCGAGCACCGCGCGTTGCTGGAGCAGATCGCCCGGCAAGCGCCCCTGACCGAGGTGCTGGAGGGCATGGCCCGCGCGATCGAGGACCTGGCCCCGGAGGAGGTCCTGGTCTCGGTGCTCCTGGCCGACGCCGAGGGCAGGCATCTGCGGCACGGCGCCGGCCCGAGCCTGCCCGACTTCTACAACCGGGCCATCGACGGCATCGCCACCGGCGAGGGCGTCGGCTCGTGCGGCACCGCCGCCCACCGGCGCCAGCGGGTCATCGTCACGGACATCGCCACCGACCCGTTCTGGGACGACTTCCGTGACCTCGCCCAGGCCGCGCGGCTGGCGGCCTGCTGGTCCGAGCCCATCCTGGCCAGGGACGGCTCCCTGCTGGGCACCTTCGCCATGTACCACCGCACCCCCCGGGCACCCCAGGAGTCCGACCTCGCCCTCGCCCGGGTCTTCGCCGACACCGCCGCCCTGGCCATCGAACGCCACCAGGCCGAGCAGGCCCGCCTGGCCGCCGAGGCGAAGGAACAGGCCGCACGCGCCGACCTCGCCTTCCTCCTGAACGCCAGTACCGCCCTGACCCTGGATCTGGACCAGACCCAGACCCTGCAACGCCTGGCCGACTCCTGCACCCCGGTCCTGGCGCCGCTGTGCGCGGTCGACATCATCGCCGACGGGCGGGTGAGCCGCATCGCCACCGCCGCCCCCACCCGCGCCCAGCAAGACCTGCTCGCCTCGCACATCCCCGTCTACGACGCCCACGACGACGCCGTCGCCCGCGTCCTGGCCTCCGGAGTGAGCGAGATCGCCCGCCGCACCCCCACCGGGCCCGGCCCCTGGAAAGACCTCGGCGTCACGGGCTACCTGTGCATCCCCCTCCTGGAACGCGACCGCGCCTTCGGCGCCCTGACCCTGCTGTCCACCGGCGACCACGCCTTCGACGGCCACACCGTCGCCCTCGCCGAGGAACTCGCTCGCCGCGCCAGCTCCGCCGCACTCAACGCCCGCCAGTACACCCAGCGCGTCACCCTCGCCCACGACCTGCAAGCCGGCCTGCTCCTCCCGGAAATCCCGGTACTGCCCGGCGCCCAGGCCGCCGCCTACTACCACCCCGCCGGCGAAGGACTCGACATCGGTGGCGACTTCTACGACCTCTTCCCCCTCGACGACGGCAGCTGGGCGTTCATGCTCGGCGACGTCTGCGGCCGCGGCGCCACCGCAGCCACCACCACCGCGCTCGTGCGCCACACCGCCCGCGCCGTCGCCCCCCTGCTGCCCGGCCCCGAAGCGGTCGTCCGCGCGGTCAACAAGGCCCTTCTCCAACGGCCCGACAGCCACGGCACCGGCTTCGTCACCCTCGTCTACGGCCACCTCACCCCCGCCGACGGCCACGGACTCGACCTGACCCTCGTCCGCGCCGGACACACCCACCCCCTCCACCTCGACCGGCACGGCACCGCCCACCCCGTCGACATCCCCGGCACCCTCATCGGCATCAGCGACGACCCCCACCTGACCACCCACCACCTGCACCTCGAACCGGCCGAAAGCCTCCTGCTCTACACCGACGGCATCACCGAAGCCCGCAACCACCAGGAACAGTTCGGCGAGGAACGCCTCGTCGAGGCCCTCAGCAACGTCCCCGCAGCCCCGCTCACCGCCCAACAGACCATCGACACGCTCACCCGCGCCGTCCACGCCTTCACC
Source organism: Kitasatospora sp. NPDC101157 (assembly GCF_044768255.1). Lineage (NCBI taxonomy): Bacteria > Bacillati > Actinomycetota > Actinomycetes > Kitasatosporales > Streptomycetaceae > Kitasatospora > Kitasatospora sp. NPDC101157. The sequence goes on along the minus strand of NZ_JBIWPL010000019.1, from coordinate 13,272 downwards.
GGCTCGCACGGCATACACGACGACCAGGCCGCCCTCGTCCTCACCGCCGACCTGCCCACCAGCCGAACGAGGTGAACTCACGGGCCGGTGGGGGTCGCGGCCACGGCATCGACCTGCCTCCGGGTGACACGGTCCGGCAACCCGGGCACCGTCCGTGCGGAAACCCTCAGGCGCCGTCCATGCGGGGGAAGACGTACTCGTCCAGGACCAAGCCCAGCGCGACTGCCGCCGGGACCGCGACCAGGGCCCCGACGAGGCCCAGGAGGGCGCCGCCCAGCAGGACCGCGACCACCGTCACGATCGGGTGCACGTCGACCACGAACTTCATCGCCCGAGGCATGATCAGGTAGTCCTCCAGGAGCCGGAAGGCGATGTAGAAGCCGGCGGTGGCCAGGGCGATCGGCAGGGACACCGACAGGGCGACCAGGCTGACGACGACCCCTCCGATCGTCGAACCGACCATGGGGACCAGGTCCATGAGGGCGACGAAGACCCCGAGCGCCCCCGAGTAGGGAACGCCGGTGGCCGCGCACCAGGCAAAGGTCGCCAGGCCCGCGACGGCAGAGGTCAGCACGTTGCCCAGCATGTAGCGGCCGGTCCGGCTGAGGATCTCCTCGGTGATCTCCTCGACCCCCGGGCGACGGCTGCGCGGGACGAACCGGTAGCAGAACGCCTTGATGTCCGGCAGCGCCGCCATGACGTAGAGGGTGACGCTGATGACGATCACCACGCCGGTCACGGTACTCAGCAGGAGTCGGCCCGCGCCGAGCACGCCACCGAAGAGGCCGGAGGCCGAACCGCCCGACCCCAGCTGCGCCTTGGCCCGCTCGATCAGGTGGTAGTGGTCCTCGATCCGGCCGAGCGTCGACTGATGGTCGTGCAGTTGCTGGAGCCAGCCGGGAACGGCGTCGACCAGCGCGCTCACCTCCTCGCCGACCGGCTGGATGACCACCGCGAGCAGGGCCGCCAGCACCGCCGCCAGCCCGAGGACCACGACCGCCACCGACCGGCCCCGGCGCAGGCCGCGGTGCTGCAGCCACGCGACCACGGGTTCCAGGCTGACCGCGATGAACACGGCGAGGAGCAGCAGCGTGAGCAGGGAGGTGAGCTGGACGACGGCGTCCACCGCGTGCCACGCCAGCAGCGCCCCCGTGCTGAGCGCGAAACCCACCCGGAACCACGACGTCACCCGCGGTGGTCTGCGCCTGGTGGTCTGGATCCGGGCCCGTGGTCCACTCGCGCGTCTGGCCGGCGGCAGATCCCGGGGGTTGACGCCTGCGGGCGCTTCGTCCACGGCTGCTCCTCGGTCGCTGGTTCGGTCAGCAGGCGGGCTGACCGCTGTTCGCCGTCTGCCCCGCGACGCCCCCGGGAAGCGCAGCTGTCGGCTCGCGGCCCTGAGGGTGGGCCGGCCACGTCCACCCGGACGACGGGTGGACCACCGCCGCAGACGTGACGGCCGAGCCGGCGCGTCGCCGGCGTCCGCCGCCCCGGGGGCCGACCGTCAGCCGTCGTGGCTGCGCAGCGTCTCCTTGACCTTGGCGATCGCGAAGCCCCATCCCTGCTCGACGGTCGGCTTGCCCGGAACCGCGAGTTCCCGGGGGTTGGTCAGGACGTCGAGCACCACCGGTCCCGGCGTCTCGAAGGCCCGTCGCACGCCGTCGAGCAGTTCGGAGGGGCGGGTGACCCGGATGCCGGTGAGGCCGAGGGCGGTGGCGACCGCGGCGAAGTCCGGGTTGTCCAGCTCGGTGCCGAACTCCGGGAGCCCTGCCTGCTCCTGTTCCAGCTTGACCATGCCCAGGCGGCGGTTGTCGAAGACCACGAGCTTCACCGGCAGCCGGTGGGTCCTGATCGTCATCAGGTCGCCGAGGAGCATGCTCAGGCCGCCGTCGCCGCAGAACGCCACGACCTGCCGGTCGGGGGCCCAGAGCTGCGCGCCGAGGGCTTGGGGCATCGCGTTGGCCATCGAGCCGAGGTTGTACGACCCCAGGAGCCGTCGGCGGCCGTGCATGGTCACGAACCGGGACAGCCAGACGGTCGCCATGCCGGTGTCGGAGGTGAAGACGGCGTCGTCGCTCGCGCAGTCGTTCACGGCGGCTGCCAGGGCTTCCGGGCGGACGTCGTGGGCCCGGTTGTCCAGCGCGCTGCGCAGGCGGCCGAGCAGGTGGTGGTCGTGCTCGGGGTCCGCCAGGCGCCGCTGGCCGGCGGTCCACTGCTCGAAGCGTTCACGGGCTGCTTCGAGGTGGGCGCGGTCCGCGGTGGGCCTGAGGTGCGGCAGGAGCGCCCGGAGGGTGGCCGCGGTGTCGCCCGCCAGTCCCACGTCGACGGGTACCCGGCGGCCGAGGTTGCGTTCGAGGAGGTCGATCTGGACGACCTTGCGGCCGGTGGGGTACCAGTCGCGGTAGGGGAAGTCCGTGCCGAGCATGACCAGGGTGTCGCAGGCGTCCAGCGCCCCGGCGGCGGCGGGGTTGCCGATCAGGCCGGTCTGTCCGACCTGGTAGGGGTTGTCCGCTTCGAAGCCCTCCTTGGCCTTCAGGGTGAGGACCATGGGTGCGGACAGGCGCTCGGCGAGTTCCAGCACCTCCCCGCGGGCGTCCCGGGCTCCCCGGCCGACCAGGAGGGTCACCCGGTCGGCGGCGTTGACGAGGTCGGCGGCTTCCCGGATGCCGGCGTCGTCGGCGCGGGTGACCGGGCGGACACGCGGGAAGCGGGCGGGGCGGTCGTCGGTCAGCTCCCGGTCGCCGAGGTCACCGGGGACGGTCAGCACTGCCACGCCGCGCTCGCTGATCGCGCTGCGGACAGCGGTCTCCAGCATCCTCGGCAGCTGGTCCGGCGAGGTCACGGTCGCCCGGAAGACCGCGACGTCGCGGAACAGCAGGTCGTTGTCGACTTCCTGGAAGTAGTCGCTGCCCAGCTCGGCGGACGGGACCTGTCCGGCGATGGCGAGCAGCGGGGTCCGGCTCTTGGCCGCGTCGTACAGTCCGTTGAGCAGGTGGACCGATCCGGGGCCGACGGTACCCATGCACACGCCCAGGGTTCCGGACAGCTGGGACTGGGCGCCGGCCGCGAAGGCCGCGGCCTCCTCGTGGCGGCAGCCGATCCAGTCCAGGCCCTCGGTGGTGCGGATGGCCTCGGTCAGCGGGTTCAGGGCGTCGCCGACGACGCCGAACACATGGCGCACCCCCAGCTCCTGCAGGGCGTCGACGATCACGCGGGCGACGGTACGTGCCACGGGGCTTCCCTTCGAAGTGTCAGACGGTGAACCGGTCCGGGTGGGCGGCCTCCCAGTCGCGTGCCCAGGAAGCGGGAGGGTCATGGAGCAGCTGCCCCGGTTCCAGCCAGAGATGGAGGTCCGCGTAGGAGCGGATGGTCTGCGGGTCGATGCGGCGCTGGAGCATGTGCGGGCGCAGCTGCGAGGGATCGTCGACTCCCATCGAGGCCATGATCTGCAGGGCGCTCCTGACGGTGGCCTCCTGGTAGCGACGCACCCGCTGGGACTTGTCCCCCACGTGCAGGGCGCGGGCCCGGCGCGGGTCCTGGGTGGCCACGCCGACCGGGCAGGTGTTGGTGTGGCAGCGCTGGGCCTGGATGCAGCCGACGGCGAACATCATGGCCCGGGCGGCGTTGGTGTAGTCGGCTCCCTGGATCAACCGCTTCACCAGGTCGCTGCCGGTGGCCACCTTGCCACTGGCGCCGATCCGGATCCGGTCCCGGAGACCGGTGCCGACCAGCGCGTTGTGCACCGTCATCAGTCCCTCGGTGAGCGGCATTCCGACGTGGTCGGCGAACTCCAGCGGGGCGGCGCCGGTCCCGCCCTCCGCTCCGTCGACGATGACGAAGTCCGGCGTCACCCCCTCCTCCAGCATGGCCTTGCAGACCGCGAGGAACTGGCGGCGCGAGCCGACGCAGAGCTTGAACCCGGTCGGTTTGCCGCCCGCCAGCCCGCGCATCCGGCCGATGAAGCGGACCAGTTCGCGCGGCGTGGAGAACACCCGGTGGTAGGGCGGGGAGACCACGGTCCTTCCCTGCGGGACACCGCGCACCCGCGCGATCCGGGCGTCGACCTTGGAACCGGGCAGCACGCCGCCGATGCCGGGTTTCGCGCCCTGGCTGAGCTTCAGTGAGACGCACTTGACCTGCGGGTGCGCCGCCTTCTCGGCGAACTTGCCGGGGTCGAAGTCTCCTTCCTCGGTGCGGCAGCCGAAATAGCCGGTGCCGATCTCCCACACCAGGTCTCCGCCGGGCCGCAGGTGGTACTCGGACAGCCCGCCCTCACCGGTGTCATGGGCGAAACCGCCCAGCGCCGCACCGGTGTTCAGGGCCAGCACCGCGTTGGCCGACAGCGAGCCGAAGCTCATCGCGGACACGTTGAGCAGAGCCATCGCGTACGGCTGGGAGCAGTCGGGACCGCCGACCCGCACCCTGGGCGGGCGCTGCGGCACCTCGACGGGGGCCATCGACGGCACCAGGAACTCGCGCCCGCTCTCGTACAGGTCCAGCTCCGTGCCGAACGGCTCCTCCGCGTCCGTCCCCTTGGCCCGCTCGTAGACGATGCTGCGGGTGTCGCGGTCGTAGGGGCGCCCGTCCACGTTGCGTTCGACGAAGTACTGCTGCACCTCGGGTCGAATGCCCTCCAGCGCGAACCGCAGACGCCCGATGACCGGGTAGTTCCGCAGGATCGAGTGCCGGGTCTGCAGCAGGTCCTTCGACGCCAGCACCGTCACCACCAGCAAGGGGACGGCTGCACACCACCACCACGGGGACCCGAAAACGGCCGCGGCCGTGGCGGCGGCCGCACCACCGACCGGCCCGGCAACCAACAGGAATCTCAGCACAGCAGCCGTCTAACCCCGAACGGCGCAGATAATCAGGCGAGTTGCCCGGGGTGAGCAGGGTGTGGGCGTCGCAGGTGCGCACCACGCGCAGACCGGCGGTGAAGAGGGGCGGCAGGAGGTGCTCGGCGAGGACGAGCGCCCCGGCCAGGGCGACGCTCATGCCGTTTCCACCTCGCGCAGCAGGTCCGTGTCGGTCAGCGCTCGGGCCCGCGCGGCGTGAGGACCCTGTTCAGGAGGCCCAGTGGCTCGTCTCGCACCGTTGGCCAGGTAGCGGGACTCGCGCGGGCGGCAATAGCGTGGGTGGCAATGGCGTGGGTGGCAATGGCGTGGGTGGCAATAGCGTGGTGGGCCGAAGATGGGCCGGGTGCGAGAGGGCGGCATGGCAGGGATGGATCTGCGGTTCGCCGCCTACACGCCGCATCCGGTCGAGCGGCATGCCCCGGTGTCCGCGGTGGTGGCGGAGTCGACCGGGGACGATGTGCCGGCGCTGGCCTTGTTGCAGGCCCGGGCTCGCGGTGGTTCGCCGCGTGAATGGGCGGACCGCATCCATCGGGCGCGCTGTGGAGAGCGCAGCCTAGTGGTCACTGCGAAGGTATCCGGTGAGGCCGTCGGGTATGCGAACGTGGCGTTCCTTCCTGGGCATCCTGTGGACCGTGCCCCGGCCGGCTACTACCTGACCGGCGTCACGGTGGATCCTGCCTGGCGGCGTCGCGGCATAGCGACGCTGTTGACCCGGCGGCGCATGGGCTGGGTCCGGGAACGGGACTCGGCAGTCTGGTGCTTCATCTCCGCCGGGAACCGCGCCTCACTCGACCTGCACCGGGAACTCGGGTTCGATCACGTGCTGATCGGTGCCTCGTTCCAGGGCGTCGAGTTCACCGGCGGTGAGGGGTGGCTTCTACGGGCGGACCCGCCGCAATCGTGACGGTGATGACCGTCGCCCCGCGCCGGCCCGCCCCGGCCCGGCGTCGCCGTCGGGCCGGGGCGGGCCCGTTCAGCGCCGGAAGAACCCCCGCCGCTTCGTCTTCGCGGGCGGCGTCGGCGGTGGGGGCGGCGGGTCGAGGAGGGCCACGACGGCCTGGAGGAAGGGGCGCGCCTCGGCGGTCATGCCCGTCCGGTGAAGCCGGTGACGGCCCGGCTGCTCCCACTCGCCCAGCACCGCGCCGCGCTCGCCCGTGATCGGGTCCACCGCGAACTCCAGGGTGAAGGCCCGTTGCGGCGAGCCGTCGCCCGGCCAGGCCAGCACGACCGCGAAGGCTTCCGTCGCCGCCCGCGGCACCGGGAGCGCGACGAGGAGCAGCCGGTGCGGCCCGGCCTGGACGAAACCGCCCTGGAGTCCGTCCGGCGCCAGCCGCTGGTCCGCGGGCAGGGTGTCGCCGAACTCGCCCCAGAGCCGCAGCAGTTCGCCGCCGATGCGCTCCCCCGGCACCGTGTCCAGGTGGATGAGCGAGGGCAGCAGGTGGTGCGCGAAGCGGTAGTGGTGCGGGCGCGGTCCGGACGGCGCCTCCCCCGGGTCGGCCAGCCGGGTGACCGCGGCGATCACCTCGTCGGCGTTGACGAGGTCCAGCAGCCCGCCCTCCCCCACCGCGGTGAGCGGCGTCAGCTCGCCGTCCCGCCACCAGTAGGTGTGGGCGGACAGCGGCGCGCCGGAGGCCGCGTACTCGTGGGCCGCCGTTTCGATCAGCGTCTGCAGCACCTCGGGTACCCGGACGTCGAACGGCGCGAACAGCAGGCGGAACGGCGTGGGGAAGGCCACCACGGCGCCGTCCGGCGGCAGTTCCCGCCCCGCCACCTCGCGGTAGAGGGTGTCCAGGGCGAGCACCCGGCTCCCGGTCAGCGCCGACTCTCCGGTCACGACGTGCAGGCCGCCGCCCCCGCCGGTCGGTCGGAGCTCGTGCTCCTCGACGGGCAGCCGCGCCAGCCGTGCCCGAGCGGCCCGGCGCAGCCAGGCCGCGTCCGCGAGCTCGGCGACGGCCTCGGAGGTCAGCACCTGCCAGCCGACCGGTGACTCCAGTGCGAGGAACTCCAGTATCCCGGGGGCGACTTCGAGCGCGTGCGGGTACTGCGAGGAGTCGGCCAGGCTCGCGGCGTCCAGGAGTAACGGGTAGAGCCGAGCGGCCGTCTCCTCCGGCGTACCGGCCCGGCCCGCGCCCGGTCTCTGGACGGCGGCGACCAGGTCGAGGACGTGGGAGCGGACCAGGTCCCCCAGCGGCACCTCCGGCCGGGCCGCCATCAGTTCGGGCAGCCCGCCGAGGCCGTAGTCGCGCCCTTGGTCGTCCCGCGCGACATCCCCGTGAAGGGTGACCTGCGTCCCCGCCTGCGCGAACGCCGTCCGTACCAACGCTGCCAGCTCCGGTTCCAGCTCGTGGCGTCCCATCGTCCCCTCCTGACTGAACAGTTCGCCCCCGTCCGTGCGGGGACGCCACCGACCCCTGCCCGGTTGCGCTGCCTGGGACACTCCTCGTACGGAACACCAGCGCGGGGACCTGGTCGTCCGCGTGGACCGCCGGCCACGCCTTGTGGAGGAAGCGCTGGACGAACTGGAAGACCTGTGTGGCGACCTGCTTCTCAGGTGTTAGGGCCCTGAGGAACATCGGAACGAAAAGCGGCGCTAAGGCCGGATCGCGGCTGGTGGGCGGCTGACGGTCCGTCGGCGCCGGGCCGGTCGTGAAACTGTTCCGCAGATAATGCCCTGTTATCTGCGGTAGCGTGATCTCCCACCTGCGATGACATTCTCCGGCCGGCACATGAAGCGGCCCTGTTATCTGTGGCAAGGGAGAAGCGGTGCCCACGGTCGTGCATCTGCCTGCCGGCAAGTCGTTGACCGTCCGCACGGCGGCCGACGCCTTCCTCGACTCGCTCGGCAATCCGAACACGGTCCGGAGCTACGGGATCGGTGTGGGCAAGACCGCCGAGCGACTGGGCGAGGCACGACCGCTGGGGGCGGTGGCGGACGAGGAGATTGGCGAGGCACTGGAACTGCTGTGGGGCAGTTCCGCCGTGAACACCTGGAACGCCCGCAGGGCAGCGGTGCTCTCGTGGCTCGCCTGGTGCCGCGAGCGCGGCCACGACGCACCCGCAGTGCCCGTCTGGACGAAGCGGCTGCCCGCGCCGGACTCGGAGACCCCCGCCCGTTCGAAGATGGCCATCGACCGGCTGATCGCCCGCCGCGAGGTCCACCTGCGGGAGAAGACCCTCTACCGGATGCTCTACGAGACCGCGGCCCGCTCCGAGGAGATCCTGGGTCTGAACGTCGAAGACCTCGACCTGGCGGGACGTCGCGCCCTGGTGAAGGCGAAGGGAGCCCAGGCCAAGAGCCGCCGCCGTGGCCAGACCCGGGGCGACTTCGTGCTGGAGACCGTCTACTGGGACGCCGGCACCGCGCGCCTGCTGCCCCGCCTGCTCAAGGGCCGCACGCACGGGCCGGTGTTCGTCGCGCATCGCCGGCCGGGCCCCGGCAAGGTCGTCGGCGTACGCGACGTCTGCCCGGACACCGGGCTGGCGCGTCTCTCGTACGGCCAAGCACGAGCCCTGCTGGACGAGCACACCGCGTTGCGCGGGCCGGGGACAGGCTGGGACCTGCACGAGTACCGCCATTCCTCCCTCACCCACCTCGGTGAGCAGGGAGCGTCGCTGTTGATGCTGATGGCGAAGTCCCGGCACAGGAAGCCGGAGAACGTCCGCCGCTACTTCAAGCCGTCCCCGGAAGCGATCGCCGAGATCACCAGCCTGCTGGCACCAGGCGACGCTCGCCGGTGACCTGTTGCCAGCAGGCTGGTGAAAACAGTTGAGGTCCGGTCTCAGGAGCCAGCTATAGTCCTGGTGTGGCCGTCGTAGCGATCTCTCGCCGATTTACCGGCCCCCTGGCCCCCGAAGGGTGCCGCAGGGGTCGGACTTCGCCACGTCTCCAGAGCTGAGCAGGCTGACCCCACCGTGCGGCCAAGCCCAGGGGCTGGGGGGTTTCCGAAACCCCGTCACAGCTCTTGGCCAGGAGGCCGACATGCCCACTCACCTTTCCGCTGAACAGCTCGCCCGTGACCTGTCCATCCGGGACCTCACCGACCCCGCCGCTGGACCGCACGCTCTCCAGCTCGTCCTGGGCCGCGCCGTCGAGGCCCTGGCGGAACGATGGGGCTGCGAGGTCCGCTGGTGCCGCGGCGAGCGCGCCGTCACCGTCGAGGACAACTACGACAACCTCGGCTACCGCACCGACGACATCACTCGCGACGCCCGCTACACCCGCTACGTCGACGACCAGAGCATGCTGCGCAGCCACTCCAGCGCGCTGGTCCCGGCGGCGCTGCGAGCGTTGGCCGCGGACCCGGCCGACGACGTGCTCTTGGTCTGCCCTGGACTGGTCTACCGCCGCGACAGCATCGACCGCCTGCACACCGGCACGCCGCACCAGCTCGACCTGTGGCGCGTCACCCGCCGCCCGGTCCCCATGACCACCGCCGACCTGGACGACATGGTCACCACTCTCGTGGCGGGGATCCTCCCCGGGGCGAAGCACCGCCACGAGGACCGTGTCCACCCCTACACCCTCTCCGGCCGCCAGGTGGACGTGGACCGCGACGGCGAATGGATCGAGGTGGCCGAGTGCGGCCTGGCCCATCCGAAGGTGCTGGAGCGGGCCGGCCTCGACAACTCGTGGAGCGGCCTCGCGCTCGGCATGGGACTCGACCGCATGCTGATGCTGCTCAAGGGCATTCCGGACATCCGCATCCTGCGCTCGGCCGAGCCCTCCGTAGCCACCCAGATGGCCGACCTGGCCCCCTACCGGGCCGTGTCCGCGATGCCCGGCATCCGCCGTGATCTGTCCGTCGCCGTTGACCGCGACGACCTGGCCGAAGACCTCGGCGACCGGGTCCGCGACGCCCTCGGCCCCGACGCCGACTGCGTGGAAACCGTCGAGATCCTCAGCCAGACGCCCTGCGCGGAGTTGCCGCCGCGGGCCCTGGAGCGGCTCGGAGCCCGCCCGGACCAGAAGAACGTCCTCCTCAAGGTGGTCCTGCGACACCTGGACCGCACCCTCACCGACCACGACGCCAACCTGCTGCGCGACCGCATCTACGCCGCCGTCCACCAGGGCAGCGTCCACCAGTGGGCAACAGTCAGCTGATGTGAGCTCAAGGCCGGCGCCTTCCCCGCGGGGGCGCCGGCCCGCTGGCGGGTCACTCCTCCTCGGACGTCCCAGGGTCGCGAAGCGGCCTCATCCCGCCGGGCATCTCGGGCAGATGGAAGGAGTAACGGCCCAGCAGGTTGACGTGGTGTCGGGTGAACGGGGAGAGGCGGGCGACGTCTTCGTCGCGGACGTCGAAGCCGTCGGCGCTCAGCTGCGTGAGGGCGGCGTCCATGTAGCGGGTGTTGAACAGGACCAGGGCGTTGAGGACCAGGCCGAGCGCGCCGATCTGGTCCTCCATGCCGTCGTGGTAGTTCTGGTAGAGCTGGCCGGCGCGGCCGTGGAAGATCTTCCGGGCCAGCGCGTGTCGCCCCTCCTGCAGGTTGGCCTGGGTCTTGATCTGGCGTCGGTAGCCGGGTTCGTCGGCCAGCCGCAGGATGTGCAGGGTCTTGGCGATGCGCCCGTAGTGGGCGGTGGCGTCGCCCAGCGGGGTGGGCCGGCCGTCGCGGGACAGCATCCGGATCACGTCGTAGGCCCGTACCGCTCCGGTGTGGATGGAGCCGATGATCCGCAGGATGTCTTCCCAGTGGCGTTCAATCCGGTCCAGGTCAATCCGGCCGCGCGCGGCGTCCTGGAAGGGGCCGTAGTCGGCGGCGCGGTCGATGCGCCACATCTTCTGGTCGGGCAGGTCGGCCAGTTGCGGGGCGTAGGTGAACCCGGCCAGGGTGAGCAGCCCGAACACGATGTCGCTGTAAGAGGCGGTGTCGGTCACGATCATCTCGGGACGCCTGCCGCCGTCGCGGTCGTACAGGACGTCCAGCACGTACAGGGAGTCGCGCGGGGTACCGGCCACCACCTTCCCGCCGAGCCCCGCGGCCTGATCGTTGATCATGTTGAGCCACGTGGCGCCCGCCCGCCGTCCGCTGCCGCCGGTGGAGGCGCCGAAGTATTTCGGGTTCGGCCGCGCGTACACCGAGGGCACCGGCACGACGAACCGCATTCCGTCGACCGACGCGACCAGGCCGCCGCCCCAGGCCTGGGCGAGCGGGATCGAGGACGGCGCCGCGATGAGCGCGGCGTTGGCCTGCCGGTAGGTTCCAAGCCGCAGGTAGGTCTGGTCGACGTGGGAGAGCCGGCCGTACTTCAGCGCGTCTGCGCCGCCAATCACCGGGGTGTAGCCGACGTTGCAGCCGTGCGCGACCAGCAGCGCCGCGATGCTCACGTGCAGGTCCTTCAACCTGGCCTCATCACCGGTGACCGACGTGAACGCCTGGTCCGCGCCGGTCCAGGAGAACACCTCCAGCAGGACCTCGGGCAGGTCCACCCGCGGCAGCATCGCGCCCAACGCCGCGCGCAGCGCCAGCAGCGAGGCCGGCTCGGGCTGCGGCTCCAGCGCCGAGAAGTGCAGGCGGCCGTCGTCGTCGAAGACGATCTGCGTGTTCGCCGGCAGCCGGGAGGCGACCTCGCGGTAGGTGCCGTCCAGCAGCGCGGCCCGCGCCGCCAGGTGCTCACGCGCCCCCGCAGGCAGCCCGAGGGAGGCCAGCACCGTCGGCTTGGCCTGCTCCCACGACCCGCCGGCCAGCAGCTTGGCCCGCGGGTCACCCCACTTGGAGGAGTTCTTCGCGAACACCTCCTTGCGCCGCAGCATCCGGTGGGCCTGCTCCAGCACGCAGAAGGTGTACGCCTTCCAGTCCACCTCGCCCGGCTCCAGGTGCGGCGCGGACAGCACCAGCCGCTTCCACGAGCCGGTCAGCAGCTCGGTGTCGATCTCCGTCGCGCCCACCTTCTTGCGGCCCATCAGGTCCGGCAACGCCTTCAGCGCCTTCAACACCGGCAGACCCTCAGGGGTGGCACCGAAGTCCACCACCGTGACCAGCAGCTTCAGGAACGGCCGCACCGTGCCGAACCGGGTGACCAGCATCGCCCGCCACGCCTCGTCCGCGTCCGAGTCCAGCGGCGGCGTCAGCTCGAACAGCGCGGCGATCGCAGCGGCCAGCTCCTCGCGGGGGATCACCGCCTCGATCTGCTCCCACATCGCCTCCAGAGTGTCCACCTTCGGCGGGGTGATCTCCCCGGTGTCGGTGTCGACCTGCTCCGCGGTCGTGTCGAACACGACCTGGAACGCGGTGGCCAGCTTCGCGCCGGCCCGCTCGACCTTCGGCAGCGTCCTCAGCTTCTCCTTCGCCGTGTCCCGCTCCGCCCGCGCCAGCAGCCTGGTGGCGATCAGCACCTCCAGCAGGTCCAGCGCGTCATCCACCGCCCGCGTCGACAGGTAGACCGCTGTGGCCAGCAGCGTGGCCAGGCGACGGGAATCCCCGTGCCGCCGCAGCAGCGATGCCTTTCCGTCCACGCCGTACCGGGACAGCTCCGCCAGGCGGCGCGGCGGAATCCCGGACACGTCCAGCTCCCCTATGCCCAGCGCGATGATCTCCTCCGCCCGGTCCAGCGCGGCCCTCATCTGCGGCCCCGACACCCGCACCGGACCACGGCGCAGCCGGTCCAGCTCCGACACCCGCGCGCCGGGCGGCACTGCCAGCAGCGAATCCAGCACGCCCCGCTGGCCAACGCTCAGCAACCCGTACAACGTGTCCCACAGCCGCTGGTTCGCCGCTTCCCGCACCGACGCCACCAACCGGGCAAGCGTCGTCACCCCCGGCAGCAGCACCCGCCGCTCCCGCAGCCACCCCACTGCCGCGTCAAACAGCGCCTTCGGCCCCTCACCCGTCGTCCAGGCCCGCGCGTCCACCCACGCCCGCAGTTCCGGCTCCGCCTCGGCGAACTCCCGGTACTCCAGCAGCCGCCGCAGCTCGCGCACGTGGTCCAGCCGGGTGTTCTCCCGCTCGCCGTACTCCGCCAGCACCGAGGAGTCTCCGATACCCAACTGCTCGGCCAGGTAGTCCGCGACGTCCACCGGGATGTCGGTGGGGTCGTCCAGGAACACCCCGAGGAAACGCACCGTCGTCAGCTGGGCGGCGAAACCCAATCGGTTGTGCGAGCGCCGCTTTGACTCCACCAGCTCCCGGTCCGCATCGTCCAGGAAGAAGAACCGCTCCAGCTCCGCGCGGGCCGGGGCCCCTCGGAACGCCGCGTACCCTGCGGCTTGCTCATCCGTCAGAAATTCGACCGGCACCCCGGACCTCCAGGCAGTTGATCAACACGACTGCCGAAGGTTCAACCACCACGGAATCGCAGGTCAACGGGCTCCGGAGAGCAGGCAGGGCTTAGTGCTCCGTTCCGGAAGTCCTTCGGGGGTTGACACCGGAGAGCACAGGCACCGCCCTCCAACGTCCCGCCTGGGAGAAGTGTCGGAGCGCTGTG
>NZ_JBIWPL010000018.1:144655-186931 GCF_044768255.1 Kitasatospora sp. NPDC101157 | reverse complement strand
CGCCCCCCGAGGTCGCCTACTGGGCCTCCTCCGCGGGGGCGGGCGGGTGCCGCCGCCACCCCGGGGCCCGCACGGCCGGACCCCCCACCACCACCGCCACGGCGGGGCCCGCCCCGCTCCGCGGGCGGGCACCGCCGTGCCGTAGTAGGCGTCCAGCGCGTACACGCAGCGGTCCTTGGAGCCGACGAAGACCCGGCCGCCGACCGCCACCGGGGAGCCGGTGAGCTCGCCCTTGGTGCCGAGCTCCCAGCGCAGCTGACCGGTCGCCAGGTCCAGGGTGTGCAGGGAGTGGTCCCGGCTGCCCAGGTGCACCAGTCCGTCGGCCACCGCCGGGGAGCCCACGATCTCGCCGCGCGCGGTGTAGCGCCAGCGCTCCCGGCCGGTCGCCGCCTCGAAGGCGTACAGCACCTCGCCGCTGCCCACCAGCACCATGCCGTCCCCGACCACCACAGGCTCGGCGCCCTGGCGGCTGCCGGTGACCCCGCGCCAGCGGTCCAGACCGGTGGCCGCGTCCAGCGCGTAGACGGTGCCCAGGTAGTCGGCCACGTAGACCGCGTCGCCGTCCAGCGCCGGCGGGGTGAACAGCACCACCGGCGCGTCGAAGCGCCAGCGCTCGGCGCCGCTGGCCGCGTCCAGCGCGTACACCCGGGTGCCCGCCGTCACGTACAGCACGCCGCCGCGCTCGACCGGGTGCGAGGGCACGTCCTCGCCGACCTGGAAGGACCAGCGCAGGCCCGTGCCGCGCGGGTCCACGCAGCGCAGCCGCCCGGCGCCGTAGTAGTAGGCGGAGCCGCCCACCAGGACCGGGCCGGACTGCGGGTTCTCGTAGTCCTGCTGGGCGTCGTCCGCGCGCCACAGCTCCGCGCCGGTGGCGGCCGCGCGCAGCTGGACGCCGCCGCCGCGCACGCCGCAGCAGAGCACGCCGTCGGCGGCGGCCAGCGAGTAGACCCAGCCGTCCAGCGAGGTGCGCCAGCGCTCGGTGCCGTCCGCGACGTCCACGGTGTACAGGTGCGGGCCGTCGGCGGCGTGCACCCGGCCGGCGTCCACCGCGAGCGCCCAGGCGACGTCCCGGGTCTTGTAGCGGCGCTCGCCGGAGCCGATGTCCAGCGCGTGCACCTCGAAGCTGGAGACGAAGAGCGTGCCGTCGGCGACCACCGGCGTGCCCCAGACGTCGTTGGACATCCGGAACCGCCACGGGCGCCAGCGGGCGGCCGGAGCCGGGGAGGGCTGCGGGGCCGGGGCCAGCGGGGGCGCCGGCGGCGGGGTCGGCGCCGCCCGGCGGACCCAGTCGGTCGCGGCCGGGGCGGTGCTCGGACCGGGCTGCTCGTGCTCGGCCCGCGGCCCCGGGCCTATCCGCACCGAGGCACCGGACAGCTGCACCTCGACGGCCACGCCGCCGGTGGGCGCCCGGTGCTTGTTCTTGGAGGGGATCTTCGCGGTGGGGATCTCGCCGTCCCCGGCTCCGGGGTGCGACCCGGCGTGCACCGGCCCGGCCGGCGGCGCGTGACCGGCGCCCGGGTAGGTGCGGGGATCGTCCGCGCCGACGGGCTGCGGCGGCGCGGGCGGCTGCTGCGGCGGGGCCTGGAGCGGCGGCTGCCGCGGCGGCTCGGCCGGTCCGGAGTACGGGCGGGGCGCCGGCGCGCTCGGGCGGCGGCCGCGCTTGCGCTCGATCAGCTCCAGCGCGTGGGCGGGCAGCCAGTCGCCGGCCTCGCCGGAGGCGTCGTCCCGGGAGAACAGGTGCGGGGCCAGTTCGGCCTGGATCTGCGCCGGGGTGGGCCGGCGCTCGGGCGCCTGCTGCATGCAGGCGCGGACCAGGTCCATCAGCTCGGGCGCCATGCCGGTCAGATCCGGCTCCTCCCGCAGCAGCTGGAACACCGTCTCGACCGGGTTGGAGCCCCGGTACGGCGGGTGCCCGGTGGCGCAGAAGACCATCAGCGAGCCGAGCGAGAAGACGTCGCTGGCGCCCCGGACCGTCCGGCTGTCCCGGGCCTGCTCGGGGGACATGTAGGCGGGGGTGCCGACCGCGACGTTGGTCATGGTCAGCCGGGTGCTGGAGACCCCGGACGCGATGCCGAAGTCGATCACCTTGGGGCCGTCCTCGACCACCAGGACGTTGGAGGGCTTGAGGTCGCGGTGGATCAGCCCGGCCGCGTGGATGGACTGCAGCGCCTCGGCGATGCCGGCGACCAGCCAGCGGGTGGCCTCCACCGGCAGCGGGCCGCACTCCTCGACCAGGTCCTCCAGCGAGGGCGCCGGGATGTACGCGGTGGCCAGCCAGGGCACCCGGGCGTCCGCGTCGGCGTCCACCACGGCCGCGGTGTAGAAGCCGCCGACCGTCTTGGCCGCCGCGATCTCGCGCGCGAAGCGGACCCGGAACAGCTCGTCCTCGGCCAGCTCCCCCCGGACGGTCTTGATGGCCACCCGGCGCCCGGAGGCGGAGCGCGCCAGGTAGACCAGCCCCATCCCACCCGCGCCGAGCCGCCCCAGCACCTCGAAGGGCCCGATCCGCCTCGGATCGTGCGCCGTCAGCTGGTCCACTCCGCAGCCACCTCCCCGTTGTCCGCACCCGCCGCGTGGTGCCGGACCCGATTCTCCAATGCCGCCCGGCGCAACTCCAACCTCCCCCACCGGGAGACGGACGCCGGACGGCCCGCTGGTCAGCGATGACGGAACGGCCAAATTCTGACGCCCGTTCCGGCCGCGGCTTGCGCGCCCGGGCCCGGACCGTCGACTCGTCACCCCGTGCAGCCGGTCACGCTCTGTCACCCGATCATCCCTCAGCGGACTCGCCGTCACGCTATGGGGTCAAAAGCACACGGGGGGGCTTCAAGAGCGGCTTCGAGGCCCGGTGAATATCCGTCCGAAGTGCTTCGGAGCCCTATAGCAGCCCCCCGTGCGGAGTAATAGTCGCATCACCGAATCGCGCCAAGATCTTGCCACGGTAAGCTGACGGCATGACAGGACAAGTTCGCACCGTCGACGGTCGCGTCGCCGGGCGACGCGGACAGGAGACGCGGCAGAAGCTGCTCGACTGCCTCCGCGAGATGCTCAGCACGTCGCCCTATCGGGACGTCAAGGTCATCGACGTCGCCCGTATGGCGGGTACCTCCCCCGCGACCTTCTACCAGTACTTCCCGGATGTCGAGGGCGCAGTCCTCGAAATCGCCGAGGAAATGGCCAAGGACTCCGACACCCTCAAAGAGCTGGTGGCCGGAAAGTCCTGGGCAGGGAAGTCCGGACCGACCACTTCGGAAGAACTGGTCGACGGATTCCTCGCCTTCTGGCGCAAGAACGACGCCATTCTCCGAGTGGTCACGCTCGGTGCCGCGGAAGGGGACAAGCGGTTCTTCAAGATCCGCATGACCGTCCTCAACTCGGTCGCCAAGCCGCTCGCCGAGGCCGTCAAGGAACTCCAGGCGAAGGGTCAGGCCGACAAGTCGCTCGACCCGAACGCCGTCTCCGGGGCCCTGGTCTCGCTGCTCGCCTCGGCGGCCGAGCACCAGAAGGCCTTCACCTCGTGGGGCGTCAAGGTCAAGGACCTCAAGCCCAACCTCGCTCCCCTGGTGTACCTGGGCGTCACCGGCAAGAAGGCGCCCAAGTAGCACCGTCCGTTCGATCCACCATCCGCTCCGCGCGCAGCCCCGGCCTCCTGTCCGGGGAACGACGGACGGCGGCCGTGTCCTCGGGGGAGGTCCGCCGACGTACCGCACGCGCGCCAGACATGCCGGTGGGCGGGCCCCCCTCACACAGGGTGCCCGCCCACCGGCATGTCCGGCCCCAGCGGGCGGACCCGACCCGAACCGCCGGGTCAGAGCTCCCCGGAGGCGAGCGGACGAATCACGGGCAGCGGACGACCTGGCCGGCGTAGGCGAGGCCGCCGCCGAAGCCGAAGAGCAGGACCGGGTCGCCCGGGGAGAGCTCGCCGCGCTCGACCAGCTTGGAGAAGGCGAGCGGGATGGAGGCGGCCGAGGTGTTGCCGGAGTCGACCACGTCCCGGGCCACCACCGCGTCGCCGAGGCCCAGCTTGGCGGCGATCGCGTCGATGATCCGCAGGTTGGCCTGGTGCGGGACGAAGCCCTTCAGCTCCGACGGGTCCAGCCCGGCCCGCGCGCAGGCCTCACGGGCCAGCGGGGCGAGCTGGGTGGTGGCCCAGCGGAACACCGACTGGCCCTGCTGGCTGATCACCGGGTCCCAGCCGGTGATCACCACGGCGTCGCCCCGTTCCGGCTCGGAGCCCCAGACCACCGGCCCGATGCCCGGTTCGGCGCCCTCCTCCTGGGCCTCGACCACCGCGGCGCCCGCGCCGTCGCCGAAGATCACACAGGTGGAGCGGTCGGTCCAGTCGAGCGTGTCGGACATCCGCTCGGCGCCGATCACGAGGGCGCGCCGGGCCGCGCCGGCCCGGATCGCGTGGTCGGCGGTGGCGAGCGCGTAGGAGAAGCCGGAGCAGACCGTGTTGATGTCGTACGCGGCGGGCGAGCGGACTCCCAGCCGGGCGGCCACCGCGGCGGCGGTGTTGGGGCTGCGCTCGATCGCGGTGCAGGTGGCGACGACGACCAGGTCGATCTCCGCCGCGGTCCGGCCGCTCCTGGCCAGGGCCTTCTGGGCGGCTTCGGTGGCGAGGTCGACCAGGGTCTCGCTCTCGGCGATGTGCCGGGTGCGGATGCCGACACGGGTGCGGATCCACTCGTCGTCGGTGTCGACGAGTGCCGCCAGGTCGTCGTTGGAGAGGACCTTGGGGGGCTGGTAGTGGCCGAGTGCCACAATGCGCGAACCGCTCATGCTGCCATGGAACCGGGTTACCCGCTGGTCAGCCGGGCATGACCGGCTACAGGATCCGCACCGCCGATCTGTAGGGGCTCCACAAGGGCCTTGCGGCGCCTGGGGTCAGGCGTCCGCCGAGGTCAGGCGGCCAGCGAGGCCGCGTCGCCCATCACGATCACCGGGTGGGCGGCCGGGTCCAGGGTACGGATCAGCTGGGCCATCTTGTCCTCGGGTATCGACACGCAGCCGTGGGTGGGGCCGTCGTGGTCGACGTGCAGCCAGATGCCGCCGCCCTTCTTGGCACCCATCGGGCGGCGCATGTCGAGCGGGGAGCTGCCGGCGACCCGGTTGTAGTTGATCGCGACCACGTAGTCGAAGGAGCCGGCCAGCTGGTCGCCGAAGAAGCCCGTCCCGGAGACCACGAAGCTCGGGTCCTTGTCGTACGGGAGCTTGCTGCCGGGGTTGTCGTTGCGGCCGCCGGCGTCGGTGAGGTCGAAGACGCCGATCGGGCTTCGCAGGTCGCCCTCGTTGTGGTCGGTGGTCCAGCCGTTCTTGCCGTTGTGGCCCTGCCAGGTCTCCCCGGCGA
Source organism: Kitasatospora sp. NPDC101157 (assembly GCF_044768255.1). Lineage (NCBI taxonomy): Bacteria > Bacillati > Actinomycetota > Actinomycetes > Kitasatosporales > Streptomycetaceae > Kitasatospora > Kitasatospora sp. NPDC101157. Next base: position 181,581 of record NZ_JBIWPL010000018.1, on the reverse strand, counting down.
GCCAGCGGCCCTCGGGGGTGCGGGTCCACAGCGTGACGCTGTTCTTGTCGGTGTCCTTGCCCTGGCCGCTGGCGACCACGACCTGGGTGGTGGCGGCGGGGATCTTCGCGGTGAAGGCGGCACCGAGGCCGGGTATCGCGGTCAGCGAGCCGTCCGGGCGGGTCTCGCCCCGGCCGGCGGCCGGGGCCGCGGACTGCCGGTCGGTGGCGGCCTGGACGGCGGCGGGGGCGGGCGGTGCGGGGTGGTCGGGCTTGCTGACGCCCTCCGGCCCGGGGCCGTCGGCCGCGGTGGCGACGGACTTGGCGCCGTCCTGGCCGACGGTGTACCAGCCGGCGGCGGCCGCGACCAGCAGAGCGGTGCCGGCCATCACCGCCTTGCCGTGACGTTTCTGCTTGGCCTTGCGCCGCCGGCCCCGGGCGGCGGCCCGGCCACCCGGCGCGGGGGTCGCGGCAGGGGTCACCGAGGCGAGGGGCACCGGGGCGGGCGGTACCACGGGCGCGAACTCCTCGTGGACCGGCTCCTGGAACTCCTGGTACGGCTCGTGGACCGGCTCCCGGAACTCCTGGTACGGCTCGTGGACCGGCTCCCGGTACGCCTGGTACGCCGGCTGGGGCTCGGCGGCGTACCCCTGGAACGGCTCGTCGTACGCCTCGAAGTACCCGTCAGCGGTCCGCCCGTACTCGCCGGGGTAGCCCTGCTGGTACGGCTCGTACGCGCTGTACGGCGCCTCGTTCGACTGCTGCGGCACCCCGTACACCGGCTCCTGCATCGGCTCGTACGGCGGGTACTCGGTGGCGCGATGAGAACCGGACATGCCGTCGATCCTGCCAAACGCCGTACCCGTTGGTAAACCCGGGTCGCGTGCGGGGCCCGTGAAGACGCCGCCGCCCGGGCCGCGGCTGCGGTCCGGGCGGCGGGGAGTGCGCAGGTCAGAGGCGCATCGCCTGCGGGGTCTCGCGACGCGTCAGGTCCGGGCCGTCGTACTCGCGGATGACCTCGTAGCGGGTGTTGCGCTCCACCGGGCGGAAGCCGGCGTCCCGGATCAGGCCGAGCAGGTCCTCGCGGCCGAGCTTGTTCGGGGTGCCGAAGTTGTCCGCGTCGTGGGTGATCTTGTACTCGACCACCGAGCCGTCCATGTCGTCCGCGCCGTGGCTGAGCGCCAGCTGCGCGGTGGTCACGCCGTGCATCACCCAGAAGACCTTGACGTGCGGGACGTTGTCGAAGAGCAGCCGGGAGACCGCGAAGGTCTTCAGCGCCTCGGCGCCGGTCGCCATCTCGGTACGGGCCATCAGCTTGTTGCGCACGACGCCGTCCTTGGAGTCGTGGAAGTCGTGCTGGTAGCGCAGCGGGATGAAGACCTGGAAGCCGCCGGTCTCGTCCTGCAGTTCGCGCAGCCGCAGGACGTGGTCGACCCGGTGGCGGGGCTCCTCGATGTGGCCGTACAGCATGGTGCAGGGCGTCTTGAGGCCCTTGCTGTGGGCGAGGCGGTGGATCCGCGACCAGTCCTCCCAGTGGGTGTCGTGGTCGACGATGTGCCGGCGGACCTCCCAGTCGAAGATCTCCGCGCCGCCGCCGGTCAGCGACTCCAGGCCGGCGTCGATCAGCTCGTCGAGGATCTCGTCCGCGGACAGGCCGCTGATCTTCTCGAACCAGTGGATCTCGGTGGCGGTGAAGGCCTTCAGCGAGACGTTCGGCAGAGCCGCCTTCAGCTCCCGCAGCGAGCGCGGGTAGTAGCGCCACGGCAGGGTCGGGTGCAGCCCGTTGACGATGTGCAGCTCGGTGAGGGACTCGCTCTCCATCGCCTTGGCGAGGCGGACGGCCTCCTCGATGCGCATCGTGTAGGCGTCCTTCTCGCCCGGCTTGCGCTGGAACGAGCAGTACGCGCAGGACGCGCTGCACACGTTGGTCATGTTGAGGTGGCGGTTGACGTTGAAGTGGACGACGTCGCCGTTCTTCCGCGTCCGCACGTGGTGGGCCAGTCCGCCCAGCCAGGCCAGGTCGTCGCTCTCGTAGAGCGCGATCCCGTCCTCGCGGGTCAGTCGCTCACCCGCGTAGACCTTCGCCTCCAGCTCGCGCTTGAGCCCTGCGTCCATGCGGTGACCCGCCTCCTCCGACATTCGATTCCTTGCCGGAGACGAGGTTACGCCTATGCGGAGAGCAGCTCCGCGAGCAGACCCGGGTCGATGTTGCCGCCGCTGACCACGGCCGCCACGGTCTGGCCCCCGGTCTCGGCGGCCCGGTGGAAGTAGGCGGCCGGGGCGACCGCACCGGACGGCTCGGCGACCAGCCGGCCGCGGCGGGCCAGCAGGGCGACGGTGGCGCGGATCTCGTCCTCGGTGACCGTGACGATGTCGTCCACGTAGGCAGTGATGTGCTCGTACGGCAGGACGCCGACCGAGGGGGTGCGCAGCCCGTCCGCGATGGTCCGGTAGGTGTCCGCGACCGGCCACTCCACCCGGCGCCCGGCGCGCAGGCTCGCCCGGGCGTCGGCGGCCAGCTCCGGCTCCACACCGATCACCCGGACGCCCGGGCGGGTGAGCTTGAGCGCGGCCGCCGTTCCGCCGATCAGTCCGCCGCCGCTGACCGGCACCAGGACGGTGTCCAGCTCGGCCGGGGCGTCCTCGGCGATCTCCAGACCGACGGTGCCCTGGCCCGCGACGATGAACGGGTCGTCGTACGGCGGCACCCAGACGTAGCCGTGCCGGTCGGCCAGCTCGCCGGGCAGGTCGTCCCGCTCCGCGGGCGGCACCAGGATCACCTCGGCACCGTACGAGCGGGTGGCCTCCACCTTCACCGCGGGCGAGGTGTCCGGCATCACGATCACGGCCTTGATGCCGAGCAGCTGAGCCGCGTACGCGACCGCCTGCGCGTGGTTGCCGCTGGACTGGGCGACCACGCCGCGGGAACGCTCGTCCGCGGTCAGCGCGGCCAGCCGGTTGTAGGCGCCGCGGGTCTTGAAGGCCCCGGTCGGCTGGAGGTTCTCGGGCTTGAGCCAGAGCCGCCGCTCGCCCTCGGACGCCCAGGGCGCGGGAACCAGCGGGGTGCGTACCGCCACCCCCGCGATCCGCTGCCGGGCAGCGCGCAGCTCCTCCAGACCGACCAGTGCCATGCGTCACTCTCCTACAGGAGGAAGCTCACTCACCCGGTTCTCCCACTTCGTGGAGAGTACGACGGTGGTGCGCGTTCTGGCCACGCCCTTCGTGCCCGAGATCCGCTTCACCACCGACTCCAGGCCGGCCACGTCGGCCACCCGGACCTTGAGCATGTAGGAGTCGTCACCCGCGATGAACCAGCAGTCCTCGACCTCGTTGAGGTCCTTCAGCCGGAACGCGACGTCCTCGTGGTCGGCCGCGTCGGTGAGCTGAAGGCCGATCAGGGCCGTGACGCCGAAGCCGAGCGAGGCCGGATTGACCGTCGCGCGGTAGCCGGTGATCACACCGGCCTGCTCCAGGCGGTTGATGCGGTCCGTGACGCTCGGGCCGGAGAGTCCGACCAGTCGGCCCAGCTCGGCGTAGGACGCACGGCCGTTCTCCCGGAGCGCCTGGATGAGCTGTCTGTCCACCGTGTCCATATACCGTCCGCGTCCTTCCGAACCTCACCAGACCCACAGATCATTATCCGGATTCAAAGGCGCCGTGCGCTGACCGACCCGGATATCGCAGAGAAGATACTCTCCCGCCCTCGGTCTCCTTACTCCCCCTCAGCCCGATCGCCGCCCCCGCCGTCCTGCTTGCGGGCGGCCGCGCCCAACTCGCCCTCCCAGCGCAGGTACAGGGAATGCGGCACGTCGACGGCGTCCAGCACCCGCCCGGCCACGAAATCCACGAGTTCGCGCACGGTGGAGCCGCCGGCGTAGAAACCGGGTGACGCGGGCAGCACGACCGCGCCCTGCGCGTCCAGTTCCACCAAGTGCTTCAACGTCACCCCGTTGAGTGGTGTCTCGCGCACGCACACGACCAGCGGACGGCGCTCCTTGAGGGTGACGCTGGCCACCCGCTGCAGCAGGTCCTTGCTCAGGCCGAGCGCGATCCCGGCCACCGCGCCGGTGGTCGCGGGGACCACCAGCATGCCCTTGGCGGGGTACGAGCCGCTGGACGGGCCGGCCGCGAAGTCCCCGGCCGGCCAGTAGCGGACGTCGTCCAGGCCGTCCTCCGTCCCGAGCCAGCGCGCGAGGTCGGCGCGCCAGTGGGCGTCCCGGAAGGAGATGCCGGTCTCGTCCAGGATGGTGAGCCGGGCGGCCCGGCTGACGATCAGGTCCACCGCCTCACCGGCGGCGAGCAGCGCCCGGATCACCGAGGCCGCGTACGGCGTCCCCGACGCTCCAGAGACCCCGACCACCCACGGCTGACGCTTCGCAGTTCCCATGGGGCAATTCTGTCCCGCCCCACCTGCGACTTCGGCGCGGGGACGGCCGAGCGGCCCCGCGGCGGCGCGCCCCCTGGGAGGATGGGCGCATGGCAGCGACCCTCGTCGACCTCACCCATCAGGTGACCACCGCGATGCCGGTCTATCCCGGCGATCCGGCCGTCCTGCTGGAGCCCGCGCTCACCACCGCCACCGCCGGGGTGAACGTGCTGGCCCTGCACCTCGGCTCGCAGTCCGGGACGCACGTGGACGCGCCGTACCACGTGGACGTCACCTGGCCGACCCTGGACGGGCTGCCGCTGGAGCGGTTCACCGGCCCGGCCGTGGTGGCCGACCTGCGCGGACTGGAGCCCCGTGCGGCCGTCACCCCCGAACTGCTGGCGCCCGCGCTGGAGCGCTGCGGCGAGGGCTCCGTCCTGCTGCTGGCCACCGGCTGGGTCCGGCACTGGGGCACCGACGCCTACCTGGCCCACCCCAGCCTGACCCCGGCCGCCGCCGAGGCGATCGTGGCCGCCGGGGTGCGGACGGTCGGCGTGGACGCGCTGAGCGTGGATCCCACCCCCGACCCGGGGCCGGACGACCGGGCGGTGGCCGCGCTGCTCGCCGACCTCACCGACGAGCACGACGGGCCCGACCCGGCCCTGGAGGAGCCGACGCTGGCGGCCCACCGGGTGCTGCTGGGGGCGGAGGGCGGCGGGGTGATCGCCGAGAACCTGACCGACCTGCGGGCGCTGCTGGAGGCGCAGGAGGCCGGCCGGCCGGTCGAGGTGTCGCTGTTCCCGTTGCGGCTGGTGGCGGCGGACGGGGCGCCGGTACGGGCGGTGGCGCGGCTGGGCTGAGGGCGGGTCCGGACCCGCTCGGGAGCCCGCCCGGCAAGGGACTTGGTCTAGACCATCCCCCGGTGGCGCCACTAGGCTGTCCGGCCATGGCTGAGATCATCGGAGTGGTCGAGCGGCTCTGGCGCTACCCCGTGAAGTCCACCGGCGGTGAACGGCTGGACGCCGTGGACGTCGACCTGCGCGGCCTGGCCGGCGACCGCCTCTACGCCGTCCGCGGCGCCTCCGGCAGACTCGGCTCGGGCAAGAACACCCGCCGCCTCCGCCGGATGGACGGTCTGCTCCGGCTCTCCGCCCGCCTCGGCCACCGGATCGACGGCCCAGAACTGTTCGACCCGCTCGGCCGCCCCGTCGACCAGCCGACCGCCTTCCTGCGCGCCTACCTCCAGCGCGAGGACGTCGAACTCGCCCGCGAGGACGCCGTCTCGCACTTCGACCGGCTGCCGGTCAGCCTGCTCACCACCGCCACCCTGGACTGGGTCCGCGAGGCCGTCCCGTTCGCCGTGGTGGACGAACGCCGCTTCCGCCCCAACATCGTGCTGCGCACCCCGCCGGGCACCCCGCCCTTCGTCGAGGACACCTGGTTCGGCCGCCGGGCCGGCGGCGAGGCCCGGGACAGCGCCCGCTTCGCCTTCGTCGCCTCCAGCGAGCGCTGCGCGATGTCCGGCGCCGCGCAACCCGGGCTGCCGCACGCCCCCGAGATCCTCAAGGCGATCGTGCACGCCCACGACGGCCGGCTCGACGCCCTCGCCGAGGTCGCCGCTCCGGGGCGGCTGCGGCTGGGCGACCGGCTGGTGCTGGACTGAGCCTCCGAGTGAGTTTCGGTACGAATCCGCAGGTCAGAGCAGCTTCTGAGATTCTCCGAAAAAACTTTGAACCCACCTGCAACCCGCGTGCCCCTCGCACGTCTATGTCAGTGAGCGGCGGGGGAACCCGCCGGAGCGGCCCGCAGGCGACACCGGGGCACCACCCCGGACCTCGGGTCCGACCATGACCGCGCTGATCGACCGGCGGCAGCATGCCGCCGGTGCAACACCCTGGGGGGTATTCAGAATGTCCGTCGTGCGCGCACGCCGTTCCCGCTCCACCGTCCTCACCGCCGCCACCCTGGGCGTCCTGCTGGCGACCGGCGCCGTCGTGGCCTCCCCGGCCGCCTACGCCGCCGACGCCCCGGCCGCCACCGCCACCGCCACCGCGGAGCCGACCGCCAAGGCCACGGCCGACAAGCTGTCGCTGCAGGTCGACGCGCCCGCGTCGGTCGGCCGCGGCGGGCAGCCGGTCGAGTTCACCGAGACCGTCACCAACTCCGGCACCGCCGACGCCTCGTTCAAGCTGCGGGTCAAGGCCACGACCGAGGCCAGCCCCGTCGCGTACCAGGCCATCAAGGTCGACTACCGCGACACGGACGGCACCTGGAAGCCCGTCACCGACACGGTGCCCGGCCTGACCGTCGCCGCCGGCGCCACCAGGACCGTCCAGCTCCGCCTCACCACCGGGCTCAACTCCTACTGGACCGACCAGGTGTCCACCGTGAAGCTCAGCTCCGCCGTCCTCGACGCGGCCGGCACCACCGTCCTCGCCGAGAGCACCAAGAACGTCTCCGCCGAGTACGTGACCCTGGAGGTCGGGAACGCCCCGACCACCGCCGTCATCGGCGGCGCGCCGGTCGAGTTCGACGTCACCATCAAGAACCCCAGCGCCTCCCGGTTCACCAACGTCTCCAAGGTCCTGCAGGCCGACAAGTCCAGCACGCTCCAGATGCAGAAGACGGACGGCAGCTGGCAGACCCTCACCGGCACCTCCCTCCACGCCGACGGAGACCTCCTCTACCAGCTCGCGGACGACCAGAACCTGGCGCCCGGCGAGACCTTCACCCGGCACCTGCGCCTCGGCTTCACCGGCGACGCCAAGGTCGGCACGACGTACGTCCACCCGCGGGCGCTGCTCGACCAGGGCAGCAACTACTCGCCCGTCGCGGTCGGCCCCCAGTACATCGCGATCAACCTCACCGGCTCCCCGCTGGGCCTGTCGGTGCAGGAGCCGGCGTCGATCGGCAACGGCGGCAAGCCCGTCGAGTTCACCGAGACCGTCACCAACTCGGGCGGCGCCGACGCGCCGTTCAACCTGAACCTCGACGCGAGCAACCCGGCCGCCCGCAGCGACGGCCGCATCACCCTGGAGTCCCGCGACGCCGACGGCACCTGGAAGCCGGTCGGGCTCACCTTCAAGCAGCAGCCCGACGGCTTCCACTTCGTCGGCTCGCTCGTCGGCGTGACCGTCCCGGCCCACGGCACCAAGACCCTTCAGCTGCGCATCGCCGCGCCGCTCAACAACGACTGGGCCGGCCAGAGCGGCACCGTCAAGCTCTCCTCGGCCGTTCTCGACCAGGCCGGGCAGAACGTCCTCGCCGACAGCACCAAGGACATCGCGCTCAAGGCCCTCGACGTGCGGACCAAGGGCGCGCCCACCACCGCCGTTCCCGGCGGGGCCCCGGCCGAGTTCGACATCAGCTTCACCAACGCCAGCGCCTCGGCCTACGACAACGTGTCGCCCATCGTCCAGACCGACCGGCGCAGCACCCTCCAGGTGCAGAAGGCCGACGGCAGCTGGGAGAACATCACGGGCGTCCCGACCCCTCAGCCGGGCGCCGACCAGGTCGTCTACCACCTCACCGCGGACAAGAACCTGCCCGCCGACACCACCGTCACCAAGCACGTCCGCCTCGGCTTCACCGACGGCGTGCCGCTCGGCCGGACGTACGTCAACGCCGTGGCCGTCCTCGGCGAGGGCACCGACCACCCCGCCTCCGTCGGCCCCCAGGGCTTCGCCGTCGACCTCAACACCACCCCGGCCACCGGCACCGACAAGGGCGCCGCCGACGGCGGCACCAACGCCGTCAAGACCGGCCTCACCAGCACCTCCGGTGACGGCGCCGATGCCACCGGAGCCACCACCGGCACCACCGACACCACCACCGACACCCAGCTGGCGGGCGGCTCGCTCGCCCACACCGGCTCGGACGGCATGCTGGCGGCCGCCGCTGCCGCGGCCGGCCTGCTCGCCAGCGGCATCGGCGCGATCTTCTTCGCGCGTCGCCGCCGCAACGCCTGATCCCCGCTCCGAAGAGCGCCGAGCCCCGGCTCCCCGGCACTGTCCGGGGGCCGGGGCTCGGCGCGTCTCAGCCCCGGACGAGGCAGAAGGGATGCCCGGCCGGGTCGGCGTAGACCCGCCAGCCGCCGGCGTCGTGGAGCCGTACGGCGCCGAGGGCGAGGACTTCGGGCTCGGCGGCGTCGAGGTCCGCCACGTCGATGTCCAGGTGCGCCTGCTGGGGGTGCTCCGGGCCGGGCCAGCTGGGCGGGCTGTGGTCGGCGACGGCCTGGAAGCAGAAGACCGTGCCGTCGTCGAGGTGCAGGGTGGACCAGCCGGGCCCGAGGGACCAGCGCCGGTCCGGGCGGTCGACCTCGCCGCCGAGTACGGCGGCGTAGAAGCGGGCGAGCACGGCCGGGTCCGGGCAGTCCAGCACCAGGCACTGCAGTGTGCCGATCACAGCTCTCCTCCGGGGGCGCTCTCGTCGGATCCGGACGGGGCGACCGCCCTCAGGTAGGCCTCGGTGAAGAGGTCGATGGTCTCCTCCAGCGACGGCAGGCCGGTGCCGAGGGTGGCTTCGAGCACCGGCCGCATCAGGACCCGGCTGAGCAGCGGGCCCAGCAGCAGCTGCACCAGCACCGGGAGCGGCAGCGGTCGCACCCGGCCGGCCTCGACGTGGGGCAGCAGCACCCTGCCGAGGCCGTCGACGATCCGCGGCATGTGGACCGCCATCATCCGGGCGGCGGGCCCGTCGGGGCGGCTGAGCAGGTCGGCGAAGACCGCCGGGATGATCCGCGGCTCGTCGGCGAGGCTGGCGAGGAAGGTGTGGTGCAGCGCCCGGACGGCGTCCTCCAGGTGCTCGGGCGGATCGGCCGCCAGCACCTCCAGGTCCGGCAGCGGGCCGTACTGCAGGAAGACGGCGGCGAGCAGGCCGTCCCGGCCCTCGAAGACGGTGTGCAGGCTGGGCAGCGAGCACTCCGCGCGATCGGCGACCGCGTCCAGGGTGATCGCGCCGAGGCCGCGTTCGGCCACCAGGTGGGCCGCCGCCTCGATCGCGCGCTCCCGCACCGGCCGTCGCCCGCCCGGGTCGACGCCGGCCCGCCGGACCGCTTCGTCCAGCGCGGCCCGGGAGCCGCCGAGCCGGCGCAGCAGCGTGCTGCGCGAGACGCCGGCCGCCGTCGCGATCGCGGTCAGCGGGACGTCCGCGACGTCCTGGCCCCGCTCCTTCGCCGCCCTGAGGGCGGCCGCCACCAGATCCTCCATGTGGAGCATCGTACTACTTGACACCTGAGACGGTTCCACAGATGCTCTATATACGAGTTCCAAGCGGAACCGGTAAGGGGACCGAGGGGAGAAAGCCATGAGCGTCGTCGTCTCCGGGGGCGGACCGGCCGGAATGATGCTGGGCCTGATGCTCGCCCGGGCGGGCGTCGAGGTGACCGTGCTGGAGAAGCACGCCGACTTCCTGCGCGACTTCCGCGGCGACACCGTCCACGCCTCCACCGTGCGGCTGATGGACGAACTCGGCCTCGGCCGGAAGTTCGCCGCACTGCCGCAGAGCCGGCTCGGCAACCTGGTGCTGCCGCTGCCCGGCGTCGGCACCGTCGCGCTGAGCGCCTTCGACAGGCTGCCCGCGCCGTACAACTACATCGCGATGATGCCGCAGTGGGACCTGCTCAACTTCCTGGCCGAGGAGGCGAAGCAGGAGCCCACCTTCACCGTGCGGATGAACACCGAGGCGACCGGGCTGCTGCGGGAGGGCGGCCGGGTGGTCGGCGTGCGCTACCGCACCCGGGACGGCGAGGAGGGCGAGATCCGCGCCGACCTCACCGTCGCCGCCGACGGTCGGCACTCCGCCCTGCGCCGGGAGGCCGGCCTCGCCCCCGAGGAGTACCCGGTGCCCTTCGACGTCTGGTGGTTCCGCCTCCCCCGGCACGCCCACGAGCAGGCCGCGCCGCCCAACCTCGCCCCCGGTTTCGGCGACCGCGAGATGGCGCTCAGCCTCACCCGCTCCGACTTCTTCCAGATCGCGTACTTCAACTCCAAGGGCTCCGACGCCCGGCTGCGCGCCGAGGGCATCGAGCGCTTCCGCGCCCGGATCGCCCGCGTCCTGCCCCAGTACGCCGACCGGGTCGACCAGTTGGCGAGCCTGGACGACGTCCACCTGCTCGACGTCAGGCTCAACCGGCTGGACCGCTGGTACGTCGACGGGCTGCTGCTGATCGGCGACGCCGCCCACGCGATGTCCCCGGCCGGCGGCGTCGGCATCAACCTCGCCATCCAGGACGCCGTCGCCGCCGCCACCCTGCTCGCCGACCCGCTCCGGCGCGGCCGCCCGACCGTCGCCGCCCTGGCCCGGGTCCAGCAGCGCCGCTGGTGGCCCACCGTGGTCATGCAGCGGCTCCAACGGGTCCTGCACGGCGTGATGTTCGCCCCGGTGCTGTCCGGACGCCGCTCCGGCCCGCCCACCGGCTTCGCCGTGCTCTCCCGCCGGGTGCCCGCGGTCCGGCTCGCCCTCTCCCGCCTCATCGCCCTCGGGCCGCGCCCCGAACACGCCCCGGCCTTCGCCCGGCGGCCCACCGCCTGAACCCGCGAACGCCGCGTCCCGGACCGGCCGTTCGGACGGGCGGTTTCCGGGGAACGACCACCGGCATGACGATCCCTCACCGCGTGACCGGCACCGGCGACCACCACGTCCTCGTCCTGCACGACTGGTTCGGCACCAGCGCGGGCTGGGGTCCCTTCCTCGACTACCTCGACGGCAGGGCCTTCAGCTACGCCTTCCTCGACTACCGCGGCTACGGCGAGCGCAAGGACGTCGCCGGCGCGTACACCCTCGCCGAGATCGCCGCCGACGCCCTCGCCCTCGCCGACCAGCTCGGCTGGGACCGCTTCTCGTTGGTCGGCCACTCGATGGGCGGCAAGGCGGCCCAGCAGGTCCTCGCCGAGGCGCCGCTGCGGGTGCGCAAGCTGGTCGGCCTGGCTCCGGTGCCGGCCGGGGCCTACCCCCTGGACGAGGCCGGGGAGGCGCTGTTCTACGGCGCCGCCGAGGACCGGGAGAAGCGGTACGCGATCCTCGACCTGGTCACCGGCCAGCGGGCCGGGCGGGTCTGGCTGGAACGGATGGTCGACCAGTCGCTGCGGCTGTCGAACACCGAGGCCTTCGGCGGGTACGTCCGGGACTGGGCCACGGCCGACCTGGAGCGCCGGATCAGCGGGAACCCGGTACCGGTCAAGGTGATCGTCGGCGAGCACGACCTCGCCCTGACCGCCGACGTCATGCGGGGCACCTGGCTGGAGCACTACCCCAACGCGGAGCTGGAGGAGCTCGGCGGCAGCGGGCACTATCCGATGTACGAGGCGCCGGTCGCCCTGGCGTCGTCGCTGGAGTCCTTCCTGCACAACTGACGCGCAGGCTTCACTCGTTCGGGTGAGTTCACGCTCGGGAGCGGGGATGTGTAGCAGGCTCCTCCCCGTAACCGGTCAGCCGCCCGAGCGAAAGAGGAAGCCATGTCCGCCGCCATCCCCACGGACCTCAAGTACACCAGGGACCACGAGTGGGTCCTGCTGCAGGGCAAGACCGCCCGCGTGGGCATCACCGACTACGCGCAGAGGCAGCTCGGCGACATCGTCTTCGTCGAACTCCCCAAGGAGAAGGACAAGCTCGAACTCGGCCGACCGTTCGGCTCGGTGGAGTCGGTCAAGTCGGTGAGCGAGCTCTACGCCCCGCTGTCCGGAACGGTCGCCAAGGTGAACGAGGGCCTGAACGACGAACCCGAGGACGTCAACGGCGACCCGTACGGCGACGGGTGGATGATCGAGCTGACGCTCACCGGCACCGACGAGTCGAAGCAGCTGCTCACCGCGGCCGAGTACGAGGCCTACCTCAAGGAGGAGTGACCCGGCCCCGGAGGCGACGCGGCGCCCGCCGGACCTCCGGCGGGCGCCGCGGGGTCAGACGCCGAGACCGCGGACGAGCAGGTCGACCAGGGCGAAGAAGAACAGCGAGATGCCGACGAAGCTGTTGGTCTGGAAGAAGGCCCGGTTGAGCCTGGACAGGTCGTTGGGGCGGACGATGGTGTGCTCGTAGACGAAGGCGCCGGCGACGACCAGCAGGCCGATCCAGAACGCCGGGCCGGCGTGGGTGAGGACCGCGAACCAGCCGAGCAGCAGCGTGGTGAGGACGTGGCAGACCCGGGCGCCCCGGATCGCGGCCGGGACGCCGAAGCGGGCCGGCGGGGAGCCGACACCGGTCTCCCGGTCGGACTCGACGTCCTGGCAGGCGTAGATCAGGTCGAAGCCGCCGATCCAGATGCCGACCGCGACGCCCAGCACCACGGCCTCCCAGGACCAGCTGCCGGTCACCGCGAGCCAGGCGCCCACCGGGCCCATGGCCTGGGCCAGGCCCAGGATGGCCTGCGGGAAGTTGGTGAACCGCTTGCCGTACGGGTAGACGACCATGGGCACCACTGCCACCGGGGCGAGGGCCAGGCAGAGCGGGTTGAGCATCGCCGCCGCGCCGAGGAACACGACCAGGGCGACCGCCGACCCGACGTACGCGGTTTTCAACGACACGGCGCCGGTGACCAGTTCGCGCCCGGCCGTACGCGGGTTCCGGGCGTCGAGCTCGCGGTCGATGATCCGGTTGGCGGCCATCGCGAAGGTGCGCAGGCCGACCATGCAGACGGTGACGATGAACAGCTCGCCCCAGTGCACCCGCCGGTCGGCCAGGAACATGGCGGTCAGTGCGGCGATGTAGGCGAAGGGCAGGGCGAAGACCGAGTGCTCGATCATCACCAGGCGCAGGAACGCCCTCGTGCGCCCCGGGGTTTCCACCGCGGCCGTGCTCACAGTCCGTACTCCTTCCAGCGACGCGAGACCAGGGCGGCCGTGGCCGGGTCCGAGGACACCATCTCCGGCCAGCCGCCGTCCCGGGTGTAACCCTCCTCGGGGAGCTTGCGGGTCGCGTCGATGCCCGCCTTGCCGCCCCAGAACTGCTGGTAGGAGGCGTGGTCGAGGTGGTCGACCGGGCCCTCGACCACGGTGAGGTCGCGGCTGTAGTCGACGTTGCCGAACGCCCGCCAGGCGACCTCCTGGTAGTCGTGGACGTCGCAGTCGGAGTCCACCACGATGATCAGCTTGGTGAGCGACATCATGTGGGCGCCCCAGATCGCGTGCATCGTCTTCTGGGCGTGCTTGGGGTACTTCTTGTCGATCGAGACGATCACGCAGTTGTGGAAGCCGCCGGCCTCGGGCAGGTCGTAGTCGACGATGTCCGGGATGATGATCTTCAGCAGCGGGAGGAAGAACCGCTCGGTGAACTTGCCCAGCGGGCCGTCCTCCGTCGGCGGGCGGCCGACCACGATGGACTGCAGGATCGGACGGCGGCGCATCGTCACGCAGTCGATCGTCAGCGCAGGGAAGGGCTCCTGCGGGGTGTAGAAGCCGGTGTGGTCGCCGAACGGGCCCTCGGGGAGCATCTCGCCGGGCTCCAGCCAGCCCTCCAGGACGACCTCGGCGTCGGCCGGGACCTGCAGCGGGACGGTCTTGCAGTCGACCATCCGCACCCGCTCGCCCGCGATGAAGCCGGCGAACAGGTACTCGTCGATGTCGCCGGGCAGCGGCGCGGTGGCCGCGTAGGTGACGGCCGGCGGGCAGCCGAAGGCGATCGCGACCGGGAGCCGCTCGCCGCGCTTCGCCGCGACCGCGTAGTGGTTGCGGCTGTCCTTGTGGATCTGCCAGTGCATCCCGATGGTGCGGCGGTCGTGCCGCTGGAGCCGGTAGAGGCCGAGGTTGCGGATGCCGGTGTCCGGGTCCTTGGTGTGGGTCAGGCCCAGGTTGAAGAAGGAGCCGCCGTCCAGCGGCCAGGTGAAGAGGGCGGGCAGCTCGTCCAGGTTGACGTCGTCGCCGGTGAGCACGACCTCCTGGACCGGGGCGTCGCCGGACTTCACGTGCCGGGGCGGGACGTGCGCCATCGAGGCGAGCTTGCCGAAGGCGTCCCGGAAGCCGGTGAAGCCCTGCGGCAGCTCCGGCTTGAGCAGGCCGGCGATCTTCTCGGAGATGTCCTCCGGGCCCTTGAGGCCGAGCGACTTGGCGAGGCGCCGTTCGGTGCCGAAGACGTTCATCGCGAGCGGCATCGACGAGCCCTTGACGTTCTCGAACAACAGCGCCGGGCCCTTGGCCTTCTGCACCCGATCGACGATCTCGCCGATCTCCAGGTGGGGGTCCACCTCCGCCTTGATGCGCTTGAGGTCGCCCTCGCGGTCGAGGGCCCGGAGAAACGAGCGGAGATCGTCGTATGCCATGCCTGTCAGTATCCGCCACCCGATAGCCTGGCTTGCGTCAAGGGCCCGGGAAGGCGCCCGCCGCTACCGCCCTCGACGGGGGGAGATCGCAGCCGTGCTGAGGATTCTTCTGACCATCGTCCTGCCTCTCGCGCTGTGGGTGTGGGCGTTCGTCGACTGCCTGGTGACGCCCGAGGCCGAGGTGAAGCACCTGCCGAAGCCGATCTGGCTGATCGTGGTGCTGCTCTTCCCGCCGCTCGGCCCGATCGCCTGGCTGGTGGCCGGCAAGCGGCGCGGCTTCCTGCCGTCCGGCGCGCCGGACGGGCGGCCGGGGCAGTCGGCCGCCGAGGGCCGGGCGGGGTACGGCGCCGCGCGGGGCGGCCGTCCGCTCGCGCCGGACGACGATCCGGAGTTCCTCGCGTCCCTCGGGAACGGGTCGTTGAAGGGGAACGACAAGGATCACGAGGACATGCTCAAGCAGTGGGAGGCCGATCTGCGCCGCCGGGAGCGCGAGCTGCGCGGCGGGGACGAGCCCGAGGACGGGCGAAAGGGCTGATCGGAGCGGTGGGCCCCCTCCCCCGGACAACCCACCCGGCCGACCGCGGGTGGGCTGCGGTGTTTTTGGCGCTTCCCTACGACTGGGGACCCTCCGGCACGAATCGGTCCGTTCCCGGCGTCCTGGTCGAGCGGCACTGTAGCCGGACTCCAGATTGCCGTTCTACAGTGCGGTGAGACAGCCCTGACCTGCGCTTTTCTTCATGCTCAGATCATCGGACCATCATCCGTCCGACCACTCGCAGTATTCGAACGACCACCGAGCGCGCCCACCTCGACCCGACCGCTTCTGTACAGGCCTCACAGCTAAACGAACTCGACCTTGTACGGAATCGACGCCGAAACCAGCGCACGGCCCCTCGTACAGTCATAAGTGAAGAAGTTGATTCGCAGCTGGGGGCAGAGCAGACGTTGGCTGTCGGACAGTTCCCTCACCCTTGGAGTGGTTCGAGATGACGGTTGTGCATGAGGCGCCGGTCGGCGACGAGGTCCCCGAGGTCCCGGTCGACGCCAAGGGGCGGGTCGCCGAGCTCCACGAGCTCCGCGAGAAGGTGCGTCGCGGCCCGAGCGAGAAGGCCACGGAGGCCCAGCACGCGAAGGGCAAGCTGACCGCCCGCGAGCGCATCGAGCTGCTGCTGGACGAGGGCTCCTTCCGCGAGGTCGAGCCGCTGCGCCGGCACCGCGCCCAGGGCTTCGGCCTGGAGGCCAAGAAGCCGCACACCGACGGCGTGATCGTCGGCTGGGGCACCGTGCACGGGCGCACCGTGTTCACCTACGCGCACGACTTCCGGATCTTCGGCGGCGCCCTGGGCGAGGCCCACGCGCAGAAGATCCACAAGATCATGGACATGGCCATCGCGGCCGGCGCCCCGCTGGTCTCGCTGAACGACGGCGCCGGCGCCCGCATCCAGGAGGGCGTCACCGCCCTGGCCGGCTACGGCGGCATCTTCCAGCGCAACACCAAGGCCTCCGGGGTCATCCCGCAGATCTCGGTGATGCTCGGCCCGTGTGCCGGCGGCGCCGCGTACTCCCCCGCGCTGACCGACTTCGTCTTCATGGTCCGCGAGACCTCGCAGATGTTCATCACCGGCCCGGACGTGGTCCAGGCGGTGACCGGCGAGAAGATCAGCCAGAACGGCCTGGGCGGCGCCGACGTGCACGCCGGCGTCTCGGGCGTCTCGCACTTCGTCTACGACGACGAGCAGTCCTGCATCGAGGAGGTCCGCTACCTCCTGTCGCTGCTGCCGCAGAACAACCGCGAGATGCCGCCGTCCGTGGTCAGCGAGGACCCGGTCGAGCGCCGCAACGACAGCCTGCTGGACCTGGTGCCCGCCGACGGCAACCGCCCGTACGACATGCGCAAGGTGATCGAGGAGATCGTCGACCACGGCGAGTACCTGGAGGTCCACGAGCGCTGGGCGACCAACGTGCTGTGCGTGCTGGCCCGGGTCGACGGCCACGTCACCGGCATCATCGCCAACCAGCCCCAGTCGCTGGCCGGCGTACTGGACATCAACGCCAGCGAGAAGGCCGCGCGCTTCGTCCAGATGTGCGACGCCTTCAACATCCCGCTGGTCACCCTGCTGGACGTCCCCGGCTTCCTGCCCGGCGTCGACCAGGAGCACGGCGGCATCATCCGCCACGGCGCCAAGCTGCTGTACGCGTACTGCAACGCCACCGTGCCGCGCATCTCGCTGATCCTGCGCAAGGCCTACGGCGGCGCGTACATCGTGATGGACTCCCGCTCCATCGGCGCGGACCTGTCCTACGCCTGGCCGACCAACGAGATCGCGGTGATGGGTGCCGAGGGCGCCGCCAACGTCATCTTCCGCCGCGAGATCAACGCCGCCGAGGACCCGGACGCCATGCGGGCCCAGAAGATCAAGGAATACAAGAACGAGCTGATGCACCCGTACTACGCGGCCGAGCGCGGCCTCGTGGACGACGTCATCGACCCGGCCGAGACGCGCCAGGTGATCGCCTCCGCGCTGGCCATGCTCCGCACCAAGCACGCCGACCTGCCGAGCCGCAAGCACGGCAACCCGCCGATGTAACGGCGCGGTTCGCAGCAGCAGGCCGGGCCGTACCGAGCACCACCACACACCGCAGCACCACCAACCGGGGGAGAAACCAGGACATGACCGCTTCCGCCGAACCCCTCGTCCGCATCGTCCGCGGCAGCCTCTCCGACGAGGAACTCGCCGCCCTGACCGCCGTTCTGGCGGCCCGCGCGGCCGTCGCCCAGCAGACCTCGGGCGCCACGCAGATCGAGCCGATCGCCAACTGGCAGCGGCTGGAGCGCCGCCCGGCCTACTACTCGCCGGTCAGCTGGCAGCAGGCCGCCTGACGGTTGCGGGCCTCCCCCGACGGCCGGTCACCCCATCCGGGTGACCGGCCGTCGGGCCGTTCCGGCCTCCGGCGCCGGTCCCGGGCGGCCGCACACCGTTCGCACCCATCCGATCGGGCACGGAGCGGCTCGGTAGGATACCTACCGGACGGTTCGCTCCCGTCGCCCCGTCGGCCCCCATAGGATCGGCCGCTGCCGAGGTACAGAACTTTCCAGGGAGGCTGCGATGGCCAGGCAGGCCCGCGCGCTGGCGACCCGCCAGGCGGTGCTCCTCGCGGCCGCCGAGGTGTTCGACGAGCGGGGCTACGCCGCCGCCACGATGGCCGAGATCCTGGACCGGGCCGGCGTCACCAAGGGCGCGCTGTACTTCCACTTCCACTCCAAGGAGGAGCTGGCGCTCGCCGTGATCGAGGGCCAGGGCGCCTGGATCGCCTCCTGGGTGCCGTCCTCGGACAGCCCGGTGCAGACCCTGATCGACCTCGGTTACGCGTTCGCCCGCGCGCTCCAGGAGGACCCGCTGGTGCGCGGCAGCATCCGGCTGACGATCGAGCACGGCAGCTTCACCCAGCCGCAGATCGCCGCCTACCAGGGCTGGATGGACCTGGTCCGCGAGCTGCTGGAGCGCGCCCGGGAGGCCGGGGACCTCCACCCGGGGGTCGACCTGGTGGCGGCTTCCGGGGTGATCACCGGCGCGGTGACCGGGATCCAGCTGAGCTCCCAGGTGCTGGCCGACCGGCAGGACCTGATCCAGCGGATGGCCGACCTGTGGACCCTGCTGCTGCCGGGGCTGGTCCAGCCCCATGCGCTCGCCCGGCTCAGCGTCGCCGAGCGCCGCTGACCGCCTCCACCGCTCAGACCCGGTAACGCGCGCGGTCCTCCGGCCCCACCAGGGCCGGCAGCGCGGCCGCCCAGAGCCGCCGGACGGCCTCCGGGGCCGGGTGCCCGGCCCGGTCCGCGGCCAGCAGCACCTGACCCGCCACCACCGTGGTGACCAGCTCGGCGCAGGCGTGCCGGTCCGCCCCCGGGCGCAGCTCGCCGGCCCGGTCGGCGCGGTCCAGCAGACGGTGGACGACGGCGGTGAGGCCGCGCCAGGTGGTGTCCGGTCCGGGGCCGCCGCCGTCCGGTCGCGGCCCCTGGCGGCCGAGCCGGACGCCCGCCCGCACCACCGCGTCCTCGCGCAGCAGCCGGGCCAGCTCGTGGGTGAGGTCGATCAGCCTCTGGACGGCCCGGCCCTCGGCGCGCAGGGCGCGCAGCGCGGCCGCGCCGATCTCCCGCCCGGCGGCGGCCCGCACTCCGTCGGCCAGGGCCTGCTTGGAGACGAAGTGGAAGTAGAGGGCGCCCTTGCTCACCCCGGCCCGGCGACTGATGTCGACCAGGCTGGCGGCCTCGAACCCGACCTGCGCGAAGGTGTCCGCGGCCGCGAGCAGCACGGCCTGCCTGGTCCGCCCCGCGCGTTCCTGCTTGACCACTGACCCCTCCGGACTCCGCCGGTCGCGCTCCCCGCCCCACCCGGCTGCTCTCGGCGCCCTCGGTCGGTGGCGGCGCCTCGCATGCGGACGGCACCCGCCGAAACCGCATGGTTGGTATCTAATCTAGCGCCTGTGTCGACCCCGCCGTCCAGCGGGGACCGGCCCCCGTCCAAGGTCTGCCCTCACCGTTTCGGGCATCCTCGCAGACCAGGGGCCCGGTAGCGTGTCCGGTCCGGGCACTGCGGCGGAGCCACCCCGGCCGCAGAACACAAACCGGGTGGTATGTATGTTTTGCTGCGGGGCGTCCGTAGCGGCCGCTCGACCGAGACCCTGGAGCTGGGGCCAGTCATGCCATTGATCGTAGAGCCGGGCGTTCACGGCCCGTACGCCCACCCCGGCTCCGGCGTACGTCCGAACGCGGCCCCGGGCACCGGCTACGACTTCCACGACCGGACCGTCTCCCGGCACCTGGTGCACCGCGCCTCGGTCTCCGAGGTCTTCCTCACCGGCTGGCAGGCCACCGGCCCGTACGACTTCCTGCTCGGCGCCCAGTGGCCCCGGCTGCACGGCTTCTACCGGCTGCCCGGCGACCGCTACCACGACCCGGTGCTGATGGCCGAGACCGTCCGGCAGGCCGGGCTGCTGATCGGCCACGCCGGCTTCGGGGTGCCGCGCGACCACCACTTCGTCATGGAGGACCTCGCCTACGCGCTCGGCGAGGCGGGCCTGCCCGGGCTCGCCGTCACCACCGGGCCGACCTCGCTGATGCTCTCCGTCGGCTGCCAGGACGTCCGGATGCGGCACGGCCGGCTCGCCTCGCTGCGGGTGCACGCCGAGATCACCCGGGACGGCCTGCCCATCGGCCACGGCTCCGGCCAGCTGCGGGTGGTCACCCCCGCCTCGTACGAGCGGCTGCGCGGCCCCGGCCGGGGCGTCGGCACCCCGCCGCTGCCGCCGGAGCCCGCCGCGCCCGAACTCGTCGGCCGGGCGCAGCCCGCGGACGTGGTGCTCGGCCCGACCCTGCGGCCGGACACCTGGCTGCTGCGCGCCGACGCCGGGCACCCGGTGCTGTTCGACCACGAGCTGGACCACGTGCCCGGGATGCTGGTGCTGGAGGCCGCCCGGCAGGCCGCCCAGCGGCTGCACCACCCCGAGCCGGTGGTGCCGGTCGAGCTGGTCACCTCCTTCGACCGCTACATCGAGCTGGACCGGCCCTGCTTCGTCCGGGCCGTCCGCGAGCGGACACCGGACGGCCGCCGTACCCCCGTCCAGGTGCGGTTGCTCCAGGACGGGCGGACGGCGGCCGAGTGCCGGCTGCTCACCGAGCCGGTCGACGGTCCGCGGGTGCCGGTCCGCCGGGACGCCTTCGAGGGCCGCCCCGCCGTTCCCGGCCTGCTGCCGCTGGCCAGCTGAGCCGACCGGAACGGTCTCCGTCAGGCGGCCACCAGGGTGGCCGGCCGGCCGGCGTGCATCACGCTGAGGTTGGCCGCCAGCCGGACCGGGTCCTGGGCCAGCCAGAGCCGCAGCGCCGCGCCCAGGGCGGCGCTGGCCGACTCGATCCGGACGTCGGTGATCTGGGCGATCCGGGCCGCGCCGGGCACCAGCAGGTCGGCCAGCGCGGTCGGCAGCCAGACGGTCAGCGCGCACGGCGCCGGCGTCGCGAGGGCGCTCAGCAGCCGGTAGGCGTCCCCCGGTGCGCTGAGCGTGGGGATGATGTCCAGCAGAGCGTCGGCCACCACTTCGGACACGTCGCTCCGGTGTCCCTGGGCGAGCCGTCGGAGCAGCAGCTGCTCGGCGGCGGTGATTCGGACGGTCAGCATGACCTCGTCGCACTCCATTGCGCGATTTCCTCCTCGTTCCTCCCCGTACCGGCACGGACGGCCGGCACGAACTACCCCTGTTGCACCTCGGCCCGGCCACCTCCTGCGGAAAGCCGGGCCGGTCGGTGCGCCGCCCCGGTCAGATCCCCGCGTAGGAGTGCTTGCCGGTGACGAAGATGTTGACGCCGTAGTAGTTGAAGAGCCAGCAGGCGAAGGCCGCCAGCGCCAGGTACGCGGCCTTGCGGCCCTTCCAGCCGGCCGTCGCGCGGGCGTGCAGGTAGCAGGCGTAGGCGACCCAGGTGATGAACGACCAGGTCTCCTTCGGGTCCCACTCCCAGTACTTGCCCCAGGCGGCCTCGGCCCAGATCGCGCCCGCGATGATGGTGAACGTCCACAGCGGGAAGACCAGGGCGTTGATCCGGTAGGACAGCTTGTCGAAGGTGGACGCGGCGGGCAGCCGGCGCCAGATCGACGGCGAGGTGCCCAGCGGGCCGGTGGTCAGGCCGGCCGCCATCCGCTTGTCGAAGGAGTCCTTGCCGAGGTACAGCAGGGTGGCGATGAACGCCGCGTAGAAGGCGCCGCCGCAGAAGATCGCGGTGGAGACGTGGATCGCCAGCCAGTACGAGTGCAGCGCGGGGACGAGCTGCTCGGAGTCGGTGTACAGCACCTGGGTCGCGATGCCGAGCGTGAGCAGCACCGCGACGGTGACCGGCAGGCCGAGCCAGCGGACGTTCTTGCGCGCGGCCAGCAGGGCCACGTAGGCGGCCGTCATCGCGAAGGCGAAGGCGCAGGAGAACTCGTACATGTTGCCCCACGGCCAGCGGGAGACCGAGAGGCCGCGGGCGACGATGCCGCCGCCGTGCAGCAGCAGCGCCAGGACGGTGAGCGAGATCGCGATGCGACCGGCCAGGTCGGCCTTCTCACTGGTGCCGGCCGCGCCCGGACCGTCCACGTCCTCCTCGCCGCGGCCGCCGGTGACCACGGTCGCGCCCTCGCCCGCCAGGACCGTGCGGGTGAGCGTGGTGGTGCCGCCCTTCGCCCCGGCCACCGTGACGGTGACCTTCTTGGCGGCCTTGATCTCGGCGGCGGCGACGGTCTCGGCCAGGTTGCCCGACTGCTCCTTGGAGCGGACGGCGACCGCGCCCTTGCTGCCGAACGTCCACTCGAACATGTGGGCGAACATGGCGATCGTGTAGACCGCCATCGCCGAATAGATCAGCTTGTTTGAGAGGTCGGCCAGCTGTGGGTCGACTCCCGAGGCGAGATGCACCGTCTACTCCTTGGAGTTCTGGTCGGCGGGGACTGCGGGGTCTGAGGCCTCGGCCTCGGGGTCGTCGGGTCCTGATTCCTCGGCCCCGGCCGCAGCCCCGGCTTCGGCTGCGGCTGCGGCTGCGGCTTCGGCTTCGGCTTCCGAGGTTCCGTCCTCGTCCTCCTCCGACGCCGGGGCGTCGTCCTGGAGGTCCACCGCGAGCTCGGCCAGCTCCTCGGCGATCTTCGCCGACTCGCTGCGGGCCAGGCCGGCCAGCTCCACCTGGGTGCCGCCGCCCGGCAGGGCCACCGCCCGCACCCAGATCCGCCGGCGCTGGATGAACAGCGAGCCGATCAGGCCGAGGATCGCCAGCACGGCGCCGGTCAGCGCGATCGCGTTGCCGGGGCGGTGCGAGACGTTGAAGCTCGCCCACTGCTTGTAGCCCTCGAAGGTGACGCTGCCGTAGCCGTTCGGCAGGTCCCAGCCCTGGCCGGGCTTGAGCAGGGCCTTGGCCGGCTGGCCGTCCTGCTGCAGCTGGGTCAGCTTGGAGGTGTTCAGCTGGTAGATGTTCTGCGGCAGGCCGGAGTCGGTGCCGAGATCGCCGGAGAAGGCGTTCAGCACCAGCTCGGGGGCCGCGTCGCCGGGGAACAGCGAGATCGGGCCGGTACCGGCGAAGCTCAGCGGGGCGGTCGGCAGGAAGAAGCCGGAGAAGCCCAGCTGGGTCTTGTTGCCGTCCGGGCCGACGCCGTAGTCGGACACCTTCACCACGCCGGTCGAGGTCAGGTTGGCGTCCTGCGGCAGGAACGGCACGACGTCGTGGTAGACCACGTCGCCCTTGCCGTTCTTCACGGTGATCACCGGGGCGTAGCCGTGGCCGATCAGGTAGACCTTGCTGCCGCCGATCTCCAGCGGGTGGTTGACCTCGATCGTGCCCTTCTTCAGCTTCGAGTCGTCGCTGCCCTGGTAGTACTCCACGTTCGCGGTGAACTGCCGGGCGGCGCCCATCTGGTCACCGGTGTTCTGGAACTTCGAGGTGAAGTTGTCGAGCTTCAGGTAGAAGGGGTCGAGGTCCTGGTTCCCGTAGAACCGGGTGCCGGTGAAGTCGTCGAGCTGGGTGATGGTGTTGGAGTAGCCCTGGCCCTCGACCATCAGCTTGCCGCCGGTGCCGGAGGCCAGGCTGGCCCAGGCGAAGCCGCCGAGCAGCGCGAACAGCGACAGGTGGAACAGCAGGTTGCCGACCTCGCGCAGGTAGCCCTTCTCGGCGGCCACCGAGCCGCCGGACAGGTTGGCGCGGAAGCCGCGCTTGCGCAGCAGCCGGTGGGCGGCGGCGTTCACCTGCTCCGCGTCCGCCCCGGTGCGCCAGGCCGCGTACACCGGCATCCGGGTCAGGTTGCGCGGCGCGGTCGGCGGCTGGGAGCGCAGCACGCCGACGAACTGCCAGGTGCGCGGCACGATGCAGCCGGCCAGCGAGACGAACAGCAGGATGTAGATCGCGGAGAACCAGACCGAGCTGTAGACGTCGAACAGCTGGAGCTTCTCGTAGATCGGCGCGACCGCGGTGTGCTGCGCCTTCCAGGTCTGCACCTTGAACTGGTTCTGGCCGTTCTGCGGGATCAGCGAGCCGGGGATGGCGGCCAGCGACAGCAGGAACAGCAGGATCAGGGCGACGCGCATCGAGGTCAGCTGGCGCCACATCCAGCGCGCCCAGCCGAACGGCCCTATGCCGGTCGGCCCCTCGGACTCGACCGGCGCGGTGCTGAGCCGCTCGGCGGCGCCGTCGTCGTCGGGCGCCGGGGGCAGCTCGGTATCGGTCGTGGTCTTGCTCACGGTCAGATTCCGATCTGGGAGTCGGCGGTCCAGGACTGCAGTTCGCTCATCCAGGAATCCCAGATCCCGGTGACGAGCAGCAGACCGACCGCGACGAGCATGCCGCCGCCGATCCGCATGACGAGCGGGTAGTGCCGCTTGACCCACCCGAAGGCACCCAGCGCCCGGCGGAACGCCAGCGCGGCCACGATGAACGGTACGCCGAGGCCCAGGCAGTAGAAGGTCATCAGCAGGGCCCCGCGCGCCGCGTCCGCCTGGTTCAGGGACAGGGTCTGGACGGCGGCCAGGGTCGGGCCGATGCAGGGCGTCCAGCCCACGCCGAACACCATGCCCAGCAGCGGCGCGCCGAGCAGGCCGACGGCCGGACGGCGGTGCGAGCGCACCTCGCGCATGCTCAGGCCGGGGACGAGGCCCATGAAGGCCAGGCCCATCACGACGGTGAGGGAGCCGAGCACGATCGAGATGACCCGCTTGTGCTCCTGGAGCGTGTTGCCGAACTGGCCGAACAGCGCCCCGCCGGAGACGAAGACCACGGTGAAGCCGAGGATGAACAGCGTCGCCCCGAGCAGCATCCGGCCGCGCCTGGTACCGCGGGCGTCGGCGAGGTCGGCGGCGGAGAAGCCGGTCACGTACGACAGGTAGCCGGGCACCAGCGGCAGCACGCAGGGCGAGAAGAAGGAGACCAGCCCGGCCGCCAGCGCGATCGGCGCCGCGGCCAGCAGCGCACCGCTCTGCACGGTGGTGAAGGTGTCCGCCAGCGGGAGGCCGGCCGGCTGGAGCGGCGCACTCACTGCTGCTGCTCCGTGACCACCGGCTGGACGATCGACTCCAGCGCCTCCTGGGTCGTCCCGCCGACGGCTCGGGCGGCCAGCTTGCCGTCGCGGTCGATGACCAGGGTGGTCGGGATGGACTGCGGGTTGAGGCTGCCCTTGGGGAACTTGAGCAGCTGGGTGCCCGCCGGGTCGAAGATGCTCGGGAAGCCGACGCCCTGCTCCTGCTCGAAGCGGACGGCGTTGGTCTTGTCGGTGTCCCGGGTGTTGACGCCCAGGAACTGGACGCCCTTGTCCTTGTACTCGTCCGCGACGGCCTGGAGGTTCTTCGCCTCGGCCCGGCACGGCCCGCACCAGGAGCCCCACACGTTCAGCACCACGACCTTGCCCCGGTAGTCCGAGAGCTTGACCTGGTTGCCCTCCAGGGTCTCCCCGGAGATGTCCGGCGCGTCCCCGCGCTTGCCCGCCTCGGCCTTGGACAGGTTGGTCCCCTTGACGGTGACGAAGCCGACCTGGCCTTCGCTGCTCGACGAGCCCGAGGAGGAACAGCCGGTGAGGACGAGCGCAGCGGCGGCGACTGTGGCGGCGGCTGCGGCGACACGGGGACGGGGGCGCGTCATGGCAGACATGTGAAAAGTTTCGCATGGAGTTCCGGGCGGGTTCGGGGGGGTCCTCCCTTGCGCGGCACACCCGCTCTGACCTGCGAAGACTTCGGGTCACCCGGCGCTCGCCAGGTGACCCGAAGTCATACTTACGCACCGCTTACGGACCTCAGGCGCCGAAGCTCCTGCCCACCGGCTTGTCGCCCTTGCGGCCCTTGCCGATCAGGTGCGCGGGCAGCAGGTCGCGGGCCGGCTCGCGGTAGCCGACCGAGACGATCTTGTCGCCCTCGAAGGTGAAGCTGGTCAGCGAGGCCAGCGAGCACTGCCGGTTGCGCGGGTCGTGCCAGAGCCGGCGGCGCTCGACGAAGGAGCGGAGGATCCAGATCGGCAGCTGGTGGCTGACGCAGACCGCCTCGTGCCCGCGGGCGGCGTCCCGGGCGGCGCCGAGCGCGCCCATCATCCGCACCGCCTGGTCGAGGTACGGCTCCCCCCAGGAGGGCTTGAACGGGTTGGTGAGGTACTTCCAGTAACCCGGGTTCCGCAGCGAGCCGTCGCCGACGCCGAAGGTCTTGCCCTCGAAGACGTTCTCCGCCTCGATCAGCCGCTCGTCCACCGCGACGTCCAGGCCGTGCGCCTTGGCGATCGGCGCGGCGGTCTCCTGGGCCCGCTCCAGCGGGGAGGCCACCACGTGGGTGATGTCCCGGTCGGCCAGGTCCTCGGCGACCCGGTCCGCCATCTGCCGGCCCAGTTCGGACAGGTGGTAGTCCGGCAGCCGCCCGTACAGGACGCCCTCCGGGTTGTGCACCTCACCGTGGCGCATCACGTGGACGACGGTGATCTCTTTGGCGCTCACTTCTCGACTACTCCTGGATTCAGGCCGTTGCGGCGGCAGCGGCACGGGCGGCGGCCGGCAGGGCGGCGGCGATCCGCTCGATCGCCCGCTCGTCGTGGCTCGCCGAGACGAACCAGGACTCGAAGGCGGACGGCGGCAGGTAGACGCCCTCGGCCAGCATCGCGTGGAAGAAGGCGGTGAAACGGTACGCCTCCTGAGTCCTGGCCTCGTCGTAGTTGGTGACCGCGGCCTCGGTGAAGAACACCGAGAACATGTTCCCGGCGGTCTGCAGCCGGTGCGCCACGCCCTCCTTGGTGAGCGCCTCGGAGACCAGGCCGGAGATCTCGGCGGAGACCCGGTCCACCGTCGCGTACACCTCGTCGGTGCAGCCGCGCAGCTGGGCCAGACCGGCCGCGGTGGCGACCGGGTTCCCGGACAGGGTGCCCGCCTGGTAGACCGGGCCGGCCGGGGCCAGGTGGGCCATCACGTCGGCGCGGCCGCCGAAGGCCGCGGCCGGGAAGCCGCCGCCCATGACCTTGCCGAAGGTCAGCAGGTCCGGCGCCCAGCCCTCGTTCGCCGCCTCCAGGCCGTACCAGCCGGCCTTGGAGACGCGGAAGCCGGTCATCACCTCGTCGGAGATGAACAGCGCGCCGTTGTCCCGGCAGAGCCGGGCCAGGCCCGCGTTGAAGCCGGGCAGCGGCGGGACGACGCCCATGTTGCCGGGCGAGGCCTCGGTGATCACGCAGGCGATCTCGCCCGGGTGGGCGGCGAAGGCCTGCTCGACGGCGGCCAGGTCGTTGTACGGCAGCACGATGGTGTCGCCGGCCTGGGCGCCGGTGACGCCCGGGGTGTCCGGCAGGCCGAAGGTGGCCACGCCGGAACCGGCGGCGGCCAGCAGCGCGTCCACGTGACCGTGGTAGCAGCCGGCGAACTTGACCACCTTCGCCCGGCCGGTGAAGCCGCGGGCGAGCCGGATCGCGGACATGGTGGCCTCGGTGCCGGAGGAGACCAGGCGGACCTGCTCGACCGGGGCGACCCGGGCGACGATCTCCTCGGCGAGTTCGACCTCGCCCTGGCCGGGCGTGCCGAAGGAGGTGCCGAGGGCGACGGCCCGCTGGACGGCGTCGATCACGGCGGGGTTCGCGTGGCCGAGGATCATCGGACCCCACGAGCACACCAGGTCGACGTACTCACGGCCGTCGGCGTCGGTGAGGTAGGGGCCGGTGCCGGACACCATGAAGCGCGGCGTGCCGCCGA
This sequence comes from Kitasatospora sp. NPDC101157, assembly GCF_044768255.1. Lineage (NCBI taxonomy): Bacteria > Bacillati > Actinomycetota > Actinomycetes > Kitasatosporales > Streptomycetaceae > Kitasatospora > Kitasatospora sp. NPDC101157. Next base: position 154,281 of record NZ_JBIWPL010000018.1, on the reverse strand, counting down.
CCGCGCGGAAGGCGCGCACCGGGGAGTTGACGCCGCCGGGCGTGACCACGGAGGCGCGATCGAACAGCGACTGGGACTGGGGGGCTTCGTAGGGGTAGCTCACGGGAGACATGGTCTCAAATCGTGTCCTTGAGCTCTGCATGTCCGGCCCGATCATCTGGAACGATGATCCGGGCACCGTTGTCTGTACGGTTGTCCGTGACGCTTGTCCATGGCAGTTGTCCGTGGCGGTCGTGCACGGCGGGGCCGCTGACTGTTCCGCAGCACGGACCAGTCAGACTGTGTGCACAGAGTGCGCGAGCGCTCCGGTTGTGTACAGGGGTGTGGAGAGGACTGCTGTGTGCCGCGAGTGGGTACGGCCCGCGAGTAGGCACGGCGGCGCATGACGGGTAAGGAGCACGTCCGGTGGGCGCCGGGCGTGCGGGGGTCTGTCGATTCCGGCGAATTCCGGTGAGGATGGTCCGAGTGTCCGAGGCGCAGGACGGCTTCGACGAGGCGGCGGGTGGCTCCCGCAGGCCCGCCGAAACCGCACGCGGGGGTACGGGAGCGGGTACGGGTCGTGGTCGTCGCGGCGGTGAGAGGCGGGGTGAGGGACGCGTGGGGGTGACTTACAAGTACTTCGGCGCACCGGACCGCGCGACCGCCGCCAGAGTCCCCACCGCCCTCGGTCCGGGCGGGCTCGGCCTGGACGCCGGCGAACTCGGCGCGCTGGGGCGGCTCGGCGACCTGATGGAGACCAGCGGCTCCCCCACCGGCCACCTCTCCACCAAGATCAAGCCGGAGACCATGAGCGCCATGGTCCTCACCGGCATCCAGGGCGTCCCGCTGCACCAGGTGCCGCCGCTGGAACTCGTCGTGCTGCACCCCGACTACGCCGTCGTCCAGCTCCCCCACAACGTGGTCGAGCCGCTCCGCAAGGCGGACGAGACCGAGCTCGGCGCCGCCGCCTTCATCTGGTCCACCGTCCCCGACCGCCGCGGTCCGCGCGACGCCTTCGTGATCTATACGATGCTGCACGAATGGCAGGACTTCGCGAACCGGCTGCACGAGGCCGGGCACCAGCTGTACTGCCTCGTCTGGCCGTAACAGGGCACACCACGGGGGAAACTTCATGACGTACGCGGCACCGGCCGCGGGAGCGCCCTCCCGCGGCCGGTTCGAGGCCGTCTGTCCACTGCTGCTCATGGGCGTCGGGCTGGCCTGCACCTGGTGGTCCGCCGACGAAGTCCGCGGCGTCCAGCGGTTGTTGAGCAAGTGCCAGGACAGCGACGGCGCCCCGGGGTACATCCTGCCGCTCGGCTGGACGGGCGTGGCACTGGGCGCGCTCGCGACCTGTTGGGCCGTCTGGATCGTGGTGGCCGCGTTCCGGCGGCGGTCGTTGCTGCGCGTGGGCTTCCTGCACGGTGTGCTGGTGGCCCTGCTGCCGGTCCTGGTGGTCGCCGTCGCGCTCCAGGCCGTCAGCGCGCGGGACGACGGCGACTACACCCGCCACCGCCACCACTACTGCTCCGGCTGAGGATCAATTACCTCCGTCTGCGGCTGAGTTGACGGTCGGCCGGAGCACCGCCGCCGCCAGCACCAGCGCCACCGCGAGCAGCCCGGCGGCCACCGTGAAGGCGAGCCGGAAGCCGCCGGTGAGCGCCTCGGCCACCGGGTGCCCGGCGGCGGCCAGGGCTCCGGTACGGCCGTCGGCGAGGGTGGTGAGCACCGCGACGCCGAGCGCGCCGCCGACCTGCTGGGTGGTGTTGAACAGGCCCGAGGCGGTGCCCGCGTCCTCCGGCCCGGCGCCGGACATCCCGAGCACCGCGAGCGCGGACAGCACCAGCCCGCCGCCGCCGATCAGCAGCATGGTCGGCAGCAGGTGGACGGGATAGTCGGCGTCGGCCGGCAACCGGGCCAGCAGGCCGAGCGCGACGACCAGCATCGCGAGACCCGCGAGCAGCACCGCCCGCTCGCCGAACCGGGCGCCCAGCCGGGCGGAGAGCAGCAGCGACACCGCGCCGATGGCGACCGCGGCCGGCAGCATCGCCAGGCCGGTGGCGGCGGCGCCGTAGCCGAGGACCTGCTGCAGGTAGAGGGCGACCAGGATCTGGAAGGCGAACATCCCGGAGATGGTCAGGAGCTGGACGGCGTTGGCGCCGGAGACGTTGCGGGAGCGGAACATCCGCAGCGGCAGCAGGGGTTGGGCGGCCCGGGTCTGGCGGAGCAGGAAGGCGGCCAGCAGGCCGAGCGAGAGCGCGCCGAGACCGAGGGTGCGGGCCGAGGTCCAGCCGTGGGCGCCGGTGCCGACGATGGTGTAGATCCCGAGCATCAGGGCGGCGGTGATCAGCGCGGCGCCCAGGGCGTCGGCGCCGGCCCGCAGGCCCGGGCCGTGGTCGGGCGCCAGCACCCGGACGGCCAGCAGGACGGCGGCGAGGCCGAGCGGCAGGTTGATCAGGAAGATCCAGTGCCAGCTGAGGGCCTGGGTGAGGACCCCGCCGAGGACCTGCCCGATCGAGGCGCCGGCCGCGCCGACGAAGCTGAACGCGCCGATCGCGCGGCCGCGCTCGCCGGGCTCGGGGAAGAGCGTGACGACCATGCCGAGGCTGACCGCCGAGGCCATCGCACCACCGACGCCCTGGAGGAAGCGGGCGGCGATCAGCATCCCCTGCTCGGTGGCGACGGCGCAGAGCAGCGAGGCGGCGGTGAAGAGGGCGAGTCCGGCGACGAAGACGCGCTTGCGGCCGATCAGGTCGCCGAGCCGGCCGGCGAGCAGGAGCAGCCCGCCGAAGGCGATCAGGTAGGCGTTGACCGTCCAGGTGAGGTCGGCGGGCGAGAAGTGCAGGTCGTCCTGGATGGCGGGCAGCGCCACGGTGACGATCGAGCCGTCCAGGACGATCATCAGCATGCTGGCGCAGAGCACCGCGAGGGCCAGGGCGCGGGGACGGGCGGGGGCCGCGGGCGCTGTGTCCGGCGCGGCCGGGGCGTGCGTGGTCATGGCGATTCTCCCGGTTCGACGAGTACCGGGAAGGAAGCTATCAGATTGTTTTGTTCGGGACTATCTATCTGGGAACAAAAGTCAGGCCCGGGGACGTCGGGCACGACGGACGGTGCGTTCGCTCTCGACCGGCTCCGCCAGGTGCCCGTCCACCAGGCGGGTCAGGGCGGAGACGAAGGCCTCCTGCTCCGGCTGCGGCAGCGAGTCCAGCAGTTCGCGGTGGACCCGGTCGGCGATCGCGGTGCCCTGCACGACGGCCCGCTCCCCCGCCTCGGTGACCGAGATGATCCGGGCCCGGCGGTCGGTGGCGGACGGGCGGCGCTCGGCCAGACCCGCCTTCTCCAGCTCGTCGACGGTGACCACCATGGTGGTCTTGTCCAGGTCCGACAGCTCGGCCAGCTGGATCTGGGTGCGCTCGGCCTCCTGCGCGTGGAACAGCACGCAGTAGGCGCGCGGGGTGATCCCGAGCTCGGTGAAGGCCGCCGCCATCCGGGTCGCCAGCACGTGGCTCGCGTGGTCCAGCAGGCCGGAGATGTCGCAGATCTGGCGCACGGGCGGGGTCGTCGTCATGCGTCCGAGGTTAGCAACGGCCCGTCTGCTGCCGGATGATCCCGTACCCAACCAACCGGGTTAGGGGATGCCCAGCTCGAACAGCGCATAGCCGGCGTACCAGCCCGCCGCGATCACCGGCATCGCGAACATCCCGACCAGCGAGGAGGTCCGCACCCGGCGCAGCGCCACCGCCAGGCCGATGAACAGCGGGAAGGCCGGCAGCAGGTAGCGCGAGATGTTGCCGAAGATCTGGTTGCTGCTCAGCGCGGTGAAGATGGTCAGTGCGGTGTAGACCCACAGCACCAGCGGGGGGCCGGCCTGCCGGAGCAGCACCAGCAGGCCGGGCAGGGCGATCAGCAGCGCGATGGCGATCAGGTCCGGGACGGGGTTGGACTGCCAGAAGTCCCAGTGGCCGGTGATCACGTCCATGATCGTGCGCAGCGTGGAGGCGCCGAAGTCGAAGTAGCGGTTCCAGGCACCGCGCTGGAGCTTGAAGTAGCCGCCCCAGTCGCCCATCCGCCAGCCGACCCAGGCCACGTAGCCGATCAGCCCCCACGGGGTGATCAGCATCGCGGTCAGCGGGCGGGCCACCCCGTCGGTGCGGCGGACCAGCGCGACCAGCGCGGCGATCGAGACCGCGGCGATCAGCGCGGCGGCGGTCGGCCGGTTGAGGCCCGCGACCAGCGCCAGCAGGCCCGCGGCGATCCAGCGGCGGGTCATCACGCAGTAGCAGGCCCAGGCGGACAGCGCGACGAACAGCGAGTCCGAGTAGACCGCCCACTCCACACCGGAGCCCGGGAACAGGCCCCAGACCACCGCGGCGATCACGCCCGCCCGGAAGCCGGCCAACCGCTCGGCGATCGCGAAGATCCCGGCCGCGGCGACCAGCGAGGCCAGCACCGAGACGACGATCCCGGAGCCGTACGGACCGAGTCCGGTCACCGCGCCGACCAGCCGCATCAGCCAGGGGTAGAGCGGGAAGAAGGCGGCGGAGTTCTCGTAGTAGGTGGCGAGCGGGAAGCCGTGCAGCGGGATCAGCTGCGGGTCGTACCCGTTCTCGGCGATCCGCTGGTACCAGATGCCGTCCCAGGTGCCCAGCACGTCCCAGGCGTGGGCGCCGCCGCCGCGGCCGACCTGCTTCTTCAGGTAGTCGCCGGTGTGCTCCAGCAGCACCAGGAAGACGGTCAGCCCGATCGCCTTGACCACCGCGTACGCGCCGAGCGCGGGCGCGAAGCGGTCCACCAGCACCCCGAACCGCCCGGGCGCACGGCCCGTCCGCTCCTCGGGACGCTCCCCGTCCGCCGGCACCGGCTCGGTGCTGGACGGCTCAGTGCTGGACGACTCGGTGCTCGATGCCGTGCTCATCTGCTCTGGGTACTCCCCGCCCCGCTCATGGTGCGCGCGGCTCCGGCGCAACGACGTTCCCGAGAGCCTACGGCACGGCCCTTCCGGGCCCGCCCTCCCCCGCCCGGCCCGGAAAACCCGTGGCGGGCGGAAGCCGGCGGCAGCGACGATGCGGCCATGCCGCTCCACCCGCCGAAGCATCAGATCCGGGCGCTCCACACCGCCGACACCATCACCGTCTACCAGGCCTTCGGGCCCCGGATCGCCGAACCGGCCGCGGCCGAGGGGCGGTTCCCGGAGGCGTTCCAACGGGACCGGATGACGTGGATCAAGCCCTCGTTCCTCTGGATGATGCACCGCAGCGACTGGGCCCGCAGCCCGGGACAGGAGCGGGTGCTCGCGTTGGAGATCAGCCGTGAGGGCTTCGACTGGGCGCTGGAGCGGGCCGTGCTGAGCGCCTACACCCGGCGGGTGCACGAGTCGCAGGCGGCGTGGAAGCGAGAGCTGCGGCAGAGCCCGGTGCGGGTGCAGTGGGATCCGGAGCGCGGGCTGAACCTCGGGGCGCTGGAGTGGCGGGCGATCCAGGTCGGGCTGCGCGGCGGGGCGGTGCGGCGCTACGCGGACGAGTGGATCCGGCGGATCACGGACGTCACCGGGTTGGCCGAGCGGGTCCGGCGGGAGCGGGATCCGGGGCTGCTGCCGGTCGAGACGCCGTACCCGATGAGTGCGGCCGTCGCCGCCCGGTTGGGGGCGGCGACGGCCTGAGTCACGTCAGCCGTGGACGTAGACGATGCCGAGCTTGGTGAGCTGCCAGAGCTGGGCGGGGGCGCCGGTGTCGGTGGCGAGTTCGACGTAGGGGTTGCCCTTGGCGTCGAGGGTGGCGCCGGTGGCCAGGACCTTGGTCGGGTCCGCCGAGTCGGCGATCTTGTAGTTGCCGTTGCCGGCCGGCTTGAACACCCAGTGCTGGTTGGCGCCGCCGTTGCAGCCCCACTGCTGGATCCGGGTGCCGGGGGCGGTGGAGGCGGCGTTGGCGTCCAGGCACATGTCGCGGTTGCCGCTGAAGTCCAGCTCGTAGCTGCCGCCGGACTTGGCCTCCAGGACGAAGGACTGGTTCAGCCCGCCGGCCGCCGGGTAGCTGATGGCGGCCCGGCCGTTGGTGGAGTCGCCGTAGGTGCCGCCGCCGGAGAGGTCGAGCGCGTTTCCGGTGGCGGCGTTGGTGAGCTGGTACCAGGAGCCGTCCTCGGGGACGTCCCCGAAGGGCTTGCCGGGCGTGAGCGGCTGGATCGACGTGGTGTTCTGCTGGTTGAGCGTGCAGTACGCCTCGGTCTGGTCCGGCTTGGCGAAGAACTGGCCGAGGCAGACGCCCTCACCGCGGTAGCCGGCCACCCGCAGGTGGTACGACTGGCGGACCATGTTCATGCACAGCCCGGGGATGCCGATCTGGGAGTCGCAGCCGTTGCGGGCCCACTCGGAGAGGTTGATGACGTCCCCGTTGGAGTACTCGTACGGGGAGGTCGTCCACTCCGCGCACACCTCGTGCCCGAAGGCGACCCGCCGCTGGTCCAGGTACCGCACGCCGGGCACCTGTTCGGCCGCGCCGCGGAGCGCGTCGCTGAAGGTCGGGACCACCCAGTTGTGCCCCCAGGCGAGGTCCTCGGGGAAGGCCGGGCAGCCGTCGGTGATCTTGCCGAGGTAGTCGTTGCGCCGGATGTCCGGGGTGATCGGGTTGAAGTACGACTGGTAGACCAGCTGGTACGAGGAGTCGGCGTAGCCCGCCTTGCGCATGGTCTGCCGGATGTTCTGCAGCGCGGCGACGACCTTGGGCTGGACCCGCTTGGCCCGCTGCCGGATCTCGTCGCTGCCGATGGTGTCCCGGCAGCCCTGGTCCTTCGGGATCGGGAAGTACTGCGCCAGGCAGTGCATCATGATGCCGCTGAAGTCGAAGTCGTCGTTGGCGCCGATCGTGACGACGACCATCTTGACGTCGTACTTGCCCGCCGTGTCGGCGAGTTTGACGTCCTGCTTGGGTTCGCCGAAGTCTCCGCTGCCGGGGCCGGTGATCTTGGCCAGCTCGGGGTCGCTGACCAGGTCGCCGGTCTGGGCGCCGGAGCAGGCGAGGTCGATCGGGGTGACCCCGGGGATGTCGGTGACGAAGATCTCCGACTTGGGGTGCCGGTGGCAGTAGTTGGTGGGGGTGTCGGTCTCGGGGAAGTAGCCGTCGCCGGTGTCGGTGCCGGCGCCCTCCCCGGAGATGGCGCTGTCGCCGAGGGCGACGATCGCGGCCGGGCGGGTGGCGGCCGGTGCGGGGGCGCCGTCGGCGAGGGCGGCGGGGGCACCGGCCAGGCCGAGGGTGGCGACGAGGACGCCGGTGGCGAGCAGCGCGGCGGACCGGGACGAGCCCGTTCGCGCCCTTCGCGCCGCGGACGTGCGGAACCTGATCACACGCGACTCCTTGCGGGGGCGGGGAACCGCCGGGCCGGGGGTGCCGGGCGGTGCGGAGCAAGAGAGGTGCCAAAAGGTGAGCAGGTCTCACATTCTAGGTACTGACAAGTAGTGCAACAAGGCTCGTGACAACACCGGGAACTGACGCCGCGCCCACCGTGCGAGCGCGGAAAAGCCGCCGCTCCGCGCCCCAGGAGGGAAGCGCGGAACGGCGGCTCTCACCGGCCGAACCGGGTGGGGAATCAGCCCGCGTTGAGGCAGTGGTTGCCGAACGCCGGGTTGAGCAGCCCGATGACGTTGACCGAGTTGCCGCACGCGTTGATCGGAACGTGCACCGGGATCTGAATCTGGTTGCCCGAGATGACACCGGGGGAACCCGCGGCGACACCCTGGGCTCCGGCGCTGGCCATCGCGGTGCCGGCGCCGGCGGCCACGATGCCCACCACGGCCGCACCGACGGCGGCGGTCTTCTTGACGCTCATGTGAGCCTCCTGACTGTTCAACAGAGATGCACGGGGAGTGCGACATCTAGAACGAGACCCGTCCGGACCGGTTGCGACGACACCTCCACTGTCACTCGTCCGGCCTAACGCAGCCCGGGTGACCGGCATTCGGGTGATCAGCCGGCCGGACCGTTTCCCCCCGCGCTCTGCCTCGTTCTCCCTGACGAAGACGATCCACCCCGGCCCTACTCATGAATCGAGTACCGCCCATGCGCAGCTCGCCCACGGCCTCGTCGGCACCGAGGCCACCGGCAAGTCGGTCGACGTGGCGGGCCCCCCAGAACCCGGCGTTCGGCGGCACCGCCTGAACGCCTGACCGGGAATTCCTGGTCGCGCCTCCAACCGAACCGTCCCCGGCCGTGCGGGGGCCTTTCGCGGGGCGCCGGAAAAACGCGACGGCTGCGTCGACGCCCGAGCCATGGGCGGACACGCCGGTGTGCGCCGTCGGAGTGACATTCACGGCAATCCCTGAACCCTTCGGGTGAACATTCCTGCTCGCCCGACTCCCGACACCTCAATTCCGTCGGGCAGAAATCGGAGGAAATCATGCGCAACATCAAGAAGGCCGCAGTCCTGTCGCTGGCCGCCACCGGTCTGGTGCTCGGTGCCGCCGGCGGCGCGTTCGCCAGCGCGGGCGCCGAGGGCGTGGCCGCCGGCTCCCCCGGTGTCATCTCCGGCAACCAGCTCCAGGTCCCGATCCACATCCCGATCAACCTGTGCGGCAACACCGTCGACATCATCGGCCTGCTGAACCCGGCGTTCGGCAACACCTGCGTCAACGCCGGCTGAACCCGCTGTCGCCGCACCGGCGACAGCTGATTCACCCGAGCCCGTGCGGCGCCCCGCAGTGTCGGGGCGCCGCACGCTCCACCCGTGTGTGATCGAGGAGATCAACCCCCATGCAGAACGTGAAGAAGGTCGCCGTCCTCTCCGCCGCCGCCGCCGGCCTGGTGCTGGGTGCGGCGGGCTCCGCCGCCGCGAGCGCGGGCGCCGAGGGCGTGGCCGCCGGCTCCCCCGGTGTCGTCTCCGGCAACCAGATCCAGGTGCCGATCCACATCCCGGTCAACCTGTGCGGCAACACCGTCGACATCATCGGTGCGCTGAACCCGGCCTTCGGCAACACCTGCGCCAACGTGGAGGCGCACCCGAAGCCCGCGGACGACTGCTGATCCCCGATCGGCACGCATCTCGGCCGTCCTGCCCCCCGACCAGTCGGCCGGGGGGCAGTTCGGCATCCCCGGACCGGACGTCCGGGGCCTCAGGGCCCGCCTCCGGGTTCGGCCGGACCGGGCCCCACTCCACCGAAGGGTGATCCGCATGGTTTCGAAGAAGGGCGCGGCCGGACTGGCCGCCGCCGCGGGCGCGGTGGTGCTGCTCGGCGCCGGTTCGGCGCAGGCCGCCACCGCCCCGGGCCACCAGCCCGCGACGGGCCCGGCCTCGCTGGCGAGGACCGACGTCGGGCAGGCGCTGAACGGCACGACGACCGGGCTCGGCTACGGCGTCGCGCCGCTCAAGAGCCTGCGTCTGGACCCGTGGGCCAACTCCTCGGCCGACGTGCTCAACAACGGCGCGACCATCCAGCCGGACCAGGGACTGGCACCGGTCGGCACCGGCATGCTGACCGGTCCGCTGAGCGCGGGCGGCGGGGTCAAGGACCTCCCGCTGGTCGGCGGGCTGTCCGGCGTCCTGCCGGGCTGAGCTCCCGGACGCGGGGGGGGCCCGCCCCCCCCCCCGGGGGGCCGGGGGGGGGGGGGGCGCCCGGCCGCGGCCGGGGGCCGGGCGCGGGGCGGGGGGCGGCGCGGGCCGGG